>JBBSTD010000110.1:0-20284 GCA_038236215.1 Cytophagales bacterium | reverse complement strand
GCGCTGAATATTCTGCGCGAAACGGTGATGGGCCGGGAGTTATTCGATTACGCCTTTAAAGAATACGCCCGTCGGTGGGCCTTCAAATCACCCGAACCCGCCGACTTTTTCCGGACAATGGAAGATGCCTCGGGCGTTGACTTGGACTGGTTCTGGAAGGGCTGGTTCTACGGGGTTGAGCCGGTCGACCAGGATTTGGTGGAAGTCGATTGGTTCCAGGTCGATTCGGGCAACCCGGAAATAACGAAAGCGGCCGCCCGTGCCGAAGCCAAGCGCAAAGCCGGTACCGTTAGCAAACAGCGCGATTCGGCTACTCAGGCCGAAACCGTAGTGGCTAAAGATTCGACCATGAAGGATTTCTACAACAGCTACGATCCCTACGCAGTCACGGACGCGGATAAAAAGAAATACCAGGATTATCTGGCTTCGCTGAGCGACGATGAACGGAAGGCAATTGAAGCGGCTGACAAACAAAACTTCTACACGCTGGCACTGAAAAACAAGGGAGGTTTGCCGATGCCGGTCATCATACGGATGGAGTTTGAAGATGGCACGGATTCAGTTGCTCGTTTCCCGGCCGAAATCTGGCGCTTCAACGACGTGTCGATCAAGAAAGTGATTGCCACGAACAAAAAGGTGAAGCAGTGGACGCTCGACCCATTTCAGGAGATAGCGGATACTGATACGGAGAACAACTCATTCCCACGCGTTGCCGAGCCAACCCGCTTCCAGTTGTTCAAACAGCAGCAGCGCGGAGGACAGGGCCAGAACCCCATGCAGCAACAGAAACGCCCTACACCGCCCCCAGCCACGCAGGGAAGCGGCAAGAATTAAGCGGTTCTAAACACGGATACCGTTCACGAAAACGGTCTTTGACGATTGGTTAAAGACCGTTTTTTTATGGCTTCAAACTTAATCCACCAACATTCACCTACTGAATCAAATGAAAATTTCTACACTATTTTTTGCACTTCTAACACTGCTCGGGCTTACCGTTCAGTTAGGGGTACGGGCACAAACCCCAAAACCTACCTCGCCAACGTCGCCAACAATGACGCTACCCATAACGGCTACAGCGACGCCCACGGCAACAACCGTTGTTGCAGCCCCCAAAGTACCCATTAAGCCCTACCGCGAAGTAATTACGGCAGCGGCACAAACCAGCAAAGGATTATTTACAGCTCACCGCATCGACGAAAAATACTATCTCGAAATTCCAGATACATTGTTGGGCCGGGAGTTTATGGCCATCACCCGGATTGCCAAAGCGCCAACCGGAGCAGGCTACGGCGGTGAATTAGCCAACCGACAGGTGTTGCGCTGGGAGCGTGGCCCCGAAAAGAAACTGCTCTTACGGGTTGTGAGCTACATCAACGTCGGAAGCGACACGCTACCCATTTCGCAGGCCGTTCGTAATTCCAATGTCGAGCCCATAGCTGCCGTTTTCGACATAAGAGCCCTTCGGAAAGACAGCGTGCTCTCGTCGGTGATTGAGGTAACGGATTTTTTCAAGGGAGACAATCAGGTTGTATCCATCAATCCGGTGACCAAATTTCGTTATCGACTAACGGCCCTAGCACCAGAGCGGTCATTTGTGCAACGTATTAAATCGTATCCAATCAATACGGAAGTGATGGTAACAAAAACCTTCACCGTCAACACAACACCGGTTGTCCCGTCGCCGGTGCCATCGCCATTACCTACTGTAGCGCTACCCGTTGGTAACGAAGCGGGTGCGGTAACGATGGAGATCAACACCTCTATGATTCTGTTACCGCGCACGCCCATGCGGAAACGGCTGTTCGACAGTCGGGTTGGCTATTTCGCCAATGGTTACACGGTCTATAATGATGCCTCACAGCGAACAGAGGATGAAACCTTTGCCGTACACTGGAAACTGGAACCCAAAAATGCAGCCGATGCACAACGTCAAAAAGCGGGCGAACTCATTGAACCCCGCAAGCCTATCGTCTATTACATCGATCCGGCAACACCCCTTAAATGGCGTAAATCCCTGAAACTTGGCGTGAGTGACTGGCAGGTTGCCTTTGAGAAAGCAGGCTGGAAAAATGCAATCATGGCTAAAGACTGGGATAGTAAGGATACAACGCTAAGTCTGGAAGACGCCCGGTATTCGGTGATTCGCTATTTCGCATCGGATATTGAGAATGCGTATGGCCCTAATGTTCATGACCCACGCTCCGGTGAAATTATCGAAAGCCACATTGGCTGGTACCACAACGTAATGAACCTACTCCGGAAGTGGTACATGGTGCAGGGAGCTGCCGTCGATGTTCGGGCACGCAAACCAAAATTTGACGACGAATTGATGAGCCAACTAGTTCGGTTTGTATCGTCGCACGAAGTAGGTCACACCCTCGGACTGCGCCACAACTTCGGTTCGAGCCATGCAACGCCCGTGGAGAAGTTGCGCGACAAGGAATTTATCAAACAGTACGGCCACACCGCTTCCATTATGGACTACGCCCGTTTCAACTATGTGGCACAGCCTGAAGACGGCATCACAGACCTCTTTCCGCGTATTGGCACCTACGACATGTGGGCTATTGAGTGGGGCTATAAGCCCATTTACGATACCCCTACACCCGAAGCAGACAAAATGGTTTTGAATGAGTGGGTAAAAAAACACGCTGGTGACCCACGCTATTGGTTTGGTACTGAAACGAACCCACTCGACCCCCGTTCACAAAGTGAAGACCTGGGTGATAATGCCATGATTGCCAGTGCGTATGGCATTAAAAACCTGAAGCGAATTTTACCCAATCTTACCAAATGGACGGGCGAAGAAGCCGAAGACTACGATAAGCTACGGGAAATGTATGGGGAGATTGCCGGTCAATACCGACGGTACATGGGCCACGTAACAAAGTACGTTGGGGGTGTTTATGAAACCCCACGCACCTACGACCAGTTGGGTATCGTTTATGAACCAACGCCCCATGCGTTACAAAAAAGCGCGGTCACCTTCCTGAATCAGCAATTATTCCAAACACCAACCTGGCTGCTGGACCCTAAAATCATGCAGCTTGTCCGGCCTGACCAGGGCGTTGATTACCTGCGAACGTTACAGGAAACCACGCTGAATAGCCTGCTTGATATTGGCCGCCTGTCGCGTTTAATTGAAAATAGTAGCCGTCCGGCTAAGTCATATAGCCTGGATGAGTTCATGACCGACCTTCAATCGTCGATCTGGCGTGAATTAAAAGCGGGGCATTCCATTGATATATATCGCCGGAATCTTCAAAAAGTATACGCGGAGAAGCTAATGTCGATGTTAACGCCAACTCCGCCCATTGCGCCTGCCGCAGGTTTCTCGGGCAACGGTTTCCGGTACAATGCCGGTCCCATTGCCGACATTCGCAAATCCGACATCATGTCGGAAGTACTTGCTCAATTGGTTAGCCTACGAAGTAGTATCAAAGTAGCTATTCCCCGACAAACGGACAAGATGAGCCGGTATCACTTAAGCGATGTACTAGCGCGCATCGACAACGCCCTAAATCCGAAACGCGGTTGACCGCCACTTTATCACGCTAAATCTTTTGACAATTACCGATACTTCGCTACTTTTACAAACCGATTCGGGATGTAGCGCAGTCCGGTAGCGTGCTTGCATGGGGTGCAAGAGGTCGTGGGTTCGAATCCCGCCTTCCCGACAATGATTTAGAGAGAGTTACAGCGATGTAGCTCTCTTTTTTTTAGCCGGTTTACACAGGGTATTCGCTCTTCGAATTGCTACTCTGATTAATCGCTATTCTTCCTCAACGGGGTTTTCTAGTTGTTTGAAGGCTTTGGCAAGCTGGGGTACAAGCGTTTCTTCAATCATAAGCTGAGTAAATTCCTGCTGACTTGTTACGTCTCCGGTAACAGTCAGGTCTGTAGCCAGGATTCGGATTGGCTGATTTCCCATCATGGCGGAATTAACAGTAAACGTTACGGGGCTGGTGGGTGGCTGACCGTATTTTACAGGATACAGCAGAAGGATACGACGGGTATTCCTGCGTAGACCATAACTGACCATTTGGTATAGATCTGTCTGGCTAATTCCGGCCTTTTTGTCCCCCGGTTCAACTTTACGGACTTTGTACTTGGTGTCGGCTACTATTGTTTCTTTTGTACGCCTATCCGTCAGGAATAGATCATTCTGAATCTGAAAGATCCGTTCTTCGGTAAGCCAATCCGTGGCCTGAGGTCGTAGATGGAACTGGTGACCGAAGTATGTTTTGACAACGCCGGTAATAAAGTCTTCGTACACGGCGTCCATTGGGACCAGAAAACAGAAATGACGTTGCTGGTCATTTTGACGATTCAGGTATTGATTGCTCAGGAAAAACCGACACATAGCTAGACAGGATTCGTATTCCTGAAAAAACCGGTTCAATTGAACCCTATCGCAATCTTCTACCGTACAGATAAGGTCATCAACCTCATCCAGAATGAATAGAATTCGCCCAAGTTCGCGACGGCTCTCGGGCTGTCTACAATGGTCTAATAGGAACCGGGTGACGTACTTTATAATTTGGTTAAGCCGGTTATTGAAGAGAAAAGGTTCGTAGTCGCAAACGAGCTGATGCCAGTTCCCCCGGCTCAAACTGGTGTTGACGTATTCCTGGGTATTCAACCGACCCCGTACGTACGACATGACTTCGGTTACTTCCTGATACTGGTGATACGGTTGTGAACTGATTAACGATTCGGTGAAACGGGCAAAATAGAGGATCAGGGCTTCGGGGAAGCTTTCGATTGGGTCTGACCCGCTTACCAGATCAGCGATAGGAAAATTGAGTCGTTGGCCGTAATCGAGCCACCAGAGCAAATGGTGAAAGGCTTTATCGGCTTGTCCGTGATCGAACAGCTTTGGCAGGATTTGAATGGTATAGCCTTCGAATTGAATAAACCCGACGTACTGGCCCGCCCGCATGGTTAGTTTCCCATGTACCAGTTCGAAGCGTAAATAGCGCTGTCGCGTAGGAATCTGTTCAGGGTCTTCTTCATACAACAGAGGACGATTTTTCCAGACCGTATCCAGATAGTCTTCCAGGTCTTTGATCCTGGGGACTAACGATGTTGGTACCAGCTTAACCTGGTGTTCTATCAGTTCGATTAGGTTGAACGGTTCATCCCACATGACTAACAGTTATCTGGTCGGTTATGTCATCCTGTACGGCTGTAACGCCCGCTTTTTCCAGAACCCCGATAACGGTTTTAGCATTTCCGTTGAAGTATTCCATCAGGAGTGGAATAACCCGGTTGTTAAATATACCCGGTAGCTGGTCCAAATCCTTCCCGATAAAGTAAGCGTGACCAACCAGAAAATCAGCGGATTTATGCTGGCCCCGGATGGCCCTGTTCAGGTTGTTCAGGATCGGCTCTACAGCCAGTTCCAGTAAACTGGCGTCTGGCTTCTTGTAGATAAACTCAAACCGTCGGCGCAGGGCGATATCCAGTAGAGCCAGTGACTTATCCGCGGTGTTCATCGTGCCAATTAGGTAGAGGTTAGGCGGAACAGAGAAGGGTTCTCCTGAGGGTAGCGTGACGGTCAGTTCATTATCTTCCCCCAACCGTTTATCCGCTTCCAGCAGCGTAATCAATTCCCCGAACACCCGGGACATATTCGCCCGGTTGATCTCGTCGATGATCAGGACGTAATTTTCGAGTTTGGTTGGTTCCCATTCGCTCTCATCAATTGTAGGTTGCCCTATTAGTTGTACAATAGCCTTATAAATGGGGCCCTCATCATCTATATCCTTTATACCCCTGTATATCTCACTGATTGTTTGAACAGAAATGTATTTCCGTTCTTTCTTAGATAGTGGTCTAACCCAGATGGCTCTGTATTTTTCTTGGTAATCAGTAATGTGAAACTCATCACCGGCCTCCGTCATAATTAGCAATTCCGACCCATCCTTAACTGGTTTAACAAACTTGTTAAAAGCTTTATTAAAATCAAGAATACTAGCCACTGGCTTTTGTATTAAACTAGTCTCAAAGTTTTTTCGAGCGCGTTTAGCTATCTTATAAAAAATTCCCTCCCGCTGTTCAAACTTCAGATTCCCAGCTGTCACGTCCGGTTTGAGACCCATTACGAAGTCTTCGTACGTGTAATTCTGGTGGAAGGTCACGAACTCGATCTGGCCCTCCTTCCGGAGTTGGTCGAACCGGGCTTTATTAACCGTATGCTTAGTATTGGTTTGTCCATCAATAATGTCCACCGCCAGATCGACAGTTCCGTAGGTTTTACCCGTACCCGGAGGGCCGTACAGAATGATATTTTTGGGATATCGGTTATCGAACTGGAGCATCGGGGTGGCTTCGGAGGTCGTAGGTTTCAACAGACCATATCGCTCAAAAACGGGTTGGTATTCTGGATACTGATTGAGGTATGCCTGGATAATTTGTGGACCAGCGAGAGTAGGTGAAAATGTATCGATCCGAAACAGGTTCTCCTTGCCGGGAAACAGATTTGGAGTGTATTTCCAGAGTTTGTCTGTTAGCCAGTTTACCGCCCGATAATGGCGATTATAGGGGGCATTATCCCGATATTGATATGGGCCAGAAACGACACCAATCCCAACTACAGAATTTCTGCCCCGGTTAGCGAAAACAACATCTCCAATAATTGCGTCCTTGAAGAGAATCATATTCCAAGTCTCGTTAGACGCATTTCCTACCTTACCAAGGTGAGCATCCAGATTAACCTGATCGGAATACCGGTCCAACGGACCAGTATTGTAGTTGGAGAAGTCAATCGTTATGATTTTCTCCCGAAAATCTTCTTCCCAATGGACAGCCTGCCGACCAGGAGAATACTTCCAGTATCGACGACTTCCCTGAAGTTTGCCAAGTTCTGATAATCGCTCTATAGTTTCAAACTGCTCTTGGGTAGCAGTAAAATTTGTCCCCTGATTTCCTCCTTTGAACCCAGAGAAAGCGGGCAAGTTTTGCAATTCTTCTTTCATAACGGGTTGATTCCACAGGTTCAGCAGTATCTCTATTTTTACCCGTTGGGTCGATTCTCCCGCAAATCCTGTTAGTTGGTACTGCTGCTCGCCCGGTTCGTCGGGTCCATTGTATACGTCGGAAGTAACTTTCAGGAGAGCGTAGCAGCCAGCCTGGGCGCCCGTTACCCAAAGAATGACCATATCGCCCAGCTTAATTCGTTCCGCGTGGGCGGATACACGCCAGGTCTGTAGCGCGTTATCTTCCAGTGACTTCACAATGTGGAATTGGGCTGGGCTCCCCTGAAAGACCCAGTAGTTCACATCGGCTACTAATTGTTCTTCTACTACTGGCTGATTAGCGGCCTCGATAGCCTCTTCCAGATTCTTTTCAGGAACATGAAATGTTTCGAAAGCGCCAGCCTGCCGAATAACCTCATCAATGATTGGCTTGTGTAGGGTCAGGTAGGTAAGTAGATTATTCTTCCAATCAGGGTCTTTATAAATCAATTCGTACCGCTTGCTTCGAAATTCAACGAACTGATCAATCCCAATTTTTTGAATAATCTTCTCGTAAACAGGCTGTTGATCCGAAAGATTAGCATCGTCAAATACAAGTATTAGTCTACTACTCTTAATCGTAGCAGTCGCGGCATTGTAGTCGATACAAAATGCGATAGTCCGGGTTTTACTATTGCTACTGGCAGGCAGGTAAAGACCAATTGAGATGTATTTATCGCTGCCCGAAAACAGGTATACATTTCTGGGTCGCCCGACTTTATTGTTTTGCCTAAGTAGATAGGTTAGGTTTGCTTCGGGGTGCTCGGTGCGGTATGTTTCCAGGAAATCGAAAACATCTCGGTGGTAGTCAATAATGGTCATCGGGGATAGGAAAAGGAAATTAAACCAAGCTCAATTGTTTGGTCTCCTACTGCAACTTACTAAACTTCACTTTATCTCCCTTATCAACCCCTCCAGATCCAGCGCATGGGTGTACATCTCAATAGACCCGTCTGCTTTGTGCGGCCATTGCTCTCGTGGCCAGTCCCAGTATAATTTGACACCGTTTTAATCGTGGTCGTTCAGGCAAATAGCTTCTGATATGCCAAGGTCATAAGCACCGGTGATAGAATAATCGCATCAATAAGCCACTGTAAGTAGTCGGTGTAGAGATCAAGCGGGGCGTGCTGTTCGTTTGCTCACAGCTAATTTGTCCGCTTGGTTTAGGTGCGTAGCTTCAGTTGATTAACGGTGTCGAGTTAAAGTGAGAAAATGGAACTACTATCCCGGAAACTGGAGAGCCTTCACCTTTTGCAAAATCCGTAAACGCCTAAACGACTCTGTCAATATCTCTGGAGTTCAGTAAGCCCGCCGGTACGGTAAGTTCACCTGTTTGCGGGTCAATAAGCCCGTTACGTTCCTCTTCAATATTGGTTGCCTGGGTGTAGATATCGCCGGCGATAGAATCCCGTCGCAGTTCACGTTTGAAAAGTCGGATACGCTCAGCCCGCCCTTCAGCTTCAGCCGGCCCACCGTAGTTGGCGAAGCCGAAACCACCCCATTCACTAACGATCAACGGTACCTGTCCCCGGTAAAAAAACGGGTCGCCAACAACCAGGGGATAAGCGGCTACTTTCGCCAGTTCACCCTCCTCCAGTTGTTGGAGGAGTTCACGCCAATGGTTCAGGTCTGGTGTGTAGAGGTGAGCGGTGAGTAGATCCGATTTTAGACGACCCTCCCACGAAATATGCTGCCATCCATCGTTATCGACCACTAGATACTGCGGATAGGCAATTTGCATATAGTGGTACATGTCCATGATGTACTGTCTTGTTTCTGGATTCGTTGCTATGTCTTGTGCGCCCCAGTCTTCATTATACAGACTCCAAATCACAACGGATGGATGGGAGCTAATCAATGCCACCATGCGCAAAAGTTCGGCGCGGTGGTTCTGGCGACTTCGAGCCGTTGAACTGTGCGGACTCGGAACCTCTACCCAGAGCAGGAGTCCCAGTTTATCAGCCAGATTGTAGATGCGTGGATCAACCCCGGCAATGTGAACACGCACCAGGTTGCAACCCAGCTCTTTCATGGCCTGCATGTGTCGCTGCATTTCCTCGTAGGAAGCTGCCCCCGGCTGGTACAGAATACCGTCGAGGTAAACAGACTTGTTGTTCAAATAGATATACCGTCCCCTGGCTTCAATTTTTCGCAGACCAAATTGCGTTTCAATCTCGGCCACATAGCCTTCGGAGTCGATGAGTTGCGCAATGAGCTTGTAGCGCGTTGGTGTTTCGGGCGACCATAGATCAGCACGGTCTATGTTGAGTACAACGCGTTGCTGCTTTTGCCCGGCTTCCAGTCGGAGTGGGTAATCGGATGTTGCCAGTAGTTCGTTTCCATGATGATCGAAAGCCTGTAGTCGCAGTATATAGTCGCCGGGGTCATGGATGCGGGTAGTTACACTAAATCGAACAAGCCGGTCTTCTACCACACTGACGACACCAACCCGCGAACGCAGTCGATTTCGCTCCACTGATTCGAGCCAAACGCTGCGCACCGCTCCCGAATAGGTCTGATACCAGATTCCACCGCGTTTATAAACGTGGGATTCCTGTTTTCCCCGTGGAATTTCGGCATCCATCGTGTCAGCAATTCGAACAGTAAGCCGGTTCTGAGCGTGTAGATAGTCTTCGGGCAATTCATAAGAAAAGGATGTGTACTCACCCAAATGAACTTCTTCATCTTCAATGGTGCAGAGTGGATGACCATTGAGCCATACGCGGGTGTCGTAACCGCAGGCACCAAACGTGAGCTGAATGATGGAGCGGGAGATGGGTTCACTGCGCTCGGGAAGGGAGAATTCCCTTTCGTACCAGGCAACTATTTTGTCCTGCCAGCCGATGGGTGCTGCCTGTCCTTTAGCCTGAGCCATGTGCGCTTCAATAGAGCCAGGCCAGTGCGCCGTTTCGGTAAATGAATGGCCAACGTACCATCGTTCAAGTAACCCCTTATCGTCAGGATCAATCATAAACCGCCATTCTCCGTCAAGCAGCATATAGGTATTTGGCCGAAGAACCGCTCGGGGAAGTTCATTTATCGACTCGGCAATGGGGGCTGTTTCCGGGCGGCTGGCCGAAAAACTGTTGTTTATGTACTTGGTTTCCATATACGTCAAGAGCGAAACAAAAACAACTGAACTTCATCCCATAGTGTTTAAGTCCTGACAGTTTTCAGGCTCACCTAACCCAAAATGAGCCGATTGACCAGCCAAAATTCTCTATCGAAAAATCTGTGGGTACTTTCTCCGGCCGAAAACAGCTTCTTAATCAATTTTCCGGTTTCCCGGTTAATTAGCCAAACACTTCGTGCGTATATGAAACTGACAACCCGCCCCAAGGCCCTCATTTTTGACGTCAACGAAACCCTGTTGGATTTAAGCAAGGTTCAGGACGCCTTCAACCAGGCCTTCCAAAACGACTATGCCTTCAAGTACTGGTTTCAACTGTTGTTGCAGTATTCGCTGGTAGATACCCTGACCGGACAGTTTCATGATTTCAAGCAGATTGGCGAGGCTGTTTTATCCATGACGGAGGAGTTTTTCGGACACACGCTGCCGACAGAAGAGAAAAAGACACTTTTACAGACGATGCTTCAGGTTGACCCTCATCCGGATGTTGAACCGGGTCTGTCCCTGTTGAAAGAGGCTGGGTTTCGGCTGTTCACCCTCACCAACTCCCCCGACGAAACCCTGAAAAAGCAACTGGAGGCAACCGGGCTGGACCGCTTCTTCGAAGAAACCTGGACTGTAAATGCCATAAAACGCTTCAAACCACACCCCGACACGTACGGTCATGTGCTGCATAAGCTGAACCTCCCCCCTGATCACACGATGCTTATTGCAGCCCACGGCTGGGATATTGCCGGAGCAGCACACATAGGCATGAAAACGGCATTTATACACCGTAAAGGGCAGGCACTTTACCCGCTCTCGTCCCCGCCCGACCTGCAAGGCGAAACACTAACAGCGCTTGCCCATCAATTGATAAGCTTACCTGCCTGAGTGCTACTGTTTCAAAAAAAACGTCGTGAACGTTTATTCAACAGAACCGCGCTTCATGAACCCTAAGCTTTTACACCCGTAAAAAATTCTCAAAAAAAAATAATCTGACTCAGTGGTCTCTACTGGCGGGACTGATTCTGATTCTGTTCCGGGTAGTTTTGCCTAGTTGGTGCGGGGTATTTTCAGATTGGAACTGAGCCAGGCGTTTTCTGTGCATGAGGACCAATGCAACCGCCTGTGCACTTTAGCCTTAAATCAACCAAAAAATACGGGTAATGACAGCAATCACTAAGCGTATGTAAATCAGACCACTACTCGCAACACAAGTACCCAGGGCACTTAATTACCTTAAGAGTCAACTGATAATCGGCACAGCAGCGACAGTATCCAGAAGACTGCCCATACGTAATGAGTTTACAGAAGAACGTGGATGCATTTTCCACCTCAACTCAGATTCTACAACTATGTTACAAAAGCCAATCGACCGGTACCTATGTTGAGCCCAATAGGTATCTCCCCGATACCACTCCCTCATATTTATTAAACAAAGTTTTCTGTCGCCTGTTGGTTTGTAACCGACCCAGCTTTGTAGTCGGTTTACACAACAAAACCATATAACTCTCATGACTAGTCAACCAAACAACAGCGGCATGAACCGCTCTTCATCGGCCGGATCATTCCCTTTGATGACGGCTATCTTCAACGATCGTGACGCAGCAGAGTCTGCTTATGATGCCTTGTTAGGGCATGGATTTTCGAAAGACGACGTAAACATCGTCATGACGGATGAGACTCGTAAACGGCATTTCGATACCAGTGATTCCGATGATTCGGCCTTATCGGATAAAGCTCTGGAAGGAGCAGGTAAAGGGTCTGCTATTGGGGGTACGGTGGGCGCAGTAGCAGCCGCCATTGCCGCAATCGGTACGACGTTGGCTTTACCTGGACTGGGTTTACTCATTGCCGGTCCGTTGGCAGCTGGCTTAGCCGGAGCTGGAGCCGGTGGCTTAGCCGGTGGCTTGATCGGTGCTTTAGTAAATTCGGGTATTCCGGAAGAAACAGCGAAAACTTACGAATCAGGTTTGAAGAACGGCGGTATCGTTGTGGGAGTACATCCTCGGGACGAAGCCGATCAAGCTTATTTGACTCAGCAGGGCTTTCATTAAGGTTAGTCTCGTAAAGGATTAACTAATTGGTTTCCCAATAAAGGGAATCAATGGATAAATTTCTCATTGAGCCAAAGCGACCCGAATTCGGGTCGCTTTGGCTCTTTTTAATGCGCTCAGTCGTGGTCTTTATCCTAACCGGACAGGTATGTACAGGTTCCAACATCTGCGTCACTGGGAAATTTTCGGTCTATCAGCGATCCAGTATTTACTAATCCTTTTACTGAATACTATGCCTGAGAGAAACCTAATCAGGCAACAAAAAAAAGGCGTTCGTATGAGTTTTGTTTACCCATGCGAACGCCAAAAATCTGGATTAGACAGTTCTATTTAGAAGCGGTCTTCATCCTCCTCGTCTTCTTCTCCAAAATCAGCATCTGGGTTGAACATGGACCCAAGCAGGTCTTTGAACGATAAACCGGTATCCATCGCTTTTTTCCCTACCAGCGAATGTTCTGCTAATCCGTGCAAGGCAAACTCCATCATGAATAACTTCTCAGATTTGCTCAGCTTCGGATGGAACTGATCCACAATATCATCCAGGCCATCAATCGTCTGTAGTCGGGCTTCGTAATCCCGGTTGGTCAGGTCGTTCAGAATATCCATCGTATTCCCGTCGCCAAACCAGTCGGTCACTTTCCGGTATGCATTACCGCGCTTATCTTTCTTGGCCTTCTCCGGATTCGGGAAGTAATGCAAAAACTGATTTCGGATGGCTTTCCCGATCAGGTTCTGCGCCACAATAACCGGCCCCTCTACCTCGCCCTCGTACACCAGTTCGACTTTGCCACAAATGGCGGGAACCACACCGTACAGATCGGCAATGCGGACGTGTGTTTCTTTTTCGCCGTTTAACAGCGTCCGGCGTTCGGCGGAGGAGAGCAGGTTCTCGTAAGCCGAGATGGTCATCCGGGCCGAAACACCACTCTTCGAATCGACGTACTCACTTTCGCGGGCTTCGATGGCTACTTGCTCAATCAAGTCGGCGATTAGCTCGTTGGTCTTCACCATGCTTTTTTGCTCCTTCTTGATAACAGCCTCCTGCATGGTAATCTTCTTCCCAATCTCGATTGATTTTGGGTAGTGCGTTACAATTTGCGAGTCGATACGGTCTTTCAAAGGCGTTACGATGCTACCCCGATTGGTATAGTCCTCGGGGTTTGCCGTAAATACAAACTGAATATCGAGCGGAAGGCGGAGCTTGAATCCTCGAATCTGGATGTCGCCCTCCTGTAAAATATTGAACAGCGAAACCTGAATACGCGCCTGCAAATCGGGCAGTTCGTTGATAACAAATATACAGCGATGTGAGCGAGGGATTAGACCAAAGTGAATCGTACGCTCATCCGAATAGGGTAGTTTGAGGGTGGCCGCTTTGATCGGATCAACATCTCCGATAAGATCCGCTACCGACACATCGGGGGTAGCGAGTTTCTCGGTGTAGCGGTCATTGCGGTGCATCCAGGTAATGGGCGTTTGATCCCCTTTTTCGGCAATCAGATCGATGGCAAAGCGCGAAAGTGGCTCCAGCGGGTCATCGTTCAGTTCTGACCCTGCCACTACGGGGATGTATTCATCCAGCAAATTGACCATCAGGCGGGCAATACGCGTTTTGGCCTGTCCCCGCAAACCCAGCAGGTTGATGTGGTGCATTGACAGAATAGCCCGTTCTACATCCGGGATAACCGTGTCTTCATAACCCCAGATACCGGGAAAAACGTCTTCTTTATTTTTGATTCGCTCAATCAGATTGTCACGCAATTCCTGTTTGATGGATCGGGGCTGGTAATCAGCGGCTTTCAGTTCGCCAAGGGTATTGATAAGTACTAATTTTGATGCTTTCAGGCTGCGGTAGTTCATTCGTATAAGAGTAATGAGAAATGGATAATGGGTGTCATAAAGGGATGTCAAACCCCGTTACGACTGCGTGTACATTACCCATTTCTTGTAACAGGCATTAATAGAAAATGGTTTTTCGTTCGGCAAATTGACTAATTTTACCAATTATGCGCCGGGCCGGAACACCCGTTGCTCCCTATGAAGGCTATTATATCATTTTTCTTTTTGTTTGTTGTATTGCTGGGCGTAGCGAGTTGTCGCGTTCAGCGTAATCCGCCCGAATTAACCGGTCTATCGGCCTCAGAAGGGTTTGTAGGAGAGCCATTACTCCTGACAGGATACCAGTTCGGTTCCAGCCCAACGGTAACGTTTGGAATAGCTACATCGGTTACCACCGCAGCCATTACCAGCCAGGACGAGAATACGATTCGTATAACGGTACCGGGTAGTAAGCCCGGCCCGACTCAGGTTCGTGTTCAAACGGACGAAGGAGTTTCTGACCCGCGGCCCTTTACGGTTAAGCAACCGGTTCCCATTGTGGCAGCCGTTAGCCCCACAAACGGACTTCAGGGGTCACTCGTCATTATTACCGGTACTTATCTGAATCAGGTAAAACGGGTTCGGTTCGACGATGTCAACGCGGAGATAAAAGACAGTACAGCCCAGAAACTGACCATCGTCGTTCCTGCCATACTACCCCGTGGACCTATTCCCCTGGTGGTCGAGACGGCAGGGGGCGTGGTTTCAAACCGGTTCATCGTAGCCGGAACACCCCAGATTACCAGCATCAGCCCTTTGCAGGCCAGACCCGGTGCAGAACTGGTTATCAAAGGGCAAAACCTGACGGATGGCCTTGTCAGTATCAATGGGCTGGTTACCGATAAAGCAACTACGACCGTGAAAGACACCGAAATCCGCACCATCATCCCGGCAACGGCAACGTCGGGTTTAGTACGTGTGAGCGTATTTGAAACGCTGCTGGCTAGCAGCACGGACACGCTGAAAATTATCCAATCGCCCATTATCGCCAATCTGCTTACTCTGGATGGTATAACAGGGGACAAACTGACCATTACCGGGCGTAACTTCAAGGATATAACGGCTGTATCATTTGGTAGTACGCCCGCTACCTTTCGTATTATAAGCGACACACAGCTTGAAGCGACCGTACCCGCTCTGACGGTGTCCGGCCCTGTAACGGTTTCGGCCAGCAGCATTGGCGGTAATACGACTGCAACTGATCTTTTCTTCTTTTACCTCCCGCCATCCAATCTGGTCGTTACGCCATCCCAGCAACTGCCCGGTAGACCGCTCACGGTCTCCGGCAAAAACCTGTATCGTATTACCACCGTTACGGTCAGCGGCATTCAGGTACCTGTCACCAGTCGTAATGAAGGGGTTGACCTGCTGATTGGTGTGCCCCTTAATGCCGTAAGCGGGCAGGTAGTTGTTTCGAGTCGGGCGGGTAGTGCCTCTGCTCCCTTGTTTGTGTCACAGCCCCCCATTATCACTTCTTTTTTGCCCGCCAAAGCGCGGCCAGGCGACCAGGTAGTGATACAGGGCAGCTCCCTGCTGAATGCCCAGATTTTCTTTACCGGTGCCACAACCGCAGCCGCAGACGGCGGTAAAAACGAGGATAAGGAGCGGTGGGTTTTAGTACCGACAGACACTCAGACGGGGCCAATACGGATAGTCAATGGGGCCGGAGAAACCACCAGTACAACCTCCTTTACGCCGATTCGGCTGGTAACCATCACCGATTTTACGCCAAAGTCGGCTAAAGTTGGGTTAGAAGTTTTCTTTACCGGTCAGAATCTGGCTACTGTAACGGCTGTTAAATTCAACGGGGGAACATCTACTCCGGCAACGTTCAGGGTATCAGGTGGTACATTAGCCGTAACAATACCTGCCGATGCCGTTACGGGTCAAATATGTCTGACCAACGACGCGGGTACCCTATGTACCAGCAGCAATTTCACCCTTACCAGGTAGAGCCCGGTACGCCGGTGCCGCAATACCTTGCAGCTCACAGGCATCAGCAATGCAACTGAATCTCATAAGCGTCAGCAATACACCAAAATCATGGCTACGTTCCAAACCATCCGGTTGTTAGCCGCAACGTATTGCGGCTCTACATAACCTGGATTTGCCGAACCAGTACCTCGTTGATACGCACGTAACTTTCGTGCGTCCAGCCTGCTACGTGCGGGGTTAGGACAACGCGGTCTGACTGCCGCAGGTAATCGAAAGCCGCCTGCTGATTCGGCGTCAGTTTGGCTAATTTTTCATTTTCCAGTACATCTAAGCAGGCTCCCCGGATTTTGCCCTGCTGTAGTCCCCGCACGACGGCCTCCAGCGACACTATTTCGCCCCGGGCAATATTGATCAGGTAAAATGGTTTGGCAAACTGGTCGATAAACGCGTCGTTTACCATCATTCGGGTGTCGTCCGTCAGCGGGATGTGCAAACTTAGTACATCTGCTTCGGCCATGATTTCATCCATTGTAGCCTCCTGAGCCAATGCAGCGCCGTAATTCGTTAAAAATTTATCGTAAGCCAGCACCCGGCATCCGAAACCACTCAGCCGTTTTGCCGTAGCCCGTCCATTGTTACCAAAGCCAACTAGGCCTACCGTCAAACCTCCAAGCTCGTACCCCCGGTTGCCTTCCCGATCCCATATACCCTGCCGCACCTCCCGGTCGGCTTTCAGTATATTGGTGAGCAGTGCCAGCAATATACCAACCGTATGTTCGGCCACGGCATCCCGGTTACCCTCACCCGCGTGAAAAACCGCAATATCCCGCCGTTTGGCCGCATCGAGGTCAATCAAATCCAGCCCGGCACCAGCGCGCCCAATAAAGCGCAGCGCAGGAGCCCGACTAATCAACTCCTCATCAACATTCGTTTTACTTCGAATGATAAGTCCGGTATAGGGCGCAAGCGATGTCAGTAATTCGGCGCGGGTGATGGCGGGTCTGTAATCGTAGGTAAAGCCCGCCGTGTCGAGCATGGCAAAGAGAGACGGATGCATCTCATCCGCAATCAGAATAGCAGGTTGATTCTGGAACATTCGGGGCTTTTCGTAACTTGCAGGCTATTAATCTCACAAGACCATCCTATTTTAAACAGGATAAGGGTATGAGTGAGTTTTTTGGCGAAACTACAAAAAGTATATGGAACCACGCCAACCGGACGAAGCAAACCAGTCACCATCCGCCAGCCCCAATGTTGAGGCATCGCCAGAGGCAAATCTGAGCAGTACGCCATCGCCCCAACCAGAGAAGCGATCTGGCAATCAATCCCGTAGTAACCGGCATAATGTCCCATACCGAAATAACAACGATCGGGTAGCCCCAGCTTCCGATGAACCAGACGGTGCGGACCAGCCAGAGCGTTCTTTCAAGCCCGTACAGAACCAGCGGAATAACCGACAACAACCGGGTCGGAATGAGGACCAACGGCAAAAGGGTCAGCGGGACAATCGACCGGACCGGGAAAACCGGCCGGAAAAAGAAAACCGTCAGGACCGGGAGAACCGACCAGAGAAAGAAAACCGACCAGATCGGGAAAACCGGCCGGACAACCGGGGACAACGTCCGCAGGAAAACCGCCAGCGGGGCGAAGGCCGGTCGGACCGCGACCGGGGCAATCGCAATCAGCCCAGGGAATCCCTGTTTGGCGATCCGGATACCCTCGATTTTGGGAGCCAGCCCCCAGTAGCAACCGAATACGCCGGACGGGAAGACCGGCTTGTTATCGGCATCTCGCTGGGGGACTACAACGGCATTGGTCCTGAAGTAATCCTGAAGGCACTGCAAAACAATCAGTTACAAAAAATATGCACGCCCGTTATTTACGGCTCGATGCGAATTTTGAATCGGTATCGTAATCTGCTGAACCTGAAAGACTGGACATTGAATGGTGCCCAAACGATTGGTCAGATTAGCCATAAGCTAACGAACGTTATCACGTGCTGGCCCGACCAGAATCAGGATATTCAGCCGGGGCAGGTAACGCCCGAAGCCGGGCAGGCAGCATTGGCCTGTTTGCAACGGGCCGTGGATGACCTGAAAGAGGGCAAATTAGATGCCCTGGTAACGGGCCCGATAAACAAGTATAATATCCAGTCGGAAGAGTTCAACTTTCCGGGTCATACCGAGTATCTGGCACAGCAGTTCGGCGTTCAGGACAACCTAATGTTTCTGGTTAGCGATACCCTGCGCGTTGGCGTGGTAACGGGACATGTGCCGCTAGGGAGTGTCCGGCAGGAAATAACCCAGGAGCGAATTTCCCAGAAGCTAAAACTGATGATGCACTCGCTAAAGCAGGATTTCGGCATCGAGAGGCCGAAGATTGCGGTGCTGGGCCTGAATCCACACGCGGGAGAAGAAGGGCTGCTTGGCAATGAAGAGAAAGACATCATCAAGCCACTGCTCACCCGGTTGCTGGAGAAAGGAGAACTAATTTTTGGCCCCTACCCGGCCGATGGTTTTTTTGGCACCAGAGCCTACCGGAAGTTCGATGCGGTGCTGGCGATGTACCACGACCAGGGTCTTATCCCTTTTAAGGCTATTGCCTTCGAGGAGGGTGTCAATTTTACGGCGGGTATGCCCGCCGTCCGTACATCGCCCGACCACGGTACTGCCTACGATATTGCTGGTAAGAATCTTGCCGATGAAACGTCCATGCTACAAGCCATTTATACCGCCATCGACGTAGCCCGTAACCGAAAAGAATACCTGGAACTGGAAGCAGGTAAGCTGAAATAACCAAGTTTGATGTTTGATTTTTGTAGTTTGATGTTCGTAGTTGCAGCTTAGACAATAACGACAAACCGCAAATATCAAACCGCACCGGCGTACCGGACAAACAAAACAACGAATGTTAAAATCAATGACTGGCTTCGGCAACGCGACCGTAGAAGCCGGGGGCTTATCAGTAACGGCGGAAGTCAAAACACTGAATTCTAAATTTCTGGATATTTACTGCCGTATTCCCCGGCAATTTTCTGACAAGGAAATTGACTTACGAGCACTGCTTACCCAACAATTGGAACGGGGTAAGGTCGAGTTATCCATCAATCTTGCCCGGACCAGTGCCGTTCGGCCGGGGGTTACCATCAACCGCCCCTTGGTGATGGCGTACGTGAGCGACCTGAAAGAAACGGCCAACACTATGCTGATGAGCATTCCTGACGGCGATGTGTTTCAACTGGCCCTGCAGCAACCCAATGCCTACTTGAGCGAATCTGCCGACCCCACTGCCGATGCCTCGGAATGGGCTACTGTACTGGCGGCTGTGCAGGAAGCCATCCGACGGTGCGATGCCTTTCGGAAGCAGGACGGTGCAGTGCTGGAGAGTAAATTCCAGGAATATATTCAGCTAATTACGGACCGGCTGGCGGATGTTGAAGAGCAGGATGTGACACGTATCCCGGCGGTACGTGCCCGGATGCGCAATTCCGTAAAAGAATTGCTGGACAGCGAAACGTTTGACCAAAATCGCTTTGAGCAGGAGTTGGTTTATTACGTGGAGAAGTTCGACATTTCAGAAGAAAAAGTCCGGCTAAAAAACCACCTCAGCTACTTTCTGGAAGTGCTGGCCACGGAAGAAGCCAATGGTAAAAAATTAAACTTCATCTCGCAGGAAATTGGTCGTGAAATCAACACCATCGGCTCCAAAGCCAACGACTCTACCATTCAGCATTTCGTAGTACAGATGAAAGATGAACTGGAGAAGATAAAGGAACAGACGATGAATGTGATTTAAACCCTTAAATCACCCGATTAGGGTGGTTTAAGGGTTTATTTCAACCAAGCTTCTTTTGAATAATGGCCAAATCCTTCGTCAGTTTCAGTAGTTGCTTCATTAGTTCGGCGTTGGTAACCGTATCGAAATGACTGGTAGGACTTGGTGGGGGTGGTACCGGTCCAACACCACCGGGCAGGCCACCATCGTCGAACAGGTGTTTGCCAAAATTGCGAATGATCTCCACAATCAGGGCTGGATTCTCCTTCAGATTGATGACATCACCGTAACGCCTGATAATGTCAGCGACAATTTTCTCCTCCATTTGCTTTGTCTTTTCCATAGCATTTTTAGTTTAACTCAATTGGTTTAAGAGCGTGTTGGGAAATTATATTTGGTATTAAGTCTGAATACGCTGTAACATGATCTGAATATTGGCTAAGTAAAGCCAGCTTACCGAAGAAGATACCGTGTACTCGTAATCCTTGACGATGCGTCGGAAAAAATTT
>JBBSTD010000109.1:0-20865 GCA_038236215.1 Cytophagales bacterium | reverse complement strand
TTGATCGGGTTCCAGTGTGGTAACAGGCAATGCAAGTAGTCAAATGTATCACAATTGATTACTTATGTATGGTGATTGTTCTCGTAAACAATAGCGACTGGAGGTCATTTTAGGCACATAAGGAGCCATGCAACAAAGCCACCTATGACTATTAATATCAAGTTACAGTGTCCGAGAGCGGTTTGGCATATCAGTGGATTCAGTGGCAAATTGAACAGTAATAATTTTAATAAATATTTGTGCTTGGTTTGGCATTGATTTCGTGTTAGCCATTCTTCGAAATCTTAAGTAGAGTCAGCTCGCGGTGACAGCGGTCACGTCTCGAAGGAGACTTTACAACCCAATTAACTGAGGGTGTGAAGGTTGACGCTACAGTTGTTGTCTTGGATTGTTTCTTCATCCATCAACCTCTCTGAGTCGTTGGGTGGTTTCACTAAAATGTTCGTGTTTAGCGGATCTTTGTCGATACGAGAATCATAGGGTCAGATAGGTTTTTCGGGCGAGGCAACTCATCGACGATAAAGACAAACCGGTTGTCAGTCAGGCTCTAAAAATGAAAAGAGGTTACGAGCAAATAAAGTACTCGATGAACTTATTCGAGTAACACAGGACACAGCTATATGGCGATTTTGGGAGAGCGTTTAGGAGTAGCTGTGCTCAGTATAGCCGTAGAACGTACTGCGCGGTCCCCGGTGGTCAACTAACCCATAAAACTTTAAAGTGTGTCTTTTACTCTGCGCTCTGTAGAGGCTGGCAATCCGATTACGTCGTCCGGTGGCGGATATGTGTTGCTATACAGCTATCAGCTGCGCTACGTTCAGCGTTGGGAACAGCTTGATAAAATGGGCTTTAATGAGTTGGCTCAATAACAAACGCTTGTACGTTTCCGTACCGCGGGCATCGCTGATGGGAGCAATTTCGGTTTGGGCGATTGTCGTTGCTTCCAGAATCAGTGCCTCGGTCAGCCGTTTTCCGGTTAGAAACTCAGCCGTTTTGGTCAACTGTTTTGGAATGGGGGCAACGCCCCCGGCTGATAGCCTGACGGTTGTGATAACGTCATCCTCAACCGTGATACTCATGGCAGAGTTAACGCTGGCAATGTCGAGGTGTGTCCGTTTGCTGACTTTTTCGAAGTTGAAATGGTTATGCTTATCCGGCAGGGTAAACCGAATCTGTTCCAAAAATTCGTCGGGGCGTTTATCCAGCGTTTTGTAACCCAGATACAGATTTCGCAGAGGTAAATCCCGTAACGTATGTCCATCGCTGAACGTCAGAATAGCGTCCAGTGCCAGAAAGAAAACGGTGAAATCGCCGATAGGTGAAGCGTTGATGAAGTTCCCGCCAATGGTTGCCATGTTGCGGATGGGCGTCGAAGAAATCAGTGTGGTGTACTGACTAAAATCAGGAAAATGAGCCTGAATGATGGGCGACTCAATAAGGTCCGTTACCGTCGTTGAGGCACCCATCAGGCAATGGTTACCTTCCTGCCGGATACCGTTCAAATCCGGGGTATCGAGCAGAAAACGGATGGATGCATCCCGGATTTCGTCGTGTTTCTGCACATACAAGTCCGTGCCACCCCCAACCCGATGCGCAGCTGGATTTTCGTTCATTCGTTCGCCGTTGAGGGTCAACGCCAATGCCTGAAGCCGGTCGGAAATAGTCAAAAAGTAAGCGGGAAGAATGGCCTGATTCACAGCATATTTTACCGGGGCCTCTTCCTTCCTATCTGCCACTAGTTGGGCTACCCTAGCAGCTGCCCGCTCGATGGATTTATAGCCCGTACACCGGCAAATGTTGCCATCAATAGCGGCAATGGCATTGGCCGTTGTCGGGGCTTTTTTACTCAGGCAAAATCCCGCCATCGACACCACAAAACCCGGTGTACAAAAGCCGCACTGTGTCGCCGACTCATCAGCCATTGCCTGCTGAATGGGGTTCAGTTCGTCCATGTTCAGCCCTTCGACGGTAACGATGTGCTTACCGTGCGCGTTGCCCAGCGGCATCAGGCATGAGGTAGCCGTGCGGTACCGTAACTCGCCAGTCGACACCTCGCCGACCAGCACTGTGCAGGCGCCACAATCGCCCTCGCGGCAACCGATTTTCGTACCCATCAGGTACTGATTGTAGCGCACAAAATCAAGCACCGCCGTACCCGATGGCATCGCTGTACTAACTTCCTTGTTATTTAAGATGAACTTTATCAAGCGCTTAACTTAGCTATGGCTAAAATTATACCACCTCAGCGGGGTTTTCTTCCAGCTCGTTTGTTTTATCGCCGGTTGGTATCAACAGATTAAGCAGTAACGCAGACAGTCCACCAGCGGAGACACCAGATTCTAAAAACGTTTGAACAACCGTTGGTAGTGTTTTCAGCCACTCCGCCTGCGACGGAACGCCAACACCTATGCCTAGTGAAATAGCCGCAATCAAGGCGTCCCGCTGCGACAATCCCCCCGACACCATCAGGCGTAAACCGGATATGGCTACCAGGCCAAAAAGCATAATGGCCAACGCGCCCAAAACGCAGGGTGGCATAACGGTTATCCAGCGACCCACCGGCGGAAAAAGTCCAAGACAAAGGAGCATGATGGCCATAATCCAGCCAATCCGTCGGGCTGCTACGCCCGTCATCTGGATAACGCCGTTGTTCTGGGCATAGGTGGCACTCGGAAACCCGCCAACCAGCGTGGAGCCGATGCAGGTAAGTCCATCCGCTACGATGCCACCCCGAATCCTTGCCCAATGGTCGCGGCCGGTAGTGGGCAAACCGGAGAGTTGCGACGTAGCGGTTATATCGCCCATCGCTTCCAGCACGCAGACGAGGTAGATAAACGCAAAAGGGAATAACAAACCCCACTGGAATGCCAGCCCATGCGGGAAAAGCTGCGGCATCATCAGCCAGGAGCCGTCACCCGGTGCGGGCGTCTGAAGCCAACCCATCACCCCACAAAGGATATAGCCCGTAGCTACGCCAATCAGTACAGCGGCCATGCGCGCCCAGGCTTTACCAATGGACTGAGCAATGACCACAACGGCCACCACGACCAGAGCTACCAGTCCCCCACTCCAGCCCGGTGCGCCTTCGGCCGGTAAGCGGGCAATACTCCGCATCCCCGTTGGAATCAGCGAAAGGCCAATTAGCAACACAACAATTCCCGAAACCAGTGGGGTAAATACGCGTTTTAATTTGGGCAAAAAAGGAGCCAGTACAAGCTGTACGGGGGTTCCTGCCAGCGACATACCCACCATGAGTGGCAGTCCACCCGTAGTGCCTGCCTGAATCAGTGGGGCCAGAAAGGCAAAACTAGTACCGGTAATACTGAGCAGCCCCGACCCAACAAAACCAAATCGCATCGTTTGTAGAAACGTCCCCAGTGCCGATGCCACCAGTGCCATACTAACCAGATAGGCCGTAACCTGGGGACTGAAATGTAGGATACCCGACAAAATCAGCGCCGGGGTAATGGTGCCAACTACCATGGCCCCAACCTGCTGTATACTCACCAGAAGCGCTGGAATCAGGGGAACGGTATCTTCCAGACCGTAAACGAGACGGGTGGGTTGCGCGTCAACGGGTTCGTTCATCGGGTACACCTTGTTATTAATGGTCATTGAGCGGCAGTCCGCGCCGTTGAAACTCTTTCCAGTTCAGGTATTCATCACCTTTGCGCTGCTCCACCATCGTGATGCAGCTATCGACCGGGCAGACTAATTTACACAAATTACAGCCAACGCACTCATCCTCTTTGATGGAATAGGTATTGTACGGATTACCATACGCCAGATTGATGGATTGGTGGGAGGTGTCTTCGCAGGCGATGTAACACAGGCCACAATGAATACACTTGTCCTGGTCAATGTTGGCGACGATGTGGTAGTTGATGTCCAGGTCTTCCCAGTGGGTGATGGTCGGAACGGATTTCCCAATGAACTCATCGAGGGTTTTAAAGCCTTTTTCGTCCATCCAGTTGTTCATACCGTCGATCATATCCTCGATAATGCGAAAACCGTGCTTCATTACGGCGGTACAAACCTGCACATTAGACGCACCCAGCAGCATAAACTCAACGGCATCCTTCCAGGTACTCACGCCCCCAATCCCCGAAATGGGTACCCGGGCCGTAACCGGGTCCTGCGCGATGGTTGTCAGCATTTTCAGGGCAATGGGCTTCACCGCCGGGCCGCAATACCCGCCATACACCGATTTGCCAGCCACGTTCGGATTGGGCACAAACGTGTCCAAATCGACCCCCGTTATCGACTGAATGGTGTTGATCAGGGAGAGCGCATGGGTACCACCCTCAACCGATGCCCGGCCCGTTGGCACCACCGAATGTACGTTGGGTGTCAGTTTGGTAATGACCGGGATGGTAGCCCGTTCCATCACCCACTCCACCACCATTTTGGCGATTTCGGGGTCCTGCCCTACGGCTGCCCCCATACCCCGCTCGGTCATACCGTGCGGGCACCCGAAGTTAAGTTCCAGCCCGTGCGCGCCCGTATCTTCCACCTGCGCGATGAGTTCGTGCCAACTCTCGCGGGAATTGTCAGCCATGAGTGATACGACCATTGCCCGGTCGGGAAACAGGCGGACGCACTCGGCAATCTCGCGCAGGTTGATGTCCAGGGGGCGGTCGGAAATAAGCTCGATGTTGTTGAAGCCCATCATTTTGTGACCGCCGTAATCAACAGCGGAATAGCGGGACGAGACGTTCTTCACCTGACTGCCCAGGGTTTTCCAGACAACGCCCCCCCAACCCGCTTCGAAGGCCCGGAGCACGTTATATTGCTTGTCCGTTGGTGGGGCACTCGCCAGCCAGAACGGGTTCGGCGATTTGATACCCAGGAAATTTGCGCGTAAGTCAGCCACGTTTTTTAATGATGAATTATGAATGAGCGAATGAGTGAATACACAATGAACCGAATGGCTCACTCTTTCGCTCTTTCTCCCTTTCGCTCTTTGGACATGAAATCTAATATCGCTTTCGCCCCGTCTTTTCCCGCCTGAACGGCGTCGACTACTTCTTTGCCACCGTTAACGCAGTCGCCCCCGGCAAATACGCCGGGCAGGTTGGTGGCCTCCCCGTCAATGGCTATTTTACCGTTCCAGTGGTTGAGTTGGTTAGTGCTAACCAACGTTTCGTAGGGCACCTGACCGGCAGCTTTGATCACCATATCGACATCCAGCGTAATCGTTTTGCCAGTCTCTACCGGTGAGCGACGCCCGCTGGTATCGGCTACGCCCATTTCCATGACGTTACAAATGAGTTGGGTAACGCGTCCGTTTTCACCCTTTATTTCTTTGGGCGAGGCCAGCCAGATAAGGTTGCAGCCATCCAGTTTAGCCAGATTCAGTTCTACTTCGGTGCTCGGCATCTCGGCCTGGGTTCTTCGGTAAACGATGGTTACTTCACTAGCCCCCAGCCGTTTGGCCTGCGTAGCGGCATCGATGGCCGTCATGCCCAGCCCAATTACCACAACTTTATCGCCAACGGGAACGGACGAGTATCCCAGTTCGCGAATGTCGTAGATGAAACGAATGGCATCTTCTACACCCACCAGTTCTTCGCCCGGAATGTTCAGTTGACGGGCTACCCCCACACCAATACCGATGTAAACCGCATCGTAGCTGATCTGCAATTCATCCAGCGAAATCGTCTTACCCAGTTCCTGTTCATACTTAATATCGATACCCCCCAGCGAGGTAATGAAATCGACTTCTTCTTCGCAGAATTCGGGGGTTACTTTATAGGCGGCAATGCCGTAGGTCATCAGGCCCCCGCCTTTACTTTCCTTCTCATAAATGGTCACGTCGACTCCCTCCCGACTCAAGGCGTGGGCACAACTTAACCCCGCCGGCCCGGCCCCCACGACCGCTACTTTCCGCCCGACCGACGGTTTGCGCTGAAACAGCGGCCACTTGTGGGCAATGGCTTTTTCGGTGGAGTACCGCTGGAGTTTGGCAATGGGAATGGGTGGCTCGTCCATCAGGTTGAAAACGCAGGAGCCTTCGCACAGCTTCTCCACCGGGCATACTTTGGCGCAACCGCCCCCCATGATGTTAGCATCCAGAATGGTGAACGCCGAGCCTTTGATGTTGTCCGTCGTAATCTGTTTGATAAACTTCGGCACGTCGATACCCGTCGGGCAGCGTTTGGTACAAGGGGCATCATAGCAGAACAAACAGCGATTGGCTTCCACCAGAGCCGCTTCGCGCGAGTCGAAGGGCGGGTGAATATCGCTGAAATTCTGCTCGTATTGTTCTGTTGTGAGCCGGTGGCTAAGGATAGACATAAATATTGGCTGGTGTAGAGACGCAATACCTTGCGTCTCATTTCCGGATGGTTTTGCTGACGCATACGGAGACGCAAGGTATTGCGTCTCTACACCAGCCAATTACAATTCTACTAATTTATCGTACGTCTCCGGGCGTCTGTCCCGGAAGAACTGCCATGTGTTGCGGACTTCGTCAATCATGTCGAGGTCGAAGTCGGCGATGAGGAGTTCGTCCTTATCTTCCGAAGCCGTGGCGAAAATCTGCCCGCGCGGGTCCACGAAATACGAGGTGCCGTAGAAGCGGCCCAGGTCCCAGGGTTTCTCTTCGCCAACGCGGTTGATGCAGCCCATAAAATAGCCGTTGGCCGCGGCATGGGCGGGCTGCTCCAGTTTCCAGAGATACTGCGACAATCCGGCTACCGTAGCCGACGGATTATAGACAATTTCGGCCCCGTTCAACCCCAGACACCGCGCGCCATCGGGAAAATGGCGGTCGTAACAGATGTAGACGCCGATAGTAGCGTACTTGGTTTTAAAGACCGGATAGCCCAGGTTGCCGGGCTTGAAGAAATATTTCTCCCAGAAACCTGACGTATGCGGAATGTGGTTTTTTCGGTATTTGCCCAGATAGGTGCCATCGGCATCAATCACGGCGGCTGTGTTGTACAGTACCCCCGGCTGCTCTTTCTCGTACACCGGCACAATCATGACCATGTTGTACTTTTTGGCGTATTCGGCCATGCGGTCGGTGGTGGGGCCGGGGACCGATTCGGCGGAGGCATACCAGATACTATCCTGCCCCGGACAGAAATAAGGCGTGTTGAAAATTTCCTGCAGGCACAAAATATGCACTCCTTTTTGACCGGCTTCTTCGATAAGCGGAATGTGCTTTTGCACCATCGCTTCCTTAATTTCGGCAATCGTCCCTTCCCCTTCGGTCATGGGCAGGCTCATTTGGATCAAGCCCGATTTAATAATTCTAGGCATCTTTTTTAGTTTGACCGGTTCGCCGGTGCGGTTTGTGGTTTGATGTTTGTTGTTAGCTGCACGAATGATGATGTGTCAGTCCCAGCATGGAACCGCAACAACAAACGTCAAACCACAAACATCAAACGTATTTTAAATCTTCCCGCTTACTTTATTCCGTTTGATAAACTGGCCGTAGCCTTTTTCAACCAGACACTCATTAGCATCAATGGCAACGGTACCACGCAGCAGCACGGTTTTCACTTTGCCGGTCAATTCACGCCCCTCGTAGCCCGAATAATCAACGTTCATGTGGTGGGTGTCAGCCGAAAGTGTATGTTTTTCGTCCGGGTCAAAAATAACAATATCGGCATCGCTGCCCACAGCAATGGCTCCCTTTCGGGGGAACATACCGAAGATTTTCGCGGGGTTGGTACAGGCAACTTCAACGTACTTGTTTAACGTAATTTTCCCTTTGGCCACGCCTTCGTTGTATAGTAATTCCATACGGTTTTCGATGGCCGGGTGCCCGTTGGGTATCTTCGAGAAGTCATCCTTCCCCATCAGTTTCTGTTCCCACATGAACGGGCAATGGTCGGTGGCCACCACCTGCACCAGCCCCTGGTTGATGCCCGCCCACAGCGTCTGCTGGTCTTTTTTCTCCCGCAATGGTGGACTCATGACCCACTTGGCCCCTTCGGCTTCATTTTCGTAGAGCGAGGCATCCAGCACCAGATACTGGATGCAGGTTTCCACAAATACTTTCTGATTACGCCGGGTCGCATTCCGAACGGCATTCAGGGGCCCTTCGCAGGTCATGTGAACAATGTAGCCGGGGCACCCGGTATAGTCGGCCATGTCGGCAAAGCGGCCGCTGGCTTCCGCTTCCGTCACTTCAGGTTGCGACAGGTAATGGTACAGGGGCGTCAGCTTCCCTTCGCCCCGATGTTTGGCCACGAGGTAGTCGATAACGTCGCCGTTGGTGGCGTGCACCGTCACTATACCTCCCTGCTTTTTTACTTCCTGCATGAGGCCAATCATCTGGCTATCGTCAATCATCAGAGCCCCTTTGTAGGCCATGAAGGTTTTAAAGGAAGTGATGCCTTCTTCCTCCACCATGGTTTGAATTTCGGCTTTGGTACTCTCGTTGAAATCCGTTACGGCCATGTGGAAGCTATAGTCGCCCACGGTGGTACCCCTGGCGCGGGAATTCCAGTCGGCGAGGGCTTCTTTTAGGGAGTGCCCCTGTTTCTGGAGCACAAAGTCAATCACCGTAGTGGTGCCGCCGAACAGAGCTGCACGGGTGCCCGTTTCGTGCGTGTCGCTCGAAAAAGTACCCATAAACGGCATATCAAGGTGTACATGCGGGTCGATGCCACCGGGAAATACCAGTTTGCCTGTGGCGTCAATCGTCGTATCGGCCTGCATCGGTAAGTTCTTTCCGATAGCGGAGATAATTTCACCCTCGATGAAGATATCCGCTATATAATCGTCGGTGGCGGTAACGATACGGCCGTTTCTGATGAGTATACTCATTGGTACATTGTAACGTAAATTTTCTGTCATTCCGACGCAGGAGGAATCTTTGGATTAGTCTGGTTTTTCTGCTGTTACCAAAGATTCCTCCTGCGTCGGAATGACAGAAAATAATCAAACAATTTTAGTACACTGTAATTAGTTTGAATCGTTTTGTTGCCATTCATTTTTACGCGCAACAAACCTAAAAGCGACAGTTTCTACTGTTTCCGTTTACACGATAAATACAGATTACAGGCAAGATACACTATGAATCAACTTCCCGCTTAATGATGGCTTCTCCAACTACTCTGGCAGCAATGCCAGATAAGACAAGGACCACCACCACCGCAATAACCGTTGCCACAACGGCATATATATATTTTGATGCCAGGCCATCATTACCACTCAGTAACAGCTTAATTGTAGCCTTAATGGCATTATTCCAGGCGAGAGCCGCCACCAAGCCAAGTGCCGCGCTGGATAGTGTAATCATCGATTGTATAATCGTTTTGGTTGTTTGTACGGTCATGATCCTTCCGGTAGATCTAATAAGCGGATATCACTTTTTAAAAACTAATTAACGTATTTGACCGAAGGGTGCTCAAGGTGTTTTTTTTCATGAGCCTGGCGATTGAACAACGGGTTACTCATCAACCCCAAATACACCCCGCCACTCACCAAAAAGCCAACAAACCAGGCGTAGTTATACACTTGCGAGAGCCAACCCGGAACGCTACCGACGGGAATGGCCTGAATGGTAGTCAGGAATCCCGGGATGTTGGGCAGAATACCGAGCAATAAGGCAATGATAGCGGCCGTGTTGAAGCCGTTCCCAAACGAGTACACCCCCGTTTCGCTGTACAAATCGCCAACCTGAAGTTGTTGTTTACGAAGAAAGAAATAGTCGGCAATCATGATCCCACCAACCGGGCCGAGAAGGCTGGAATAGCCCACCAGCCACGTAAAAATAAAGCCCGTCGGGTCGGCAATGAGCTTCCAGGGAAAGATCAGAATGCCAATCACCCCCGTAATGTAGCCCCCTTTCCGGAAGTCGATTTTCGAGGGAGCCAGGTTCGCAAAATCATTAGCCGGGCTCACAATGTTGGCGGCAATGTTGGTGGCCAGCGTGGAGATAGCCACCGCAATCATGGCAAGGCTCACCAACAACTTGCTGTCAAATTTCCCGGCCAGAACGAGCGGGTCCCAGATGGTGGTGCCGTAGATTATCGTGGTAGCCGACGTCACCACCACGCCAATGAACGAAAACAGGGTCATGGCGGGTGGTAGCCCGATAATCTGCCCCGTCACCTGCACTTTCTGACTGACGGCGTAGCGCGTAAAATCGGGGATATTCAGCGACAGCGTTGCCCAGAAACCAACCATACCCGTGAGTGCCGGGAAGAAAAACGCAAAAAAAGCCGCTGTAGACGTAAACTTAGCGGGTTGCTCCAGTATAGGACCTAGCCCATTACCGGCAGAGATGGCCCACCAAAGCAACGCCAGTGCCGCTACCGGCAGAAAAAAGGCTTTAAAAACCAGTAATTTCCGGATGCTATCGACACCGAGGTACACGACATACATATTCAATAGCCAAAACAGAAAAAAGCAGATAGCCGGACCCGTTTCCAGCCCAAACGAAGCCGGGAAAACAGACGGCAGCGTTGCCAGCGAGGGTAGCCATAACCGCAGCATCTGATAAATGGAAAATCCGCCAATCCAGGTCTGAATACCGAACCAACCACAGGCGACAATAGCCCGGAGCAACGCCGGCATATTGGCCCCTTTGGTGCCAAAACTGGACCGAACCAGCACCGGGAATGGGATACCGTATTTAGCCCCCGCACGGCCGTTCAGCACCATAGGAACCAGTACGATGGTGTTTCCCAAAAAAATGGTCCCAATGGCCTGCCACCAGTTCATACCCCCCTGAATGAGCGAACTGGCCATCATATATGTAGGAATACACAGGCTCATACTAATCCATAGTGCCGCATAGTTCCAGGTCGTCCACGTCCGTTTCGACGCGGGTATAGGAGCCAGATCCTCGCTGTAAAGCGCAGCCGATTCGACAATGGGGGCTTCGGTCAGTTCCGGCATAGCAGGTATTTTCAGTTAGTCTACGTGCGCGTCGGCGATGGTCAGGGCTTCGCTGATGATGGCGAGGCCTTCGTCGATTTGCTCCTTCGTAACGCACAGGGGTGGTGCCACGAAGATATAACTCCAGCGCACAAACGTGTACATGCCCAGCTCCTTAATTTTAGCGGCAACCTTACCCATAACAGCCATTTCGTCGGGTTTGGCATTGAACGGCGCCATGGGTTCTTTGGTGGTTCGATTTTTAACCACTTCAAAACAGCCCAGTAAACCCGTTGTCCGGAAGTCGCCGATGCTGGGGTGTTTCTGCTTCATCAATTCAGCCTGAGCCGCCACGTAGGTACCCATTTCGGCCGCGTTTTCAATCAGGTTATCGTCCTCGTAGACTTTAATCGTTGCCAGCGCAGCCGCGCAGCCTACCGGATGGGCCGCGTAGGTCAAACCCGTTGCTAACACTGTATCATCGTAGCGAGCCGCAATTTTATCCGTCACCATCAGGCAACCGAAGGGGATATATCCACTGGTAATTCCTTTGGCCATAGTCGCCATATCGGGCACAATACCGTGATTTTCAAACCCAAACCACTTACCCGTCCGGCCAAAGCCACTCATTACTTCGTCGATAATCAGCAGGATACCATGTTTGTCGCAGATGTCCCGAACGGCGGCCAGATACCCCACCGGATATTGCAGGCATCCCGACGTGCCCGATTCGCCTTCCAGCATAATGGCAGCTATCGTGCCCGGTCCTTCGTAGGCAACAATGCGCTCCAGTTGCGCGACAGAATCGGTCAGCATACTGGCATCGTCGTGATTCCAGCGGTACTTGTACGGGATATCGATGTGGACGAAGTTGGGTGCCTGCTGGGAATCGTCGGGAATCTTGCGCGGGTCGCCACCAACGGATAGGGTGCCGTAGGTAGCCCCGTGGTACGACTGGTAACGACTCAGAATTTTATGTCGGCCGGTGTACAGACGAGCCAGTTTGATGGCGGCTTCATTGGAGGTGGCTCCGCACAGGGTGAAGAACGCTTTGTTCAGGTCGCCGGGACATATTTCGGCCATCTTTTTACCCAGTTCTCCCCGCACTTTGGTCACGCAGTAGGGCGTCACGTAGCTCACCTCCTGCATCTGCCGCACCACGGCCTCGGTAATGCGCTGGTCGCCATGCCCGATGTTCACATTCATCAGGCCCGACGAAAAGTCGAGGTAGCGTTTGTCATCGTAATCGTACAGGTAAACGCCCTTGCCGTATTTGACGGCGATGGGCGCAATGTTTTTCTGTTTGCTCCAGGCAAAAACGGTGTAGTCGAAACTATCCTGCAATACGTCCTGCGTTTCGGAAAGCGTAGCTGTGTCAAGCATGTTGGTTTTCAGTTTGTGGTTTTCAGTTTACGGTATTCGGTTTATAGCACCAATTGGAACGTACTTAATCTCACGTCAGCCAACCGTGAACTGAATACCATAAACCGTATACCGGTTTTAACTCATCCAGTTTATCCCCGCTTCGGGGTTCCACTTGGTGGTACTCTTCTTGAGTTTTGTCCAGAACTCGATGGAGCTTTTGCCGGTGATGTCCCCCACCCCGAAGCGGCTCTCGTTCCACCCACCGAAAGAAAAAGGCTCACGGGGCACCGGAACACCCACGTTTACGCCCACCATCCCGGCACTGGCTTTGTCCATGACGTAGCGGGCCATACCACCGTTCTGGGTAAACACCGACGCGGCATTGCCGTAGGGACTCGCGTTTTCGATGGCCAGTGCTTCGTCCACCGTGTTAGTACGCATGATGCTGATGACCGGCCCAAAAATCTCTTCTTTGGCGATGGCCATGTCGGGCGTTACGTAATCAATCACCGTCGGGCCCACGTAGGTGCCGTTTTCCTTCCCGGCCACCGTTGGGTTGCGGCCATCGACGAGCACCTTTGCGCCCTGGCTTTCGGCTTCCGTAATGTACTGTTCTATTCTGTCTTTCGACTCCCGATTTATCACCGCACCGAGGTTCTGGCCGGGCACGACTTTCCGAGCTTCTTCGCACAACTTTTCGATGATATGGTCAACCGGTCCAACAGCCAGCATCGCCGAAGCCGCCATGCACCGCTGACCCGCGCAACCGGCCATCGACGCGGTGATGTTCTGAGCAGTCATGCCGGGAATAGCGTCGGGTAGTACAATAAGGTGGTTTTTGGCCCCGCCCAATGCCAAGCACCGTTTTAGGTTACCCGTGGCCCGTTTGTACACCGCTTTCGCAATTTTGGTGGAACCGACAAATGATACGGCTTCGATGTCGGGATGATCGCAGATGGCTTCCACGATTTCGCGGTCGCCATGCACCACGTTGAACACCCCGGCGGGTAGTCCGGCTTCCTGTAGCAGCTCGGCCAGTCGGCCCACGCTCAGCGGCACTTTTTCGGACGGCTTCAGAATCATGCAGTTACCCAGCGCAATGGCGTTCGGGATGGTCCAGTTGGGCACCATACTGGGGAAGTTGAACGGCACAATGCTGGCCACTACACCCAGCGGTACGTGTTCCGTCCGGCATTCGACGCCCCGGCTCACTTCCAGAATTTCGCCAGTCACGAGTTGGGGCAGGGAGCAGGCAAACTCAGCCAGCTCGGCCCCTTTTTCGATTTCGGCAACGGCCTCTTCGTAGGTTTTCCCGTTCTCTTCCTGAATCAGCAGGGCCAGTTCTTTCAGGTTCTTTTCCAGCAGGGCTTTATACCGATAAAAAACCTGTACCCGCTCCTTGATGGTGGTCCGACTCCAGGCCGGAAACGCCTTTTTAGCCGCTTCAACGGCGGTGGCCAGGTCTGTAGCAATCGACAAGGGGACGGTGGAAAGCAGTGTACCATCCACCGGGGAGATAACGGGTAGAGTCCGGTCGGTGTCTGCTGCCACAAATTGCCCATTGCTATAATTCTGAACCGGGGTGTACTTCATATTAGTTGCGCCAATAACTGCATATTTTGCAGCAGAATAAGGTGCAAACTAAAAAAAAGTCAGAAACAAGGCAATTAAATCTCTTATTTTTAAGGCGAATTTATTTCGCTGTGGAGAAAACGCAACTCATACTGGACGACCTGGACTTTAAGGTGCTTTCCTGCCTTCAGCAGGATGGCCGTATGTCGTTCACCGACATGGCCGACCGGCTGAACGTGTCGGTGGGCACGGCGCGAACCCGCCTGAACCGTCTGATTGACGATGGCATCATCAGCATTATTGGTCGGATTGACCCCGATAAGGCTGGCTTTGGGGCTTACGCGCACATTGCGGTATACGTTCGCCCGGCCACGCTGAAGGAGTCAGTGGCCCAAACTATTGCCAGTCGCCCCGAGGTTAGTTTTCTAGCCAGCACATCGGGTGATTATGACCTGGAAGTGGATGTAATGTGTCCGGACAATACCCACCTAGTGCAATTCGTCAGCGACATATCCACCATCGAGGGCGTTCATCAAACCAAAACAACCCTGTATTTCAAGGTCTATAAATACGCCCAGCCGAATTTAAGTTTGTTGAAGTGATATGCGTACATAAAGCCAGCAAGGAGTAGCATAAAATCGCTACTCCTTGCTGGCTTTATATCTCAGACGAATCGTTAAAACCCAATTATTTTTTCATCAGCCGCAAAACCTGGCTACCAGTGCCGGTTTCTACCTGATACAGATACACGCCAACGGGCAGCTGACTAAGGTCAAATAATGTGCGGTGGGTTCCGGCCGACTCCACCTCCTTTCCGTCTAATCGCCGAATCATACGTCCGGTGGCATCCGTGAGCGTTTGCCTTACCCGGAGTGATTCGGGCAAGCTATATTCTACGGTCGTTGTGGTTTCAAACGGATTCGGGAAGGCCCTGACCGTCAGCGTTGTGCCGGGTTCAGCCGATAGGGTGCTGGTTATAGGATGTATGGTTGCCAGAAATACGGAACCTGCCTGCGCCACAAAACCCGGCTGTAGCGTAACCGACTGACCAGCCGTGTAACGGGCCGTAGCTTTTGCCTCCACTACATTGGCAGCGGTCAGATGGTCAATGGCCTGGTCTTCGCGAACGGTTCCGGCTGGTACAGACTGGGTAAGGGTAGCCGTACGGGCATTCCCCTGCGCGAAGGCACCGGCGCAAGGCAGTAAAAAAGTAAGGGTAATTAGTAGTCGTTTCATGATGCGGTCGTGTTATAAGGTTGACTTTCTGCGTAATGTACTACTTTTCTTTACGGGTTGGGTACGTTGCTGACGGAGTTGTTGAACTTCGTTATGCAGGGTCACGACATACAGTGTCAGTTCTTCAATTTTCTCCAGTAGTTTGGCGTTCATCTGGGCCACGTCAATGCCCTCCTTCACCACTTCCTCCGCGGAGGCAATACCCGGCAGGTGTTGATGCTGCTGAATGTAGCGCGCCACCTCACCCAGTGGCGCCAGCCGGTAGCCCGGTGCGAAAACCTTGTCGCTCCAATCGTCTGTGTTCTTGATAGCCACCTTCACTTTCTCGGCCAGTAACCCCTGGCCCACGTACAGACTATAGCCCACCGGGGTTTTGCTCACCCCTTCACCAATCACCACGCTCCCGGCTGTGTTGCGCACCACCTCACCCGACCGCTCCCAGAGTGCGTCCTCAGCGGCCACGCGGGCACTGCTGCCATTGGTGCTGCCCAGGATGACGTTGCCGCTACCATCGACGGTGAGAAACTTGGTCTGGTTGAGAGCCGTAGCGGGAGAACCGCTGGTCAAATTCTCTAATCGTAACCCCGCTTGGTTGGCCGTTCCGCTGGCCAGATGGAGTTTGCTGGTGGGGCTGCTAGTACCGATGCCCACATTAGCATTGCTTCCCAGTATAAGTGCGTTACTTACGTCCACTTTGGCTCCGTTGCCGATGGCCGTGGCGTTGCTCAGCGCACCTGATCCGGCGTTGGCTCCATTACCTACAAAAGTGTTATTAGACCCAGTTGTATTTGCCAACCCCGTGTTTGGCCCTAAAAAAGCATTGTTATCACCCGTTATGTTATTGAGACCAGCAAAAACACCGATAAACGCATTTTGCTGACCACTTGTATTCGTGTTTCCAGCATTATACCCCATCGCTACATTTACGTAGCCAGTGGTATTATTCTGACCTACATACGCTCCTAAAAATACATTTAAACCGCCAGTAGTGTTGTTTTTGCCAGCATCTACCCCAACGAATAAATTACTACTACCCTCCGTGTTGTTTTTCCCAGCGTTGACTCCCAAAAAGGCATTGGCGCTACCCGTTGTATTGCTTTGGCCAGCTCCCTGCCCCATAAATGTATTACCACCGCCGGTTGTGTTAGTCAAGCCGGCCTGATAACCCATAAAAGTATTATTGTTACCCGTCGTATTACCTCTACCTGCCTGGAATCCTGCAAATGCGTTGTTGTTCCCCGTCGTGTTCAAAAAACCAGCCTGATGCCCCGTGAACATGTTGAAACTACCAGTTGTATTGAAACGGCCTGCATCCAATCCGGTAAATACGTCGAAACTCCCCGTAGTATTATCGTAGCCGCAGTAAGCCCCAGTGAAGACATTGAAAGAGCCGGTCGTGTTGGAAAAACCTGTTTTACTACCAATAAAGATATTGTTGGAGACTGCATTGTTGAAACCTGCCGAGTCGCCGATGGCTACGATGTTGTGGCCAGTTTGGTTAACGTACCCAGCCCGGACACCTACATAAGCGTTACTATAACCAGTGGTATTTGTCTGGCCCGCTTCGTAACCCACAAAGGTATTGTGAGAGCCTGTTGTATTGGTGACGCCCGCATTATGCCCCACAAAGGCATTATTAACGCCCGTTGTGTTATGATAACCCGCTCTTACACCCAGAAAAGCATTATAAGAGCCCGTTGTATTAGTCCTGCCTGCAACATAACCCACAAAGGCATTACTACTGCCCGTTGTGTTATTGTAGCCCGCTTGCCCCCCTAGAAAGGCATTATCACCGCCCGTTGTGTTATTGTAGCCCGTATGCCCCCCCAGAAATGTATTATTATTGCCCGTTGTGTTATTACTGCCTGCATAACTTCCCAGAAAAGTACCACCGCCTGTTGTATTAGAGAAGCCTGCTAAATAACCCAGAAAGGCATTACCACTGCTTGTCATAGTAGCGTTGCCTGCAGAAGGACCGACCAGGGTATTCTGTAAACCCGGAGTAGCTGAATTGGGTGTGTTAGCCACGTAGTTGGTCTGGGCTAGTAATGACAGGGAGGGCAGAAGCAGCATGGCAAAAAGGCCCAGATGGAAAATGGTGATTGTTTTCATGATCGTAGATGGTTGACGTGAAAATAGAGATAGATTTCAGGGTAGCAGCCAAACTCGTAGCAAGGAAATCAAGCTCTGTCATTGCGGTTTTACGGGTGGTTTAATGACCTACATCAACTCGCCTAGCTATTGCATCCCGGCGGCTAATGTATTGCATAAAACCACGAATTAATTAGCCGATTAACACAATGTCCCACAACCGAAAGGAATAGTCCCAGGATTGATAGTGATAATGACTCAGCGAGCTTTTTTTGTGCACACCCGCAAGCTGAAACACGATGCAGACCATGTATATGGGATGGACTAAGTACTATAACCGCATCGATCCGATACGGGGCCACAGGTGCAAGTATTGAAAATATTGCACGCAGGAGGAGCAGTGTAACCGATTAAAAAACTTCAATATGGGCGTAAATAGCTATCGCGCTGAAAGCGGGTGCTCACAGTAGTTGGTCGATACGATGGTCTGGTGGTAATGAAGCTGCCTGAGAGTATTCCCCGAATGACATCCTGGATCGACTCATGCGCCATCTGGATTCCACTTCGCCAGACACAAGCCGGGTTGCTAAGGACAGTGCTCCGCAGAGTTTATCCGTTTCGCCTATTCTTTGTGCCGGGCAAGGGGTTTTCGGCGAAGTAATGGCCGTTCTCTTTAGGGTTTCGTTCGGCCTTTGGTTTCATCTGGTCCAGCGGGCCGTAATGGAACGGAAGTTACGTTGTGGCCCGCTGGCTTCAATTACCAACTACTTTCTCAGCTCTGTTGTACCAGTGCCAAATTTCAGGTGAACACTTTTACCCGCGTAAACGCCCTGCGGCAGGTCTATCACAAACAGGGTACGGTTTTGCTTTTCGTCAACTATAGTACGGTAGTTCTCTCCGCGATTCTGGTACGTACCCGTTATCGAGAACAGCATTCGGTTTAACTTACGGGAAGGATCGGCCAGGGTCAGCTCGTTCAGCCGACCGTCCTGCATCTTCAGCATAGCCATTCCGGGACCGTCCATACCAACGTTTATCCCTTTTTCGACAGCCATAACTCCAGCCCGATAAAAAGTCAGCTGGCTAATGCCCAGTTTGCGGTGCATAACGGCCTGCAGGTCGCGGGTGTTGGCCAGGATATCGATGGAGCGATTCGTACCGGCGGTTTCGCTCAGTTGCTGCTCAGTTACACCGGGCACGACTATGTACTGGTAGGAAGACCCGGCTGGTTTCTTGCCGTGGTCGAACCACAGGGCAAATACATCTTCGCTAACTAGGTCTTTGCTGATGTTTTTTTGATCGGTAATGTCCGACCAACGCCCCGTTTCGGTCTGATTGGAGAGGCCAACGGTGGCGGGTTCCGGGAAAATGTAGCCTACGTTATCGTGGTGTACCCACTTTACCCTGTCCAGGGTTCGGCTGCCTTTGGGCACGCTTTGCCGGGTACTGTTCTGCATCATGGAAACCTCACTCCGCAAGAGTGCCTGATTGACGGTAGTAAGAACCGGCAGATCGGGCTTCGATTCAATATCGGCACCCAGACAAACGTATTCATCATCGAAGAAAAACCACGACTTTTTGGCCTCCACCTGATCGTGCGGGCTTTTGAAATCAAATACGACCGCCCCGTACAAACCGTCGGTCACGGCGCCTACAAAATCGGTTAGTCCTTCTTTCTGAATATCGTCAGGTCCCGGCAGTTGGGGCTTCTGCAGGGTAGTGGTCCCGGAAATTTTCTGCCAGTTGTACACCGGCCAAATATTATGATATTCGTCCCCCTTCAGCATAAGGTAATTGGTGCCGTCGGCGCGGTGGTGCGTTAGTTTACCCGGCCCGTTGTATGGTTCCTCCATGTTGCGGTTGCGGGTAGAAAACATCCGGACGGTGGTATAGAACCGGGGGCGCTGAAAAACAAAATGCTCGGTCTGCCAGAAGAATTTGGCAAACGAAGCCGAGGGTTTGGCTTCACCCTTACGTAGCCGGATAATCTCTTCCAGCTCCGCTTTCCGGTATTCGGTACTAACCAGTACCCGTTCTATCTCAAGCGTACTTTGCGGACGAAAGGTAGCCTTGCCCGAGATGCTCCGATTCTTAACGCTGATATCTTCGTAGATGCCATACACCATCTGCTTGTAGATACCGTCCAGGTAGTAATCTACCAGTTGGTTTATCTGCCCTTTGGCAAAGGCATACCGGGTACCGGCTACGTAGTATGACCACTCGCCGTAGGCGTTGGCGTATTTGCCGTAGCCGTAGGACGTGGTGTTGTTAACCCGGTCTACGCGGTGATGAAAACTGTAGTCATGCTGCATACCGCGCTCTCCGGTCGCAAATTTCATCTCCCCCTCAATGATTTTGATAGTCTTGTCGAATTCCTGATAATCATTGATAAAAAGCAGGTTTTTGGCCAGAATGCCCGCTATCACAATGCGGTCGCCACTCGGACGGGCGCCCGACGCATTCATATTGGCCCGACCGATCATAGGCTGGGCTTTGGCCACTAATTCCGGAGGTAATTCATTACCAATGATCAGCATCAGATCACCCAGGTTGGTAGGGGTAGTAATCTGATTATCGTGCCAGTTATCGCCCACAAAATCATGCTTCACCCAGAAGTCCAGGCCCCGGACCACGTGGTCTTTCAGCGCCTTATTCCGGTAGTATCCCGACTTCTTATTTTTATACGCTTTGGCCAGGTAAACCAGGTCGCGGGTGTGCCCGCCGTGCGGAAAGCTGGCCGTCCGACTCAGGTCATCGTAGTTGATGTTCCTGAAACTGCCGTCGGCAGTCATCCGGGCCATAATGTCCGCAACCTGACTGTCTGCGATGGGGGTAGCCATCAGGTCGACTACGATTCGGTCTTTTATAAGGCTGATATCCTGCTGCTGAGCCAGGCTGTACGGGGCCCACAAGCTAAATAGCAACAACAGCAACAGGGGGTGACGTAATCTGTTCACGGAGCGTAAGGCTTTATGATTCGGGGCCAGGTGCTTTATAAAGCTGATTTTGAGACTTTTCTATTGATGCGAAAAGGCTCAAAAAACAAAAATCGCGACGAATGCCACGATTATAATTCAACTCACCTTTCAGCCTGAACGCTACCACACGCCAATCAATCAGTAAGGTCCACCCAACACCCTGAAATGGTGATGCCGACCGTAAACGATTATCCTGAACGGATACAACCCCCGGAGCCTTTACACATTTCAGTTGTTGGGTGCCCCAACTGCGCATAGAGACCAAATCCCCTGCCGAATTTAAGCGGCAAATAGACTTACCGCTCTGAACCCCTTACCATGTACCCCTGACAGAAACTCTCGCTAACGGGATTCTTAGACTAACCTACCCTATGTCATACGCTACCAACCCCAAGAGACACCGTAAACGACCTACTGTTCAGGAACGGCAGATTTGGGCACTACCGCCAATGAGTGAGCAGGAAGTTAGGGCGATAGTGGATAAGGTTGTTAGTAAGGTGTTTGGGGCATTTTCATTATGAGCCAAAAAGTTTACCTTGTTGCGGGGCTTCAATGTGTTCGCTAACCTTAATTATTTCGTAGGTCTTGTTCAAGTAAGCGTTTATGCTTGTGTCGTAGGTTTGGGTAATCTTCAAGTCTACTTTAAGTGTGTCGCCTTTGGCAAATCGCTCGTTAGCTTCAATTCTCTTATAAAAAGTTTCGTCGGTGATTTTAGCAGAAATGCGATTGCCCTCATAGACAAACCCCCATACATAACCCTCTTCAAACGACAGTTTGGTTGCCT
>JBBSTD010000108.1:0-20999 GCA_038236215.1 Cytophagales bacterium | reverse complement strand
CCCGGTTACTGGCTCACCAGCAAATTGAAGCTCAGGTTAAGGCCAATTGCCTAAACCGCTTGACGCAACTAGGTATGCCTAAGACCATACGAAACCAGTCGACATAGCCATGCAACAAAGCCATAATTCTGTACAGATAAGGTCTATTGAAATTTTCATAAATGAGAATAGCATACGCTAACGAAATTAGTCTACTATTTTTTAATACTTCAATATCTTCGCTATACATTTTTCTAAATAAAACGAACTTCCTTTTAAGATACCTTTCCTTCCTGTCTATGGTAGACTCATTTGCCGTAGTAGTATTATTGAATAACTGATACAAAAAAACGCATATAATTATCCATAGTTCATTGGCTAAGTTCGAGAAATCTGGTAGTAAATTATTACGAGTGATAATGATTTTAATGTATATGAAATAGGATAATGACATAATAATTATCCAGTACAATATTTGCTTTGGCCAATTAATAAGTAGATATCTATCCGTTAATAAATTAACCAGTAGTCTTGTTGTTATATAGTAAAAGCTCACCATGTAGAAATTATCTACATAATTATCTAAACCCAAATAATACAGTGTAGCTGCACTTATAAGTAGATAAACAATTGGCGAAATTATTCTGACTATTAGATTAAAGGCTGGGGCTTCATCAGCCTTGACAAACACTGATAACGATAAATACCCAAAAGTGGTAGAGTTTCTACCAATCCAGTTGATGATAAAAAATAGTGCAATACCCAGACCGCACTGAATAGTAAATGTCACCATTTTTGTACTTGTTTGTACTAATTAATTACGTGAATTCATATAAGTATTTTAGTCAACTGAAAGAAAAGAAGTTGGGTAATCCGTATACCAATCCGTACACCATCTAAAAAAATAAACCTCAACTGCTTAGTAGTTAGCTAGTTGAGGTTTATAGTCGTAGCGGGGAGCAGGATCGAACTGCCGACCTTAGGGTTATGAATCCTACGCTCTAACCATCTGAGCTACCCCGCCGGGCTTGGTGCCACAAAAGTAAGAAAAAATCAGTCAGGGGCAAAAAAAGCCATTGACTTTCGCAAAAAAATTCGTTTACCTTTGCCAAGGACCCCTTTTCTAAAGTTTACCGACTTATGGAGAAATTTAAATTTGTTACTGAATACGAACTTCGGGCATCTCCCAAAATGCTCTTTCCTTATATCAGCACCGCATCGGGACTGTCGCAGTGGTTTGCCAGTAAGGTGAACACCATGCCCGAACAGAGGCTCGATTTCCAGTGGGACAACGAAAGCCATATTGCCAAACAAGTATCCATGCGGCAGAACAAGGGCGTTCGTTTTGAGTTTCTGGAAACGGATGAAGAGGGGTCAGATAATAACTACGTAGACTTTCGGGTCGACCAGAGCGAACTGACACAGTCGACGTTCCTGCGCATTACTGATTACTCCAATACCACCGACGAAGAAGAACTACAGGACCTGTGGGATGGGATGATGGATAAACTGAAAGAAATTGTGGGTAGTTAAATTTTGTTAATGAACCGTACGGACGGCCTCGTGTGTATAATGAACAAGGAGTAATGTAGTTTATGTTGTATAGATGATACTCCTCCACGCTGCGTTCAGGCCGTTCCCGTGGTACATTATACAAGCGAATGAAAAAGATAGATAAATTAGTACTCGGCTCGTTTTGGGGGCCGTTTTTTTTGACCCTCGGTGTCGTCATCTTTATTTTCCTGATGCGACTGCTGATGTTCTACATTGACGATTTCGTTTCTAAAGACCTCGATTTGGCCACCTTCGGCCGCCTGTTATTTTACTTTGCCCTGCTTACTATCCCAACGGCGCTACCACTGGCCGTTTTGCTATCGTCATTGATGACATTCGGGAATCTGGGTGAGTTTTTTGAACTGACTGCCCTAAAAAGTGCCGGTATTTCGCTCACCAGAGCTATGCGCCCGTTGCTTATTGTGGCGGTTTTTATCAGCGGATTTTCCTTCTGGTTCAATAACTCGGTGGCGCCCTGGGCTAATCTCAAGGGATATAGCCTGCTGTATGATATTAAAACGGCTAAAGCTACACTTAACCTGAAAGAAGGCATATTTTACAACGACTTGCCGGGCTATAGTATCAAGGTAGACCAAAAAGTGAAAGCGGCTGAAAACAGCAAAACGGGGGATTTGCTGAAAGGATTGGTCATCTATAAGCAGCCAACGAACGGCGTCGAGGTGGGGAATCGAGAAATTATCCTGGCCGATTCAGGTCGGATGTACACCGATAAAGACCGGTCTTACCTTGTTTTTCAACTTTTCAACGGGAATGATTATCAGGAGTATTCGGATAACAGTTCTATTAGCTACAGTAGTGCCGGTACACCAGCGAAAGGAGGGCAGTTTATGCGGAATGGCTTCAAAGATTACCGGTTGATTATTAGCCTGGAATCGTTTGGTATCAAACGCACAGACGAGAACCAGTTTGAATACCACGAGTATATGAAAAACCTGAGCGAACTGTCAGTCTTAACCGATTCACTCCGGAAAGAATACACCAATACCAGCCTGAGCGTAGCCAATACGTCCCGGCAGTACTTTAATTATCAGTTCAAGGCGGATGCTGTTACGAAACAAAAGGCGATAAAGGACGGAAATTGGGTGGATTCGCTTATGAAAAAGAGAGCCGTTGCTGTGCCTGATCTGGCGCAGTCGGCGCTGAGTCAGGCCCAGAATATACTGACCTATGCTACATCGAACGTAACGTTCCTGAACGAAAAAGAAAAGAATGTCTGGCGGTATCAACTGGAAAGTCACCACAAATTCACGCAGGCATTTTCGATTTTCGTCATGTTTTTGATTGGCGCATCCATGGGTGCCATCATTAAAAAAGGTGGTTTTGGCTTACCCGTTCTGATTGCCATTGTATTCTTCATCTTTCTGTATGTGTTGACTATTGTGGGTGATAAATACGCCAAAGACGGATTGATTTGGGTACCCATCGGTGCCTGGCTGGCCAATATCGTCCTGTTTCCCCTTGGCCTGTTAATCATGCAGCGTGCCCGCCACGACTCCCGCCTGTTCGATAAAGACGTTTATATCATTGCCTGGGAGCGGTTGAAAGGCCGGTGGAAAAACTGGTCAGATAGCCGATCTGTTACACAGTCAGTTAGTTAACTATTTTTCCCTGGCCGATACGCTGACTGATCGATTATTTTCCTTATCTTTGCACCCAAATTCATAATTTCCAATAAAATTAGCTGTCTGAAGATGTATCTAACGACCGAAAAGAAGCAGGAGATATTCTCCACCTCGGGTTTTGCCAAAAGCGCAGAAGACACCGGGTCGGCCGAATCCCAGATCGCGCTGTTCACCTACCGGATCAGTCACCTGACTGCCCACCTGAAAGTACACAAGCACGATTACGGCACCCAACTGGGCCTTTTGAAATTAGTAGGTAAGCGTCGGCGATTGCTGAATTACCTCCTGAAAAAGGACATCACGCGGTACCGGGCTATTCTGGCCGCGCTGGGGTTACGAAAGTAATTGGGCCACCCATCAAAAAGGGAATCTGCTTTGTAGTAGATTCCCTCATTTTTGTGGTTTCTATAGAAGTGAAGTAAACCGTTAGATTGAGGGAAATTGACTGGTATAACTGATAACCAGTTTCTCCGCCATACGCTGACGTTGCTTCTCTACTTTCAGGAAAGAAAAGTTGATTTATGCCGGATCCCGAAGGTCGGGAAACGGTGCTGTTTAAAGCTGTAAGAGAACGTATTCAAAATCTGTTTTATGTTTGAAATCACCACGCAATCCGTTGCGCTGCCCGACGGGCGGGAAATTACCATCGAAACCGGAAAAATGGCCCGTCAGGCCGACGGCGCGGTGGTTGTAAGACTGGGCGACGCCATGCTACTGGCAACTGTCGTATCCAGCAAAGATGCTAAAGAAGGCGTCGATTTTCTGCCTTTATCCGTTGATTATCAAGAGAAATTTGCTTCGGCTGGCCGGATTCCCGGTAGCTTCCAACGGCGTGAAGGTCGCCTGGGCGATCACGAGATTCTGATTAGCCGCCTGGTAGACCGCGCCCTACGGCCCATCTTCCCGGATAATTACCACGCCGACACGCAGATGATGATTACCCTCATTTCAGCCGACCCTGAGGTTCAGCCCGATGCCCTGGCGGCTTTGGCGGCTTCATCGGCACTAGCGGTATCGAATATCCCGTTCAATGGGCCGATCTCAGAAGTACGAGTGGCCAAAATTGACGGTCAATACCACATCAATCCCAAGACCTCAGCACTGGAACGCGCTACCATCGATCTGATCGTAGCCGCTACTGAGAAGGACATCTGTATGGTGGAGGGTGAAATGGACGAATGTTCGGAAGCCGAGGTAGTAGAAGCGATCAAAGTAGCGCACGAAGCAATAAAAGTACAGTGCCAGGCTCAGAAAGAACTGCAAGCAAAAGTAGGCAAGACCGAGAAGCGGGAATACAACCACGAAACGCACGATGAAGAACTTCGCGCGGCTGTTCGGGTGGCTACGTACGATAAGATTTATGCGGCTGTCAGCCAGCAGAACCCAAGTAAAAAAGGACGCTCGGAAGCCGCTAAAGTGATTCGGGATGAGTACATCGCTTCTTTCCCCGAAGGATCAGACGTGAATGTTGGTTTGATTAAAACCTATTTCCACGACCTGGAATGGGAAGCGTCGCGTCGGTTAGTGCTCGATGAGCGCGTTCGTCTGGATGGTCGGAAATTAGATCAGATACGTCCTATCGTGGCGGAAGCGGGTTTGCTGCCCGGTCCCCACGGCTCGGCTCTGTTTACGCGGGGTGAAACCCAATCGTTGACGACGGCTACGCTCGGTACCAAAACGGATGAGCAGATTGTTGACCAGACGATGCATCAGGGCTACAGTAAATTCCTGTTGCACTATAACTTCCCCGGCTTTTCAACGGGCGAAGTAAAACCGAACCGGGGCGTTGGTCGTCGGGAAGTAGGTCACGGTAATCTGGCTCACCGCTCGATTAAGAAAGTGTTGCCACCGGCCGAAGATAATCCGTACACCATCCGTATTGTGTCGGACATTCTGGAATCGAATGGTTCGTCGTCTATGGCCACAGTTTGTGCCGGTACGATGGCGCTGATGGATGCCGGCATCAAGATCAAGGCACCCGTAGCCGGTATTGCCATGGGGCTTATTTCCGATGGTGATAAGTACGCTGTACTGTCTGATATTCTGGGCGACGAAGACCACCTGGGCGATATGGACTTTAAGGTTACGGGTACGGAGAAAGGTATCGTAGCTTGTCAGATGGATCTGAAAGTAGATGGACTCTCGTACGAGGTTCTGGCACAGGCACTGGAACAGGCGCGCCAGGGACGGTTACACATTCTTGGCGAAATGCGGAAAGGTATTGCCGAGGTCCGTCCGGACCTGAAACCTCATGCACCCCGTGCTACGGTAATCAAGATTGACACGAACCAGATTGGGGCCGTTATCGGACCCGGTGGTAAGGTGGTGCAGGATATTCAGAAAGATTCGGGTGCCGTCGTTAACATCGACGAACACGACAACGCGGGTTGGGTAAGCATATTTGCGACCAGCAAAGAGAGCATGGACAAAGCCGTATCCCGTATCAAAGGGATCGTAGCAGTACCGGAAGTAGGGGATACCTACGTCGGTAAAGTGAAAACGATACAACCCTTCGGTGCCTTCGTTGAATTCATGCCGGGTAAAGATGGGTTATTGCACATTTCCGAGATTAAGTGGGAGCGTCTGGAAACCATGGACGGGGTGTTTCAGGTAGGAGAGGAAGTAACGGTAAAACTGGTTGACGTGGATAAAAAGACCGGAAAGTACCGGTTATCCCGTAAAGTGCTATTACCGAAGCCGGAGAACAAAAATGCTTAGGAAATTGTTACTTTTTCGTGTAAGGCAACGTCATAACCTAGCGTTATATAGTCACACCACCGGGGGCACCAAATTATGAGACAGCTAAAAATATCAAAACAGATTACCAACCGTGAAAGTCAGTCGTTAGACAAGTACTTGCAGGAGATTGGTAAAGTAGACCTGCTTACGCCCGATGAGGAAGTAACGCTGGCCCAGAAAATTCGGGAAGGTGATCAATTAGCGCTGGAACGGTTAACCAAAGCAAACCTTCGCTTTGTGGTGTCGGTTGCCAAGCAATACCAGAATCAGGGTTTATCCCTGGGTGATTTGATCAACGAAGGAAACCTGGGTTTGATTAAAGCAGCGCAACGGTTTGACGAAACGCGCGGTTTTAAGTTTATTTCCTACGCCGTTTGGTGGATTCGTCAGTCTATTCTACAGGCGCTGGCCGAACAGTCCCGTATTGTACGACTGCCTTTGAACCGGGTTGGTTCGCTGAACAAAATTTCCAAGACGTTCTCCGATCTGGAGCAGAAGTTTGAGCGTGAGCCATCGCCCGAAGAGTTGGCGGCTGTGCTGGAAATTTCGGCGGCTGAGGTTGTTGATACGCTTAAAATTTCGGGTCGGCACGTGTCGATGGATGCTCCGTTTGTACAGGGTGAAGAAAACAGCCTGCTCGACGTACTTGAAAACGATGGTGAGGATAAACCTGATTCGGGCCTTATTAACGATTCACTGCGGAAAGAAGTGCAGCGTGCCCTCTCAACACTAACCCAGCGCGAGGCCGATGTAATAACACTTTACTTCGGGCTGAACGGCGAACATGCCATGACGCTGGAAGAAATTGGTGAGAAATTCAACCTGACCCGCGAGCGGGTTCGGCAGATAAAGGAAAAAGCTATTCGTCGGCTGCGTCACACCTCACGGTCGAAGGCGCTGAAGACGTATCTGGGCTAAAGATCCTGTTTGTTAATGCTAAACGGCTCCTGCGCAAGTGGGAGCCGTTTTGTTTGGGGGAGGTCCAGTCAGAGTCTCAACCGGCTATCGAGGGGTAATACTCGTTGATGAACGACTGTTATCTGAGCGAAGGCTGGATGGAGTGGATTCAGTAGCAGATTATATGATACGTCGATAACAGCCGAGGGAACAGCTACGGCTAACGCAAATGGTTCGCTCAGCCAGGTTGCTAATATACCCTGTGTGAGGGCTGGCGGGCCATATTGCCAGTAGGAAGGCAGTTGGTTAGGGTTGACCCAGAAAATAGTGTCCGGCGCTTCGGGAAGTTGCAGCGTTGTAAGCCACAGGTGGGGTAGTTCGGACAGGGTAACAGGTGGCAGATGAACCAGCGTTTCCAACAGGGATAATTCGGGCGTTTGGCTTGTGTAGAGAATGCCAGTGCCTTTAGGATTCCATCGTCCTCCGTGTCGCTCACTGCCAATGACGGACAGCGGCTCGTGCTGATAGGGGGCCTTGTTGATACGGTAGACGTTCATAGGGATAATATTACCGGCTGTTTAGCTGACAATACCCCACTCAATGCGGCCAAGCACATCATCGACCAACGAAAAACCGGATACCGTATCCAGTACGGAAAGCGGAGACTGGGCCGGAGTGATGGAAGATATCTCTATTTTGCCGCCTGCTAAGTCAGTTGGTTGGTCTGCATAACCAGGGATGGGCTTTTCAAAACCACCTAACGTACGTACGTCTACCAGCGGTGGTGGCTCGTCCAGGTTGCTGCCGTACGCTAATTCGGCCAGTGGCGTGCGAAACCACCGCTCCAGCAGATGGGCCCGCCCATCGAAAACAGATAAGCCATGCTGCACAAGGTGTTCAAATAGTAGCAACCGTTCACTGGCAGCAAGGCTCAGGGGTTGATTAGCCGACTTGCCATGCAAACTGCGGACTGACATATTCAGAATATGCGCCATTTCTTTATCGGTCAATCTCACTTTTTGGACTACTGCGTCAACCCGTTGGCGTAACACCCCATTACGCGCCTGTCGAATCAGGTCATTGATTGGGCGGGCCGAGCGGGTGTTGGGTACAACTTGCATACATCAAACGGTAGGATTATGGCAAATATACAGGAATGTGATGGCACTTTTACCACTATAATCGGGAAAGACCATTGGTAGTATCAGTTTTGGGAAATCAAAGCCACACCTCACGGTCGAAGGCGCTGAAGACGTATCTGGGCTAAAGATCCTGTTTGTTAATGCTAAACGGCTCCTGCGCAAGCGGGAGCCGTTTTGTTTGGGGGAGGTTTATAAGCGGTCATCGTTTACAACTCATCTTCCAGGAATTTCCGAATGGTTTGGTAAGGCCTTAATCCATTTGCTTTTCCGTTGGTACCATTAACAGGCGAGATGTTGGCAGTTCGGTTCTCACTGGTACCGTTCCAACTGGAATTATGAAGCGAAAGCATCTCTTTCCGTAACTGTCGCTGCTCGTCGTCGCTTAGGTTTGTCAGCGTAGCTTCACCCTGGCCATAGCCATCGTTGAAATTACTGATACGGCTGTCCGTCTGGGCCAGTTTTAGTTCTGCATACAGCGTAGTTAAATCAGTATATATGGTTTCACGCCGATTTTTTAACGCGTTTAGGTCGGGCAGCAAATCGAGGTTATGCTGAAGAATAGTCTGCTGGACACGCTGTTCCGACAGGGCGGCCTCAATTGGGGTGATTTCCCTATCCAGCCGCTTCAACCTACGACGCAGTTTCCACAACTTTATGTCGGCCTGCAACCACCGGAACCAGAATGCCGATAAAACGGGTAAAGAAATGCCCAGGCAAACTGCCCCTGCCAGCGCAAACAGGATACCGCTTAGTACGAACGAGAGCAGCGCCCAGGGACTGTTGACGAGGGTAAGATTCAACTCGCTCGATTCACTCAACTGCTTCTCTATTTTGTTCAGCGTTGCCGCACTGAGGTCCTGCGTTCCGGCAGTAGGGTCAGTGTTGAGTTGCAATTGCCGAACGGATTTATTAATAGCTGCTTTCAATTGGTCGGTGCGGTAGGCTTCGTAACGGAACCAGCCGAGTACGGCCAGCGTAAGTACTGAAAAGATGGCCAGCCCCATCTTAAAACGGCCATACCGACGGCCGTACTGAACCGGATTTTCCTGATAAGGTTGCTCGATAAGTCGGTCGTAAGCAGGTTTCAGCAAGACGGATACCATGGCTAATCCAACGGCAAAGGCCCAGGCCTCGTTTGGATTGCGAATATTGAGCGCATACGCCACGATTTCGTGCGATATAATCAAATCACCCGCCAGGAACGAAATGCCCGCCACCAGAAACAGCAGGCCCGCTAACAGAGAATAATCAGGTGCGGCTTTGGTGCGACGTTCGCGCAGCTTGGCCCGATCCGATTCCAACTCCTGCCGATCCGATTCCCGCTGACCGACTTGTTTGGTTAGCCGTTCTACCTGCAACGCGTGGGTTTGTAAGGAAGCAAAAGCCGTTCGGTTGGCTTCCGTTGATTCCGCCAACTGGCGTTCTACCGTGGTTAGCTCCGTCCGCTTTTCCTGAATTCGTTCCGAAAGCCAGTCCGTATTGACCTGACTCGATAAGTAGCCTTCGTATGTTTCCCGGTTTACGCCTTCCACGCCACTGTTGTAGCCGTGCTGAAAGTCGGGATTAGTAGTTGGTTCCATAATCAGTTATGAATGATAAACGATAAACCTGCCAATACGTATTAATCATTCATAATGAGTTGTCGCTGTTGTTTGGTTAGCCGGTCACGCAGACTACGAGCGAGTTCAAACTCGCCCAGAAATAAATTAACAAGTTTATCGCGCTGGGTGTTCAATTGGGTCAACTTAGAATCAACCTGGTTCAACGCGGTAACGACAGGTATTTTTTGCCCATTGAGTCTGTCCAGGTCCTGTTCAAGTTGGCTGATATAGCTTTCCAAATGCGGCAAATCGACCTGTTTGCTGTGCATCAGCTGCCGGTTTTTCTGAACGTTGTCCAGTTCCTGGTGTAAACTACTCAAGGTACTTAATAAGCGTTTTCCAGAAAGTAGAAAAACAAACAGGATGAATATGAACAGACCAACCGCCTGGCTTACTGGCTGATAGCGAAGGGCATGGACCAGCACAAAGACGGCCGCAGCAAAGGGCAACCCTACCTCTTCAATAAACCGTCGGCCCGTTAACCGGGTATTCGTTTCATAAAAGAAAGAGGTTTGTCCCGACAGGTTGAATAGACCTGCCAGAAAAACCCCTACCAAGACCCAATGATTGGGAAAAGCACGGTACAGTGTATCGTCGACCAGATAGAACGTGCCGATGCACAAAGCGATGGATAGTACCAGACTAACGAAATGCCTGACCAGCCTGGTACGAATGGGTTGGCTATCGCGCAACTGGGTCAGTTGGTCCCGCAGGCTGGTCAACTGCTTTTCCCGCTGGTCGATGCGGGTAGTAAGGGCGCGTATTTGCTCCTTATACTGCTCTACTAACTCAGTGAATGGAGCAGACTGACTGGTGAAAAAGGCGGTGATTTGAGCGATTTTGGTGTCGGGTTGGGCGTTGGAAAGACCGAATAAAACACCTTCGTCCCGCAGCGATTCTTCATCGGTAAGCCAGGCAGGCAGCGGAGCGATGGCAGGGGATGATGGAGAAGGCGTTGATGCTAGTATTACGCTGTCCATTTGCTGAAAGGGGGTGGGTACAACCTCCCGTTCACCGACAGCGGTTGCTTCTGGAATGAATTCCGGAGGGTATTGAGTAAAAAAAGCACACAGCTGGTTAATAAACGTCATCATCAAGACCCGATTTCCCGACTTAAACCAACGTGGTACCGCCGAAAATGGATGCAAATAAGCTAATAATAAGGGGCAAATGTAACGGATTGCGGATGGACGGCGGAAGAATTTATCCGGGCTTTCGTTGACAGAACGGGCTGAACGCAGAAAAGTATCCGAAGCTGGTGAGCCTGCTCCTATAGTTTCTCAACCAGCCTCAACTGCCCAGAATCATCCGTTTTCTGGAAAAGGAGCGGAGAATGCCAGGAAATGAACCGAGAACTACCGTTGTAAGAAGATGCGCTGGAGGGCACCCCAAAGCCGTTTTTTCAAAGCCTGATCTGCTTCGATGGTTGGTATTGAATCGGCCATCAGGAAAGTAATACCCTCAAACCGAACTGGTGCGTAACGATCCATCATAATATCGAGATGAATCCGCTCAAATGGCACGCCAAAGGTTATAAAATGATTGATGTATTTGCCCCGCAGGAGTTCGGGGAAGTCAACGTCAGTAACCCCGTGAAGATTCAGCAAATCAACCCCGTTGATGTTGAGATTCACCGCTTTCAGAATTTTTTCGAGGAATAACAGATTGCTGGGATCTAATGCCTCATCGGCCAGCAGCAATACTTTGTGGTTCAGTTGGGGCAACCGGGGTTGTTGCTGAACGGGGGGCAGCACAGAGGGCACTACCGGCCGGGATGGTGGCTGGGGCAGTGGTTCTGGTTTGGCTAGCAGCATCGCCGGCTCAGGTTGGGGAACCGCAACGTCAATGACCTGCTCATCCATAGCTACGTCAACCACCAGGGGTTGTTCTACATCCGCTAACGAACCGGCCGATAAGGTATCTAATTCAGTCAGCAAATCGGCCGTATCCAGTAGCAGCGCAGGCGTATCCACAACGGCAGGCGTATCTGCCGAGGTAACTATGTCCCACGGTTCACCCGCCAGCTGAAAGAGGGATTCGTTTTCATACAGGGTCTGGTAAAAATTTCTGGCCGACATAAAAATGGGGCAAAAGCAGTAAACCGCAATCTGGTTGTTTTTAAAAGAACCCGACTGCGGTTTGTTGCCTGCATTGATTGGTACTACGCAATGACAGCCTGCCGGTGAATGATAGCTTCACGGTCGGGACTGGTCGAAATGAAGTTGATGGGTAAGCCCAGGGTGTCTTCCAGAAAATAAACGTAGGTGGCCAGTTCCGGCGGCACATCACTGAACGATCGAATATCAGTCAAATCGGTTTGCCAGCCCTCAAAGGATTTATAAACAGGCTTTACCGCTGTGTCGCACAAATCATACGGCATCTTTTCTGTTATGGTGCCCGGTCCGCCGTCGCGGTCTGGGAGTTCGTAATGCGTACAGACCTTAATCTCATCGAAGATGTTCAGTACGTCCACCTTCATCATCACCAGTTGCGTAACGCCATTGATCATGATGGCATATTTCAGGGCGGGCAGGTCGAGCCAGCCGCACCGGCGCGGGCGACCCGTTGTCGACCCAAATTCGCGTCCTTCTTGGCGCATCTGTTCACCAGTTTCATCCATGAGTTCGGTAGGGAAGGGTCCGCTACCGACGCGAGTGCAATAGGCTTTGAAAATGCCAAATACTTCACCAATCTGCTTGGGAGCAACACCCAGTCCCGTACAGGCACCGGCGGCCATCGTACTGGAGGAGGTTACGAATGGATACGAACCAAAGTCGATATCGAGCAGTGACCCCTGCGCCCCTTCGGCCAGTACTTTCTTGCCCGACTGAATGGCCTCATTCACCGCATATTCACTGTCTGTCAACTGGAACTGCTTCATGAATTCCACCGCACTGAAAAACTCCGTTTCGGCCTGAGGAAGCACCGATGCATAATCGAATTTATTCTGTTCGAGAATGACCTTGTGAATGGCTACCAGTTTGTTGTATTTCTCCTGAAAATTCGGCGATAGAATGTCGCCAACCCGCAAACCCTGCCGGGCTACTTTATCCTGGTACGTTGGACCAATACCCCGTAATGTTGACCCAATTTTCGAGTCGCCTTTAGCCTGCTCATAAGCGGCATCCAGCAGCCGGTGCGTTGGGATGATAATGGATGCCTTGCGTGAAATCTGAAGGTTATCAGTCAGGGCAAGGTTGAATTTTGCCAGCCCATCAATTTCTTTTTTAAACACGATGGGATCGAGTACAACCCCATTGCCAATGATATTGAGAATGTCGTTGCGGAAAATGCCGGATGGAATCTGATGCAACACGTGCTTCAACCCGTTGAATTCGAGCGTATGTCCGGCATTCGGACCTCCCTGAAAACGGGCTACAACCTGGTACTGGGGAGCCAGCACGTCCACGATTTTACCTTTTCCTTCGTCGCCCCACTGGAGGCCTAATAAAACATCGATCATTTATTTCTTTGATTGACTATTGATACGGCTTAGCGTATATGAGATTGAGTGAACGGTTTCAATGAAAATAAGCTGTCGTTGATGCTGCGATAGATTCAGATCTGACTAATTGGATGGCAATAAAAGAACAACTCTGGACAACGTTGTAGCCCTTAAGCACAGTCACCCATCTTCACTAATTACTCTTCCATGGGAACGCCAGCAGGCTGAGGTTTTTTCGCAGTCTCCTCCCTGTTTTCACAGAAATCGCGGGCGCAGGAGCCATAAAAAATCAGCGAGTGGTGCATTACATTGAATTTTAGCATATCGCCCACCATGTTCTGAATGTTCTGAACGCGCGGGTCGCAGAATTCCATCACCTTATGGCAATCGGTACAAATCAAATGGTCGTGCTGCCGGAAACCATACGACTTTTCGTACTGAGCCAGGTTACGCCCAAACTGATGTTTGGTAACAAGGTCGCAGTCAACCAGCACGTCCAGCGTATTATAAACGGTTGCCCGGCTTACCCGGTATTTTTTGTTTTTCATGGAGATATACAACTCGTCCACATCGAAGTGGTCCTTTCGGTTATAAATCTCTTCCAGAATGGCAAAGCGCTCAGGCGTTTTCCGAAGGCCCTTTCGTTCGAGGTACGCCCGAAAAATTATTTGAGCAGATTCTAGGTTAGTTTGAGCAGGGGCCTGTTGCATAAGGGCAAATTTAATGATAAATAATAAATGATGAATTGGCTTCTCGCGAAAGTCTTCATTACTCTTTGTTCATCATTTATAATACATCATTCTCTCAATCGAATCGTACCACTTCAAACACACCCTGAACGTGTTCAAGCTTTTGTATCAGGGTATCGAGGTGGGCGGTATCATGAACGTAAAGCCGGATATTTCCCTCAAAGATACCGTCTTTGGAGTCAATCGCTACTGAGCGCATGTTGATGTGCAGCTCGTTGCTGATAATCCGCGTTACATCGTTGATTAAACCAACCCGGTCGGTGCCGGTAATCCGTAAGCCGGCTAGGAAGGCCAGTTCTTTCTGGGACGTCCACTTGGCCTTTATAATCCGGTTGCCGTGGTTAGACATTAATTCAACGGCGTTCGGGCAGGTAACGCGGTGGATTTTGATGCCATCGTTTATCGTTACGAAGCCAAATACATCGTCGCCTGAAATGGGATTGCAACATTTGGAAAGCGTATAGTCGATGCGGTCCATGTCCTCACCAATGAGCAGCATATCGGCATCTGCCCGCTCCCCATGAATCTTTTTCAGTTCCCTTACAAAGGCTTTTGCATCGGGCAGGGTGTCGATATTGAGTTTGTTAGAGCGGTTTTCCTTCGCTTCCTTATCCGCCTTGAATTTCTTCAACTCACTAACATCCACGTGCCCTTTACCCACCCGGTAAAAGAAATCGTCGGTCGTTTTTGAACCAAAATAAGCCCGCAACTGGTTGATGACCTCGTTGGTCATTTCCGTGCGCAGGAGCCGTAGTTTCTTGTGGACCAACTCCCGGCCATCCGTTACAAAGCGCTTATTATCTTCTTTTATCAGGTCTTTGATCTTGGTTTTGGCCTTCGACGTGACCACAAACCGAAGCCAGTCTTCGCTGGGCTTCTGCCGGTTCGACGTGATGACCTCTACCTGATCTCCATTCTGGAGCACATAACTAAGCGGCACTAACGTATTGTTGACTTTTGCGGCCATACATCGCGCCCCAATCTGGGTGTGAATGTCGAACGCAAAGTCGAGGGCGGTAGCGCCCCGTTGCAGCACCTGGAGATCACCCTTGGGCGTAAACACAAAGACCTCCTCGCTGTACAGATTGCTTCTGAAATCATCGACAAACTCGATAGCCGCCTTTTTATCGCCACTCCCCGCCGACTCGATCATATCACGAACCTGACTGATCCAGGCTTCAATGCCCTCGCCGGTTTTGGTATCGTTGCCCTTGTATTTCCAGTGGGCTGCATACCCTTTTTCGGCAATTTCATTCATCCGCTCCGTCCTGATCTGAACCTCTACCCACTGACCCAACCGGCTCATAACGGTAGTATGCAGCGATTCGTAGCCATTAGTGCGGGGGGTACTAATCCAGTCTTTCAGCCGGTCGGGGTTGGGTTTGTAATGATCCGTTACAATGGAATAAGCCCGCCAGCAGGCTGCTTTTTCCTCCTCCTGTGGTACATCCAGAATGATTCGCACCGCAAACAAATCATAAATTTCCTCGAATGGTTTTTTCGATTTGTTGAGCTTCGTCCAGATCGAGTAAATCGATTTGGGGCGGCCTTTAACGATGTATTTAAGGCCCGTCTCGGCCAATCCTTTCTCAATAGGCTCAATAAATCGCCCGATAAATCGGTCACGGGCCAGCCGGGTATCACGAAGTTTTTTGGCAATATCTTTATAAGCGTCCGGCTCAACGTGTTTCAGATACAGATCTTCCAGTTCCGATTTTATGGCGTACAAACCCAGCCGGTGGGCGAGGGGAGCGTAGATATAAATCGTTTCGGAGGCAATCTTCAACTGCTTGTCGCGGGGCATCGAGTCCAGCGTGCGCATGTTATGCAGCCGGTCGGCGAGTTTGATCAGGATAACCCGCACATCGTCTGACAGGGTTAGCAGCATCTTCCGGAAATTCTCCGCCTGCTGTGATGAACCGTACTCAAAGAAGCCCGAAATCTTGGTCAGGCCATCGATGATTTTGGCCACTTTCGGGCCAAATGCCCGGTCTATATCGGCAATAGTAGTTTCGGTATCCTCCACAACATCGTGGAGTAACGCAGCTACAATACTGGTCGGCCCCAATCCTATTTCTTCAACGGCAATCTGCGCTACGGCCAGTGGATGGTATATATACGGCTCTCCTGAGCGCCGACGCATGTTTTTGTGGGCTTCGGCAGAGGTGTTGAATGCCCGTTTTATCAGCTTGGCATCGTCCCCTTTCAGCATGGGTTTGGCAGCCCTCAGCAGCCGTCGGTAACGTTTGAGAATTTCCTGCCGTTCCAGTTCTAAATCAATGACAGGTTCGGCCTGGGGGCTAGATTCGGTAACATTCATCATTGGTGGCTGCCTGACAGCTATTTCCTTTAGGTTGTGCTCGTACTACCAAGTTAACAAAATAATAATCCAAAATGGAGCAGTGAGCCACTAAAAATAAAACCTATTGGTATTTGGTTTGATGAATTGAATTTTTTTAGTAGTTTTGCACCCTCAAAAGGCGAAAAGCCTGACTGTTTTGAGCCACTAATTTGCGGGCGTGGCGAAATTGGTAGACGTGCCAGACTTAGGATCTGGTGCCGCAAGGCATGGGGGTTCGAGTCCCTCCGCCCGTACTAAAGTTTTGAATGACTGAATGACTGACTGATTGAATTTTCTGCTCGCGACAGCTATTCAATCAGTCTATCACTCAGTCATTCAGTCATTTTAAACCGACATAAACGTGGATATCACTTTAGAAAAAGCGGACGAAACCAATGCTTCGCTGAAAATTACCCTGACCCCTGCCGACTATAAGCCGGAAGTAGATAAGAAACTAAAAGATTATAGCCGTAAGGTGCAGTTGAAGGGGTTCCGACCCGGCCACGTACCGGCTTCGCTGGTGCAGAAGATGTACGGCAAAAGCATTTTGGTCGACGAAATCAATGCGATGCTGGGCAAAACGGTAAGCCAGTATATCCGTGAAAATAAACTACAGGTAGTTGGCGACCCGGTTCCTGACCGGACACAGGCCGATCAAATCGACTGGGACAACCAAACAGATTTTGCGTTCAGCTACACGCTTGGTTTGGCATCGGAATTTGATGTTGATTTCAGTGACCTTCCCAGCGTAACGCGCTACGAGATTCAGGCTGGTGAGGCCGAAGTAGACAGCACAATTGCCGATTTGCAGCAGCGTTTCCACACCCATGGTCATGGCGAAGAAGTGGGCGATGGCGATACCATCTATGGTGAACTGAAGCAGGCTGGTACGGAAGAGGATACGGCTGGTTTCTCCGCTAAAACGGCTTTCCCGATGAATCAGATGGCTGAAGAAGCCAAGGGGCAGTTTGTCGGTAAGAAAAAAGGCGATCTCATTACGTTTGTACTGGAAGATGCTTTCCCGGACGAGAAAGCCCGTGCCAACGCTACCGGCGTTAAGAAAGAAGAAGCTGCCGATCTAAAGGGAGAATTTACTTTCGCGATTGATGATATTACCCGCCATGAGCCCGCTGAACTGAATCAGGAGTTTTTTGATAAGGTACTGGGCATTGGTGCCGTAACGGAGGAAGAGCAGTTCCGGGCCAAAGTGGTTGAGATTATCCGAGGCAACTACAGCCGCGAATCAGATCAGTTACTGCGACTGGACGTTGAGAAAACCCTCATCGATAACACGCCAATCCTGCTGCCCGACGAGTTCCTGAAAAACTGGCTGCTGGAGGTGAACGAAGGTAAGTTTACGCCTGAGCAGGTTGAGGAGCAGTACGATGAATTTACTAAATCGGTTAAGCTACAGCTTATTAAAAATAAAATTGCGGATAAAGCCGATATCAAGGTTGAGCAGGACGAGTTGCTGAACGTTACCCGCCAGATGGTTCGGGAGCAGTTTGGTTTCATGGGTGGTGAAGACGAAGAGATGAACAAAACCATCGACCGTATCGCCCAGAATTACCTGATGGACGAAAAGAACAACGGTCAGAATTACACGAATACCTTTAACCGGGTGTTTGATGATAAAGTGATTGAATACGCCAAAACTCAACTGACCGTTGTGTCGCAGGAAGTGACGGTTGATGAGTTCAAGGCACTGGTAGAAAATCGGTAACTAAAAGCTTTTGTAATCTGACAAACCCGGCCCGGTCATTGACCAGGCCGGGTTTGTTGTTTTAGGAGCTATGCCGTTGAGTACGAAGCCACAGGAAGTGATATTTAACAAACCTTAACGTGAACCGTTACCCATATCTCTCCAATTTTGTCAGGCTATAATTAACATGTGCTCGTGATAAAATGTATCCTTGTTACAACGCTTGTATTGATTGGAGTTAGTGGAACGACCTTTGGGCAATACATTCAAAAGAAGGTAGGAGGATACACCGTCTTTACTATTCCATTTGAGGGCGATTCTGTCACGTTTGCTGTTGTGGCTGATAAGGGAGAATTAAAGAAAAAGAAGCCTATTTTTCTGTTTCGACAAGGCTCATTGCCTATTCCGCTGTTTATTATAGACCCTAAAACGAACAAGCCTTCGCTCGCCCAGTTGCCCATTAGCTGTTACGACCACGAAGAGGAATTCTATAGTATTACAATCGCTAAGCCGGGAATACCGCTCGTTGAGAACGATGCCTATCTGGATACGCTTTTCACGACGCGGAATAACCCAAAACCTGCGATGTATCCGCCTATCTACCAAGCGAGTAACTACCTCGACTATTATGTATGTCAGACTAATGCTGTGTTGGCTTTTGTTCTGAAGCAACCCTGGGCCGACGCCCGGCGGGTGGTACTGGCTGGTGGTTCGGAAGGATACACTGTCGCTATTAAAACGGCCCATACCAACCCACGGGTAACGCATTTGATTGCCTTTTCGGGTGCGTTGGATGGTCGGCAGCAAGGTATTATGCGCGGGGAACGTATGAAAGGATATACGGGGGAATACACGCAGGAAGAAGCCCAGCGCAGTGTGGAAGGATTGCAGCAGCAATGGGTCGAAATATGCCGTGATTCATCGAAAACGACTGCCAGAGTAGGTGATCCACCCCACACTACTTACTCTTTTTCGCACGATAAGAACAAAGATTACCTGCTCGCCCTGACTATTCCAATCCTGATTGCTTATGGCACGGCTGATGTGGCTTCTACCTCCAACGATATATTGCCGCTCGAATTTGCCCGGCGTGGTAAACACAACCTGACGCTAAAAGCTTATCCTAATCATGACCATACATTTTACAAACTGACCTACGATACTTCTGGCAAAATTGTTAGTAAGGAGTATGATGGAGTTGCCGTTGAGAAGGATTACTTTCAGTGGTTGAAGGAGCACTGACACTATTGAAACTATCCTCAAGCTTCTTTGTAAATTACTATTTCATCGGTTTTATACTACGATTCTTTTGTTAAAGTCAATGTGCCAACTATGAAATTTACCTTCATCAGTAGAGAGCATATTGAGCCTAAAACGATTTACACTGGTTTCCACTGAAGATAGGCCGGAGAGCACAATTTATGCCTACAAAAGAGAGACTGATGCCAAGCAGATCCTGATTCGGGTTCGTAAAAGGATGGGCTGGTAAGTGAAGTAGCTTGGAATGAGTTATCCGCCACGTTGGCTAACCTTACGCATGATGCCGTTTACGACGGTTTTGTACCCGTTAGTGGTAGCAGTCAGTATTACAACCGTTTCCAGAAAATGGGATTGCTGCTGAATTATGCCCTCGCGGAGGAAGAGACTGTTCCCTGTGTTATTCGATCTGTCGAATGACACAGCAGTCTATATAGCTGTAAGTTGTCTCTTGACCAGGTATTACCATACTGAGGGAGTTAACAGGGCTTTTACCAAGATGGTGAAATCGGGTAGAACGGGGGGGGCTGAACAACGGTCATCTTCCCGGCAAATAGTGACGAGTTTGCGTGATATATACACATACACGGCCTCCTGTTCCGGGATAATAATTCAGACCACCCGTACCCCGGCTTTGACGTACTCGATATTTTTCTCGTCAATGGGGTATGCCTGATCGTTTTGGACAGCACTTTTACCACAAAGGCTTGGATTACATTGACACCGCTTAGGCCCTTTTCTACTTGTTTATCCGTAAAATAAGCAATACCGGGTCGGCACACCTGAGTGGCCGTAAGCATCACATCGGGTTCAGCCATGAGTATCTCTGACTGGTGATATCCCTTCTGACAGAACTGTTTACTCGGAATGCTGTAAAAAAATACTGTTGCCTTTTCTATGCCCGAAATTGGATGATTTTTCCATTGTTTCACTCATATTTAAACCCATCGAGGACTTCCTAATCCATGCATTTATTCAGCGAGTGTTTGGGGAAATGCCGGAGTTGAAGCGTGTACCATGCTGTTTGTTGTTGGAGCTGATATAGCCAAGACGCTGGAATTAGAAATGCGGTTCAAAGCAGTGCGAGGTGGGTTCTGTTTATGACGTAAAATGACTTGCTTTGTATACTTAATTTTATCAGATATGGCAACCAAAAATCAAGTACTTGACATGACGCCGGTTGGGATGAAATTTACCGTGTTGCAAGCCGCTGCGGACACGGGTGGAAAATCATTGGAGCTGCATTGGGAACTATTACCTGGGTGCAATATGAAAGACCCATTGGTGCATATTCATCCACAGGCAATTGAAACTTATGAAGTGCTGGAGGGCGAAATGGAATTTTTTGTGAAGGACAAGTGGCTGTCTGCCAAAAAGGGGGACAAGCTGACCGTGCCCGTAGGTGTGCCCCATGCTTTTAGAAACCCTACAGGAAAAACTGTTGCGGTTTTTAACACACATCAGCCTGCCCTAAGAATGGAAAATTATTTTGAAGATGTTTGTAAAGTGTTGAATAAACTTACGGACAACAGAAAGAAAGCTTTTAAAATGAATCTAAGGGCTATGCAGTATATGAGTGTACTCATGAACAACTATCGCAACGAGATAATTGCCATAAAACCACCTGATGCGGCTATCAAAATTCTTGGTTTTATCGGTAAGCTGATGGACGTAAACTATTGACATGTGTAATACAACGGAGTGGCTTTGTTGCATGGTTATGTTGGTTCCCGTTTGACTGCCCTTGGCATACCTAGTTTGGCGAATCGGTTCAAACAGGTGGCTTTAATTTGGGCTTCGATCTGTTGAGTAGTCAGCAATCGAGCAGACAAACGCTCGCCGAATGTCGCCTTCCAACGAAACATAGCCGTCTCTGCTTTGCTACGACGATGGTAGCTAATTTGCCGTTTCCATTCCCCTAGGCCTACTAAATTAATCTGCGTAAGTGAT
>JBBSTD010000107.1:0-21277 GCA_038236215.1 Cytophagales bacterium | reverse complement strand
TGGTCTTGATAGCTGGAAGTCTCTCGTACATAACAGAGAATTCCGTATGTTCTTTGGTAGTGAGTACCGTTTGCATAACATTCAGTTCGTGATTTGGCAGATACCCGAATTGACCAAATAAAATTTCCCAACACGCTCTAAATATGCGCTCCCCAGTTACGATTATGATGTAGTCGATTTTCTCTGTAAGCCTTTCCCCTTTGACCGCTTTTTGAAGGCCGTCAACAAAGTGCGCTCCTTAGTTGAGGTTTCATCCGATGAACCCGAGTCGGAGGAATACACGTATGTGCGGGTTGACGGCAAAATGCAACGTATCGACTTCACCGAAATTCTATGGATTGAGAGTGAAAGAACCTATGTTTCCATTTATACGCTTAACGATCGCATTAATTTACATCTATTCATGAGCGATATAGAAGCCATATTGCCTCCCAAACTTTTTATTCGGGTTCACAGATGTTATATCGTTGCTAAGAAAAGGATTGACTTGGTGGAAAAGGAGCAACTGGGCATCAAGAAAGAAAGCCAAACTAAACTCATCCCCATTGGGGAGGTTTATCGAAAAGCCCTGATCAAGGCTATTTTTCCCAATAAAAAATAAACCCGCCTGATTAGGAGAGGGTCATCGAATAGGTGGTAGCAGTACCATTACGGCTTCTGAAGTAATTGCCGACGGTTATTAAATTCAATGCGTTCTATGGCGTAAATTCGGCAGATAGGGGGATACTTCGGGCGCAACATATCCATTTTTTTTAAGGCCATTTTGATTGCTTTAAATTCCTGTGGTTCTTGAACGTCATTAGAGGCCAAACCGACTAATTTACCATCAGTAGCCAGGTAAAACTCTTTGCCTCCTCCATCTTCAATATTGATAACATAAATCATGTGACTGGTGGCCGTCTGCTTTCTTGATCGATCCATCGCAAAACTAATCATTGTCGATTGACTGAACATGCAGTTATTAAGGTTTTAACCCTGTTTTTTGCATAGGGGACTGCTCTGGAACGTCATTATTTTTGACTTGCTTGCCCTGGGCTACCTGTCTTTTTTCGATTTGAATCAACTCATCTAGAACTGGATTTTGCGTTGAATTAATGCTCTTTCCATGTTCCAGTGTCAATTCAGCGAGTGGCTTTAGAAAACCAAATTCAGCTCGTTGGTAAAGGGTAAAGGAGCCGGTAAAACTTTCTAATTCCGCTTGATTTTTAAATTGGTTAAAGGAGCGTGCCATTTTTACAGCTGAATTTCCGTTCAGCAGTTCCATTCCCAGTTCATCCTTGATGACAAAGCCGAATTTCTCTCCGAGCTTGATTTCCCGGGTTAGTTCCAGATTAAAGTCTTTACAGAGGGATTTACTGATTTCAATACGTTCACTAAGTCCGGTCACCTCCAGTAATAACTTATTGACAGCTGACAACGAAGGACATGCTTCTGGAATACTAACTTGAACTAGCTCCTCTGCTCTGCTTACGGTGATTAGCTGACTATTTAATTCTTTCTGACCTAACGTATCTCCTTCGGAACGCATAAATTGAGCTTGCACGTCCTTGTTGAAATTATCAATACGGTCCAAGAATTTATCCCGAATAGACCGGTAAGCCTCGTGCTCAGGGAGAAAATAAGCGACTCGGTTGACGCCAGCAACGGTTGAACTCATCGGAAACTTTACAGCTATCAGTTGTTGAATGAATTGCAGGTCAAACCGGTGCCCGGATGCATCATTATCAAACCCTAGATGAATTCGCCAATTATCTGCCTTCTCAAACGAGCCAACGTAGCGGGCCATCGTGTTGACCTGCTGGGGGGTAAGCTGGCCACCGGTCGAAAAGTAAACCGAATCGAATTTATCATTACCCTCTATAATGCGGAGCTGTCTATGGGAAAGCGCATCGATGGCACTTTCCATGACGTAAAAATACTCGGTTTTAGGTGGAGGATTTGACACAAAAATGCTGTTGAGTCGGTCGCTACCTGGTGCGTGCAGTTTCACCTTATCATTTCGCAGTTCCATCCCGGTTACTTCAGTCGACTGTCCATTGAAATAGGGGAAAGCGACATTGGAGAAACTAAGGTACTTCCGTTCGGGATGCTCCTTCGCCGTCAAGAAGCCATCTGCGTGGCCACTGGCCGGATCGAAATAAGTAATTTGGGAAACGACTTTACCCGCAAATTCAGGTCGCTGTAACGTTTGGGGGCTAATGTGCCGCTGATTCAGGTAATTGTCCTTTTCCAGCGGCCGAATGTCGAACTGTTCTTTGGTGAAGGGTTGCTTGACCCCTGGTTCAGCTAGTTTCGTGTTCACTTTCCGATTTTGGTTGACGTGCTGCGGATCAATACGCAAGTAGTCATAGAGCACGTTGGTAATATTCTTGAACTCGTGCTCACCGGGCCGGTTGAAGGTTGAAAAGACGGTTGATAACCGATTGCGAATAAAATCAATAATGGTGCCTGAGTCGGCAAAATCGCCCGCTCGTTGGTAGATCTGCTGAGCGGCATCCATCGGGTTTTTGATAATAATCGTGTCTTTGTAACCCGGATGCTCCAATACTGGCCGGCTTTTGCCTTTATGTAGCTGTGGTTCGTATCCCCATTGAACAGCTAATTCAACAATGGAGACGTTTGAGCGCAATTCCTGAACGGGAATCAGGTTCGGAAAGCGCTCTTTTAATTCATCAAATTTTGTCATCGTGGTGGTGGGGTGTTAACTTACTGAAGGCGCTGCTTGGGTGATCCTATCTTCTGCTCCTGCTTGCCCTCAAGTAATTGTTGCATGGTCTCCCGCTGGTGGTTACTGACCGTCGTTTGGCCGGTGCTCTGCTCCTGACTGCGGGTTACATCGGTTTTGGCTCCTTCGTTATTGAGGGCCAACTGCTGCCAATGATCATTATCAGGTTTCACACCAATGGCCAGGCGGCTGATGTCGGAAAACTGGAGTTCTTTTTGGGCGGCTGAAATATTGACTGTGGCCGTAAAGGATTCGCCCTGCTGATCTATCAACCCGCTTAGCCGAACGGCGTGACCATTGGCTAATTGCAGCTGCTGATCTTTGGTCAGGTCGATGCCCATTAGTTTTGTAGGCAGTACTTCGGGCCGGATGCGCCATAGCTCGACCGTGTTGGTCTGCTCATCGATGCGCAAATAGGTTGGTACGTTTCCGCCTTTATCAAACATCATGAAAGGCCGGGGTAAAGCGCCTTCCATTATTAATTGCTGTTTCTCCCAAGTTGACAACCTGAAGCCTTCTACTTCATCGGGGATGGTTAATTGCCGCTGGGCTGGCGTGATCCGGATATCCGGGCCGTTCTCGGTCATGACTATACGTAACCGACCTTCCAGTTGCAGTTCTGATGTAATCAGCACTTTTAATGTATCGGTTTTCTTACCACTGAACAGAGCTTCCTCCAGCCGGGGATGTTTAGCCAGGTGATCAGCCGGATAGCCAAGCTGCGCTAATTTGGATTCGATCTGTGCGCGATAGGGCTCCAGCTGCTGACGCATAACGGCTGAGGCTTCCTCATTACTCAAAAAATTGTCCGATTGTGCATACTGCCAGGCCTGTTGTCCCTGGAGTGATGTGGGCGCAATGTTGTCTAAACCATCGGCCTGTGTTCGAGCGTACCCTACTGCTGGATTCATTGGCAAAAAGATTTTGGGTTGATTATCAATAAAGTTTGCGGTAAATGTAGGAAATATAAATATCTCACAGTTAAAATATGCATTTTTGTTTATCAAAATATGCTTTTTATGCATCTTGTATTTAGAGGGTGTTCACTTTCCGTTATTGGTTTACTTGCCTGGGTCCAGCCCAGCGTAGGCCAAACTGTTCTGAGTAAGCCTGACGGGGCTTTTCTCGCAACTGATTCACTTGCTCAGGAAACGACAATACAACTTCCGGATTCACTGCTACGGGTGCGTGATTCGCTGGAGGTTGTTCTTTTGCGGACAACTGAAACCTATCAGCAGGTTGAACGCCTGGTGGCAAGCTTCCCGCCTGAATCCAAATATCTGAATCTGTTGCCTTCAGTCTTACCGGTTGATGTTCCCTTACAGGCATTCCGAATTAGTTCCCCTTTCGGACTACGCCTGCACCCGATCCACCAGCAAACAAGGTTTCATGGAGGTGTCGACGTAAAGGCTCCTCTGGGGATGCCCGTAAAAGCGACGGCTGCCGGTGTTGTCAAGCGAGTGGGGCATGACCCTGCTTTAGGCGTTTTTGTGCAGCTACAGCACGCGTTTGGCTTCGAGACGACCTATGGACACCTGACCGGCTATTGCGTCAAGCCTGGGCAATCGTTGACGCGAAATCAGGAGTTAGGCCGGGTTGGTCAAACGGGTCTGGCCACTGGGGCCCATCTGCATTACATGATAAAGAAAAACGGGTCCGTAGTAGACCCGTTTGACTTCTGTTTTTTACTCCGCCGGCGAATCTGGTTCTATGAGGAAAAATCAAAGACCAAAGGAGCTTCGGAATCTGTACCTGGAGTGGCAAACTGTTTATCGTCCAAAGGAGAATAGCCGAGCCGGGTTAAATGGGTCGTCAGCTCTGAATAGTCCTCCTGAAGACGATTCGTTAATTTCTTGATCATCTCACTAATGACCAGTACGTCATCGCCCGATGCCACTCTCATCGGAATATTGGTATTGTCCGGAAAAAGTATCCAGTCAAGATTATAGCCTTGTGTTCGATAGTAGAGTAACAGGATCATCATTGAATCGATTGCCCCCTTACCGTGCTCCAGCCGAATCATTTTGTATTCAGGGATACCCACTTTATCGGCTATATCCTGAATGGTTAGTTTACCCCCCTGCTGTTCGCCCAGGTGTTTGCGCAAGCTAACCAGTCGCTGTGAAATGACGGCCATGTCTACCTCTCCCATTACTTCTTGTATTTATCGTTGAGACGTTTGAGTTCTGAAGCAACCAGGTTAGCCACTTCAAGCTTGATTTCTTGGTAGTTGGCGTCCACCCTGGCCATCATTTTCTCGTCGTCTTTGGCAAAAATAGAAAAGTTGGGCAATTCCTTCGCTTTTTGTTCTTTCTCAAAATCGGCTACATCAATAGCAACTTTGGCGTGAAAGGCCTTTTTATCGCTCTCCTGACCCACGTAATCGGACAATACACCAACCATCCAGCCCTGGCTCAGCTGAGAAATTTTAGCGGCTGGTACCATCCAGTTCAGTTCCGTTGAAAAGCCGTGCGTGGTGTCCTCCGACTGCACATTGATACTTTCTTTTCGCTGCACGTTTTTACCAATTCGGTTCTGCATGGCCTCTGCTGTTTTATCAAACACCTGCCCCGAAATGATGTTGCCACACGTATTTTTTATCGCTTCGGCTTCTTTGTTGCCATAGTCTTTCTCCAGTTGCGAAAAGTCCTGCATCCCGATTGTAACGGCTACCTTGTTACTGCGAGCCGTCTGAATGAGCTCACCAATCCCTTTAAAATAAATAGTGGGCAATTCGTCGACGATTAACGAGGAGGGGTGTTGATCAGGTTTGTTGATTAGGCTCATGATTCTATAATTATAGAGCCCCAAAGCCGCGCCGTACGTCTCCTTCACGGTCTGATTATTGCCCAGGCAAAGAATCTTGGGTTCTTTCGGGTCATTGATCTCGAGCGAGAATTCATGCGCACTCATGGTCCAGTAAAGGGCTGGGCTGGCTAGCCTGGCTAAGGCAATCTGCGCGGTCGATATCTGCCCCTCCAGCTGATCGACGGCTCCCCCCTGAGCGGCCGACGCAAAGGGAACCGTCAGGGGTGTCAGATCAGGGTGGTCCATCAGGATGGGAATGATTTCCCGGTAGTTGCGCGTGGCCAGCTCGATCAGGTGGGGAAACGTGCAGTACTGCCCTTTATCGTAAGTTCGCAGAAACCAGATTAGGGCCGCTACATAGTTGATGGGGGATTCAACGAAATACTCACCCTGCTTTTCAATCCACTTGCGGTTGAGATTCATCAAGGTCATTCGTGAGGTTTCAATCGCGTGCGATATCGTCGGTAAATAACTGGGATGAATCGGATTGCTTCGATGCGACTTGCGGGGATCATCAAAATTGATGCAATAGAATTTCATCTTTTCGGGCAGCTTCTTTTGATGGCGAATCAAGGCGTTATACGTGACCATGGTAAGTGACGGGTATTTGAAATCATACACGTACATGGCCAGTCCTTTCTCCATGTGCTGACGAATGACGGGATGGATAATGCCATAGGTTTTGCCCGATCCGGGTGATCCCATCAACAGAAGTGCCCTATCCGTTGCTGTAATATTGAGCCATCCTTTTCGCTTGCCCTCAAATTCGTACTCGGTAGGGATGTTTACCGAGCGGGGGTTAGCCAGTAGCCGCTCTTCCTGGGGGAAGGTTTCATTCTTGGTGTTGAACCGATCCTTGCCGATGGTCGAAAATAACAGTCGTTTGATTCCCTGAGTCCCTTTGATCAGGTAAAGCATGCCGCCAATGGTCATGACCAGGTAAACGATACTCAGGCTATTGACATCCATATAACGCAGGAGCCAAAGGCTATTACTTCTCAGAATAAGCGTGCTGCCAACGTATAGTACAACGCCGATGATAACGGCTCTAAACACGGTACCGGCTTGAAGGGTCATCGACTTTACGCCGTGGCTGGTCGTGCCATATGCCGTAATGCAGGCTCCCCCCAGGAGTTTCAGCGTCCAGGGTGTATCAAAAACTTTTGAATTGGCTGCCTTGCCCAGCATGCTGTCTGAGTAAGGATTTGCCAGACCAAGGCTTGAAAAGAAGGTATAGAGTTCTACATACAAATGCAGACCCAGGCAGGCCAGTCCAGCCCATAAGAACATCTCCAGCTGGTTATTATAATTTCTACGTTCGTCTCTCATGATAATCGGTTTTTACGGTTTTTTCTGAGCATTTTCTTTAAGTCCTGTTCACTATCCTGCATCGTGCTATTGTCCCCGAGGGCATACAGCAATTGACGCATGAGCTCAAAATGAGTACCGGGCGATTCCTCGGACTCGGGTTTCGAGCTTCGTTCCTGAGCGGGTGCCTGATTGGTGGGCTGCTGCGGTTTAGATTGCCTGTCCTCCCCTACTGCCGGACGCTCAACACGTTGTTTCTCGGCCTTGACTTCCCGGATACTGGGCGGCTGGTAAGCTTCTCCCAAAGCAGCTTTTAGCGAGCCTGCGGTAAAGGATTTACCCAGTTCGCTACCGGTGTAGACAATCCGCTGTTTGGTATCGATGTAGGAGATCCCGAACAGATTGCCATCCTTTCCCAGGTGCGGAATGACCTCCACGCCCATCCGGGACATGCGCTGTTGAAAGTCATCCCAGGTTTTACTCTGACTAAGCTGGCCATCGGCAGCTTTGCGTAACGGACTAATGCGGTCCCCTTTGATCTTCTTGCCGGCACTGATCCGGCGCTCGATGGTTTCCCGGGTCGGTCGGTAAGCCAGGCTGCTTGCCTTGATAGCGGCTCCCTGTTGATTTCCATTGGCATCAATGGCCGAATATTTCAGCCCGGGCTTTTGGCCCTCCAGGGGGATTTCTGTAGCCTGTACGTTATAGATTTTAAGCAGCTGATTAAACTGGGGAAACGTACTGAACGTAAAGTCTTTAAGAATCCCCTGCACGACGGCCGAGATATCCGCTTTCAAATCACCTTTGCCGTACTCGACGGGTTTAAGCTCAGCCCGCTCCGGACGCAAGCCAACCTTTTCTGCCATTTGTAAACCAAACTCCTTCTCGATCTGCTGACGGAGTTTGTTACTGCGTTCCCGTTCGTAGCTATCCGGAATCTTTTTACCTATCTCATCAACCCGCACGGAAACGATGTGCACGTGGGGATGCTCCGTATCATGATGCTGATATACCGCATAGGGCTGACGGCCGTAACCCATTCCCTGCATGTACTGATCCGCAATGGCTAGCAGATCCTGGGCCGGCACGAGCTCACCCTTGGCCAGTGCCAGGCTTACGTGAAAAGTTGGCAGTTTAATTCGTTCGTTGAGAGCTGCCCGGTGCTCCAGCTTATCGGCTACCATTGTTGGCGTCAGGTTCTGGGGAGCAACCCGAATCCCTTCAAAGTTGCGGATGGCTAACCGGTCTGCTTCCCCTTTACCAACCTTCTGCTCGTTGTAAAACACGGCACCGGCGGGCGAGCTTCCGCTACTGATTCGCGTGATCATAAGTCGCCTGATCGGTTAGTTCAGTGTGCCCGCAAACCGTACCCATCACTTTGCGTAGCTGTGCTTCCAGCTGACTCATGTTGGCACTCATCTGGTTGACGTCCCGCTGTAAATCGCGGTAATCGGTTGTGCTGTTGATACGCCTGGATGACTGGTTAATGTTGACGCCAATGCGCAACAAATCGCTTCTCATTTCGCGCAATAACGAGAGTGCAATGTCCTGATAAGTCTCCATCTGAGTTTTCATTAACAGGGGTTTTTCCAGGCAAACAGACCGGATGAAACTTGACATGTCGAGAGACATTGTTTTCGCTTTGCGCAATTCCAACGCCTTGTATTCATCACTCTTGAAGCGAACTTGAACAAACCGTTCCCGCTTTTCGTCCTCTGGCTTTTTGGGTGCTCCACCCTTGTAAAATTGTTTCTCCATGTGATTGATTTAGGTTTAACTGGCCGACTTCGGAGGCCCGTTGCATGAATGACCGCTGTGAGGTGGTCATAAGTTTTTGTCATGACAAAAACACATCTTGCTTTTGCCACCAGCAAACTTTTTTCGAGGGCTGGCTTTGGGAGTGACTAGGGCTTATTTAGCCTGATTTTCTTTGTCACTTTGTCAACTAGTCATTTTGTCATTAAAGTGATAGATCAAGGCGATTCACCCGGACCTTAGCGGAAGTAATAGATTAGTCATTATAGCATTTAGTCATTTTGTTATTTAGATGACAAGTCAACTTAATGACAGATGAGTGTCAGCAAGTTGACTTGTATTTTAGACATTAAGTTGACTTGTCATTTTGTTGACAAAATGATTGACAAAAAACATTGTCAACAAAAAACATTGTCAATTAATAATTTTGTCATTTATTTGACCCGATAATCAAAAACAGAACCTTATGACTACCCAATCTTCCCAGCCCCAACCGGTGGCTGTCGCCGGGCAATCCAGCCCGCCCCTGGTCCTTGCGTTCGCTACCCAAAAGGGTGGAATGGGGAAAACAACACTGTCCGTTCTGGTGGCCTCCTGGCTGCATTACAAGCGCCGAATTAAGGTGGCCTTGCTGGACGTCGACGGCTCCCAATTGTCGGTTTACAATCAGCGTCTGCACGAGCATGAACACCTCGACGATGATTCGGCATTGCGCTTCGATGAGCAGGGAGTTGAGCCCTATGCCATTCTTTCCGGAACGCCTGGCGACGTGCCGGCACTACTCGGTGAATTACCGGATGACGTAAGGCTGGTGCTGATCGATATGCCAGGTAGTATCGACGTCGACGGATACGAGACGGCCATTGGTAAACTGGATTATCTGATCGTTCCAATGGAAACCTCCCGGTATGCCGTAACGACAGGATTCAGCTACCTGAATGCCATTCGTCAGATTGATTTGTTGCCGGCCGATCGATGCCGAATCGTCTGGAATAAATACAAGCCCTCGCGGGATGGGGAGGTGGCTGATCAGCTTGAGGAACGGTTCAAAGAATACGGGTTCTCCTGCCTCAAAAGCCGAATTCCGCAGCGAGACTCTTACCAGGACTCTGCTAATTTGTCAACCCTTTTTCCCATGCCAGCCCCTTACCTCCGCAATAGCGGACTAAAGGATCTGTTTGTCGAAATCGAAGAACTTTTACCAACTATCATAGCTCATGGCCCAGGAGAAGAATAAACCCAAGTTATCAGACATCGCCCGGCAGAACAATACGGCCAAAGCCGCCCGTTTCAGCTCAACCATGATACCTGCTCCGCCAATGCCGAAGCAGGCGCCAGTAACTGAATCTGTTAATCCAGATGTTACTTCAATAATTGTTGATCCACCTGCCCCTGAAACGCTTCGGGAAAAGATCGATAGGGGAGAGGCTGATTTTGCTGAAGGCAGAGGAGTGGCCTTCACTACGGATGAGCTTCAATCGAAGCTGACTGCACCCGAACTGGCTTCGGCCGACAAGCCATCGCCAGTCAAGGCAAGCCGGACTCGTCGAAGCGGATCACTGACAATTGATGAGGTAATATCTGGAGAGCCGCCAAAAGGGGAGACTTACCCGCGCCAGGTGCGCATTTCAGAACGGCACCATAAGTTGCTCCGTAAGCTTGCGTTTACGCATGAAAAGACGCAGAACCATGTTTTGTACAACCTGCTGGATCTGCTCGAACAAGCCGATCAGCGCGACCAACAGAAAGGAGACTAACCTATGTTCAGCCAATATTCATGGTGGGACTTTGCCAAATTTGTCCTGGCACTGGCCATCCCTTACTACGCCTACGTGCTGATAAAGTATTACCGGGAAGATATCCGGGAATGGATCAGTAACCGCGGACAAAAAGACCTGGCTTCAGGGGCTCAGCAAGCTGAAGAGGAAGAGGAAGAGCCTTCTTCGCGCTTCAGGGTTAACGATTATTCGGACGAACCTCACCAGCCAGCAAATCAGCCTAAGTCCGCCGAATGGTTACCCTCACCTCCAGCAGCTACAGCCGAGCAACCGGTACAGGCTAATGACCAGGCTGATCAGCCTGGTCAGGACGAGTATGACGAGTACGAGTTGCAGGGCCCCGATGTTGATGACCAACCCGAACACTTTAGTATGCCCGTATTGATTCACGCCGAAAGCCTACAGGAGCAGTCCATTGATGAAATTCGCAGTGCTGCTGATCGACTCACCAAAGATGAAGAGGGCAAGGTAATACCAGTCAATGCTGAAGATAAACCAGCCGCTAGAATTGCGGATATTATCAACCAGCAGCAAGGCCATCTTGACAGTTTTGCTTTTAACCGTTAACGCTTAAACCTGATTTCAACCATGAACCTAATCGCGCTTGATTTCTGGAGTATTGTTGTTTACGCCTTTATGGCGAGTGTGCTTTTCATCGGCTACCGATTGACCGGGCGGCTGGCCTATTTCTCCGAAGGGCTAATTATCAGTTTGGCCCGGGGAGGCCTGCACGGCATGGCCAGAGGGCTCCTGTTTGCACTCGTCGGCTACAACGAGCAAACCTATCAGCAATCCCGATTCATCGTCTGGAATCAGGTGCACGTTCGCTTTTTCGTTCTTTGGGGGTCTACCTTCCTGCTGACCGGTCTGGTCTTTTTATTCCAGATCCAACCAGTGCTCTGGGTGCCTCTAGCGCTGGGCTTCATCGTATACCGTCTGGTGACGCTGTGGATGAACCCGCCCCGGCCGCCCATTCATACGCAGGACCCCGCTTTAAAACAATTAATCCAAGATGTCAATGAACCATCTCGGTCGACGCGTAAACCTGCTAGACCTATGATCAGACGTTGGGATTATCTTGATGAGTTGTTCGCGGAATCCGTGTAACGTATCTCGCTTCAGGTACCCTAAGGCCAGGCTTTCAGCCTGGCCTTTTTTGTATCCCGTCATTATCCTTTCGTTGATCAAAAGCAAAAGTAGCATAATTTACATATTTACAGAATATTAATAACATATAACGCTGTTCATGTATTGATATTGAATGCTTTAACCGCTTAATAACCCTTATAGTAGCTACTGTATAGACGAGAAGCCTTTTTTGGCTATACAACACAATTTTTTTTAAACTGATAAATGGTTAATAATTAACTATTTAGATACGATAATTCGAATTGATAAAATTATTTTTTAAACATATTTTGACTGAATTTAACTTTTTACACATACTTTAGAAGCATAATTTGCATAAACCGGTAATAAATCTATTTTTTCAACTTTATTTTTCACGTTTTACTCATGTTCAAGCGGACGAAGTATTTAGCAATGCAGGTCGCCCTGGTAGTCGATCTGATGTTCATGAACACTCTTGGCCAGTCACAGGCAGCCGGTAACGGTGCTGCCGCCCTAAGTTCAACCGCGACGACAATTCGAAGCTATGGTACCGCGGCTCAGACCATCATCCTGGCCTTAGGGGTGATCATCGGTTTGATTGGGGCCGTTCGGGTATACAGTAAGTTTCACAATGGAGATCCTGACACGCAGAAAGCGGTCATGAGCTGGTTTGGTGCGGCCCTCTTCTTGGTCGCTGTAGGAACAATCTTAACGGCATTCTTCGGCTAATGCTGGAGATCAACAAGGGTATCGGAAGGCCCGTAGAGTTTCGGGGTTTAAAAGGCACTTATCTCTATCTGGCAGCAGGTATTGTTGTCGGTAGCCTGCTCCTGGCCCTGGCACTCTACGGGCTTTTCGGTTTAAACACCTACCTGGCCACGCTCATCGTGGTGGGCGCTGGCGGGGGTGGCATCTGGTCCTGCATGCGGCTCTCCGCAAAATACGGCGTGTCGGGTCTGCTGAAACTGGAAGCAACCCGCAATCAACCCAAGGCCATTATCATCTCTTCAGCCAAACCATTCCAATTGCTCCGTGAAACTAAACGCTCGAAGTCTAGAAAGCGCCCTGCCGCTACTGGCCGTTGAAAACAATTGCATGGTCAGCAAAATGGCTGACATTACCGTTGGGTTCCGGCTGCATCTGCCCGAAATCTTTACCCAGTCCCGGGAGGATTATATAACGATCCATAGTGCTATTGTGAAGGCCATCAAGCTTTTGCCGGTAGGTACAATCATACACAAACAGGACTGGTTTACCGAAGAGAAGTACCAGGCTGATCACGAGCAGGGGGATGATAGCTTTCTTACTCAGGCGTTTCAGCGTCACTTTGTCGAACGGCCGTTCCTGAACCATCATTGCTACCTCTACATTTCCAAGCTGCCTAAGTTTCGTCAGAAGCAAAAAAGCAATCGGCATTCGCTGACTCGCAGGCGGCTGGTTCCGCGTGAGCAGATCAGTGCACGTGAGCTCCAGCCTTTCTTTGATACGGTCTCTCAGTTCGAACGGATCTTACTCGACGGGGGCATTCGGGCCGAACGCCTGACGGATAATGAACTGGTAAGTGAGAAAGGGGATCGGGGTATTATCCCGAATTATTTCCGGCTCCAGCCCGATGGCAGTAAGAAGGTCATCCTGGAAGATTGGGACATTGACGGCCGTGTCCGGATTGGCTCGAAAGATGTGATGTGCTTTACCATTTCGGATGCTGATACTCTTCCCCAGGCAGTAGACGTGATGGCTAGCTATGGCCCTTTATCATCGGATAGTACACAGTTTGCCGTCGGCAACGTGTTGCCCGTTGGACTTATGCTCCCCTGCAATCACGTGTACAATCAGTACATCTGCATTGATGATGCGCAGGCCGCCCTCAGGGAGTTTGAGCAGACGGCCCGTAACCTGAATTCCCTTTCGCAATTTTCTTCCGAGAATGGGATTAACCGGGACTGGACCATGCGCTACATTCAGGAAGCTATCCAGAATCAGCGCACGGTATGCCGGGCACATTTCAATGTGATAGTCTGGACCGAAAAGCCCGAACAACTGGACTTTCTGCGCGCTCGTACCTCCTCGGCTATTGCTCAGCTGGATTGTCTGCCCAAGCAGAATACGATGGATGCGGCCCGGCTCCTGTGGGCGGGCATACCGGGTAATGCGGGTGATCTGCCGGTCGATGAAACGTTCTACACCTTTGCTGAGCAGGCAGTCTGTTTTTTTAACCTGGAGTCAACCTACCAATCGTCACTCTCTCCGTTTGGCATCCGGCTTTGTGATCGGCAGGGTAAACCGGTCTGGGTGGATCTGTCGGATGAGCCAATGAACAAAGGGTGGGTAACCAACCGGAATAAGTTTGTGATCGGCCCCTCCGGATCGGGTAAGTCGTTCTTCATGAATCACCTGGTTCGCCACTACTATGAACAGGATACGCATATTGTGCTCGTGGACGTCGGCCATTCCTACCGGGGCCTTTGTGAGCTCGTGCGTCGTAAGACGAGGGGTAAGGATGGGGTTTATCTGACCTACGAAGAAAACAAACCCATTACGTTTAATCCCTTCTTTGTGGAGGATAGCTTTTATTCGATTGATAAAATTACCTCCATCAATACGCTGCTGAAAACGCTCTGGAAGAATGAAACCGAAAGCTTTTCCAGAACCGAAGAGGTAGCCCTTTCTGATGCGGTCGAGGAATTTATCAAGCAGGTAAAGAAGAACAAGGCGGAGGCCAGTTTTAACGGCTTTTACGAGTACTGCAATGACGAAAACGGGTTCCGGGCTTTCCTGAAGGAAAAGAAGTTCACGGATAAGTATTTCGACATCGAGCAGTTTATCATCACCATGCAGCCATTCTACAAGGGCGGTAAGTATGACTACCTGCTCAACTCGAATATGAACGTGGACCTGCTCAACAAACGGTTTATTGTCTTCGAGCTGGATAATATCAAGGATCACCCGATCCTGTTCCCGGTGGTCACGCTGATCATTATGGAAACCTTCGTTTCCAAGATGACCCGGTTACCCATTGAGGTACGAAAAATGATGGTCATCGAGGAGGCCTGGAAAGCGATTGCCAAAGAGTCGATGGCTGACTACATCAAATACTTGTTTAAAACTGTCCGGAAGTATTTCGGAGAAGCGCTGGTTGTCACCCAGGAGATTGATGATATCATCGGCAACAACATCGTCAAGGATGCCATTATCAATAACTCGGATTGCAAAATCCTGCTCGACCAGAGCAAGTATCAGCACCGCTTTGAAGAGGTTCGTCAGCTGCTGGGTCTATCCGAAAAACAGAAGCAACTGATTCTGTCCGTCAATAAGGACAATGATCCACGGCGTAAGTACAAAGAGGTGTTCATTGCCCTGGGAGCCCGCGCTAAGGTCTATGCTACTGAAGTAAGTCTGGAGGAATACGCGGCCTACACCACGGAAGGGCCTGAGAAATCAGAAGTTATCCGCCGAACCAATCAGAACGGTGGCGATATCCAAGTGGCCATTGTCGATTTTGCCGATGCCCGGCGAAAGCCTGAATTAGTGTAATCAATCGACACGTCTAGTCGTCTTGTTCATTTCAACCCCTCTGTATCGACATGATTTTACTACAACAACCGGGTGCAGGCACCTACGTTGACTACGACATCTACCGGGCGTTTGAGTCGATGGAAGCTGCGGTTAAAACCGCGTTCACGGAAGTGCTCCAGGGAATGGGCAATATGGGAGCCGTCGCTTCGGCTATCGCTGCCATCGGCGCGGGTCTGTTCATCGGCATGCGGGTACTAGGTCACTTCGCCCGGGCTGAATCCATCGATGTGTTTCCCCTGCTGCGGCCCTTCGCAATAGGTTTCCTGGTCCTCAACTTTACCATAGTAACTGACTTTCTGGATGCGCTGATGAAACCAATTGTGGACGTCACCCAAAATATGGTGGATGTTCAGGTTACCCGGATTCAGCAGCTGGAGCAACTGCGACAACAGAAGATTCAGGAAAGAATGGCCAAGATGGATAAGGAAAGCTCGGACGAGCTCAGCAACTGGTCTATTGGAAACTACCTGTTGCTGGTCGTCGAAAAGCAGCGCCTATACATGAATGAAGGGTTTCACACCTTTATGAAGAATCTGTTCTATGCCTTCTTCCTAGCGGCCCGGCTGGTGATCCTGACTACCCGTGCTTTCTTTTTGATTGTGCTGACGGTGGTTGGCCCACTGGCCTTTGCGATTGCTATTTTCACTGGCTTTCAGGATTCACACCTGATGTGGATTGCCCGGTATGTGCAGATCTCGCTCTGGTTTCCAATGGCTAATATCCTGGGTACCATTGTCTCCTACCTGCAAGGCAAAGTGATCGCTCTCCAGTATCTGGAACTAACTAATAATGTCCCGGATGAGGCCCAGAGCGGGGAGATAATCTACATCGTCTTTATGATCATTGCTACGCTCTGCTACTTCACAATTCCGACAATATCTGGCTATATCATTTCCTCCTCGGGTGTAGCGGGTGCTCTCCAACGGATGACTAATATGTCGACAGCTACGGTGATGGGCGCTATGAGCACGGCTACGAGTCCAATGGCTAGAGACGCGGTGAACGGTGCCGGTAGAGTAGGAGGGGCCGTCGCTGGTGTCGTTGGTGGAGCGGCCATGATGGGCGTTGGTGCAGCGGTGGCCGTTGGCCAGACGGCCGCTAACTATAGCTCTTACTATGGGCAAGCCGTCAAGCAGGAGTATAACAACATGAGGAACATATCTAAAAATTCTGATTAATCATGGCAGCACAAGATCAAACCTTTTTTAAGTCACTCCGCAATCTGGAGACCTCCTACCGCAACATCCGGATACTGGCCTTTGTCAGTGTAGGTGTGTTTTGCATCATCACCCTTTCTGCCCTTGGATTTGCTTATAAGGTAAAAACGGATTCAGAAAGTCGCATCTATGTGGTTGAGCAGGGAAAGTCACTGATTGCCGCCCTGCGCAACGACGTGCGGGAAAATCGTCCGGTAGAAGGTAAGGATCATATTCGCCGGTTTCATGAACTGTTTTTTACGCTTGATCCGGATTCGAAAGCTATTGAAGAGCACATTAAAGAAGCGCTCCCCTACGCCGATGAGAGTGTTTCCCGGCTCTATCTGGATACCAAAGAGCAAGGGTATTATAGCCAGTTGATTCAGGCCTCAGCCTCACAGGAAATCCAGGTCGACAGCATTCAGCTGGACATGAATCAGTACCCGTATCATTTCCGAACCTATTCCCGTCAGCAGATCATCCGCCTGACCAATATCACGGTTCGCAAGTTGGTCACCAGTGGGTATTTGCGCAACGTGAGCCGATCAGATATAAATCCGCATGGCTTTCTGATTGAGAAATTCGCTGTCCTGGACAATACTGACATCGAAGAACGTCTGCGCCAATGAGAAAGCTCGTCAGTCTGATTGCCGGTGCTGGCGATTGGTTGGTGAGCCTTTCCGATCGCGCCCGAATGCAACTCGTTTTAGCCTGCTTACTTCTCCTGATCGGAGGGGGTGTCTATAAGTTGATCAATAACATCGAGCGCTTAAAAGACCCCTTACCCGTAGCAACACCTGAGCAGCTCATCAAGCCAATGGAGAAACTCTTTGAGGGGGCCAAAGGCGATCTATACCGCTACCGTCAGGACAAGAACCAATTGGATAGTCTGAAAAAAGCGTACTCCACCCAAACCGATTTACCCCAATGAACACAGCCCTATCAGCAACCCATAGTGAAGATGCTTTTTATCGAAATAGAAAAGCCATGCTGGTGTATCCCGTTATTATTCTCCCATTCATAGCTGCTCTATTTTGGCTCTTCGGGGGTGGAAAAGGGGAGAGATACTTAGCGGAGGAAGCCGCTGCCGGCAAGGCAGGTTCCAGCGGTTTCAATGCTAAGGTTCCAAACGCCAAGGATGGATCGATTAATGGTCGTGACGTCGACGGACCCGGTTACGGAAAAGCAGCTGTCGGGCAGGTTCTTTCCAGTTTTACCAACACCCGTCAGGACTCTATTTCGCGGGGTTTGAAAGCGATCCCGGTGAATAATCCGGCTGGGGTGGAAACCACTACGCATGCCTCCAGCCTAGCGAGTGCTCCGGTGTCTTCGGGAATCCGGCCTTACAAAGGCTCCAATGCAGCGGCTATTGCGGCTACTAAACCAGCCCGGACAAAAGGAGGTAAACCCTATTATTATAATGCGCCTGGCAACCGTCCCTACTATACAGCCTCGGCTACCGATCAGCAGCTGGACCAACAGCTTCAGCAGTATGAAAGCAGTCATACCGTGTCGGCATCTGCTCCCCGTTCGGCTCCCCTGACATCCTATGCGGTGAGTGGATCGAACGGCTCCCAGGAGGCCGAGCGATCTGCTTCCGTTCGGGTTAGTGATAACCTAACGGCTAGCCGTTTGTCTGAAGCCTCGGAAGTAGAAAGCCCCTTCCTTACGGCACCCACTGGTGGCTCCCGGGCGCAACCAACCCGTGCGGTCCTAAGTGTCGGTAACTATGGCCAAAAGAAAGTCATTGCCTGGATGATCCCCGTTGTGGTGCACGAAGATCAGGCCATAAAGGATGGTCAGCAGGTGAAGCTGCGGCTACTGAAAGAGATTACGGCCGATGGCGTAACGGTTCCGGTTAATACGATTCTTCATGCCATTTGTCAGTTGTCCGATGATCGGCTGCGGCTGACCGTGCGCAGCCTCCAGTTAGGGGGTCAGCTGATTCCGCTCGATCTGGATGTTTATGATACGGATGGGTCAATGGGCGTCAACGTACCTGGCTTATCGCGCCAGTCCAGCGGACAGATTCAGTCCTCAGCCATTCAGGGTATCCAGCTCCCGGGTGTTGGCGGCCTGGTCAATAACGTTTCCAATCAAGCCCGTATGAGTGCTTCAAATTCCGTTCGCCAAACCACGATCCGGCTTCGATCCGGCTATAATCTGTTTCTCAAAGCTCAATAGAACTTACCCTTTACATACCCTCTAACTTACTCTCAGTGATAGCTACTATGAAAAAGCGATTTCTCTTGCCCCTCTGCCTGGCCCTAGGCACAGCCCCGGTAATGGCCCAAATGGCCTTCGTGCTGCCCATGACCAACTCCAGTATTCGCCCATCTTATGCCATTCAGGTGAGTGCCAATAAGACCACCCACATCATTTTTCCCTACGATATCCGGTACGCCGATCTGGGTAGTAAGGAAATCGCAGGAGAAGCCGTCGAAAAGGCTGGCAACGTGTTTCGGTTGAAGGCAGTGGGTCAGAACCCGTTTATGGAAACCAATCTGACGGTGGTGACGGCCGACGGGCGGTTGTTTAGTTTTCTGGTCAGCTACAAAGACAAGCCTGATGCGGTGACGTATGACCTGACCAAGCAGCTCCTCGACGGAGACGTATCGAAGTCAGCCAAGGTTAGTTCCGGGTCTCAGGCCCGGTTAGCTGATAACCTGAATCGTCAGGGTGAGCTGGCCATGCACTCACGCCGGAAGATTCGCCACATTGGCTACAAAGCACAGGGCATAAATCTGTACCTGCGTAACATCCTCTACAAAGACGATGTGATGTACGTGGTGCTGGGTATGGTCAACGACTCCAAACTTGATTACGACATTGACTACCTGCGCACTTACGTCATGCAGATGAAAAAAGCCGGGGAGAGTTCAGCCACTCAGGACGTACCCGTTGATCCCATCCGGGTTTTTGACGCCAGTGAAATGGTTATTCCCCGGCACGACGAGCTCACCAAAGTCATTGCCATCGAACGGCTGACACTGGAAAAAGATCGTCGACTGGTGGTGCAGGTAGGAGAGGAGAGCGGTGGCCGTCAACTTACTATTTCGATTGGACCTGAAGAACTCGCAACCGCAAGACCTCTATGAAAACCTTATTCACTACACTAAGTCTGGCAAGCCTGCTCTGCCTGGCCACGGTTGCCCGTGCTCAAATTCATCAGGCCGGGCAAACAACCGTCGAACTATCGGCGGGCCTTCTCGACGGATTCAAGCTGCCGGGCCGGGATAACTTCGGCGTATTTGGTAGTCTGTCCTACGGCAGGTACAAATCATTGAACACGTACTGGAAAGGCACGGTGCACCTCAATCAGAAGTTCTACGCCTACGATAAAACGCTGGTACCAGTATCACAATGGTTAATAGAGGGGACCTATTTTACCCGGGCAATGGGTTTGATCAACCGTTCGTGGGTAATCAACGTCGGCGGGGGAATTGCCGGTGGCTACGAGTCAATCAATCAGGATCGGGGTGAAGTGCAGGGCGCGACTCTGATGAACCGTTCGGAGTGGATTGTCGGCCCTACGCTGGCCATCGAAGGCGAGTACATCCTGAGCGGACGTGCTATTCTAATTCTGCGCGCACAGGAGTACTATCTGTTTCGCTCCAACATTACACCAACCCGCTTCAATCTGGGGGGAGGCATCAAATTCATTCTTGACACGGATACAGACTACAAATGAAAAAGCTGCTTTATCTCGCCCTGTTCAGCCTGGCCATGGGCTGCCAGTCGGAATCCCTCGACATTCGGGCCAATTATCGTATTCGATTGCAGGCCTCCTGGCTAGGTGCCACCCTGAAGGTTCACCAACGCTACGCCCTGCCCCTGGAACTGCTGACGGACTCCTATTATTCGGAGTACGGTTATCAGCTTCAATTTTATCAGGCAGCAGGGCTGGGCCGTCTTGATCGGGTTACTCAGGATGACAACTTGCCCGTTTTGCAGAAAGTGGGCGTAAACCTGCCGTTGGGTTTGTCAAGCTGGTATTATACCCCAGAAGCATTGGGGACTAGCCAAGTTGTTCTCATCGCACAGCAAGAGCGCGGCTACAATCAGCCGGACACAATCAGATTGAATTTTCAGGTCGTGCCATAACTTAAAACCAAGCACCCAAATGAAAACCTTTTTTCTTCCCATTCTAATGGTGGCCACACTGGCCAGCTCTAGCCTGACAGCTCAGGACCTGAACATCTCCCTGTCAGGAGATGCCAACACGGAACAGTCGGCTAAGCTTGAATTGATTCGCATCCTTCAAGAGCGAATGAATAAGCTTACGATCGCTCAACTCAACTCCCGGGTTATTGTCTCCGCTGGAGTGGTCGGTTACTACAAAGTAGATGAGATCCTGACAATGCAAAAGGGGATTTATGCTTATCGGTCCAAATACGTGTCTAAAACGGGCCAGCTGGAAGCGGGTAATTCAGGCTTTACGGCCAGCGCTGGCAATGGATTTGGTTACAGATACATACAGGAACTTAATTCTGCCCTTGGGAAGGCGGGAATCATCAGGGATCAACTGTTGGTGGTAGTCAAGTCGGGACAACCTATAGCGTTGCCTCCCATGCCTACGTTTAGCATTACTCCGGCAACTTCCGTGGATGACCTTGCCGGTTCATTTGCCCAAACCATGCAGGGAATCCTGGGTCACTTTAACGTTAAATCGCAGACAGATATCGACAATTTGTCTGCCGATCAAAAGGCGGCCTTTCAAAGCGCAGTCGACGCGGCCAAAGCCGAATTTGAAAAAGCGATGAAGGCCTCGATGGCGGCAACAACGAAATCATCTCTGACGCTAGTGGGCAACGTAGTAGGTACACTGGTTGGAATTCCGGGTGCCGGAGCAATCATCGCTGGCTTGGCCAGTGGCGGGGGAGCCGGAGCGCTGGCTGGTCTGGTGGGTTCCATCGTCGACAAGTTTCAGGTTCCCGACGACTACTATAATTCGCCCACCCTGAAACTGACTGACGCGGAGCGAATCAAGATCATCGATGAACTGCACGTCCGTATGTCAG
>JBBSTD010000106.1:0-21315 GCA_038236215.1 Cytophagales bacterium | reverse complement strand
TGTTCCAGACGCTCAATATCCAGCCCCGAAAAGCCTTTAAAGATGCCAATCAGCCAGCAGTAACGTTCGAGCAGATACCGATGGCGGTGTAACGACTGACTTATACCAGTCTTCCACAAATAATACCAGAACACAAAAGCCAGACTCTCAGAGTCTGGCTTTTGTGTTCTGGTCAACGGATTGGCGTTATAACGCTTTCGTGTATTCGTTTTCTGCAATCTTCTCAATCAACACTTCGGCCAGGCTTTTTGCCTGCTCTTCCCGCATCTCCGGTTTGCCTTTGGTGCTAACCAGTACGTTGATAATATTATTGTTGTACAGAACATGCATCGCACTTTTGGCCTCATCCCAAACGGCTTTGTCGCCCAGGTCCCGCACTGCTTTTCCCGTGCCATAGCCAATGGATGGTGCTGTAAGGGGCGGAGCAGCCGCCGTAACACCGCCATGCTGAGGCTGATTGTCGGGCATGGTGGCGGTCATTTCCGGATTCGATGTATCTAACTTTTGCACGGCGGTGGCGTTGGGCGTAGCACCGCCCTCGCTGGTAGCCGTCTGAACTTCCTGGGTATCGACTTCAGGCGACACAACGGCAACGGGCTGCTTGCCCTGAAACATTTTGTCGAACATGTATTCGGCTGTGTACACGGACGCAAAAGGCCGGTCACCTACAAAGGAAATAACAACCTTGTTACCACCCTCCCAGGCAAATTCGCAGCCATCGTGCCCGTATCCTTCAGACAGTTTAGTCGTTTCTTCCAGATGGAACGTACCGCGAATGTACTCTTCTCCCAGAATATTACAGGGTTGATCATAGTTGAAATCGGTTGTAAGCATGCGTACCCCGGCTACACGCTTGGCCACGATGGGACTGGCATCCATCTGACTGGCGGGGTCCTGAGGGGTGCTTGGGTTATTACAGGCTAAACACAGTACGGGGAAAGCCAATATCAGTGATTTGAGTTTCATAAGATGATTAAAGAAAAGCCAAAATTAACGTTTTCTTACATACCAGCCATGCAGCCCGAATGTTTTTGTATTGCTTTAAATCGGGCAACCGCTTATGGTCTATATCACCAGGAAAATACATCAATAAGAATACGCAGACCCCGGCCATAACTGATTCTGCTGGTATACAGTAGCGGCTAATTCGTAGCCTGCCCTTTTGTATTGGCTGTAGAGCAGATCAAATTCCCCGGTGGAAAAAGGAATATCAGTGTCCGTTTCTACAGATACGGGCGTTGTGGCTGGCGGATCTTTTTCAATGCTCATTTCGTGATCGGTCGTCATTGTACAGTTGTAATAAAATAAGTAGTAAAACCGCCCCGCTCCAGATGGAGCAGGAGAGGGCGGGTTGCTTTCTGGCGTAGGAACGTTGACTTACTCCGCCTTCTTGAGCACGTTAATTATTTCCGACTCGGTAGGGATGCATCGGGTTGGGGCGTGTGGATTGTGCAATGGTCAGCAAACTACTACTCAGGGGTAGCACTAAGCGTGCTGTTTTTTTCATCCGATAAAAGAAAAAGTATCTGGTCAATAAGCCTTGATTCCAGGCGCTGACACGGAATCTGCCGACTGAAATCAGGGATACAAACGTATCAGGCTTTATTCGTTTATGCACTGTCCCTGAGGGTAGTTTCTGCATCAACGCCCCCTATCCCTGGGGGTAGTTTTCGCATTGAACAGGGATTTTTTTGCGGTAACCCGGTTTTTATCGTATGCTTCCTGTTAATGGTATGGCTCAAAGCGACAAAAGAATGCATGTTACATTTTTCATTTTGTAAGCATGCGTACGTACATCTGATTATTTTTGCTTTGCCAATCCTGTCGTATATGATCCGTTATTGCTATGCTGCCATCTTCATCTCTTTTTGGTTTATCCTGCCGGGTTATAGCCAGTCGGTACCGCTTCAGCAACTGGAGGAAACGGTATATCGGCTGAACAATGAACTGAAGTACAATGAATCGCAGGCCCGGTTACTGCCCCTGCTGACGGACCCATCATTGTCGGCCGATTACAAGTACCACGTGACCAAGCTTCTTTCCTACACCTACAAACGGGTGTTCGACTATCAGTCTGCCTTGAAGTTTTTGGCCACTGCACACACGTTTGCCGAACAAACCCCAAACCAGGCTTTGTACAGGGCCGCCATCCGGTCCGAAGAAGCCTTCATCTATTTCGATACGCAGGACTACGCTCGCTCTGACAGCCTGATGACCCTGCTGGCGAAGAATAACTTTGCCGGTGTCGATGCCGAAAACACGTCGAAATTAGTGATGCAGCAAGGGTATTTGCAGTTCCTGGGTAAACAGTACACAGCGGCAGAAGCTACCTACGACCGGGCAATTGCGCTGATGCGGCTAACGGACCCCTGCGACCTGCCCATGATTTTTGTCAAGAAAATGCAGCTCTATAATGCTATGAACCGCCTGGACCTGCTCCGGGATGCGCTGAACAAATCATCGCGCTCGGCCGACTCGTGCCGCATTATAAAGTATCATTTATACGCCAATGAAGAACTGCTAGCCATCTATGAAAGCAGACATGATCTGCTGGCAATTGCCGAAACCAAGCAAAAACTAGATAGCCTGAACATAATTTACAACGCGAAAAAAAACATATCTGCCCTTCACAACCAGAAAGAAACCATTTTGCTGGCCGAAAAGGATACCGAAATACAACGCGAACAGACCGATAAAAGCTACCTGGCCATGACACTGTGGGCATTGGCCCTTGTATCGCTGGGATTACTGGTCTGGCTGCTGATGGATCACCAGCATAAACGCCGGATAGCGGCTGAATCGGAACGGATGAAGACCGAGCTCGAAAATTACTTGCTACAGAGCCGAGCTACAGCTGTGAATGAGATTCCCGCCGTACTCGAACCGCTGAAAGGTCTTTCAGACCGCCAGCGCGAGGTGTGGGATTGTATGGCGATAGGATTGTCGAATAAAGAGATAGCCGATACGCTTTCCATATCCGAAAACACGGTCAAATACCACATTCGAAATATCTATCATTTTCTGGAGGTGAAAGACCGAAAGGGATTTCTGGTACAACTCAAAAAGTAATACCGCTTTCCCGCTCAACCTACGGAAAGACGGCAACTAACGCCTGTTCATTGACCCGGTGCCCATCTGAATCAAGCCGGTGGGCAGGTGAATGCGCCGGGTTTTGTACCTTTACGCCTGAATTTTTCAGGCATGTCCACCATCGAAACCATTCCGCTTGCTCCCGGTCAAAAGGCTTATTTCGCATCCGATTTTCATTTGGGCACCCCCACGCCCGACCAAAGCCGCGAACGCGAGCGGGCCGTGGTGGCCTGGCTCGAGGCTATCCGGCCCGATGCCGGAGTGATTTTTCTAGTAGGCGATGTCTTCGATTTCTGGTTCGAGTACAAAAAAGCCGTTCCCAAAGGCTTCATCCGGTTGCAGGGGAAACTGGCCGAACTGACCGATGCCGGTACGCGGATAATTCTCTTTACGGGTAACCACGACATGTGGATGAATGACTACTTCACGCAGGAAATGGGCATTCCGGTTTACCGTGAGCCGCGCCGGTACGAGATAGGGGCCAAGCGCTTCCTGATCGGGCACGGCGACGGTCTTGGTCCCGGCGATTTTATCTACAAACGCCTGAAAACGGTTTTTGAGAGCAAGCTGGCTCACACGCTGTTTCGGCTCGTTCATCCCGATATGGGCATTGGCTTGGCGCATGCCTGGTCCCGGAGGAGTCGAATCACTAACAATAAAAAGGGGGAGGAGCACTTCCTGGGTGAAGACCGGGAGTGGCTCATGCAGTACTGCCGCGCAGTAGAAACGCAAACGCACCACGACTACTACGTTTTCGGCCATCGGCACCTGCACCTCGATTTAGCTGTATCAGCTACCAGCCAGTATGTAAACCTGGGTGAGTGGGTACGGGCCAGAACGTACGGCGTTTTCGATGGTGAAACGTTGCGACTGGAAACGTGGTCCTAGAGGTCGCATGAGCAAATAAAAGACGTAAAAAAGACCGTTACCTGTCTGGCAGGTAACGGTCTTTTTTACGTACTTACTGGAAAACGCTACTGCTTGATTATTTTTTTGTTGACGGGTTTGCCCTGCATGAGCATCCGCACAAAGTAAACACCGCCCGGCAGGTCACCCACTTTGAGCTGAACCGTATTCAGGCCCGCTTTGGCAGGTTGCACACTGTTGCGCCGGGCCATACTGTTGGCATCCAGTACATCGAACGATACGGCCGCCTGATCGTCGGCGCTGAAATACGTCACCTGCACCACATCAGTAGTAGGGTTAGGGTACACGATTACCGAGAACTGAGCCAGATCATCTTCTGTATTGATGGCTAAACCCATCTGCTCCTGTTTGTCCTTCAATACCTTGCTCAGGCTGATTGCCCCACTCATCTGCTCCAGTGGTTTGGCCGTCATGCTCGACCGCTGACCGGAGCGCGTATAAAAACTACTGCGTACATTAAGCGCCATCTCCTGATCGGCAAACCGGGCAAATGAATCGTCCGGCGACAGGATATTTACCTGGGTGGGATCGCCCCCGGTGCCCCGGAAGGTGAATAACGCTACCGGATTACCCGCCGTGAAAGAACCGTAATTTGTTTCGCGGGGGGCTTTCCCAATCACGTAGTAAGCCCAGTTGGCATCGGCACCGGTTTGTGCAAAAGCCTCCGGTGTGGTTAGCTTGTAGGCATCTTTGTCCCAGGTGCCCCGGATGTCCTGTACGTTGGTTAGCACGAAATCTTTAGGTACTTTCAACGAGAACTGCGCCGTGGCGCCTAAATCGTCCGATTCAGGATTGTTGGCATTGGGAGTGGAGTAATTGGGCACAACCCAGGCCGTAAATACGCCCGTTGCCGGTTCACGGGTTATCATGTACCGCACTTCGTTTGACGAAAGTATGGGCATATCCTGGGCCTGAACGACCACATAGCTCAACCAGAGTAGTAAACTGATGCTGAATTTTTTCATGGATTTATGCGATTAGAGACGAGAATTTGTTTTGTGGTTAGAGACAGGATTTTGTTTTTTTGATAACGAATGGAACACAGGCGTCGGCAGGGCAACAGCCAGCAATGGGGCAACTGCCGTTCGAAGACGATACCGTGTAGGTTCCCGGCAGGTCAATGGTCACGGTGTTGCCGGTAAATACGGGGGTCGAACCACCATTGCGGTACCATAGTACATTCAGGTACTCCCGGGGTACACTCACCGTTAGCGACTCGCCCGAACAGAGTACATACGGTACGCTGGTACAGGCCGAGGCCAGATTATTGGCTTCGTTAGGGTCCTGACTGCCGGTAGCCGTTACACTGGCTACGTTCACGAGAACTCCTTCGGAAAGAAGGCGGACAGATAGCACAAACGTTACCGTTTCGTTGGCGGTCAAATCGCCCACAGTCCACAAGCCGGTTGCGGAGTTAAAGGACCCTTTCGATGGAGTAGGCGTTCCCTGAAGTTGTACGGTACTGTTCCGTAGCAGGGTGTCAAGTACGGTTACACCTGCTGCACTGCCCGGTCCCATGTTCTGCACGGTAATCGTGAAACTAACTACATCGCCCACCACTGACCCGGATTGACTCACCTTTTTCGTGATCAGCAGGTCGGCCGATTGATTCGGTAGCGCCTGTACCGTCAGGCTAACGGCAGCCGAAGCACAAACCGAAGTCTGAACAAGGTCGCAGATGGTGTAGGTGAACGACACGGGACCAGTGAAGCCCGGAGCAGGGGTGAAGCTGATGGTTCCGTCGGGGTTGACCGTGGCCGTACCGGTTGTCGGTTGGGTTACTGTTACGGTAACGCTGGTGGTACTGGCGGGTTGTCCGTTGTTGAAGTCATTAGCCAGTACGGGAATGATGGCAGCTACACCAGCGGTCAGGGTTTGACTGTCGGGGTTGGCCGTGAGCACTGCGGGGGCCGGATTGACTGTCAGGCTAACGGCCGCTGAAGCACAAACCGAAGTCTGAACAAGGTCGCAGATAGTATAGGTGAACGAAATGGGACCAGTGAAGCCTGTAGCGGGGGTGAAGCTGATGGTTCCGTCGGGGTTGACCGTGGCCGTACCGTTGGCCGGTTGAGTTACCGTGACAGTGACGCTGGTAGTGCTGGCGGGTTGTCCGTTGTTGAAGTCATTAGCCAGTACGGGAATGATGCTAGCTATACCGGCGGTCAGGGTTAGGGCGTCGGGGTTGGCCACCAGACTCGCACACTGAGCTGGATTGCCCGTTGCCGTTTTAAATTGTTCAAGCGGTGTCTGGTTACCCCCTGGAGGTGTAGCCGAGAGTGAATAAAAGCTGTTGGCTACGTTGAGTGAATAGCGTCGGTCAGCCTCTGCAATGAAGGTGTTTCCTGGTTCCAGTACCCCCAGAGGCCCCAGACAGCCATTCCCCTTAAAGGTGAACAGTTTTACCGGTGTACCTGACGTAAAATTACCATAGCTGGCTTCTGCCGGGGATTTGCCGATGACGTAATAGTTCACGGCAGGGTCTAGTCCCGATCCTGACCAGTCCTGACCCGGATTTCCGGGTCCCAGTCGAAGCGGAGTTTTTTCCCATGTCCCAACGACATCCATGATAGCTGAGATGGTAAATGTAGCGGGTACTTTGAGGGTAAACTGTGCAGTACCTCCTTTCTCAACTTGCCCCGCATTATTCGCATTGGGTACGTTGTAGCGGGGTACTACCCAGGCGGTATAGAGGGTAGCGTTTGCATCATACGTAAGTAGAAAATCCACCGCATTTGTCGACTGTTGGGCAAAACCGGCCTATCCTGTCAGCAACAGATACCCCCATATCGTTACTCGTAAAAATCGTTTCATTGCTTTACGTTGTTTTGTCTGAAATCCAATTGATAAAATGGGCCGGGCATACCTTGCCCGGCCCACCAGAGTTAAGGCAATTGTTCGCGAATAATAAAGAAGGGCGCTTTTAGGCCGTTCTCGGGATGGTTATTGATTATGTTCTGATAAATGAACTCCACATCATTACCCGTTCCTTGGAAGATGGTATCCCCATTCATGTTCACATCGCCCGTAGCATATCCCCTCAGCTTGAAGAAAGGGCTCGCCAGCGGGTTGGGAATAATCTGCTGGTAAATGGTATTTATATCATTGTTTGTGCCCTGGAAAATTACCGAGTTGTGGGGCGTACTGCTGGCATTATCGACAAAGCTGTTACCTGCCCACATGGCTACACCCTGTTGCACAATCACCTGCGACTGATTAGTTGTTGCCTGCGTGTAGCTGGTAGTACCAGTGTAGGTAAAGGTTGGCGTGCCGGGGTTGCGGAAATCCACTGTGGTAGTCGTTGATGACAGCGGTAAAGCCGTTCGGCTCATCACCCCCAGGTGGTTGCGGTGCCGCACCGCTACGTAATAGTCTCCGGGTAGCGCCTGGCTGAATACCACGGGCGATACACCATCTACATCCACAATATCCCCATCACGCTGAAGCAGGGCAGCCCGGCTATCCACGATAGTTGTACCATTAGTGGCGCTCCGCAGTTCGATGAATACCCAGTCTACAATGGCATCATTGCCGGTCACGGCCGTTACGCTGGCGTTCATTGCCGCAGTGGCGGTGATGAGTGTCAGGTAGGCGTAGGGATGGGCCAGTGGTATGTATCCTTTTGATCGCAGGTCATCGCGCATCAGCACATTCGGCGAATTGACGCCAAACAGGGCTCCCTGTAAATACACCTGGGGTAGCAGCGATATGAGCGGTGCCGGTGCCTGTACCAGTACCGTTGTGGTTGCCATCGCACATTTACCGGCACTGTTACACGCCGAATAGGTGAAGTTGGTTGGCCCACTGACACCCATAGCAGGCGTGTACGTATAGCTACCCGCTGGCGACATCACGACGGTGCCACTGCCTGGCTGACCGGTTGTGTAGGTAAACGCCAGGCCCTGTGGATCACTGTCGTTAAGCGAGACATCTCCCGTTTTAGGCGTGTTTTGTTTAGTGATCAATCCATCATCTACGGCAGTGGGCGATGGGTTACACCCGTCGGTGAGGTCGGCTGTACGCTGATGCTCACGGTTGCCGTAGCGCGCAGGGCTGGTGTTACTTTATCACATACCTGGTAAGGGAAACTGACAACACCCGTAAAGTTGGTCGGCGGGGTATACGTCACTGTACCGTCCGCATTAACAACCGCCGTACCCTGGGCAGGCTGGCTCAGAATAACCGGATTCGTCAACTGCCCGGCCAGACTCGTTGCCGAATCAGGGTCGGTATCATTGGCCAGTACTACGATGTTGATGGGGGTATTCTGCGTCGTTTTCGTATTGTCGTTGTTGGCTATCGGCGCATTGTTACCCAGAATAGCGTCCGGTGCTACGTTCACACCGACGCAGGCAGAGCTACTCAATCCCCCCGTGTTGGAAACACTGTAGCAGAAACTAACCGTGCCCGTGAAATTGGCGGGTGGGGTATAGGTTTAACCACCGTCGGGATTGATCACTACCGTTCCACTAGCAGGTGGTGTAAGCAATGAGGCCGTTAGGGGTAGCCCCTGTGGATCTGTATCATTCGTAAGCACGTTGCCGGAAACGGGCGTGTTGGTGCGGGTATTAGCAATGTCAGGCGTTGCTGCGGGTGGATTGCCAATGACCGTTATGCTGGCGTAGCTAGTCGTACAGGTAATTGACCCCAGGGTGCTGCACAGTTGATAGGTCAGCGTGTAACTGCCCGGAGCCGTGCCCTGGGCTACGCTTACCGAACCGGTCGTGGTGCTCAGGGTAATACCGGCATTCTGGCTGCTGACCAGACTCAGGGTCGAGTTGGCTAAGGTAGCTGGTGCGCCATTGACTACATCGTTCGTCCTGACGTCGGCTACGGCCGTGCCGCCGGTTCCTGCGCTGGCGGTACCACTGTCGGTTGTTGCGACAACGCTCGCACTTATCGTTACCGACGTTGTCGCTGTGTTGTTGTTACCGTTGCTCTCATTCACTGTCGCTACCGTAGCCGATACAATCTGGGTGGTACTGGCCAATGCCGTCAGGGGAGTGATGGGTACCAATACCGTGGTGCTGGCTCCGTTAGTAATGGTGGCCGACGAACTACAGCTAACCCAGTCAGTAAGAGAATTGATAGACTGTAAGACAGCCATGTAAACAGGAGCCGGAATGTTCTTCCTCTTGTACACCCACTTTCTGGCTGTTTCAGGGCTAATGCTCTGTTATACAGAGCATGACCACTACCAACACAACGAGAGTAAACAGGTTCGTTCATATACTGATTTTATAATTACGGATAAACCTTCTTGGTTAAACCCTGTACACATATCGTGTACAGCTGTCATAGGTGATAATTGCCGGATCAAGGCCATAAAATTGGCGTGTAGAACCCGCGTATTGCCTGATTTTGTCGTGTTTTATGGCGTGCGTTTTACCGTTACCAGTAAGGCAACAACCTTGCGGAAACGGTAAAATCAACTCGAAATAGGGGACGAACGAAGAATAAGGGGGGACGAAAGGAGGAACAGCTTGTGCTCCCGCGTGAGATCAGCAGGTGGGAACCCTTTACAAAATTGATGCCATTACATGATTAATGTATACAAAAAGATTGTTTATAGGCCTAGTAGAGTACTGTAGGTTGTATATAATTAATAAGTGTTTACTCTATATAGTACTTTTGTGCCTTATTGGTGATAAATAGTTTGTCTTGGAAAGGCGTGTTCGTAATCAGAATGGCTCTATAATTGATTGTGATCCGTGGAGTAGTCAATTTTCATACGTTTACTACCTTACTGATAAACTAGCTTCGAAAACTGATGTATACAGTTGGCAAAGAAAGTATTCGGATCCTATTGATTGAAAATGATCCTGAATGGGCGGCTACCCTGGCGACGATGATCGAGCTTCTGGGCTATCAGCTGATAGGCACCGCCCATTCGTTGAGCCTGGCCGAAGAGCTGCTGAAAAAGCAATCGGCTGATCTGATTATCAGCGATGTGATACTGAACGATTGCACTATTATCGAGTTCCTGCAACGTAGCCCTTCCGTACAATGCCCGGTAATTTTTGCTACCAGTTGTACCGATTTATGTCAGTACGAACTGGCTGGTCAACGAAAGGATACCCGTTACCTGATAAAACCGTTTCACGCCCTGACCCTCCGCTCGGCCGTTGATTCGGTGGTGCGTAAGCCTACCCCGCTTGAAGTCAAAAAAGGGGTGGCCGTTCGTGGTCCTAACAACCAGCGGGTGCTGGTAGCGTTCAGCACGATCTATTATATACGCGTTGAGAGGAACTACTGCTTTTTATTTGCCCACAACAAGAAGTACGCGCTAAAAACATCGCTGGCCAAACTCACTCATCAACTGGATGAGCGTTTCGTGCAGATTCACAAGGGGTTTTGTATAAATGGGGATCACATAACCCGTACCGACCTGTTGGGCAGTCAGATACTTATCAATAAAGAGCCTCTCCCGATTGGGTATAATTATCGAAAAAGATTAGTCGATTTTCTGGCTGGGAAGCCGGATTGAGCAGGGTCTAATTCCCTTCCTCCAGAATGTCTTTTCGGGATACGTTTTCGCGGGGGGCTTTGTTGAACTCGCTCCGCCACTCTTTATTCTTTAAATCACCCCGTTTCACCGAGCGAATGAAGTTAGCCCAGGCAAAGGGGTTGGTAAACGCAAACGTTGGGGTAGCACTGCGGCCAACAACGGATTCCCGCCCGAAGAACTGCTGATTGACAAAATTCTGGTGATTGGCCAATGCGCTCATGGGCATAGTGGCAGCCTGCCGCATGAGGGCTTCCGGGCTGGTATTTCTGGCTAAGTTTGCCCGCTCCTGTTCATCGGGAAGCTTCAGGTTAACGAACGCTTCTTTGAACAGTTCCTCCGTTGCATACGGGTAAACTTTCACTTCGGCCAATGTTTTCACATCTTCCTGTAACGCTACTACCGCCGAGTACGTAAGCTCTGTTAACCGCCGGGGAATGATGTGATACTGGGTTCGGAAACCGACGTAACTGAAAATAATACTATCGCCTGGGAAAACTGGCAGAGCAAAATAGCCGTTTGGAGCGGCTAAGACCCCTTTCCCTGCTTTAGGAATATAAATGTAGGCACCCGGCAGCGCTTCGTTGGTTTTGCCGCCCGTAATGAAGCCAGTGAACGTTATCTGACGGTCCTGCCCCTGTGCCCGTGCGGCTGAGAACAGCCCCGCCAGGGCAGATAAGACCAGTATAAAGACCAATAACGTTGACAACTTCTTCATAGAACCTGTGAGCTAAACTACAAAGTAAACGAGTAAAAGGCAGGATATGGTTTCGGATACCTAAATTTTAAGAAAGATTAGGAACTAGTTCGGCAGGTGTTAATCCATTTTTTTGCACAGACATAGTCATTATAAAACAGGCCCACTAGGCAAACAACTTCAGGAAAGTAATAATGAACGGGGTAGCCAGCAGGAGTCCATCGAAACGGTCCAGAAAACCACCGTGTCCCGGAATGCTGGTCCCCGAATCTTTGATGGCAATGCTCCGCTTGAACAACGACTCGACCAGGTCGCCGTAAGTACCCGTCACCACAATAATACCCCCCACGCAATACCACTGCCAGGGCTTTAGTTCGGGAGCCCAGAAGGTTAAGCCCAGGGCTATAATCCCCGCTGCAGCTGCCCCGCCCAGGCTACCTTCCCACGATTTTTTGGGTGATACCCGCTCAAACAGTTTTCGGCGGCCAAACTTGGTACCGGCAAAATAAGCCCCGATGTCACTGGCCCAGAGGAGCAGCAAACAGCCCGTAATGATCATGGGATGAAAGGTGCCCCCCTGTAGGGCCATAATAATCAGCAGGGCAAAGGGCATGGCTACGTAGATGATTCCCAGAAACGTAAACCCAATGTTGGTAAACGGTTTCATGTCCTTCTTTTTGTACAGCTTGATCAGGAAAATCATGGACGAGGCCGGGCAGATCAGAAAATAGGCACCCATGCTAATCTGGTCTGTCTCGACAAAATAAGCCAGTACACAAATCATAGTACCCACCACCGTACCGTAGGCCGTGAGCGGTTCGAACCCATCCAGGCCGAGCAGCCGATAAAACTCCCGTTGCGTGAGGGCACTGACTACGCAAAACAGTAACGCCAGCGTCCAGTCGGCATACCAAATCATAAACAGGATAAAGGGGACCCCTACAATTGCCGCAATAACCCGCTGCTGTAGATTGGTCAGTTTAGCTAAACGTTGCTTCATTTTCCAAGATAACTTTAGCTAAAATAGCGTCTTTGACTAACACATGCACCTCGTTTCTTCCCCAGCCGATGGTAGGGTAACTACTGCTTTGACTGGTAGTCACCACGGCAGGTATATCATGTTCGAGCAGGAGGGCTTTGGCCAGTTCGGCCCGGTGAGGCAGAGGGGTGGAATAAATAGATTCCCAGTTTTTAGTCATAGTTTAAGGAGCGACAAATGAGGAATGAGGAGCCTTCCGGCGGCACAAAACTGATGGGTCAATTTAGTCATGCACACCGGATGGCTCCTCATTCCTCACGCCTGATACTGTCTCATTACTTTTTTTGAAATAATACAATAACCCGGTTGTAATGATGCCTGCCGTCAGTGCTCCTGCTATGGGTACGGACTGCGTACTTTCAATATCTAGGGTAGTCATCTTTTGCTGATGCAGATAAACCATAAACACCGTAAAGCCATTGTTGACGAAGTGGGCCAGAATAGGAACCCATATAGTCCCCGACCATACGTAGAGGTAGCCGAACAGCGCACCGAGCAGCATGCGCGGAAAGAAACCCAGAAACTGAACGTGAATGGCACTGAAAAGAGCAGCCGATACCCAAATGCCGACGTGGAAGTTCCCCGTCCAGAAACTGATGTTGCGCTGTAAAATGCCCCGAAAAAGTATTTCTTCCCCAATGGCCGGAATGAGGGCAATCACCACCATGGCTACCAGAAGCTGCCCGACGGTATTGAACGTGGTCAGAAATTGGGTAATGCCTTCAAGCCCCTTTTCTTTGGCCCGAATCCATTGTTCGATAGGCTCCAGGGTTTCAGGCAGGTGCAGGTTTTGGTTCCATTCGATAACAAGTCCATCAAACGGCATGAACGCAATGACAATGAAGACGACCAGACTCAAACCGGCAACGGCTGACACGGGCCGGGCACTGAACTGACTCCATGTACGTCGTTCAATAATGTACCAGTATCCCAGCGAGGGCAGGAGGAAGGTACCCAGATGATTAACCGCCTGAAGCAACATTAACTCATACCAGCTGCCCGTTGAAGCCGATGGGTTTGTAGCCAGATCGCTCAGGTAAGTTTGGGCTTCGGTTAAACCCATTCCTTTGCTGAGGGCCAGTATGACAAACAGTAGAAGGGTGCTGATAACCCCACCAATCAGGATAAAACCGATTAGCATGGTCAATCCACCGATCGTGGGTGGGCGGGATTCAGCACCTCCGGGTGTATATATGGGTTGCATATTATCGGTAAATATAGATACATGCGCCTAATAATGGGCAATTGAGCGGCTTCACCCCGAATACTACTGGAACCAAATCAGGGTGTAAAGCGTAATTTGTACATTTGTGTTTCGTAAAAACAGGAAAAGCGTGGTAACAATTGGGGACATACAACTGCCGGATTTTCCGCTGCTCCTGGCTCCGATGGAGGACGTCAGCGACCCGCCGTTTCGGGCGGTTTGCAAAGCGAACGGGGCCGATTTGATGTATACGGAATTCATCTCGTCCGAAGGGCTTATTCGGGATGCGGCCAAGAGTGTGCAGAAACTGGACATCTTCGAGTACGAACGCCCCATTGGCATTCAACTCTTCGGCTCCGATGTGGAAACGATGGGCGAGTGTGCCCGCATCGCTACCCGCGCCCAGCCCGATCTGATCGATATTAACTACGGCTGCCCGGTGAAGCAAGTGGCCTGCCGGGGTGCGGGGGCGGCTTTGTTGCAGGATATTCCCAAAATGGTACGCATGACCGAAGCCGTCGTGAAGTCTACTCATCTGCCCGTAACGGTAAAAACCCGGCTGGGCTGGGATGAGAGTACTAAGAATGTAGGCGAGGTCGCCGAGCGACTTCAGGACATTGGCATCAAAGCGCTGACCATTCACGGACGCACACGCGTGCAGATGTACAAAGGAGAAGCCGACTGGACCCTCATCGGGCGTATCAAAGACAACCCCCGCGTTCAGATTCCCATTTTTGGTAACGGCGACATCGACTCGCCCGAAAAAGCACTGGAATATAAAAACCGGTACGGAGTCGATGGGGTTATGATTGGCCGGTCTAGTATTGGACACCCCTGGATTTTTAACGAAATCAAGCATTTCGTCCAAACGGGGCAGCACCTGCCCCCGCCAACCGTGGCCGACCGGGTAGCGGTTTGTCGTCAGCACCTCGATTTCTCCATTCGCTGGAAAGGGGAAATCGTGGGCCTTTTCGAGATGCGCCGTCATTACGCCAACTACTTCAAAGGGCTACCCGATTTCAAACCCTACCGGATGCAGTTGGTAACGACCGATTCCTACACCGGGGTTTCGGCCATTCTGGATGAGGTAGCCGAGACGTACGACCTGGCCCTGATTAGTTAATTTTTAAACTACTGCGTAACACCGGGTTGAAACCTAGTGCAAATGATTGTTGGTATGAATTGCGCCGGGTTTTAACCCGGTGTTACGTAAGGTCTATCTTTTACATTCGTTGAGTTTTTCAACCCAGTGATTAGGTTCAATAGTATGAGTGTTGTTCGTATTTAGCTACATGTTGTTTGGGGAACAAAAAACCGCGAACCGTTTTTCGAAACAATAGACCAGCGAAAAATAGTATTTGAGCACATACTGACCTACGGACGAAGTAAAGAAATTCACGTTGATTTCATAAACGGACATGTAGAACATGTGCATGTTTTACTAGCTTTGGGGTCTACTCAAACAGTAGCTGATGTCGTTAAATTATTGAAGGGAGAATCATCTCACTGGCTTAAACAACAGGGCATTGTTCCGGCATACTTTGCCTGGCAAACAGATCATTTTGCGGTATCGGTCAGTGAGCGTATCGTGAATCTAGTGCGGGGCTACATTAAAAATCAGGAAATTCATCATAAAACTAAAACGTTTGCCGAAGAGTATAATGAATTTGTTCGTCAAATAGACGGGGAGGAGTTTCCTTTATAATCGCCTGACGGTTATCCGTTACTGTTAAAATCTGGCGTAAAAAATGGAATAATAAATTGCTTTGCGTCGGGTTTCAATAATAACGGCTAACCGTCCGGCGATAACACAATCTGCTATGTACCAAACGACTCTCAACCAGCAACCCGCCACGATTGACTTTACCGCCAATGGGCCGCTACTCAACGGAGAATCCTTTAACTGGGACCTCGTCTGGATTACTGACCGTACCTTCCATATTATTCACCAGAATAAGTCGTACACCGCCGAAGTGCTGGAGATGAACCCGACTGAAAAAACGGTAAGCCTGAAAATTAACGGCCATATCCATCAGGTGCAGCTAAAAGACCGCTTCGACCTGTTGCTCGAAACGATGGGCATGAGCAACGCAGCCAGCAAAAAAATCAATGAACTGAAAGCGCCCATGCCGGGCATGATTGTAGGTATCAGTGTACAGCCGGGCGATGTGGTCAAAAAAGGCGATAGTCTGCTTATTCTGGAAGCCATGAAGATGGAAAACGTACTGAAAGCGCCCAGCGATGCCACCATCAAAACGATACGGCCCAGTAAAGGAGACCGGGTTGAGAAAGGGCAGTTATTGGTAGAATTTGACTAAACGGGCATTTATAGGGGTATGAATACCGTACCCTCCCGTCGCCGTTTTCTAGCTCAGGCCGTTTTAGCTGCCGGGGCCCTGCCACTCTGGTCCCCCGCTCTCGCTGCACAACCCATTACGGGCGCAGCCGTCGATGTGCCCAATATTCATATTTTCTCGAAACACCTGCAATTTCTGAACTATACCGACATGGCCGATGCTGCGGCCGAAATGGGATTTGATGGGGTTGATTTGAGCGTTCGTCCTGAAGGACACGTACTGCCCGAACGGGTAGAAGACGACTTGCCGAAAGCAGCTGAGGCCCTTAGAAAAGCGGGGTTACCGCCCAAACTAATGACCACCGCCGTTGGCGATGTGAACAACCAAACCGACGTTCGGGTGCTGAAAACGGCTGCTGAGCTTGGGTTTCAGTTGTACCGGATGGTTTGGTATCCCTACGCTGATAACCAATCTATCCCCGATTCTATTCACCATTTTCAGGAGCAGATACGGACATTGGGCGAGCTGAATAAAAGCCTGAATCTGACAGGATGCTATCAAAATCACGCCGGTCTGCTGGCCGGGGCAACGGTCTGGGAAGTCTGGGAGATGCTCAAAACCGCCGACCCGCAGTACATGGGCGCTCAATTCGACATCCGGCACGCTATGGTAGAAGGGGGCTTATCATGGCCCAATGGCCTGCGGTTACTAATGCCCCAAATAAAGTGCATTACGGTAAAGGATTTTTACTGGATAAATAAAAAAGCCGGAGCCGGGGCCAACAAGTGGGGCGTGCAGGATGTACCCCTGGGCGAGGGCATGGTTGCCTTCAAAACCTACTTTCAGTTGCTCAAACAGGCCAACCTGAACGTTCCGGTTACCCTGCATATCGAATACCCAATGGGCGGGGCCGAACACGGGGCAACAAAACTATCAATTCCTAAACGTGAGTTGTTTACGGCCATGAAACGGGACCTGGCGACGGTGAAGGCCCTTTGGAAATCGGCATGAACTTCACTTTTCTGTCGTTTCATTCTTCCCTTTTTTCCTATCTTTACCCGCAAAATTCCCCCTCATGACATCGCAAACAACGTATAAACGGATTCTGCTCAAGCTGAGTGGAGAGGCACTGGCTGGGCCGAATGGGCATAACATTGACCCACTTGTACTCGAAAAATACAGTCAGGAAATCAGGGAGGTAGCTGATCTGGGTGTGCAGGTTGCCATCGTAATTGGCGGAGGAAATATTTTTAGGGGAGTGTCCGGGCAGCGTTCCGGCATCGACCGTGTACAGGGTGACTATATGGGGATGCTCGCCACCGTGATCAATGCCATGGCTATTCAAAGCTCGCTGGAGGAGCACGGTATGTACACGCGGGTAATGTCAGCTATCCGCATGGAGCAGGTCTGCGAACCGTACGTACGTCGGCGGGCCGTGCGCCACCTCGAAAAAGGACGCGTGGTGATTTTTGCGGCCGGTACCGGCAATCCGTATTTCACGACGGACTCCACAGCCGCCCTGCGGGCCATCGAAATAGAAGCCGACGTAGTACTCAAAGGGACTAAAGTTGATGGTGTCTACACCGCCGATCCGATGAAAGATAAGACGGCTACCCGCTATACCACCATCAGTTTCGATGATGTTTACGAAAAGAAACTGAACGTGATGGACTTGACGGCCTTTACACTTTGCCAGGAAAATAACCTGCCCATCATCGTTTTTAACATGAACGAAGAGGGAAGCCTGCTGAGACTGATTAAAGGTGACGATGACATTGGTACGCTCATTACAAAGAAAATAGACTAAGGAACTTAAAAGGTTACCATTTGGCATTGATAGACCGTCTATCATCTCCAGACAAGAAAAGGTGCCTGTAAACTATACGGAAACATGGAAGAAATCGAGCTATTCCTCGACGATGCAAAAGATACGATGGAAAAGGCACTCAAGCACTTAGCCATCGAATTAACCAAAATCCGCGCTGGTAAAGCCAATACGGGTATGCTGGATGGGATTCAGGTAGAATATTACGGAATGTTGTCGCCCCTGCACACGGTGGCTGCTGTAAATACGCCTGATGCCCGAACCATCGTCATCAAACCGTTTGAGAAAAAGCTAATTGGCGAGGTGGAAAAAGCGATCCGTAACTCAAACCTTGGCCTGAACCCGAACAACGATGGCGAGCAGATCCGGCTCAGTATACCACCCCTCACCGAAGAGCGTCGGCGCGACCTGGTCAAAAAGGTAAAACAGGAAGTAGAAACGGCGAAAGTAAACGTGCGCAATATTCGGAAAGATACCAACGACGATATTCGTAAGCTCACTAAAGACGGCGTGTCGGAAGATGCGGTGAAAGTGGGGGAGGAGCGCGTTCAGAAACTAACCGATGCCTTCATTGCCCGGATTGACGAAACATTTGCCGCCAAAGAGAAAGATATTCTGGTTGTGTAAGGGGTCACACCGGCGTAGTATATAACAGGAACAGCCGGTTACGTATTGACGTAACCGGCTGTTCCTGTCATAGGCAGAATTCAACGTTATAATGGCCAAGCGTACCCTTTTTTTCTGACAAAGCAGCCGTTACGTCATTTGCCGAATGGCCGCTTTCAGGTAATCTCTGGCCGTTCGACTGATTGTTTCCTCGTCTACCTCCGCTACTGGCTCACCGCGGTGTTCGTAGGGGTACACTTCGCCCGTGAGTGCGTCAAAAATGCCATAAGGCAACAGTTCGTATTCTTCGTAACCCCAGAACAAAAAATCAACCGCGTCAGTAGAGTCGTCGAACCCCACGGCGTAGCCAATTTCCTGTTGAGCGAAAACAACGATGTAGCGCATACATGTATATACGCACAGAACGACAGTTGGGTTGCGCCGGGAAAGGACAGAATTACGGGTACCGTTAGCGTGGCCGGGTGGAAAATTCCGTTGAAGGGTAGAAACGAACTATATTCATTGGAAATTTATCAGGCGGTAGGTGATTCAATCATTTTGTCGGAAAACCGAGAAACTTACCCGGAAGCGCACTCGTTTTATTGATTGTTGCTTACCGGACCTGGCAAGGAAATTTCTGGTAGTAACGCTGATTTATGATGCTATTTATTTACGTTGCCTTCCTGGGTGTCATTACGTTAAATGTTCTTTACTGGGCTGTGTTTTCGGTAGCGGGCCGATTGGGGAAAGCGGATGATACCGACCCGTCACGCCCACCGCTTCGGGTACGGAAAATAGGCGTTCTAATTCCTGCCTACAAAGAAGACGCGGTTATCGTAGACTCCGTAACCGAGAACCTGAAGCAAACTTACCCGGCCAGCCAGTTCGACCTGATCGTTATTGCCGACTCGTTTCAGCCGCAAACACTACTCAAACTGGCCAATACGCCCGTAAACGTGCTAGAAGTATCGTTTGAAACATCCACCGTTGCCAAAGCCATCAATGCAGCCCTGTCCCGACTACCCCTTGAGCAGTACGAAATACTGGTAGTATCGGATGCGGATAACCACATGGCTCCCGATTTTCTGAGCCGTATAAACACGGCTTTCGACCAGGGATGGCGGGCCGTTCAGGGCCACCGGGTAGCAAAAAATATCAATACCAGCGTTGCCATTCTGGACGCCATCAGCGAAGAGATTAATAATCATATTTTCAGGAAGGCGACCCGCGTGCTGGGTCTGTCGTCGGCTACGATTGGGTCGGGCATGGCGTTTGAACCTGCCCTGATGAAAGCCGCCATGTCTACGCAGCATACCATGGGTGGTTACGATAAAGAGTTGGAGACCAACGTAGTGCTGAGCGGACATACCATTGCCTACCTGGAGGACGCTTATATCTATGATGAGAAAGTAGCCCAGCGTGCCGTATTCGAAAACCAGCGTACCCGGTGGATAGCTGCCCAATGGCAGTTTCTTACGTTTTACTTCTGGCGGGGCATCCGCGAACTGTTGTCCGGGCAGTTTGCCAGTGGCTTCAAGGTGCTTCAGGCCGTTGTTCTGCCAAAAATTCTCCTGCTGGGTTTGCTGGTGTTGGGGCTGGTTATCGGGTTATTTACCGGTAGTCTGATATTGTGGCAAATCCCACTGCTGCTCCTGCTGGTGTTGATTGCCAGTCTGGTTATTTCGGTACCGATGTATCTATGGAAACGGGTGAGTATTCGGGAATTGCTGCTCATTCCCGTCCTGCTGATGAGTTTTGTACGGGCTGTCCTAAATATGCGCAAAGCCTTCAAACGGTTTATGCATACCCCCCATACCGGCCCGGCCGATACACCCCTGCCGTAGGTGGCAGGATTTTTGCCCCCGGCCTGTTGTGTGACAAAACAGGATTGGCATAGTCAAAACTTTGGATTAGCCTAGTAAAACGCTGGATGAAACCGTTAAACAGTCCGATGCGTAGAAGCGGGCGATTGATACACGGTAAAGTCTAATCAGGAGCAGAACGGTTTCCGCAAATCTTTATAGAATGAGCATTCGTTTACGCAGTACCAGTACATCGTTTATTTACCGGATAAGTTTCTTCTTTCTGTTAACGATTGGTTCCATTACCCTTTGCACGGGTCAAAATCGGGGTGCCAGGGGAATGGTCTCTTTTGGTGCCTCATCTGGTCTGGCCGGTGATACGTTATACCTGGATATCAATCAGGATATTGCCGTTCAACTGCTCCCGTTCGAGGATTTGATGAAGGTGGCGGTAACGCACTCTCCTTCAATAAGGTATCAGGGTGAGGTTGCCAATTCGCTGAATGAGGCACAGGAGATTGCCAGAGTACAAATATTGCAGAACGTTTCGGGCTTTGGTAACTATTCGACGGGTACACAGGGCCTTATTACCAATGTTGTGTCCGGGCCTGCAGCGCAAAACGGGAACCTGAATCAGATTGCCAATGGATACCGGGTTGGGCTGGATGTGCGCTTTCCCCTGTATGAACTGTTTGGCCGGAAGCACCAGATTCGGCAGGCAACGTTTAATTATAAGGCGGCATTGGCACAGAAAGAAACGGTTGAATTACAGTTGAAGCGGGAATTGATCAATGTCTATCAGGACATGATTACTACGCAGCAGCTTCTTAAAATAATACTAATTGACGAACAGGCATCGCTGGCCTCGTTGCGGGTTGCTGAAACGGAGATTCAGAAAGGGCAGATTACGGCCGAAGCAATGGCCATCGTAACCAGTCGGTTTGTGCAGGCCAAGACAGCATCAGAGCAGGCAAAAGGTAATTTTTTGAAAAATGTTCGCTACTTTGAAGCCTTGATGGGAATGCCCATCCAACGGTTGAAACGTAATTAAGAGACGGTATGAAAATCGAAGTTTTTTTGCGCCTGCTAAAACAGCATCTGCTCTGGTTTATTTTTATTCCCGCCATCGCAGCAGCCACGGCATTTTACGTTACCCGTAATGAACAGATGGTGTATAAATCGCAGGCCACACTATATCCCGGTCTGGTTTCGCGGTACTCCCTGTTGTCGGATCGGCAAAACAGCTTCAACGACCGGTCGGCCAGTGCATTTGATAATATCCTGACGACACTTAATTCGCGGGAAACGCTCCTCCAAATTGGTATT
>JBBSTD010000105.1:0-21471 GCA_038236215.1 Cytophagales bacterium | reverse complement strand
GCCGAAAGGTTGAACGCCTATCAGAGTGCCTGGGAATGGGCGTAAGGTTAATCTGGCACTATTTCCGGCGGTAGAAATGATAGTCTACCCTACATTTGCCAACAATACCGACGCGACAAAGATCAACCGCTTTTTCCTTAGCAATCAATACCCGTAATCACTCATGTCTGACGAAAACCTGCCCCCTGCTTCACCACTCGCACCGGAGGAGCAGGATAAACTCCGGGAATTAACCACTCAGAGCTGGAACCTCGAATTAGCCATTTCGGGCGTTGCTATGTTCGCTATTGTACAACTGCCCGACCTGATTGATTCCGCGTTCGGCTATATCCGGTTTAACTACATGACCCAGACCGACGGTGTAGCGTTCATGCTTCCGTCATTAGTCTATAGCCTGATCCGGGCCTCTTGTTACGTTTTGTTTGCCGCTTTTCTGGCCAACTTCGTGATGCGGGCTTTCTGGGTGGGTCTGGTGGGGTTGCTGGCCGTTTTCCCGTTGGGCATTCGATACGACCGGATACCGTTTTCAACGCCTTATGCGCAGAAACGCCTTGCCGACGAGCTTGGCCCCCTCGACCGTTATATTCTCTGGCTCGACAAACGGTGTAACATCGTGTTTGCCCTGGCCTTTCAGTTCGTATTTTTTTTGATTGTGGTGGCCCTCTTGTATGTGCTGGGGTTATTTATTTATTCATTCGTTCGACCCAACGTACCGGCCATTGTATGGAGTGGAATCAAAATTGCGGCCGGTGTGCTGGTGGCAGTGTTCTACATAGCCGTTATCGTGCTGAGTCAGAAAAAGGTTAAAGAAACGCCGAGGGGTATTCAACTCAATTACCAGCTAACCAAAATGATGCGCATGATGTCGATGGGTACGTATAAGCACACGTCTTACGTAACCAACACGTTCTTGAGCAACATCAGACCTGGTAAGCTATTCCAGACGTTTGCCCTATTCATAGTGATATTTTTTATAACGTTCGTACTCGAATACACGGCCGATTTATCCCGTAGCAAAGGGATATCTCTTTTCAATACCCGTCATCTCTACTCGGCCCGTATCGACAGTCTCTACATCAATCCGGCGGCCTATGATAGCCAGCGTGCCGACGGTGCGTATATCGACGTGGCTTCCATTCAGTCGGATGTGATACGGGAGCCCTACCTGCACCTGTTCATTGCCTATCCCAAAACGCTCGATACACTGTTGGCGCGGGTGGCACCCGAACCCACCTGGAGCGATACGCTGTCGAGGCCGGAACGTCGCCGGTTGTATGCCATCTGGAGCCGTCAGCAAGTCAATAAGTTAATTCGCATTACCGTCAACGATTCGGTTTACGTCCGGCCTGAACTGCTCTACACAAAGGCCGGGGGGCAGGAACAATACGGCTGGCAAACGGTGTTGGTACCCGGTAACCTCAAAACAGGCAGTAACCTGCTCCGGGTGGCCTTGCAGGACCCCCGAAAGAAAGAGGTTGATGAGTTGGGGACTATTCCGTTCTGGTATGTGCCTGAGCCGTAACGTACCCGCTGGCTAGTGACGTGAAAACCGGGTTGCACCAGCTTATTCAATAGAACAAAGTTTCTACTTTTAGCGTCCGTTTACTAATAACCCTTGACTAAGTATGAAAGCCGTAGGATTTAACACCTCGTTACCCATCACCGATACCAACAGTTTCCTGGATGTCGACATCGAAAAGCCAACGCCTGCCGGGCACGAGCTGCTGGTGAAAATTCAGGCTATTTCGGTCAATCCGGTTGATTTTAAAGTTCGTCAGAATTCTGCCAAGGATACCGTACTGGACAGCCCTAAAGTTATTGGCTGGGATGCCGTTGGTATGGTAGAACGTGTGGGTGAAGCCGTAACCCTTTTTAACGCGGGTGATGCCGTGTACTATGCGGGTGATATTACGAAACCGGGTAGCTACGCCGAATACCAGGTCATTGACGAACGGCTGGTGGGTAAGAAACCAGCTAATCTTACTATCGAAGAAGCAGCCGGTATTCCGCTGGTTGCCCTGACGGCCTGGGAGATTTTCTTCGACCGGATGCGGCTGAGTCCCGAACGGGATTCGGGCAAAACCCTGTTAATTATCGGTGGTGCCGGTGGAGTCGGTTCCATCGCCATTCAGCTCGCTAAAAAATTGCTGGGTCTGCGGGTCATCACAACGGCATCGCGCCCCGAAACCACAGACTGGTGTCGTAAAATGGGTGCCGACCTGGTGGTGAACCATAAAGATTTAGTAAATGAAATCCGGCAGCAGGGTGTGCAGCACGTCGACTACATTGTGGACTTTGTGGATACCAACGGCTACTGGGATGCTATGGTCGAACTGATCAAACCGCAGGGCCATATTGCCTCCATTACGGGTAGTGCCGAGCCGGTTGTGCTGAATAAACTGAAAAGCAAAAGCGTAACGTTTTCCTGGGAGCTGATGTTTACCCGGTCCACGTACCAGACCGACGACATGATTGAACAGCACCAAATCCTGAACCGCGTTGCTGCCCTACTGGAAATTGGCACACTGGTTCCAATCGTAAATCAGGTGCTGCAAGGTCTATCGGCCGACACGGTAAAAAGTGCCCACGCGCAATTAGAGTCCGGAAAAACCATCGGTAAACTGGTCATCGTACTTTAACAGTGGACATGTCAGATGGATTGGGTTAGTCCGGGCAAGATTACGGGATACTTCAGCCCTGATGATGCACTACATAAGTCGCTAATAAATGGTCAAACTGGTCAACGTGTGCATGGATAGTTAACCGCATATCGTTGGCCTTTTGGCTTTTTTTTCTGCAAAGCCTGATAGCTAATTTCCAGGTCATTTTGCACAACATGGTGAACGCCGTAAGCCAGTAACTTCCTGAGCAGCAGAAAATCCGTATTCCATTCCGGGAACGCCTGATCGAGACCCCGCAAGCGCGTTGGGGTTTCTCCGGATTTAACCTTGTTAACATACCATCTGATCAGGTCAATCTCCTGTTGACTAAATTGTATCGTCATGTACGGCTCATTTCGGTCGTAAGACTACGTCTGGTGCCGTTTCTTAAACTGCAACGGATTTTCACCGGCAACGCGCCGGAATATTTTGTTGAAATACGACAGGCTTTCGAATCCACAGGCAAAACAGGCTTCCGATACCGTGTGGTTGAGCAACAGAAGTTTTTGCGCCTGACTGACGCGGTACTGGTTCAGAAACTGCGTGAAGGTGAGGTGCGTCATCCGTTTGAAATAGCGGCAAAAAGCGGCATCTGTCAGGCTGGCCACGGCGGCTACCTCGGCGATGTCGATTCGGCGGGAATAGTGGTCGGCAATGAGCTGATTGACTTGCTTCAGTCGCTGTTGCTCTTTCAGGTTGTACGCGCTGGTTACGGCCTGACCATGCAGCGAGGAGTATTCGGTACTGGTTGCCAGTAGCTGAAAAATGCGTAATAGCATGAGCAATCGCTCGAACGCGGGGAGTTCGACTAGTTGACTGAGTTTTTCGCCAACCCTTTGTTTCGTCTCCCCGTAGAACGATACGCCCGCCCTTGCCCGCTCGAACAACCCGGAGATAGCGGCAAACTCCGGAGCCTGCCAGAAGGTCTCACCCAGGAAATTTTCTTTTAGCTGGACAACCACCTTTCGATGATCGGTTTTGACGCCATAGTCGAAGTTAAGGTGCGGCACGTTGGGACCAATGAAGACCAGGTCGCTGCCTTCGTAGCGCGAGATGTGATCGCCAACGTGACGGGTTCCGTTGGCTCCTTCGATGTACACGATTTCGTATTCGGGATGGTAATGCCACAGAAAAACGTCGTTCAACCGTGGTGTCAGCAACAGGTGAAACGAACTGTTCAGGTCCGGATTTATCCGTTCAAAAGCGATCTTCATAGCTGTAATTTTGCTGTTATAAGGCCTGAATTAATGCTTATTAGCGGTAAAAGAGCAATATAGTGCAAAAAGTGGCTAGTTATGTTATAACACGTGCCCTGCCAGGCCAACTATCTTTGTTACAATAAAATCACGACTAAACACTATAAATATGGACGCAGCGCAAACAGATGTTTCTGCCACAATGACTCCCGGTATGATTCCTGATAATGCCCACAAAGATATTCCGGGCAACCCGTCGACGGCTACCAGCAGTAAACTCAAACTAAGCGACCGTAGTGGAAACGACCGCACCGGTGCCAATGCCGGTAAACCCCTGCGGGTGCTGTCGGAAGCCGACTGGAAATTCTGGAAAGAAAACGGGTACATCGTCATCAAACAGGCCGTACCCCGTATGCAGGCCGAACGGCTCGCCAACTTCCTGTGGGAATTTGAGGAGAAAGACCCCGGCGACCCCACCACCTGGTACGCACCCCCCCGCGCCGAGATGAAAATGAAAGAACTGGCCGGTAGTGGCATGGTCGAACTGTATAATCACCAGTACGAGTGGGACAACCGGCAGATGCAGCGGGTCTACGACGCGTTTGTCGATATATGGGGTACCGAAAAGCTCTGGGTCACCATCGACCGGGCTAATTTGAACCTGCCCCTGCGCCCGGAAGATACTTTCAAAGGATTTATCCACTGGGATTACGATCCCGAGACCCGGCCGCAAAACGTGCAGGGTGTGCTGGCTTTGGCCGACCAGAACGATGAAAACATGGGTGGATTTCAGTGCATTCCCGACCTCTACCGCAACTACGACACCTGGAAACTAACGCAGCCCGAAGACCGAAATCGCTTTAAACCCGACATCACGGGGCTGGAAGACAAACTGGTAAAGGTGAAAATGGATGCGGGCGACCTGCTGATTTTCAATAGTACCCAGCCTCACGGCATCCGGCCCAACCGCTCTAGCGACAAAGTGCGGATAGCACAGTACATCTCTATGATGCCCGCCGAAGAAGATAACGAAGCCCTGCGGCAGTGGCGCGTTACCTCCTGGCGCGACCGGGTAGCCCCCGAAGGGTATGCCTTCCCCGGCGACCCGCGTAACTGGGAGCGTGAACGCCACCAAACCGCCGAATTAAATGAACTAGGCCGTAAACTCCTCGGCCTCGACTCGTGGGAGGAGTAGGGGATGAGTTAATAGAAAAAAGGGTTCGTGCACAGAAGGAAGTTTAAACCGCTTTCCTAGCTTTGCCGCATGAACGCAACACTTGAGGACGATATGGCGCGGCTGGCGCTTCAGGAAGAACAGCTACGATTCGATTCCTTTTCGGCCGATGTGGCCTGGCAACTAGGCACGCGCCTGAAAGAAGCGGTTGAGGCCCGCGGCAAAGCGGTCGCCATTGAGATTCAACTAACGGATTTTCCGCTATTTTTCTACGCCATGCCGGGCACAACGCCGGATAATGGCGACTGGATTCGCCGGAAGCGCAACGTGGTGCAACGGTTCCACCGTAGTTCCTACGCTATGCGGATGCAACTACGGAAAAAAGGAGTAACACTCACCGAGCAGTCGGGCCTTTCGTTGCGGGACCATGCCACGGCGGGCGGGTGTTTTCCGATTGTATTGCGCGGCACGGGTTGCATCGGTACCATCGCGGTGTCTGGTCTGCCCATGCGCGATGACCATAACGTCATTGTTGAGGTGCTGGCCAACTGGCTTAACTGCTCGTTAAGTGAATTGGCTCTAGGACCGGCGGATGATATGGATGATTGATTGCAGAAGACGAATAAGGCTTAAGTTGGTGTAATGTTCGGGCAAAAGCAGCCAGTTGGAGTGGAGGGTTGTATTATGATTTTGAAACGTTTGTAGCGCGTTCCACTCAATCCTATTTTTACGCGGTTTAACCTAAATAATGCGCAGCCCAACGGACCAGTAACAAGAAATAACCCGCTGCCATCGGATAGAATCCATCCGATGGCAGCGGGCCAAAAAAATCGCTCCTTTCGCTTTACTACGTCTAGTTAAACTTCAGGGCGTCTTTGGTATCGTTTATGCCCGACTTGGCAGCCGCAGCCGTCTCATCAACCGACTTGTTGTAAGCCGTTTTGGTTTGGTCGCGCTTATGGTCAATTGTCTCCTGCGACTCGTCCTTATACTTATCGAATACCTGTTCCGCTTTATCAGCGTATTGGTTTGCCTTGTTTTCAGCCTTACCCGTAAACTGGTCAATCTGGGATTTCACCTGGTTAAGGCCATCTTCCCACTGATCCTGTAGATCATTGGCGCCTTTCGTCAACTTATCACGCGTGTCTTTACCGCTGCGGGGGGCTGTCAGGTAACCGATTGCCAAACCCGTTAATACTCCTTTTAAAAAGCTCATAATGGTATATCTTTTAATTCGTCTTGGGATTAATAATTACTCAGGGAAAATTATGCCATAACACAAAGTGAATTATTACTAATTTGACTATCAACGAATTATACTTTTTGCAGGCATTTATGCCTTATAAATTAATAAATGCGGTGGGTACTTTTTTCTACAAGTTAGGGGCCATTCGTAGGCGCGAATCAAAATAAAGAGGCCGCTACATGTGCATAGCGGCCCGATGGGGTTTCGGTTGAAAAAGAAACGGTCAGCGTTTCTCTGAAATCAATTCCCGAATATCGTCAATGATTTTTCTAGCCAGGTAGTCAGCCGTGGCGAGGGTATCCGATTCGGAGTAAATCCGGATTATTGGTTCCGTGTTTGACTTCCGAAGGTGTACCCATTCGTTGTCGAACTCGATCTTAACGCCGTCGATGGTACTGATTGGATTACGGGCGTACTTGGTTTGAATTCGTCCCAGCACGGCATCTACATCGATATCGGCGGTCAGTTCAATCTTGTTTTTGGAGATGTAGTAATTGGGATAGGTCCGGCGAAGCATGGACGCCGAGCGGCCTGATTTGGCCAGATGCGTAAGAAACAAAGCAATTCCCACTAGCGCATCGCGGCCGTGGTGTAAATCGGGGTAAATGATACCGCCGTTTCCTTCACCACCGATTACCGCCTGATTTGCCTTCATCATTTCAACCACGTTGACCTCTCCCACGGCCGAGGCAAAATGCTGCCCGCCGTACCGTTGGGTCACATCGCGCAGCGCAACGGTGCTCGACATGTTCGAAACGGTATTGCCTGGTAGCTCACTAATCGCCGACCGGTGTTTGAGTACATAATCAGCTACCGCAACCAGGGTATATTCTTCGCCAAAGGGTGAACCATCTTCACAGATGAGGGCTAACCGATCCACATCCGGGTCTACCACAATGCCCAGATCGGCATTGCCTTTCTGCATCTCCTTGATAATGTCGCGCAGATTTTCAGGTAGTGGTTCGGGGTTGTGGGCAAAGTCGCCCGTTGGTTCGCAGTGGAGTTTCGTGATTTTTTCTACGCCTAGGGCTTCCAGCAGGAGCGGGACGGCAATACCTCCGGTTGAGTTAACGGCGTCAACAACGAGCCGGAAATTTCGTCCGGCAATCGCATCGCGGTCAACCAGCGGTAAATCCAGAATCAGATCGATATGTTTCTGGAGCCAGGTGGAGTCGGTTCGGTATTGCCCCAGTTTACGTACCTCCACAAAGTCGAAGGACTCATTTTCGGCAATTGCCAGTACATCGGCTCCATCCTGCGCCGAGATAAACTCGCCGGTTTCGTTGAGTAACTTAAGGGCGTTCCACTGGATAGGATTGTGGCTGGCGGTCAGAATAATTCCCCCCGCTGCCCCTTCGCCCGTTACGGCCAGCTCCACCGTTGGCGTTGTCGATAAACCTAAATCGATGACGTCTAAACCAATACCCTGTAGCGTGGCTGCTACCAGTTTGGATACCATTTCGCCCGACAAGCGGCCATCCCGACCAATCACAACGGTTTTTCGATCAGGGTTTTGTTGCTTGAGCCATTGGCCAAAGGCGGCTGTAAACTTAACTACATCCAGGGGTGTCAGCCCGTTTCCGCTGCGCCCCCCAATCGTTCCTCTAATCCCGGAAATAGACTTAATTAATGCCACGTGCTGGGTTCAATAAATACGTTAGATATGGCTGCAAAGATAGGAAATAGTGGCAGTAAGCAGCAGAAAGCTTTAACAGTTCACTAATGCTATAGACTCTATAGAAACGTTAGTTCTGAGTGAAGAACGGACTTCGCCTGGCCCGTAAACATACCACTGATGGGAGCAACCAGATCTGGCCGCCCTGTTGAGGCCAGAAAAATGTGCCGGTTAACCACCACTGACCCTTCTGTGGGGTCGAAGCCCCGCCAGCCTGCGCCGGGGAGGTACACTTCTGCCCAGGCGTGGAGTTCATGCTCCTGCTGGGGATTGCCAAACAGGTAGCCACTCACGAACCGGGATGCGATGCCCAGGCTCCGGCAGGCAGCAATAAACAGCGTCGCATAATCGCGGCAGGAGCCTTTCCGCTGGCTCAGCGTTTGTTCGGGCGGAAAAGCCGCACCCTCTTCCCGGATCTCGTAGGTGAACTCCCGAATCGTTTGGTTGAGCGTCGTTAAGAAGGACGTTGTCTGCCACCCCGACCCGGAAGCCAGTTGCCGTGCCCAGGTTTCTATGTGCTCCGATATATCCACCCGCTCCAGGTAGGGGCGAAGCAGAGACTCAACTTCTTTCGGGTACCGGAACGGAACGGTTTGCGTTTCAAAGGGAAATAAAACAAAATCGAACGAGTTAAACTCTTCCGAGTTGAGTTCAATCTCGACGCAAACGTTCAGGTAGCGCGTCGGCTGACTAAAGTACACCAATTGCTGTACGTTGCCTTCAACATCGATGTTGCGTACAATCTGGGCAGGCTGCGGGTCAATGGATAATTTATAATCCAGCAACCGCTGGTAGGGGTACATGCGCGGATAAAGGTAAAGCGTTTGCGGCCCCAGAGCCACCGGCATGTCGTACGTGTATTCAGATTTGTGCCGAACGTGAAGGTTCATGAATGATAAATTATGAGTGATGAATTATGAATAAACTCGACTGAAATCATTCATGGTTTATCATTCATCATTCTTTTGTGGCTTTTACTTTTTCAAAGATGGGGTCCATCCAGGTAGCGGGAAGTTTTCGTACCGAGTTGCTGAGCAGCGCACTCCATTGATGCGATACCTCATCCATATCTTCTTTCTCAAGCCGATATTCGGTCATGTGGAAACTATCTTTGGGATAGATTACAATATCCAGCGGGTAATCAACATCGCTGGCACTAACCCGGGTGGCATCGAAGGCGAGAAAGCCGATTTTGAGTGCTTCCTGTAAACTGGATTCGTACGACAGGTTTCGGAACAGGAGTGGCTTGCCATAGCCGGAGTTACCAATAATCTTGAATGGTGATCCCTGATCCACCTCCACCCAGTTGCCTTCGGGGTAAAGCATGTATAGTTTATGTTCTTTATCGTCCTCAAGCTGGCCACCCACAATGGCGTGCAAGTTGAAGTTCAGTCCACTGGCGGTAATAGATGATTTATCTTCCTGAGCGACACGCTTTACCTGTTCGCCAAACGCGTTGACCGCTTTATACAGTTTATTGAATGAACGGTCCTGTTCGTTAAGCACTTCGCTAAAATAAGTGATGGCCTTGTCCCGGACGGAACGTAGACCCGAAGTCATAATAAACAGCGAATGATTCTCAACTTCGTGAACCGAAATTTTTCGGTTCGACGAAACTTCTGTGCCGGAAGTTAACCGTCTATCGGCGATGGCAACCAGGCCCGAAGCAACTTTAACGCCTAAACAATATGTCATTCGATACAGAGGGTGAAGCAGGAGCAGCACATCAGTGCAGGAGTAAATGCCTCCAGGTACTATGCCTGACAAATATACAGATTGCCCCCGTTTTTGTTTGGTTTGACACTCGTTTTCCCGAAAAATGATATTGTGTGTTGTTAAATTCCTGTAAAGTGTTAGCTAGGGAAGAACTGCGGTAAGCCCCAAAAATGGGACATTGGATATACTCATCACAAAGGAGACCAAATGTGTCGGCAATTATTAATCGGCTAGTCCTGAAAAAGCACGCGTAAAAAGTAGTCAGGCAGGGCTATACCCGTACATTAGTTCGGTCTTGAGCGGGTATTGTATCAACTGGACAGAAAGGTATTTTGGCACCGAAAGGTTTGTTTTTGGGAAACCTTTGTGTTACTTTGGCAAGTAGAAGGTGATCATTTCCCATACATTGTGTTTCGATGAACTTTGACGACGAGGACGACGACGACAACTTCCTGGACTGGGATGGTTTCGATGAGGACTACGATCCTGAAGAAGCCCGTGCCGAAATGGAGGCCGAAAACCGGCGCATTAAAAACCTGCCCATCCTCCGGAAGGCGAACGAATTGATGGAACTGACGCAGGCTATCGTTGAAACCATCGACAAAGAAGAGGATGTGCTGATGATGCACGAGCAGATGCTGGCTAATGCCATGATGCTGGCACCAAAAATTGTTGGTGCCGAAGGGGGAGACTTATACACCCTGCGGATGGAGAACGCTGTCATCATAAAAATGCACGCCCGCGAGCTACTCGCTCAAACGTCCTATTGTAAAGCGGAAAAACTGACGGCCACCGCCTATCTGAACGTACTCCGTGAAGAAATAGAGCAATTCCGGCTATTGTTTGTTGACTGGGTCAATAGCTTCGATAAAGATAACGATGCCCCCGATGACTGGGGCCTGTTTTATTAATCCTGTTTGATTACCTCTTTCTTCCTGATAAGAAAACCTCACCGGCGTTAGCCATCACTTCCGTACGATAAATTGGTGGTTTGCATCGCCATAATACTGTACCGGCAATGTATGTTTCGTAACTGAACAGACTATCTTTGTTTGTGGGCTATGACTGTTACCTGCCTGATATGAAAAAAAAATTACCCTCTTTTTGCCTGTTTTTTGTATTGATTAACAGGCGTTTTGCTTTTATTTTTATTGGGTTACTTACTGGATGGGGACAGTCACTTGCTTCCAGCCCACAACCGGTTGCTGCCCCTGCTGCCCTAACCCTGGTAGTGAGTGCGGCACCTGTTTGCGCCGGAACCAGTACCACGCTCACTGCTTCCGGTTGCCCGACGGGTAGTACGCTGCGCTGGTCAACTGCCCAAACCGGGAGCGTTATCAGCGTAGCACCAAAACAAACAACTTCGTACACGGCCATCTGCGAGTTAACCAGCACAACGGTCGTTAGCACAACGGCTGCCAGCTCAACCGCTACGAGTACATCGGCAACCACTACAACGGCCATCGTGACAACCGTTACGGCAACCACTGCAACGGCTACGGTAAGGGTTATTCCACCAATTGTAGTGAAGCTCGATACCATTCCCCCCGTGTGCAACGGTAGTAAAGACGGAATGGTCGTTATAAATGCCAGCGGAGGGGCAGGTGTTTTGCAGTATCAATTCAATGGTCAGCCCTTTCAGACGCTCAACACATTCGGCGCTTTGCGGGCGGGAACGTACCCCATCATAGTGAAAGATACGGCGGGTTGTCTCCTTCAAACGAGCGTTAGTCTGACGCAGCCCCCGGCTTTATCGGCCAGTATTTCGGTTATCGGTACCAAATGCATTGGTGGTTCAGACGGGGCTATCTCAGTCGTAGCATCGGGAGGGTCAGGTTATTATCGATACTCGCTTCTTAATGTTACTGACCAGCAAAGTAGTGGCGTTTTTTTGAATTTGAAGGCCGAGACAGAGTACACGCTTATTCTTTCTGACAAAAATACCTGTGTGTTATATAAATCCATTACTGTTGGTCAACCTACCCCATTTACTATCAAGTTAACCCCTCAGTTAACCCGTTGCGTTGGCTCGGCTGATGGTAGCGTGGCCATTTCTGTTTCTGGCGGGTCGGGTGCGTACCAGTACAAGCTAGGCAATGGGTCCTTTCAGACGGGTGTGCAGTTTACCGGGCTGGCTGCCGGTACCTATGAGTTTACCGTCCAGGATAACATTGGATGCCAGGGAAAGCAAAGTACAGCCGTCGGGCAACCGGCACCTTTGGTGCTGACGGCCTCGACTACACCCGTCAACTGTCTGGGACCGGCTACCGGTTCCATTCAGGTTGGTGCTACCGGTGGTACGGGGACATTAACCTATCAGCTCTCCGGACAGACGCCCCAGAGTGCTACCTTATTAAACGGTGTTGCCGTAGGAACCTACACCATTGTAGGTACGGATGCCAACGGTTGCACGAGTCTCGCGTCGGCAACGGTGGGTAAAGTGAATCCGATAAAAGTGCAGGTTAGTGCTCTACCGGCATCCTGCTGTTCGTGTGCTACGGGGGCCGTTAGTCTGACCGCTGCGGGGGGGACGGGAACGGGCCTCCAGTTTCAGGTAATTGGCAGGCCCCTACAGGCGAACAGTCAAATTGGGCAACTGACACCCAATACGTACCGATTGCGGGTGGTGGATGATGGCGGATGCAGCGACTCGACTACCGCCATTGTACTCGATCAGAATCCGTTGAGTCTTTCGGTTAGTACCGTCAACGACATTTCCTGTGCGGGGGGGAAAGATGGGGAGGCAACGGTTTTGGTAAAAGGGGGTACAAAACCATTTACCTTTTACTGGCAGACGGAGCGGCAGGATACCCTCAAAAATTACGCGGCTAAACAGACGGCTCTGCCCGAAGGAGCCTACACGATAAGTGTGCGGGATAGCAACCAATGCACTGCGCCTACGGCATTCGTTGTAATAAAAACCCTCAATCCAACACCACCGAAGCCGGTTGTAAGTGCGGTGGGAAACAGCACTTTGACCGTCAATCAAACGGCAGGTATCCAGTGGTACGTTCAGACGGGTACTAATCCCGGTACGCCGGTTCCCAATGCCACAGGGCCAATGCTTGTGCCATTTGCCAGTGGCCAGTATTACGTTGTTACCACCGCCAATGGTTGCGCGTCGCCCCCGTCCGATGCTCTGAATTTTGTTCTGACTGCCCTCAACGAACCCATTGAGTCGCTATCGGTGCGCGTAGTCCCCAACCCGATTGCCGACCGACTGCGGCTGGAGATCGAACAGCCCGAACGGTCGGCTGTGCAGGTTGAGATGCTGGATGCGTCGGGTCGGGTAGTTCGGCTGTTTCAGCTACCGGCTTTTACGGGTAAAAAGCAGGCCGAATGGGCGCTCAACGGCGTTCCGGTAGGGTCTTATCTGCTAAAAATAGCGACCGAATCCCGCCGATCGGTGCTACGGATAGGGGTGGAGTAACCGCTGGAAATGGACAGACACTTCATTGATACGGTATATTGGTATATGTGTGGCTGGTTTACAAGCCGTTAGTAGGTCAGGGCCGGGTAATCATGTTCCAGACCAGCGGATTCCATACTTTGGTTCAGGACCGGGATGCGCCACCCGGCACCATCGTGTACTGAAAATACTTCATTTGCAGCCCCGTAGCCCCTACAGCGTGTATCTGCCAGTCTGAAATAGCGTGATCTAAACCGTATATGCGGGTAAGATTTTTTCTCAATCAGCCCGCAGCAGCCTTTGTATCGGTTTTTCGATCAGGCAGTATACAAGATAGGCTGATATAACCAGCAGGATGAATCGAAGCCCATTATGTACGATGCCTAGCTTCTGCAATGCGCTAACCGCAATACCTGCATGAATAAGATAGAAGGCGTAGGAACTCCTGCCCAGTGCCTGCATCGAAGGATGGGCTAGTAACCGACCCACTACCGACGGTTGGGTAATCAGCCCCAGGAAAAAGAGACCAATGCCGATGGGCAAGAGGATGTTGTACACTATAATTTCACTCCATAAAATCTGAACGGGGTCTACTGTAAAATAGGGTAAACCGGCCTGCCACCCCACGCAGCCAAGCAGGGTAAGCAACCCTGCCAGCGTTGGGTATCGAACCGCGGGCAACCGGTTCTGGTACCAGCGCCGGGCCAGCCACATGCCCACGACAAACTCGAATCCCCGGCCAAAAAAGGTGTAGAAAAACACGAAGGGGAGCGTAGCAACTAATCCATGATATGCTAGTTGCCCAATCGTAGCCCACAACAATACCCCCGTGCCAACCAGACTTGCCGTCAGCCAAAACGGTCCCCAGCGTTTCAACCCTAAAAACAGGAGTGGAGCCAGTAGGTAGAAACAAACTTCTACGGTTAAACTCCAGCTTTGGGCAATGCCACTGAATTTATAGTCATTAAAGAATCCCTTTAGCAACGTTACATTCAGGCCGAATACGGACAAGGACATCGGATGCTCCCGCCAGGCGGTCACGCCCGCCGTTATGAGCAGCAGCAGGGCATACAGCGGATAAATACGGGCGAAACGGTTTTGTAGATAGCGTCGCCACGACCAGTTTACCTGCCTGAAATAAGCATCGGCGTACCGGTGGTAAATCAGAAAGCCGCTCAGTACGAAGAATATAGTTACGCCGATGTAACCCTGATCGAATACCTGATGGGCAATTGTGCCGGGCGACCCTGGATTGTAGTGATGTATAAAAACCAGGTAGGCGGCAATGGCCCGCAGGCCGGTCAGGGATGAGAAATACCGGTCGGGGTTAGTGGAAATAGCCATTAGCGGGTCAGAATAAGTCGACCGCTCAACCGCCCGGTCAGGCCTGCCGCCACGGGCCAGGCTACCGAATTGTCAATAGTGAGTTGGTAGGTGTAGACACCCGCCGGAAGCACCGCACCCGCGTCGGACCGACCGTTCCATGTCCATTCATTTAGACCGATACGGGGCAGTAACGCAAGGTGCCGCACTACTTGCCCGTTCAGGTCGGTAAGGGAAATGGTCAATCCGTCAGGGACCTGACTGCCGGTTAGGGTGAAGGCAAAAAGTGTTTGAGAATGGAGCGGGTTCGGGTACACCTGCAAACCGGTTAGTGCCGACTCCGCCACGACCTGAAAACTAACCTGGTAGGGAATGGCACCGTTACCAATGGCATCCCGGGCTGTAGCCAGCAGGTGATAGGTTCCTTCCGATAAAAGCGGGGAGGTATAGCGTAGGTGGAATACGCTGTCGGGCCCCATCGGTAGTATGGTCGCCTGTTGCCAGATAAGTCGCTCGAACGATGCATTTTTTTCGGGGCGTTGCAGGTACAAATCAAGCCCCGTGGTGTCGTGCCGGATGAGCGAGTGGTTTTCATCGGCTACCAATACATCAATCCGGGGCCGGGCTGAAATCACGGATCCGTTCGTAATTCGGGCACCATCGAACGCCACTTCCAGTAATGGTCCAAACGTGTCGGGTTGAACAAATAGGGGAATATTAAGGGTGTTGTTCAGGTAGGAATATTCGGGCTGAAGCTGCGGATTTACTGTTAGCACAACCCGGTTGAGACCCGGTAATTTTTCGGTGGTAATACGGGTGGTAAATCGAATGGTGTCGGAAGGGATGGGGGCTAGTATCCGCCATTGGCTGGTTTGTGGATTCGATAACCCTGCCGCGTAAATTGTTTGCCGGACAACCAGCGAGTCGACGCCAAAAGCATAGGAACTCAGGTTAGTAAATGCAACCGGAATGTTGAATACCGCACCCTGCTCTACGCTGGCCGGTAAGGGACACGCCAACGCCAGTTGAAGTTGTCCTTCAGGTAAGCCTGTTGAGAGACTGGCTGGAGCATAAGTAAACGATGCCATTGACCAGGGTGCCAATCCTGACGCATTATCGGCCCGGCGAACGCGCCAGTAATACAGGATATTGGGACGATTGGGTACGGTAATCAGGTAGCTTATACTGTTGCCAGCTATCAGACGTTGCGTTTGTTTAAAGGGCGTATTGAACTGGTCCGTGCTATCCAGTTCCAGGTCGAATGAATGGTGTCCATCCCCAAAATACTGTGCGACCAATTGCAGGGCCGTTGTTTTTACTGTGCTACCATTGGGTGGATAAATTAGAACAGGTTGTTGCGGGGCCACGCTGATTTCAACCGTAGCCTGGTTATTGGTCCGGTTGGCTTCGGGCTGGGAGTTAGGTAATCCCGCGGGGTTTATGGTTACCTCAAACAGGTTCTGTTCCTCGGCCAGCCGGTCGTTGGGAAACGGTATCGTCAGGGTATCCCGGTAGGCGATGGACGTTGGTATGGTCAGGTTGAATACGCCCGATTCCTGACCGTTCACCCTCCTGCGTACCCGAATGGAAAGCATACCCGGTCGGTACTGCCCGGCATTCTCAACGACAGCCCGAATGTATACCGAGTCACTCAGGGTTGTCAGTGGCCCGCCATGGGTATCCTGAACGGTTAGCCCCCCACTGGTTAGGGCGTAGTCGGGTGTCCGGAAAGGAAACAGGTGAATAGCCGGGTCACCCTGCAACACCATTTGTTGCGTGTTGGCCAGCGCACGTCCACCCGGTGTTTTGGCCAGTACTCGCCGGATAGTTTCCTGCTGTAGTTGGCCAAGGGATTTGTAGAGTTGTGTACTATCAGTTAGGAGATTGTAAAATTGCGTAGTGTAATCGTGCATGACATCCGTGTAGCCGAGATGACTCTGGGCGATGGCTGCAATAGCACCCCGATTGGGTGTAAGGACCCAATCCGTCGTCAGCGTTGGTCGACCAAAGAAGAGATTCCCAATGGCACAGCCATTCACGAGCAGGAGCGGGTATTGGTCGGTATTGTGGTAGCCGAGTGCATCATTGGAACAAAAGCCAATGTCTAAATCGGTTACGTCGAGGCCCGAATGCCCGAAGAAAGTGATTAATCCAACGCCCTCATTGACGGGTTTTGCCAGCGATAATGCCTCAACCAGGTTGTCAGTCGCTTTCGCAAAGGTCGTTACCCGCGCCCCCAGCGACGAGCCTGTTGCCTGCTTTTGGTAAGAATCGACTAACCCGCGAAACAAGTCCCGCTCTCCCGCCGACTGACCTCCGCTCAGATGCAGGATATTCTTGCGTAAGAGCGCATCATCCGACGGGCTTTCGTACTGTTTCACTTTGTTGAGGTAGTCGAGAACTTCCTGCGGTGTACCCGCATTAATTCGACCCGTGGGCAGGGCCGGAACATCCGGTTCCATATCGGATAGACCGATGGTAAATGTGCCATCGGAGCCGGGAAATCCAGCAGTCATCACCATGTCCAGCTGAGCCTGTAACGGGTCGTGCCGGATGCCGGGCGTACTGCGACCACGTCCAATCAGGAGTAGATACGGTATGACTCCTTTTCCTTGCTGAAGCATTTGCCGGGCAAATCGCCGGATAGCCAGTGGGTGCCGCTCCCCGTAGCTATACTGGTCAAACAGTTGCTGCATGGTGGCCGTGAGCGTGTCATAACTCCCCCCGGCTACCGATGCCCGATAATCGGCATACGCCCGAATCGCGTTAGTTTTGCCCGACGTTTTGCTTAACAATAAATCATGCGTGATAATCAGATAGGTTGGTTTGCGACTGTGCCAGCTGACGAACGATACGGGCCGGATGGCAGGCGTTTTACGGAATTCGGACGTGCTGAACAGGGTGCGGGGCGTATCGGTATTTCGTACTACAACCCGGACTGTGTTAGGACTGTCAGTCGTTGTGGTGCCTATCCGAATGGGTGCGTCAGGGTTCGATACGTCCAAAAAGCGGGTGCCCGGTAGTACGGCCGTTACGTCCAGGCGGGAACGGTCCAGAATATTGGATTCGAGTTGAAATACCGTCTGAGTCTGCCCGTTCGCCGTCAGCCGTTGCGGATACCGGACCCGGCAGTACGAAACGGAATAATCGTCGGTGGGGGTAGCCTCCCCGCCAGAAATGGTCGAGACAATCAATCGCCCATCGGGCCCTATATCAGACCAGTTGACTGTGCGCTGAATACGAGCATTATCGTAGCCCATAAACCGGATGCTGTCCATTAACCGGTGATTTGTGGTCGTCGACCCTATCAGAAAATTTACCCGGTGGTGGCCGAACCCCCGACCTACCAGCAGCACATCGACTTGTGGGGTTGGGCCAGCCCTAACCGCATTGGTCAGTTGAAAAGGGATGGTAAATGGTTTGTCCTTTTGCTGGATTGGCCCCGTGTAGCCTTCGCCTGCTTCGTAGTGGCTGTATTCGATTTTCTGGGGCAGACCAGCCGGCCAGCCGGGGTAGTTGTCTGTAAACAAGCGTAGGTCCTCCGCCCAGTGGTAGGATTCCGGAACCAGATTGCCGGTGGTGTCGGTGTAAGCAGCCATGCGCTTACCTGGTTGCCCCGCGCCGGTGGACCACGTCAGGAAATAAGCAGTAGTGTCGTTGAAGAGAGTGTAATACCTATGGGGCTGGGCCGAATATGGCCGGTAAAGCAACGAATCGGGTGCCCCATCATTACGCTGCCCATAAAATTCAAGAAAGTCATCGGTATCCAAATGCCCATCGGCCTCACCATCAACGTAAATAGCCTGTTCTACACCCCGGTGAAAAAGCTGCATGTGGCCGGGCGTAATTTGCTGAATCGGAACGCCCGCCCGTTGTAGTTCGGTTACGGTCAGGCGATAAATCCCGTTTTCGGCAATTGGTATTTTGTAGTAGGACTGTGCGTAGTTGATCCAGCGCGTTGGATCGGGATCATTTGGGCTGGATTGGGCTTGAGCGAATGCAGCAAAGAGGACCAGCAGGACGGCTGTTAGACAAACCGCAACTCCAGAAATAGCCGTAGACGGGAGCTTGCTGATTGCCAATGGAATGAATGTTTGTGTGTAAACAACTCTGGCGTAAGGACTACCTCACAAACCTGGGTTACGGTTCAGGCAGCCCAGACTACATTCATTCCTCAAATAAGTTCGGTGCCCGTGTTCTTGAAATCACGGGTACCGACTATCTTTTCAGGGGCAACAGATATGCGATTATTTTAGGAATATTAAAACGCGGGTGTGATGTTTACCGCTTCAACCCTGGTTATTTCAGGGACTGCTTTCAGAATAGCTTCCTCCAGGCCCCCTTTGAACGTCATAGCCGACATAGGACACGTACCACACGAACCCATCAGCTCGAGCCGTACTACTTTTTCATCTGTCACTTCCAGGACTTTCACGTTCCCGCCATCAGCCGCCAAATAAGGCCGCATGCTGTCGAGTGCCTGCTCAATCCTGGTGATTAGTTGATCGTTGGTAACTACCGTTTCCATTAAAAATTGATTTACGGTAAATTTATACGTTTTATGTGATTTATGCAACCTCAACCCGTTCGGTACGCTCTACCGTTGCATTGCGGATGGCAACCTGCTGCGCCAGGGCTTCCGCCGTGGCCCGGAAAGCTTCGCTGGCAACGGGCTCTCCGGCACTGATAGCCGGACGTCCTTCATCACCCGCTTCGCGAATGCTCTGCACGAGGGGAATCTGGCCCAACAGGGGTACGTCAAACTTGTCGGCCAGCAGTTGGCCACCGCCCTTGCCAAACAGATAATACTTATGGTCGGGGAGTTCGGCCGGCGTGAAGAAGGACATGTTCTCGATGACACCGAGCACGGGTACGTTGATTTGCGGTTGCCGAAACATGGATAATCCTTTGGTTGCATCCGCCAGGGCCACCTTTTGAGGGGTCGTAACAATAATCGCCCCCGTAACCGGAACGGTTTGCACCAGCGTCAGGTGAATATCGCCCGTGCCGGGAGGGAGGTCAATAAGCAGGTAATCCAGCTCACCCCAGTCGGCATCGGAGAAAAACTGCTGCAACGCCCGCCCCGCCATGGTTCCCCGCCAGATGATGGCCTGACCGGGTGCCACGAGAAAACCCATCGACAGTATTTTTATGCCAAACTGCATGACTGGCTCCATGCGCGTTTGCCCATCCTGCTGAAAAATACGGGGTTGAATATTCTCCGCACCAAACATGGTTGGCATGGAAGGTCCGTAAATATCAGCATCAATAATACCTACTTTGGCCCCCGATTTATGCAGCGCAATGGCCAGATTAGCCGTAACGGTTGATTTGCCGACACCCCCTTTACCCGATGAAACAGCAATTATGTTTTTCACGCCTGGCAACGTAGGGGCGTTAGCCCGCGTTGAGGTCACATCCGAGGTCATATCAATCGTGACCTCAACATTAGCCCCAATATGAGTATGAATGGCATCTTCGCAACGTTTGCGGATAACCTCTTTGAGCGGGCAGGCGGGTGTGGTTAGCACCACCGTAAACCGTACGGAACTGATGCCCAGCGTAATGTCCTTCACCATATTAAGGGAGACGAGGTCACGCTTCAAATCGGGTTCTTCAACGGTGCTCAATGCCCGAAGTACGGCTTCTTTTGATAACTGATAATCAGACATAAAAAATTAAACGTGAGGAGTTTAAAGTGAAAAACAGGCGTAAATCTCAAACAGGACTCCAGCGGTACTATTCATTCTACACGCTTCATTAGATATTGATTTAAACGCCCCCTCACTACCGTCAGTTCCGCCGAAACGTTCACGTGCTCCGATAGGGTTTCCAATTGGGTCAGGAGCCTGGTTAGAAACAACCGGTGCGCCGGACTATCATCCCCGTACAGCGGGCGGTGCGCCAATGACTTGCGGATTTGCGCCCACTCGGTCATGAAACCGCGAAGGTCGGTATCAAACGCGCTTTCCGCAAACTTACTGAAAATATAGTCGTGCGCCTGGATATTGGGATGAATCATATCCGCTTCGTAAAACCGGTAATCGCGCAGGTCGTCCATCATCAGTTCATAAGCCGGGAAGTAATGAACCCAGTTGTTCCAAACGGTAAGCTCGTGCGCAATGACGCGTAAAGTCGATTTGCTCACGCTGTTGAGCGGTAGGGTATCCCGTGTGTGCCGGACAGGACTAACCGTGAATAGCACCTTCAGGCGGGGGTTAGCTTTGTGCAGGGTTTTCAGCAGCCTGGTCATATCGTCGCGGAGGTGGTCGATGTGGTACAGGTATCGCTCAAACAAAGCGCCCGGCATTTTGTGGCAATTGGCTACCACTTTACCCGTTTCGATGTGCCGGTACACCACCGCCGAGCCGAGTGTAAGCAGTAAAAAGTCTGTCTGCCGAATGGCGCTGGCCGTTGTGGCCAGGGTAGCTTTCAGCGTGTCCCGAAGTTCGCCCTGACTGGTTGCCCACACCGACGAATGAAAGTCGTAGTGAAACCATACCCCGTCGCGTTCAAGGTACCGGTTTTCGTCCGGCATCGTTCCCTGAAGGGCCATCGTTAATAGTTTGGCGATGGAGACCGGATTGAAAATGGTGCCGAATGGATTGTTCAGAACGGTCAGTTTATGGTCGACTAACCGTTGTCCCATTACCTCGGCAAAGCAAGAGCCAAGGGTCACAATTCGGCTCTTCATGCCGATTCGGCAGGGGAGTGCTTCGGGTGAAAATTCGGTATGAAACTGCATACTTTATCAACAAAAAAGCGGGCCGTTTGGGTCCGTTTTTGCTAAAAGATTACTTCGTGTAAAGGCTTGATTATGAGTCAGGAGAATAGATTTTCGTGCGCTATCAAATTTGCTTCTTCATCGAACAGTTTAATGAGTTGCGGTAAGTTAAGTGCTTCAATCAATTGCTCCATAACATGTGCGAATATGTGGCTTTTTGTTAACCCAAATAAAACAAAAACGACCGGCTTCGCTTTGTGAAGCGGCCGGGCGTGTTTTTAGGAAATAGCTGTTGGTTGTTCAGCCGCAACAACATAAAATTTCACTTTGTTTTTGACTTACGTTTGG
>JBBSTD010000104.1:0-21635 GCA_038236215.1 Cytophagales bacterium | reverse complement strand
GGTTAAAAATTCACCCGTGTGGGTCGGTACATGTGTTTCAGGTTTGTCTAACGGGGACTCGGACTTCTTCACACGGGTGGCTCAGTAGACTGCTAAATTGCAACCTTTCTAAGATTTATATATCTTGCTGTAAACGTACTAAGGGGACGTTGGCATGTCGACCCGACGATGGAATGCGTTGCTGGCCGACCCTGGGTAGCCCTTTTTTACCTCTGAATTCAGAAGCAGTAACAACGAGTGCTGGTTACTCTGCTGTTGTCGGATCAATAATGGCTACTACTTCACTAACAGAATTAGCCGGAAAGCCCCCCTGCTTTGCGTGCTCACGAACCATTTCTTCATTGGGTGCAATGTAAACACAGTAGATTTTATCGCCCGTTACATAGCTCTGCTGCCACTGTATCTGCGGACCCATATTGCTGAGCACGCCACAGGATGTTTGCGAAATACCCTTCAATTCTTCGGCAGACAACTTGCCCGCTCCCGGAATTTCCCGTTCAATTACGTACTTAGGCATGGTTTAGTCGTTTAACGTACTCCTACTCGTGTGGCTTTTCGGTGTCGCCCCGTTTTTTGAGTGGTTACTGGTCTCCCCTTTTGTCCCTACTGCATCAAAAGTATACGCTGTTATGTGAAGCGGACATATACTTTTAGTGAACGGTAAGAATCGTTCAAAAGATAGTGCATGAGCAATTCACGAGTTTCTGTCAGGCCGGTGTCGGAAACTGCCGTGATTCTGATTGATGGGTATACTCTTTGGGAAAACGGTGCAAAAGCCAGAAAACGCCCGGTAGACGGCCCCCAAATAACTGCTTTCGCCGGTGGGTAGCTACCTGGATACGGCGGTATTACGTTCCACAACTACGATAAGTGCCATTGCGGACACGTATCCGGCTTTGCTGTGCGAATAAAAGCAAAAAGCGGCTGATTCGTCAGATCAGCCGCTTTTGCCGGAAAATACAGCTTTGATAAGAAGGCTGTTTCGTCGGGTTTATTGCATTTGCTTTTCTTGGATCGCCCGGTGTACCGGGCCGGAATAAGCTAGGCAGAGGCCAGTGACTTTTCTTTCTGCGTATTGATCGCTTCGAGCAGCTTATCATAAGGCTTGTTGAATTTTTCAATTCCTTCATCTTCAAGCTGCTGGCTAATATCTCTCAGGTGAATTCCTGCCTGCTCAACGCGCTTCAGCGCCTGCGTGGCTTTGTCCAGGTCGTTTTCCAGACGGGAATCTGCCTTACCATGATCGCGGAAAGCTTCGAGGGTTTCCATCGGAATGGTGTTCACCGTTTTAGGACCAATCAGAGCCTCCACATACTTTACATCCGAAAAGGAGGGGTCTTTGCTGCTCGTACTGGCCCACAATAGTCGCTGGGGTTTCGCGCCCTTTGCTTCCAGTTTTCTAAACCGGTCGCTGCTGAATTCGCGCTTGTAGATTTCGTAGGCTTTCCTGGCCAATGCAATGGCGATCTCTCCTTTAAGGTCGTCCAGCCCTTTTTCGTTCAAAAGGGGGTCAACCAGTACATCAATACGACTGAGGAAGAAACTGGCAACGGACGCAATCTGCTCAACCGACTGACCCTTCTCGACCCGTTCTTCCAACCCTGACATATACGCGTCGACAACGGCTTTGTACCGATCCAAACCAAATAGCAGCGTAACATTGATGTTGATACCATCGCTGATACCTTGCTTAATGGCGGGCAGGCACTGGGCCGTACCCGGAATTTTGATCATCACATTATCCCGGTCGACCGATTTCCACAGTTCGCGGGCCTGTTTGATCGTACCATCTTCATCCAGGGCCAGATGCGGAGAAACCTCTAGGCTAACATAGCCATCAGCTCCCCGAACCTCTTCGTCATAAACCGGTTTGAACAGATCGGCAGCCTGCTGAATATCGGAAACTGCCAGCCCGTAAAAAATGTCTCCATTGCTTTTGCCTTCCTGCGCGAGCTTTTTGATATCCTCATCGTAGTCGGAACCACTGCTAATGGCTTTCTCGAAAATAGCCGGATTGGAGGTGAGGCCCCTAATGCCATCTTCGTCGATGAGTTTTTGCAGCTCACCCGTGTTCATAATTTTCCGGTCAATGTAATCGAGCCAGACGCTCTGGTCGAAATCGTGAATTTGCTTTACGTTATTTTCCATGATTTTATGTAGTTAGTTTTTGCGTTATCGCCTGCTTATCAATTTACTTACGACAACACTTCCTTTTTCTCCAGACCGGGGGCTTGCCCTTTTAGTACGGCTTTGGCCTGTTTGACGACATTATCGACCGAAAAGCCAAAGTACTCCATCACTTCTTCGCCGGGACCTGACAGCCCGAACCGATTCATGCTTATTGTACTACCCTCATCCGTTACATACTTATGCCAGCCGATGGGCGATCCAGCTTCAACAGCCAGCCGTTTCCGAATCGAAGGGGGCAACACAGTATGCTGGTAGGCCTGATCCTGTTTCTCGAATAGCTCCCAGGATGGCATACTAACGACCCGCGCTTGAATACCCTGTTTTTTCAGTGCCTCCTGCGCTTTCATCACCAGCGACACTTCCGAGCCAGTCGCAATCAGAATCAGTTCGGGTGTTTCGTCGGACTCACTGAGGATGTACGCCCCTTTCTCTACGCCCTCGCGCGCCGAACCGTATTTCTTCTGGTCGATGACGGGTAGTTTCTGGCGGCACAGGATTAGCAAAACCGGCGTTTTGGGTTGTGTCATCGCAATGCGCCAGGCTTCAACGGTTTCGTTGGCATCGGCCGGGCGAATAACGATGATGTTCGGGATGGTTCGCAGGGAAACGACCTGCTCAACGGGCTGGTGGGTAGGGCCATCCTCGCCCAGACCAACACTGTCGTGGGTGAAAACAAGGGTCACTTTTGATTCGGCCAGGGCCGTTAACCGAATGGCACCGCGCATGTAGTCCGAGAAGTTGAGGAACGTGCCGCCGTAGGGATGCACCCCGCCGTGCTGCGCCATGCCGTTGAGAGCTGCTCCCATAGCGTGCTCCCGGACGCCAAACCAGATGTTCGAATGTTCGTAATGACCCGGCTGGAAACTCACATTGCCTTTGGTCGGCATTTCGTTGGACGATGCCAGATCGGCCGAGCCGCCAAATAGATACGGAACCGACTTTTTCAGGGCATCGAGTGCTTTGCCCGATGCCTGCCGGGTTGCCATATCTTTGTCATCAGGTGTGAACGTAGGCAGCTCTTTATCCCAGCCATCAGGAAGTTCACCCGCAAAAGAAGTCAGGAATTGGTTTGCTTCGTCTGGAAATACCTTCTTGTAGGTATCGAATTCCTTTTGCCAGTCGGCCTGGAGTTTCGCTCCCCGCTTGCCCGGTTCTTTTAGATAGTCGCGTACTTCGTCAGGTACCACGAATGATTTGTCCGGATCGAACCCTAAAAAAGCTTTCGTTCTCCGTACATTTTCTTCGCCCAGCGCACTTCCGTGAACTTTGCTAGTACCTTCCTGCGGGCTGCCGTAGCCGATGATTGTCCGGACGGAAATAATGGATGGCCGCTCTGTTTCCATCTGAGCCGCCCGAATGGCACCTTCAATTGCGTCTAAATCATTGCCATCACTTACATGCTGGGTGTGCCAGCCATACGCATCGAAACGCTCCAGCCGGTCTTCGGTAAAAGCCAGATCGGTTGGGCCGTCGAGTGAAATCAGGTTGTCGTCGTAGAGATAAACGAGTTTCCCCAGTTTGAGGTGCCCAGCCAGTGAAGCGGCTTCCGACGCGATACCCTCCATCAAATCGCCATCGCTGACCAGGACATACGTGTAGTGGTTTACGGGCGTATGACCCTCTCTATTATAGGTTGCGCCCAGAAATGCTTCGGCCATTCCCATCCCAACGCCATTGGCAAAACCCTGTCCCAGTGGCCCGGTCGTTACTTCCACACCCGGCGTCAGGTTCGATTCCGGGTGACCCGGTGTCTGGGAATGGAGTTGCCGGAACTGTTTCAGGTCGTTGAGTGAGAGGTCGTAGCCGTACAAATGCAGCATGCTATACAGCAACGCCGACCCGTGACCAGCCGATAAAATAAACCGGTCGCGGTCGGGCCAAAGCGGGTCTTTGGGGTTAAATCGCAGAAAACGGGACCAGAGCACATAAGCCATCGGTGCGGCTCCCAACGGCAGACCGGGGTGACCGGAGTTCGCTTTCTGAACGGCATCGACGGCCAGAAGCCGGATGGTGTTGATACTGAGTTGGTCGAGATCGAGGTCTATTTTCTTGTCAGTCATAACTGGTTAGTTGGAGGTTACACAAAGGGTTTTGTTACCGGGTTATGCAGTACTTAATCAGCAGCGGGTTATCTTTTATAACTCCCTACGAATGGATTGGATTAGAAAAAAGTGATTAAATGTTTGTTAAGCGACTTCGTCAGGGCAAAAAGAGCCTATTGACAAAAACGTATTCATTTCTGTAATTACGCCGATTCCCGTAAATTTGAGAAACAGGGGATATAACCAGACGCGACATCAACACGATGAAAAATATAGATTCCAGCACCCACGTGCGGGGTGAGTCGATTTACTTGGACGATATTCCGGTGATTCGGGGTACGCTGTTCGGGGCGGCTTTTGGGTCGCCGATAGCCCACGGTAGCATAAAAAACCTGGACCTGACAGCGGCCGAAGCCATGCCCGGCGTGGTCAGGATTCTGACGTACAAAGACGTTACCGGCGACAATCAGATTGGCGGCATCGTACCTGATGAACACCTGCTGGCCGAACATCACGTCCATTACTGCGGCATGCCCATTGCCTTCGTTCTGGCCGAAACCGATGAGGAAGCCCATGCCGCTATTAAAAAAATTATCGTCGATATTGACCCCCTGCCCATCATCACCGACCCCCGAGAAGCGCAGGCTAGGGGGGATTTAATTGTGCTGGCCAGAACGTTCCGGCTGGGTGATGTAGCGGATGCCTGGGGGCGGTGTACGCATGTTTTCGAAGGCCGGGCTGATACCAACGGACAGGAGCATCTGTACATCGAAACGCAGGGGGCCTACGCCATTCCGCAGGAGAACAACGGCATAAAGCTCTATTCCTCTACGCAGGGACCAACGGCGGTGCAGCGGGCCGTTGCCCGGTCGTCGGGACTGGCTATGCACCAGGTTGATGTGGACGTAACGCGGCTGGGCGGGGGGTTTGGCGGCAAGGAAGACCAGGCTAACATGTGGGCTGCCCTGTGTGCGCTTGCGGCCCATGTACTGAAACGCCCCGTTAAATACGCCCTGAACCGGATGGAGGATATGGCCATGACCGGCAAACGGCACCCGTACTCGTCCGATTTTAAAATTGGCCTGGATGTCGAGTTGAAGATCGTTGCTTATGAGGCTAGTTTCTACCAAAATGCCGGTGCCGCGGCCGACCTCTCCCCGGCGGTGCTGGAACGGACCCTGTTTCATTGCACCAACAGCTATTACATTCCGAATGTGTCGGCCACGGCCTACTGCTGCCGGACGAACCTCCCGCCAAACACGGCTTTTCGGGGCTTCGGTGGACCACAGGGCATGTTCGTGATTGAGGCCGCCATGGCGAAAGCGGCCGACGCACTCGGTATCGATGCGGCCGTGATTCAGGCGAAAAACCTGAACCAAACCGGCGATGCGTTTCCGTACGGACAGAAAGCCGAAAGTGAAGCCCGGGCCTGCTGGGATAAAGCCATGGGTGGGTATGAGGTCGATGAACGTCGTAGACAGATAGTGGCCTTCAATGCCGCCAGTATCCTGCACAAAAAAGGCCTGGCGCTCATGCCGGTTTGTTTCGGCATCTCGTTCACCAATACCCGGATGAATCAGGCGCGGGCGCTGGTGCACGTATATACCGACGGTAGTGTGGGCGTAAGTACCGGCGCCGTCGAGATGGGGCAGGGCGTGAATACCAAGATGCTACAGGTGGCGGCTCAGGTGTTTTCGATTCAGCCGGAGCGCGTTAAAATCCTGTCGACCAGCACGTATCGCATTGCCAACACATCGCCCTCGGCCGCCAGCGCCACCGCCGATTTGAACGGTAGGGCTGTACAAATTGCCTGTACGGATATTTTGAACCGGCTGAAAGCCGTTGCGGCCATTGAATTACACGCCGACGAAGCGGCCATAACCCTGAAAGACGAACGGGTGTACGTGGGCGACCAGTGTACCGATTATACCTGGCAACGACTGGTGCTGGCTACGTATGGCCGACGCATCAGCCTGTCCGAACACGCGCACTATGCCACGCCGGTTATTCACTTCGACCCCGTTACCGAAAAAGGGCACCCGTTTGCCTACCACGTGTATGGTACGGCGGTGGTGGAGGTGACCATCGATTGTGTACGGGGAACGTACGAAACTGATGCCATTAAAGTGGTCCACGATTTCGGGGCCAGCATGAATCCGCTCATCGACCGGGGGCAGATTGAGGGCGGTATTGTGCAGGGCATTGGCTGGATGACCCTGGAAGAGGTCATCTACGACAAAGCGGGCCGGTTGCGGTCCAATGCTTTGTCGACCTATAAAGTGCCGGATATCTATTCGGTGCCGAAAGAGATTGCCATCGATTTCCTGGAAACCCAGACCGACAACCTGGCTATTTTTCGGTCCAAAGCCGTTGGCGAACCGCCGTTGATGTACGGAATCGGCGTCTATTTCGCCCTGCGCAACGCCATTCGGGCGTTCAATCCAACCGTCGTTTTTCCCTTCGATGCCCCGATGACCCCCGAAAAAATGTTGCTGGCCTTGTACGACACGACATCTACCGCATCACCTGTTACCCATGATAAAGTCGCTACTGATCTGGCAGTTAATTCATAATAGCCTGCGGCAGAACTTACCCGTCGCGCTGCTGTACGTGCTCGAAAGTCACGGCAGCAGCCCCGGCCGACAGGGTTTCCTGATGGCGGTGAATGCCGCTGGTGAGCTGGCCGGGTCCATCGGTGGGGGCATCATGGAGCATAAGTTTGTCGAGCGGGCGAAAGACTCGCTCCGGCAAAGTCAATCAGCTCTGACCAAGTCTGAACCAGCCATCCGAACGCAGTACCACGACAAGAATGCCGCCCACAATCAGAGTGGTATGATTTGCTCCGGCGATCAGACAATTCTGCTGTATCCGGTTCAGTCCGGTGATTCGGCTGCTGTTCAGGCCATTATTGCCTGTCTGGAACAGCGCAAAAACGGGTTGCTCGACTTATCACCTGCCGGTATCCGGTTTATGCCTGACCAGGTGCCTGACGCTGACTACCTGTTCACGAACGTGTCGGATAGCGATTGGCGTTACCAGGAGAAACTTGGCTACAAAAATCAGCTTACCATTATTGGCGGGGGGCATTGCGCGCTGGCCCTCAGCGAACTGATGAGCCGGATGGATTTTTACGTCCGCGTTTTCGATGACCGGCCTAACCTGCATACGATGACGCTCAATCGGGCGGCTCATGAACAGATATTAGTAGCCGATTACAGTAGACTAACCGAACTGATTCCCGCTGATCGCCATCAGTACGTGGTGGTCATGACTATGGGCTACCGAACCGATGATCTGGTTATCCGCACGTTATTGGGCAATGCGTTTGCGTATGTGGGGGTGCTGGGGAGCAAAACCAAAATAGAGAAGTTATTGGCCACCTATCGTTCGGAAGGCCTTGATGAAGCGTGGCTAAAGCGACTGCATGCGCCCATTGGCATAGCCATCAATAGCCAGGCCCCGGAAGAAATTGCAGTGAGCATTGCCGCCGAGATTATTCAGGTAAAAAATAGCCATTGTGCAGACCAGGGCTATTCTGCGTGATCTGTGCGATTCGATACCCGGTTGGTAATTGCCAGAACCAGGCATCCGTTATAGGGCCTCACCCCCTCACTACTGTTCCTGTAATGTAGCCGTAGGGTTCGTCGGTGGCAATGAAGATTTCGTTGTTGTTCGCCACGCCGAATTGCTCCAGATTGAAGGGGATATGGTGCTTGTTGGGCATAATCAGGCTAATCTCACTGACCACCTCATTCGCTTCCAGCACCGCCGATCCCATGGCCAGCAGCGTTTGCTGAATTGACAGGCTCTTGTGGTGCGCAAACGATTTCAGGAGATTTTCGCGGATGCGAACAAACAACGCCGTGAAGTCCTGCTCTGTATCGGTGTACGTCCAGTTGGCTTCGCACTGGGTAGCCAGAATCCGGTCGGATGTTTCCTTCAGCGTCGTGTACTGGTCTTTGATATAACCCTCGAAACCGGAATCGGTCGTTTTCAGAATCAACAGGTCTTTGATACCCGATGTAACGGTGATACTGGACGCCGTTTGCACGATGGTCGTTGTCCGTTTCTCGGAACCCCCACCCGTGTAGGCGTGATGGTGCGGCTCCCCATCGAAGGTCATCCGTGTCCAGGGGTGTTCGACAATATGGATGGTCGCCTGCGATACCGGCGGGTTATTCGTGATAAAATAATTGGCCAGATAAAGACCGAAGTCCTCGATTGACCCCGTAAAATGGTCCTTCGCCAGGGCGTACACCGTGTTTTTCTGGGTATCGGTGGGCAAAATATTAGCGTTATCTCCCAAGGTGTGGGCTGTCTCGAAATCTCCTTTCAGCGATACGTTGACTGAAATCTGCCTGAACTCATCGTAGTCGATATACCGGATAATCTTGGACAGGTTGATGGCATTCTTGCCGTATGCATTCGTTTTCAGCGTAAGTTTCATGGTGGTATGCGCGGTTTTGGCTAGTATTGACCCCTAGTATAGAAATTTATTTTCTATTTATCCTATGCGTTCATTCGCCCTCAGGGGAAACAGAGTTCTGACACCAACCGGTATCCGGCCCGCCGTTGTGCTGGTAAAAGACGGGCGGATTGACGATGTACTGTCGGAACTGCCGGAAGGTTTTAACGGGGCCGTCACCGATTGTCAGGACAGTGTCCTGATGCCCGGCATTATCGACCCGCACGTTCACATCAACGAACCCGGCCGGACTGATTGGGAAGGCTTCGATACGGCTACCAAAGCCGCTATGGCGGGGGGCGTTACAACGCTGGTCGATATGCCGCTGAACGCATCCCCCGTAACGACCACCGCCAGTGCCCTCGACCAGAAACTGGCGGCTACCAACGGGCAACTGCACACCAACTGTGGCTTCTGGGGTGGCCTGATTCCGGGTAATACCAGCGAGATTGAGGCACTGATTGACAGGGGCGTTTTGGGATTCAAAGCGTTTCTAACCCATTCCGGTATCGACGAATTCCCGAACGTAACGGAGGCTGATCTGCGCAAAGCCATGCCAATCATTGCCCGCCACGGCCTCCCCCTGCTGGTCCATTGTGAACTATCGACGGACGAAACGCTGGCTACGGGCGATGTCCGGTCCTACGCCAACTACCTCTCGTCGCGGCCCAAAGCGTGGGAAGATAACGCCATCGCGCTGATGATTCGGCTGTGTGAGGAATACAAATGCCGAACGCATATTGTGCACTTATCCTCGGCCGATGCCATCGAACCCATCGCCGAAGCAAAGCGGAGGGGATTGCCCCTGACGGTTGAAACGGGGCAGCATTACCTGTTTTTCAACGCCGAAACCATCCCGGATGGGCAGACCCAATTCAAATGTGCACCACCCATTCGGGAGCAGGAAAATAACGACCGGTTATGGGCGGCTTTGCGCGCTGGTACCATTGATTTTGTGGCTACCGATCATTCACCGGCCCCACCCGAGTTGAAACAGCGGCAAAGCGGTAATTTTATGACTGCCTGGGGAGGGATTGCTTCGCTACAAATGGCCCTGCCCGTGCTTTGGACAGCCGCCCGGCAACGCGGGTTTGGTGTAGCTGACGTGTCCCGGTGGCTGAGTGATAAACCGGCTCAACTGGCGGGTTTGGCGGGTAAGAAAGGACGAATTGAAATGGGGTATGACGCTGATTTGGTCGTCTGGAATCCGGATAAATCCTTCGCCGTTTCGGAAAGTATGCTTTATCACAAACACAAAATGACTCCGTACCTGAACGAGGAACTGTACGGGGTTGTCGAACAAACGTATCTAGGGGGCGTGCCTGTTTTCAGGCACGGGGAAATCACGCAACCGAATGCCGGAAAACTAATTTTAAGGAACGGGAATGACTGACTACGGACAACGCGCTGCCGCCGTTCTCTCCAACATCAACGAACTGGTCGCCATTAGTGAGGACGCGACGGGCATAACCCGGACGTTTGGCACCGATGCCTTTTTAGCGGCTAGTCGAAGGATGGAGGACTGGATGCAGCAGGCCGGTTTGCAAACGCGGGTCGATGCCATTGGCAACGTCAGGGGGCGATTCGTAAGTCCGAACGCGGGGGCTAAAACGTTTGTCATTGCCTCGCACATCGATACGATTATCAACGCCGGAAAGTTTGACGGGCCGATGGGCGTTCTTATGGGGCTGGACCTCATTACCCGGCTTATGGAGTCTGGCAGACAGTTACCGTTTCATCTTGAACTGATCGCGTTCAGCGACGAGGAAGGCGTTCGGTTTCATACCACTTATCTGGGCAGCAAGGTAGTTGCCGGTTCGTTCGATAAGGGCCTGCTCGATAAAAAAGACGTATTCGGTATAACCCTGACCGAGGTACTTCAACGCATGGGTGCTGATCCTGCGGGGATACCGTTCGATGCGCTGGCCCCCGCCGACTGGCTGGGGTATTTCGAGATACACATCGAGCAGGGGCCGGTATTGTACGAACGCCATGTACCCGTTGCGGTTGTTACGGCCATTGCCGGGCAACGCCGGGTCGAGATTACCTTTACCGGTATGGCGGGTCATGCCGGAACCGTACCGATGGCTATGCGTCAGGATGCCCTGTGCGCGGCTGCTGAGTTTGTGTTGGCGGTGGAGCATTTCGCCCTGGCTCACAAAGATACGCTGGTGGCTACGGTGGGTAAAATGATCGTGATGAACGCGGCCAGCAACGTCATTCCGGGCGAGGTGAGTTGTAGCCTGGATGTGCGGAGTAACGATGCCGATCTGCTCGAAACCGCCAGCGTGGCCCTGCACGAACTGGCAATCAGCCTTGGCACCAACCGGCCCATCAACGTGAACTGGACCCTGATTCAGGAAACCGCACCGGTACTGTGTGATACTGACCTAACGAACTTACTGGCTAAATCAATCCAGGAAAGCGGGTACGACGTGATTGCGCTGGTGAGTGGGGCCGGGCATGATGGCGTGCCCATTTCGCGGGTGTCGCCCATTGCCATGCTGTTCGTTCGGTGTTTTAAGGGCATTAGCCATAACCCACTGGAAAACGCCGAGTTGACCGACATAGCCGCTGCGCTTCGGGTGGCCGATACCTTTCTAGATTCGCTCATTGAACAATACGCCTAAAAAAAACATGGAAATTTCTGCCCTTACCCGATCTGTTGTCAAACGCAATCACGCCGTCATCAGCCCCGACGGCTACATCAATAGCCGCGTACCCGGCTGGGACAATTGCACCGTAAATGTAATTATCAATGAGCAGATGGGGGCCAACCTCTGTCAGACGCTCATTACTATGACCGATACCGGAAAACTCACGGGTGTCACCAAAGCATCGCAACTGTTTTTCTACGTTATCAGCGGTCAGTGTACGGCTACGATCAGTGGCGAGAAACGGACACTGACAACGGGCCAGTTTGTGTACATACCCATTGGCAACGAGTATTTGATTGACAAGCCCGACGCCGGTACGCAACTGCTTACCTTCCATAAAGTCTATGAAAAACTGGAGGGGTACAACGTGCCGGGGGTATTGTTCGGGGATGCGGCCAACGTAGCCGGGCCGATGTACATGGGCGATTTGGCCCTGCGGTTGCAGGTGCTGTTGCCCGATAACCTGCGTTTCGATATGGCCGTCAATATTTTCACCTACGATCCGGGTGGACACCTGCCGCTGGTCGAAACGCACATCATGGAGCACGGCCTGATTTACCTGCAGGGGCAGGGAGTGTACATGCTCGATACGGATTGGTACCCCATCAAAAAAGGGGATTCGATTTGGATGGCGCCTTATTGCCAGCAGTGGTTCACGGCGATGGGAAAAGAACCGGCGGTGTATATCTATTGCAAAAACGTCAACCGGTTTCCAACGGTGGTTTAAGGTGTATTGCTAATAGATTCATCATCAGACGTTATCCCTTATTCATTCAATGTAACATGACCCTATCCGAACTAAATCAGCTACCCGTTTCCCAACTGAAAGCCGCCCTCACTACCTGTTGCGGGGCGTCGGTTTGGGTAAACAGGATGGCCCGCCTGTCTCCTTTCGAGACTGCCGGGACGCTTTTTGACCAGGCCGAAACTACCTGGCTGACCTGCACGGAAGCGGACTGGCGGGAAGCCTTTACGCACCACCCTAAAATTGGGGATATCGATTCCCTGCGGGCCAAATTCGCTACTACCAAGGCGTGGGCTGCGGGAGAGCAGGCTGGAGTTTCGTCGGCATCAGAGCAGGTGCTGGACGGTTTAACAGCGGGAAACCGGCAGTACGAAGAAAAGTTTGGTTATATCTTTATCATCTGCGCTACCGGAAAATCGGCGGGCGACATGCTGGACAGTCTGAACGCCCGCTTGTCAAATTCACCCAAAACCGAAATTAGGATCGCCATGCAGGAACAGGGAAAGATTACCCGCCTACGACTGGAAAAACTACTGCTATGAGCCCCGTAACAACCCACATTCTCGACACCTCACGGGGCAAACCGGCCGTGGGCGTCAGTGTTATTTTGTCCCGGCAACAGCGTGAATGGACAGAGGTAGCGCGTGGCATCACCAACGCCGACGGGCGAATTGGCGACTTATTACCGAAAGAAGCCGTCCTGTCGTCGGGTATCTATAAGCTCCGATTTGAGACGGGCGCTTACTTCGCAGGATTGGATACCCCGGCGTTTTATCCCTTCGTGGAAATCACGTTTCAGCTCATTACCGGCGAACATTACCACATTCCCCTGCTCCTGAACCCATTCGGCTATTCGACCTATCGCGGGTCATGATGTAGTGATACTAAACCAGCAACCATGAAATTTACGATACCCGAAAGCGAAAAAACCCAGTTACTGGATACGCTAAAAACGGCTAACCTGGCCTTTCAGGCCATATATCCCGGCGACAAACCCGACCGGCAACCGGTACATACCGTATATGGTGGTGCAAATCTGTTTAAGTCGGATACCTGCATCCGGATGGGGGAGATAGCGTTGACTAATCTCCAGACCTACGCCCCCAATTTTGTGGTGCTGGCCCGTGTGCTGCAATTACCCGGCTACGAACACCTGCCCCACGGCCTACAGGAAATTAACGACCTCACAAATCGACTGGATGCCCTGCCCGACACGGAGCGACGGAACGAACCGGCGTGGCTGGCCCATTCGATTTATACCAAAATCAGGCAAAAACTCCAGACCGAAGCCGTTGAGGATTTCCGGATCGATTTTGAAGATGGCTTTGGTAACCGACCCGACGAGGAAGAGGACGCCACCGCCGTTCGGGCCGCGCTGGAAGTGGCCGAGGGTATGAAGAACAACACCCTATCGCCCTTTATCGGTATTCGTATCAAACCATTTACCGAAGATTTAAAGGCTCGGGGCGTTCGTACGCTCGACCTGTTTTTGTCGACACTGCTTGACAAAATGGGGGGGCTATTGCCCGATAATTTCGTGGTGATGCTGCCCAAGGTAACCATTCCCGAACAGGTCGTTACGATTGTCCGGCTGTTTGAGCTTCTCGAAAAAGGCAACAACCTGGCCCCCGGAACCCTGCAAATGGAAACGATGGTGGAGGCCACGCAGATTGTGATGGACGACGAAGGGCGCAACCCGCTCATGCGCATCATCAGAGCCAGCGAAGGACGTTGCATTGCCGCCCATTTCGGCACCTACGACTACACGGCTTCCTGCGGCATTACGGCCAGATACCAGACGATGGGGCACCCGGTCTGTGACTTTGCCCACCACATGACTAAAGTGGCCCTTGGAGGTACCGGCATTTTCCTGTCCGACGGGGCAACGAATGTGATACCCATTGGTCCGCACCGGGGCGATACCCTGACGTTTGAGCAACTGGCCGAAAACCGGGAATCGGTCCACCGGGCCTGGCGGCTTGGGTTCAACCACACTACCCACTCGCTCATCAACGGCTTTTATCAGGGCTGGGACCTTAACCCGGCCCAGTTGCCCATGCGGTATGCGGCCACCTACGCGTTTTTTCTGAGCAGTTACGAAGACGCGGTGTTTCGCCTGAAAGCATTCGTGGAACGAGCGGCTATTTCTACCCTCACAAAAGACATTTTCGACGATGCCGCCACCGGGCAGGGCCTGCTCAACTTCTTTCTGAAAGCCATGAACTGCGGGGCCATTTCCGAAAAAGAAGCAATGACCACCGGCCTGACGTTGGACGAAATCCGTAGTCGCTCATTTTACCGGATTCTGCAAGGCCGACGGGGGAAATGAAAACGGTTGGCGCGTATGCGCCAACCGGTATGGTAACAGTTCTGTTCCTGCTTACTGACTTTATTAGCTTGGAGTCAACTACCGTTTGTAGCGGCTGGGGTGTTCCCGGCCAACGCCAAAACTATAGCCCAGAGCCAGTGTAAAGGTTGAATTTTGCAGGGAGTTACGAGGGCCATTCAAACTCCACAGGTTAGGCAGATTGCTTTGTACATTGTTCAGCCCCAGTGTATAGCGGGCATCGATCAAAAAGTGCTGTCGGCTTCCAGTACCCCAGTTTAGTTGAAACCCTCCGGCTGCACCCAGGTCCAGATTATTAAAATCATTCGTGTTATCGCCGTTAATAACGGGGCCTGTTCCCTGAAGGTAATCGCCTTTGATTCGTTTGGCGTTCATTTTTATACCCAGCGACGGGCCGATAAAAATGTTCGGTCTGAAATTGCCGGATAAGGTCAGAAAATAACGGGCCAGTACGGGAATTTCGAGGTAGTTGACGCGCTGGATAAACTTCAGTCGGCTATCGTTGTAGCTTGTGCCCCGCTGCGAATACAGCACGTCGGCTGAGATGCCAAAATGGTTCAGGGAGCTATACATTACAAAGGCACCTGCCGATAAGCCGGGGGTGAAATTCATGTTGTCGGCATTGCCCCAATAATTAGACAAATTCAAGCCGACACGCGGACCCACGCTAAAGCGCTGTTGGGCATAAGTTCCTGATAGGCAGGATAGAGAGAGAATAAATGAAAAGATGGTGGAGCGTACTAGAATTGCGCGAAACATAGATGGAATAATAGTTGATATGCCGGGTTAACGCCCGATGTTCCGCAAATGTTATACAGAAACGATAGGAAAGCGATAAAAAAGACGGGTTTTTTATGAAAACAGACTGTACGTTCCAGAGCGTAGAGGGTACATGACCGTTGTTTTTTGGGGGACAACTGGCGTTGCTTTGGTGGGTTTTTTCGGGGCGAAATAGATAAAGTAAACGGCCACTGCCAGCATAAAAAGAATGGCCGCTGTTGTGGTAGCAATCCAGAGGGGCCAAAGCCTTTTTTTCGTGGCCGATTCGTGGATGCGCTGGTGCAGCGCGTCGCGCAGCTCCGCCATTTGCCCACTCATGGGGCCGGTTGCCAGACCCGTGGCGGTATGTTGCATGGCCTCCAGCCCCGCCAGCGCATCGGCATAAAAAGGATCTTCCAATAGCAGTCGCTCAACCCGGTGCCGGGCCGGGCCTTTTAGCCGCCCCTCCTGGTACGCCTGCAATTCATCGAACGTCAGTTGGTTATTCATAGACTTTCTTTACGCATACAAATTTTCAGATTTCGGCGGCCATTTTGCAAAAAACTTTTCACTTGTTTCAACTCGAACCCCGACAAGTCGGCTACTTCCGTGTACGTTTTTCGCTCCAGATAAAACAGCGTCAGGCAAGTTTGCTGCTCGGTAGGTAATTTTTTCAGGCAGGTTTCCAGGATTGTCAGATCTGTCTCCTGGTCCAGCGGGTCGGTTTCATCAGGCAGTAATGATGGAAATGAGCCATCCGCCAACTCACCGCTGGCATTGGTCACCAGTTGTGATTTGGGATGGGCCTGGTTTTTTCGCAACTGCATCAGGCAGTAGTTACGGGCCACGCTGTGCAGCCAGGGGCCAAACTGCTGCACGTCGTGTTTGCGCAAGTCGGTTATCAACTGCTCAAACAGATTCATAACGGCATCCTTTGCCTCCTCCTCATCGCGCAGGTAGTTGTAACAAACGGCGTAAATCAACTCCATGTGCTGTTCATACAACTCACCCAGAATAGCCAGATCGCCCGTAGCGCGATAAGCAGCCACGTAATCGGCAGCATTGCCGGGGGGTGGGGTCGGTCTGGATTTACGAAACAGTTTCAAAAACATACAGGGAGCCGCTCAGTACAAATAATGGATGCGAAAAGCATCTTTATTCCATACAACAAGGAGTTATTTACTCAGTATCAGGCCAAAAGTATAACCGAATATTATTAACGCGTGTTATCTATGGGCACTAACGCAACAACGGTATGAAACGAATCCTGTTTATTGGTAGTATGCTCAGTATCGGTCTGCTGGTAAGCGCATCAGGCCAGCGTAATCAGTCGCCAGCGATACAACAGTCGACCTCCACCCCGAATACAAAGCAGCCGCAGCCAGCGATGAAGAAACTCCGCCAGCAGGAACAGCGGAGAAAAGGAGCGGCCATAGACACTACGTTACCCAGGAATCGAAAAGGGCGTCGGCTCCGGCCTGATTCACTACGCCGGGGTGGTGTTACTAAAGTCGACACCGTTTGATAAACCACCGTTTCAAGCCTTCTTCTCATGGATTAGCCTCTGGTATAGAGTGAACACATACGGGTATTGGTTCACCCATTTGCTGGGAGGGTATTCTCGGGTACGGCAGTGCCACTATCGCCACCCATAATCCTAGTAATAATACTACATTCCGTATTTATTTGCCTATCGACCGAGCAACCGAACCATAATCAGGCTGTACAAACCGGCAACACCGCTGCTAGCATCGGAGGGTAGTAAAAAAGTCCGTTCGCAGGGCAAACGGGCTTTCCGCACTTATCTTTTCTTACCTTAAATTTCTGTATCAGCTGAAGTTTATCGTCCGTTTTTGGGTTTCGGTGGTCAGGCTTACCTGCCTGATGATACTCCCTTCATCCGACTTGATTTCCAGCGTGTACAGGCCATCCTGGATGCCGCTTACATCGAAAAGCATAGCCGTTTTGAGTTCTTTTTTAGCAACGTACTGGCTAAATAGAACGTGTTTTTTTTCGTCGAGTAGCTGTACATACACCGAAGAAGGTGCCGCTTTTTCTACGGCCAATCTGATTTTACCCTGCTGGGTTACGTACACACTGGCATCGAAGAAGGTGGGCTTCTTTGGGGCATCCGGATTGGTAAGCAGGGCGCTGGCACCAAAAAGAAGTCCGCTTACTAAACTTTTGCTGCTGGCTAACAAGCTGGCCTGGCTGAGGAGATGAATCATGGTTTTTTTTGTTTATGTTGTTTACTGTTCTCCTTCTTTATGCCAAACTGTGTGCCACAATTATCAACTAATTGATAGCCAGATTCTTGTATAGCATTAGTGCTTGGTTACTTGTACGGAATCGGACAAGGTGTGTTCGATACTGAACGTTTTGTCCGGTTATCGCACGTACGGGGAGGGGATAGTTGCGGGGCTGGACTTAGTGGCCATTGGGTACTACATCAAAAAAGGTTACCGGAAGCGGTAACCTTTTTTGATAGGAATTACGCAACACCGGGTTGAAACCCGGCGTAGAAAGATGATCTTGGCCAGTGCGCCGGGTTTCAACCCGGTGTTGCGTGATTCTTACTTAATCCAGTCGGCAACATTGCCGGATGGATGTAGCCAGGAAAAGCTCTACCGCATCGTATTCCTCGGATCGGACTTCGTCTCGATTTTAAATTCGTGGGGCGGCTTGGCACCCATCAGGTTTTTGACGAAATAATCCCAGCGTCGGCGGGTCATGTAAGGGGTATAGCTGCCAAATCCATGGCCCGCATTCGGGAAAATAACCAGGTCGTAATCTTTGTTGGCTTTCTCCAGAGCCTCAATCACCAGCAACGTGTTGGAGGGCGGCACGTTGTTGTCCATCATGCCATGAGCCAGCATCAGTTTTCCTTTCAGGTTTTTGGCGTAATTCTGGTTGGCGTGGGCTTCGTAATCGGATTTGGCGGCTAGGCCGTCGTACCGCTCGCCCCAGTCGTCCTCGTAGTTGCGGTTGTCGTGGTTACCCGATTCAGAGATGCCAACCTTAAAGAAATCGGGGTATTTAAACATGGCCGTAGCCGTAGCGAATCCACCCCCGGAGTGCCCCCAGATGCCCACCCGACTCGTATCCATGTAGGCGTATTGCCGCGCCAGTTGCCGGATGCCCGACACCTGATCCGGCAGCGTGTTCTCCGACATATTGCCGTAGCTCATGTCGTGGAATTTTTTGGAGCGCAGCGGGTTACTGGTTCCTTCTATTTCGACCACGATAAACCCCAGTTCGGCTAGTGCCTGGTTATCTTTCCGGGCCGCCGAAAAGCCCCAGTTGCCCACGCTGCCACCCTGCGGACCTGGATAGATGTAGTCGATAACGGGGTATTTTTTGGCAGGGTCGAGGTTGGCAGGCGTGTACAGTAGTCCGTAAATGTCCGTTTCCCCATCGTACGCTTTTAGTTTAACGGGCATTGGCGCATGCCAGCCCGTAGCCGTCAGCCGCGAAATATCGGCTTTCTCCAGCATCAGCGTCTTTTTGCCAGTCAAACTGCGCACAACGCTTACGGGTGGGACCGTCGGCGTTGAGTAGGTATCCACAAAGTAAGTACCGTCGGGCGAAAGGCTCACCTGGTGGTTTCCCGCTTCGGGCGTGAGTACGGCGAAGTTCTTACCGTCGAATCCAACCTGGCAAAGCTGGGCGAAGTAGGGATTTTCTGGCTGTCGCCCAACGGCCATGAAGTAGAGCATCCGTTTGGCTTCATCCACCTTCAGGAGCCGGGTAACCACAAAATCACCCTTCGTAATCTGGTTTTTCACCTTGCCGGTGGCCGCATCATACAGGTACAGATGGCCCCAGTTGTCGCGTTCTGAGAACCAGATAAATTCCTTGGTTTTGGGTAGATACCGCCAGTTGATGGCCCCCCAGCCCGATTCATACTGGGTAGGTACGGTCTCTTCAAAGACTTCCCGCACCGCGCCCGTTCTAGCATCGGCCAGCCGAACTTTTTCCTGCTTATGGTCGCGGGAGGTGGATACGAACGCCAGTTGCGAACCATCTTCGGTCCAGTGTACATCATCGAAGGTGCCACTGCTGGCAATATCATCGCTCAACGTGGCCCGGTGCGGGTCGGGTGGTATCTGGAGCGTAATTACCTTTGGGTTATCGACGTCGATGATAACCCGCTGAATGGTGGGAATGACGGAATCGCCGGGGAAGGGGTATTTCCACTGTTTCAGCACGGGTTTGCCTACATTGGTTGTCACCAGATACATATCGCTCACCTGCCGCTGATCCTGTTTGAAGGTGGCAATCTTTCTAGAATCCGGCGACCACGCCAGAATCGCCCGGTCGCTCGTTTTCCAGCCCGCATTGTCGGTTGCGTAACCAAAATCCTTGATACCGTCAGTAGTTAGCTGGGTTTCTGTGCCGGTTTTCGCATCCCGTACCCACAAATTGTCTCTTTTGATATAGGCCGCCCGTTTTTTGTCGGGCGAGAGTACCTCGTTACCACTGTCGCCCCGACCCGGCCGCTGCTCATCGGAGCTGGTCATGGGTGGGTTGGTGGTGTCGGCGGTGAGTTGGTCGCTCTGCGGGGTATAACGCCAGGATTTGCCCGCAGCCTGAAAAATGATGGATTGGTTATCGGGCGCAACACTGATTCGCTGGAAAGGCAGGCGCGTCGCTTCGTAGGTTTTACCCGTCGCTTTCGATAGCGTAGTGGCCAGTTTATTGGGGTCGAAAGCTGCCGTACGCGTCCCTTTGGCGGGGTCTACCAGGATAAATTCACTGCCATTGGCTGTCAGGTTCCGGTACCAGAACCGGTTGTCGGGTAACCAGTTTGGGCGAACGGGGCCGTTGTCAATGAGTTGTTCGGCATTGGGGCCGAGAAACCGCTGGGCCTGTTCGTAGTCTTTAGCCGTCAGCACCGGTTGCGGCTGTGCGTAGGCCGATACCAGCAGTGCAAAGGGCAAAGCCGTTAATACGATTTTTAGCATTGTTGATGTATGTTAGGATAATGACCTTTGGTATTGGTAAGAGGCCGTAAAAATAACGAAATATGAATCAGGTGGCTGAACGGGAGCCAACCCGATTGGCGTGTAATATGCCTGACCTTCATGGCCGATTACTTCTTAAAAGCCAGGGCCTTTACGGGTTGAATCCGATTGACCACAATGGTGGGTATCCAGAGTACTAGCGCAATCAGCAAAATGGTGGCTCCGTTCAGGGCCAGAATGGTAGGCCAGTCCCACACGATGGGTACGTAACTCATGAAGTAATTTTTCGGGTCGAGGGGAATCAGCTTGAACCGGTCTTGGAGGAAACAGAGACCCAGTCCAACCCCGTTGCCAATCAATAGACCCCAGGTTACCATGTTCAGCCCCACGAAAACGAACATGCGCCGAATCAGTGAATTAGGGCCTCCCAGAGCTTTCAACAACCCAATCATGGGGGTTCGCTCCATCATCAGTACAATCAGCACGGATACCATGTTGAACGAAGCGACGAACGTAATCAGGCTGAGCAGGATAACCATGTTCCGGTCGAGGAGAACCATCCAGTCGAACAGGGGGCGGTACTGATCCGTGACGCGGGTGAGCCGCATATCGGGCGACAGTACATCGAACACACGGTCGGCTGTCTGTTCTACTTTCGTGAAGTCGTTGACGAAAATCTCGTAACTCCCCACCGAATCGATACCCCACTTGTTCAGTCGCTGAATGAGCCGGATATCACCCAACGCTACGGTTTTGTCCACTTCCTCCAGCCCCGTTTCGTAAATACCGACCACCGTCATTTTCCGGGCGCGGGGTGGATTAGTGAGAAAATACAGCGGTACGCTGTCACCCACTTTTACCTGCAACTGATTAGCCATGTACTGACTGAGCAGTAGCTGGGTGGAACCATTTCCCGTATCGGCTCCAACCACGGGCACGGTCCCGGCCACCAGCGATCCCCGGAACAGATTCCAGTCGTAGTCTTTTCCAACGCCTTTCAGCACTACTCCGGCCAGTTCTTCTTTGGTTTTTAGAATACCCGCTTTCTGGGCTACTGCCTGAATATGCCGCACGCCGGGAATGCGGTTGCTGTCGCGGTACAGGCGGGTATCCAGGGGCAGGGCGGTGTCCTCGTACGACATGTTGTTGGTGAATTTGCTCACCTGCAAATGGGCACCGAACAGGAATATCTTTTGCTGGATAGTATTCTTGAAGCCGTACAGTACCGCAAACGCAACGATTAAAACGCTCAGACCGAGGGCAATACTGGCGATGCCAATGCGGGTAACGGTGGCCGAAAAACTGCCCTCGGGCGCGTGGCGGACCTTACGGGCCAGAAAAACGGGGACGTTCAACTTGGTTTGCTGTTTGTGGTTTGTCGTTTGTTTGGGACTGTACTTTTGGGAACCAAACGTGGGTTAGCATCAAAACACAAACAAAAATTTAATTTGTTAAAAATATGGGGT
>JBBSTD010000103.1:0-22473 GCA_038236215.1 Cytophagales bacterium | reverse complement strand
ATCAACGGCGGCCACAAAACTGCCCGAAGAACACGGCATCGAAATGAAGGAGGTGACCCTGAAAACACCTCTCGACCAGAAGATGGTGAAGGAAGGTCTGGTTACCTACGACCTGAAGTGCAGCGCCTGCCATCGCTTAGACGGTACCCGGCTGGTGGGACCCAGCTGGAAAGGCGTTACCGAACGGCGCAAACCCGAATGGATTATGAACATGATCACCAACGTGGACATGATGCTGGACAAAGACCCCGAAGTACAAAAAATGCTGGAGGAGTGTCTGGTGCGGATGCCCAACCAAAATCTGTCCGAGCCTCAGGCCCGCGCCGTACTGGAATTCATGCGTAAGAACGACGGCGTCCAGTAACCTCACCCTTTCTCCAGTATAGTAATGAACTCCCTAAAGATCAGTGTTCTGATAGCCGTAGCGGCTCTCAGTGTCAGCGTAACGGGTTGCAAACCCAAAGATGCCGGCTCGGCGGTGGCGGGCGATGCCGCCGAGAAAGTCTATGTTGCCCCCGGCAAATACGACGAGTTTTACAGCTTCACATCCGGAGGATTCAACGGGCAGATGTCCGTATATGGCCTGCCATCGGGTCGGCTGCTGAGGATTATTCCTGTGTTCTCGGCCTTCCCGGAAAACGGCTGGGGCTATAGTGAAGAAACAAAGCCCATGCTCAACACCTCGCATGGCCCCGTCCCCTGGGACGATCTGCACCACGTTGCGCTGTCGCAAACCAAAGGCGAACACGATGGCCGCTGGGTGTTTGCCAACGGTAACAACACGCCCCGGATAGCCCGGGTTGACCTGAAAACCTTCCGCACCACCGAAATCCTGGAAATCCCGAACAGCGCGGGCAACCACTCGTCACCCTACCTGACGGAGAACACGGAGTACGTCATTGCCAGTACGCGCTTCTCGGTACCGCCCGACAACGACAACGGCGACGTGCCCATCAGTTCGTTCAAGAAGAATTTCAAGGGCTACATCTCGTTCGTGAGTGTGGACCAGAAAACGGGCCGGATGAAGGTGGCGTTTCAGTTAAAAACGCCCGGCGTAAGCTACGACCTGGCACGGGCGGGCAAAGCCAAATCGCACGGCTGGCTCTTCTTCTCGACTTACAACACCGAACAGGCGAACACCCTGATGGAGGTGAATGCATCGCAGAAAGACAAGGACTTTATTCTGGCCGTAAACTGGAAAAAAGCTGAGGAATACCTGAAGCAGGGCAAGGGCAAAACCGAACCGGCCAAATACGCCCACAACGTGTATGACGACGTGACCCACAACGCTACGTCCACCATGGAAACGCAGGTGGTAACGCTGGACCCAAAGGATTGCCCCGACATGCTGTTTTTTATGCCCTGCCCCAAATCACCCCACGGCTGCGCCGTTGATCCAACCGGCGAGTACATCGTAGCGTCCGGCAAACTGGCAGGTGTGGTTCCGGTGTTTTCGTTCAGCAAAATGCAGAAGGCCATCGCCAATAAGACGTACGACGGCTCGTTCGATGGCATTCCAATTCTGAAATACGAGTCGGTGCTGTACGGCGAAGTACCCAAGGCGGGGCTGGGGCCGCTGCATACCGAATTCGACGGGCGGGGCAATGCCATTACGTCCATGTTCGTATCATCGGAACTGGTAAAATGGAATATCAAAGACCTCAAAGTGCTGGACCGCGTACCCACATATTATTCTGTTGGTCACCTGAGCATTCCGGGGGGCATGACCGTAAAGCCGTACGGTAAATACGTGGTTGCCTACAACAAGATCACCAAAGACCGTTACCTGCCCACCGGTCCCGAACTGGCGCAGTCAGCGCAGATATATGATATTTCGGGCGATAAGATGAAACTCCTCCTGGACTTCCCAACCGTAGGCGAACCGCACTACGCCGAAGCCATACCCGCCGAAAAAATAGCCCCTGGATCATTGAAGTTTTTCAAGATTGAGGACAACAAGCACAAATACGTCACCAAGGGCGAGAAGGAAGCCAAAGTGGTGCGGCAGGGTAATCAGATACATGTCTATATGACGGCCATTCGCTCGCACTTTGTGCCGGATAATATCGAGGGTATTAAGATGGGCGACGAGGTGTATTTCCACGTCACCAACCTTGAACAGGACTGGGATGTACCGCACGGTTTTGCCGTGAAGGGCAGCAACAACGCCGAAATCCTGATTATGCCCGGCGAAACGCAGACCCTTAAATGGATCCCCGACCGGGTGGGTATTACGCCCATCTACTGCACCGATTTCTGCTCGGCCCTACACCAGGAAATGCAGGGGTACGTCCGGGTATCGCCAAAGGGCAGTAGCACCCCGCTGACGTTCAGCACCGGTAAAACGCCCGACGCCGAAGCAAGTAAAAAAGTGGCCGAACGGTAATCAAATCCGGTAGGGATGACCGATTGGTAAAGCCTTTCGGCCATCCCTACCGGATTTTACTGATTCATTCTTCAACTCCGTATGAAAGACCTTAGCCCCGTTTCCCGAATCGTCATCGCGCTGGCTTCGCTGGCCCTGCTTGTCACCCTGTTTCTGCCCATCTGGAACATTGACCTCTGGGCACCGCAATATCCCGAAGGGCTGTCCATGCAAATCTGGCTGTCCAAACTCGCTGGTGATGTTAACATCATCAACGGCCTGAACCATTACATTGGCATGGCGCACATCAAAGAAGAGATGTTTCCGGAGTTTTCGTACCTGCCCTACGTGGTAGTTGGTTTTGCGGTACTGGGGTTGCTGGTGGCCCTGCTGAAAAGCTTTCGGATGCTGCTGGGTTTGCTGGCGTTACTGATGATTGGTGGCGGGCTGGGTCTGTACGATTTCTGGCGGTGGGCCTATAAGTACGGCCACGACCTCGACCCAACGGCTCCCATTCAGGTACCGGGTATGACGTACCAGCCGCCCATGTTTGGCTACAAAGCGCTGCTCAACTTTGGTGCCTACTCTATACCCGACACCGGCGGCTGGTTATTTTTTGCGGCTGGGCTGGCCATTGCGGGCGTAGCGGGATATGAGTGGTTTTATCGGCAGAGGAAAGGCGCGTTACCCGGCGTGAATTCGCCTGGCGTACAGAAAGTAGCCTTTGTCATTCTGTTGAGTATGCTGGCCATGGGTTGTACTACCGAAGCCAGCCCCATTCAGTACGGAAAAGACAATTGCCAACACTGCAAAATGACCATTGTTGATCAGAAATTTGCGGCTGTTTACGTTACGCCCAAAGGGAAAACCTATAAGTTCGATGACGTAGCGTGTCTGACTCGCTACCAGCACGACAACGCCGTAACGGATGCCAACATGGCCCGGATTTTAGTGGCCGACTACGCCAGTCCCGGCAAACTCATTGATGCCCGAAAGGCCACCTTTCGGCAGGACGACGACCTCCACAGCCCCATGGGCGGCAACACAGCCGCTTTTGCCAGTGCCGAAGCGGCTGGGAAAGCAACGGGAATAGCAACGGACGATAGAACCCTGACCTGGACCAACCTCAACCTAAGCAATGATCCTCATTAAATCAATGGGGCTGTTGGTACTGGGATTGGTACTGCCCGGCGCGGTCATAGCCCGAACGTGGCTCGTTACGCCCCAAAGCGGCATCGGCAAAGCCATTGCGCAGGCTGCTGTTGGTGATACGCTACGTATCGGCCCGGGATTATACCACGAGTATAATCTGATTGTGGATAAGCCACTGGTTATTCTGGGGGAGAACTTCCCGGTTATTGATGCTCAGAAAAAAGGCGAGATTTTTACGATACGCGCCAACGATGTGTTGATTCAGGGGTTGGAACTGCGGAACGTGGGCATAACGAGTACCATCGACTGGGCCGCCGTGAAAGTGCTGGAAGCCAGACGAGTGCGCGTAATTGGTAACCGCATCCGAAACGCCTATTTCGCCATTTACCTCTCCGCTTCGGAAAACTGTTTGGTACGCGGCAACGACATCGTGGGCAACCCCTCCGCCGAACAATCGACCGGCAACGCTATTCACGCCTGGAAATCGGACCGCATCCGCGTCGAGCAAAACCGGGTCAGTGGCCACCGCGACGGTATTTATTTCGAGTTCGTTACCAACTCCCATGCCATCCGAAACGTGAGTGCCAACAACATTCGCTACGGGCTGCATTTCATGTTCTCGCACCAGAACGAGTACATCGGCAACACCTTTCGGGACAACGGCGCGGGTGTAGCGGTCATGTACACGAAGCACGTAATTATGCGCCAGAACGTGTTTGTCCACAACTGGGGCAGTTCGTCATACGGCTTGCTGCTCAAAGACATCAGCGACAGCCAGATTGACAACAACACCTTCGAGAAAAACACGGTGGGTATTCACATGGAAGGCTCCAGCCGGATTAAAGTCAGGAACAACCGCTTTGTCGAAAATGGCTGGGGCCTGCGCGTGCAGGCCAACAGCATCGAGAACGAGTTTACCGGCAACCAGTTTATGGGCAACACCTTCGACGTAGCCACCAACGGCAACACCGTCTTGAACACCTTCGCTAAAAACTACTGGGATAAATACGAAGGCTACGACCTCAACCGCGACGGCATCGGCGACGTACCGTACCACCCCGTCAGTTTGTATTCCATGATTATTGAGCAGATTCCGCAGGGCGTAGTGCTCCTCCGCAGTTTTATGGTCAGCCTGCTGGACCGGGCCGAAAAGATGCTCCCCAGCCTGACCCCCGATGCCCTCGTGGACCGCCAACCTCTTATGAAACCAACGCCGTTATGATTATAGTGGAGCATCTTACCAAACGATTTGGCCGGTTAACCGTACTCGACGACGTGTCGGTTACGTTACAGCCCGGTCAGGCCGTGTCGCTCATTGGGCCGAATGGTTCGGGCAAAACTACCTTTATCAAATGCCTGCTGGGATTGGTTATTCCCGAAGAGTGCGATATGCGGGTGGACGGTCAGTCGGTGCGCGACCACTGGTCGTACCGTGATAAAATTGGCTACATGCCGCAAATTAGCCGGTACCCCGACAACATGACCATCCGACAGGTTATCAGCCTGATGACCGACATCCGGCAGGGCAAAAACGCGCAGTTAGACACCGAACTCATCGACACATTCGGATTGCCCGCTTTGTACGACAAAACCATGCGGTCATTGTCGGGGGGAACCCGGCAAAAGGTGGGGGCGTGCCTGGCGTTTCTGTTCAATCCGCCCATTCTGATTCTGGACGAGCCCACCGCTGGCCTGGACCCACTGGCCTCGGAGATTCTGAAAGCTAAAGTCCTGCACGAGAAAGCGAACGGCAAGCTGATTCTGATTACCTCGCACATCCTGAGCGACCTGGACGAGCTGACCACCGACGTTATGTACATGCAGGAAGGACAATTGCAATTTCTGGAATCGGTGGAGTGGCTCAAGCAGAAAACGGGCGAAACTAAACTGAACCGGGCCATCGCGCGGCTGATGGCCACACACGATTCGGCCACCAAAACCGAAGCCGATAAACCCGTTCGCACGCTGTTCTAACTCCTCTTCCAATGCTGAAAATAACCAAATACGTCTGGGCTGATATTCTGCAAAACAGGATTGTGCTGATATACACCGTGTTTCTGATGGTGGTTTCCTTCACACTGTTTGGCTTAGACAGCAACCCGGCCAAAGGGCTGATGAGTCTGCTCAACATTGTGCTGATGGTGGTACCGCTTATCAGTGTCATTTTTACGACCATTCATTTCTACAATTCCTACGAGTTTATCGAACTCCTGCTAGCCCAACCCATTCATCGTACCCGACTGTTGCTGAGTGAATTCCTGGGCGTATCGTCGTCACTGATGACTGCTTTTCTGGTGGGCGTGGGTTTGCCAGTGGCTTTTTTTGCGGGCAGTGCTACCGGACTATCTTTGGTGGGCGCGGGACTGGTACTGACCCTGGTTTTTGTATCACTGGCGTTCTGGGCCTCGGTACTCACCCGCGATAAAGCCAAAGGTATCGGCCTGGCGTTGTTGCTGTGGTTCTATTTCTCGCTCCTCTACGACGGCCTGGTGCTGGCCATCCTGTTTTCCTTCAGCGACTACCCGCTCGATAAGGTAATGCTGGTGCTGACCATGCTCAATCCGGTCGATTTGGCCCGAATTGTGGTGCTGTTGCACATGGACGTGTCGGCCCTGATGGGCTATACAGGGGCGTTGTACCAGACCTTTTTTGGTAGCGCACTTGGTACAGTTTATGCAAGTAGTATTCTGATTTTATGGGCCATACTACCGCTATGGGTCGCAGTGCGCGTGTTTCGGCGAAAAGATTTGTGAGAGGCTGTTCCTGCTTTTCGACCACTAAGCTGGCCTGGTCAACACTTTTCTATACGGGATTCTCGGGGAGATCGCCAGTGAATTCAACAATTGCCTTTTTGGGAGGCATTCTACATTCCAGCCCAGATTTCAGGAAGGACTAATTAGTACCAGTAATGTTGAGGGGCTTTTAACTGAAGCTCTGACAAGATAGGAAAATAGCACAAGCTGCCCATTTCAAGTTGTCCTTGGTATTCCATGGTGCCTGCACAATCGGATGATTTTAGGACGGGTCAGGGAAGAGATTGACACTAGAAACTAGTGATTTGACGCCCCCAATTATACAAGATATATACAGTGGACGGCGTCGCTCCCAGCAAGATAAAGGGCCCGATATCACCAGATGGACAATGTTTATTTCTGCTCAGTTGTCAACGAATAGCTAGTTAAGGCAGGTAAGTACTACTTTGCCTTAACCGACTGGATTACTGTGATAGTAATTTCAATATGGACACATTTATTAGGCACCCAAATCCACAAATGGTCCAATCTGGGCTGATTGACTTGCATTTACACGGAAACAAATAAAGTCCAATTGACTAAAAACTACAGATGATGATAAGATCGATCGGTGAATAAATCGGTTTAGTTTAGCCGGGTAAGAGCTGCTGACTGAGCTGATTAAACCACCTTTCGCCAGTTACGTACTACCTATCATATCCGCTGTTAAGCCATTATAGCCCTTTCGAGGATAAACCGTTTCAGAGGTGTTTCAATCACCTCATTTCGGTTTCACTCTCTTTTGATAACTGTAAACCACAGTCCATAGCATACGGCGTACCGTCGAATGGCACCGCTTAGACCCGAGGGAGGGGTAGACGTACCAAAGACGCCGTGAGCGTAGGTCGTTGTAGTGACTCAATCCGTAGCGCGACCGCTTATCCTGCTTCGTTGTGGAAGATTCGGCAGTCGTATTCCTGGTGTACGTTATGAAACGGCGACCGACTGTTCAATGGAGCTATCGGTACGTGCGCCGGGCAACTCAATTGGCTTCGTGTTGGTCTGAGCTAATATCCCGGCCAGGGGAGTCAGGATCCGCTGAGCATCCACCAGCAAGCGGTCATATCGGTACAACAGCAGGTGAATAGTCAGGGCGTGTTCGGGTGAGGCAAAAAGTGTCTGGGTAATTAGCTGATGGGGTCTAACATCACCCACCACTACCAACCAGTTTTGCAGGTGTATTTCGGCCGTCTCTTTAGCCGAATGTGCCACGTCTTTATCCAGCCGTTCGTCTGCTGCTATGTCGTAGGGCAATACCACCGTCAGGTAAAGAGTCGTTGCGGGTTGACCCTTTAGCCAGTGGCGGAATATGAGGGATGAATCAACGGAGCCATTTGTCAGGTAAAGGACGGTCATCATTCGCAGGGCGGATTTGTTTCAGGCCTAAAAGTAAGCCTTTCAGCGGCTGCTATTCCTGAGCAACCTCAGTCAATCTCCTGACCGTGGTCAGGTATTCACCAGTTAGCCCGGCGCAGTTTATCGGGCTCCACTACCCGGAAACTGCCCGACGGGTTCATCTCGATTAGTCCATCCTGCTTAAACTCGCTCAGAATACGAATCAGCGATTCGGTGGCCGTGCCGATCATGGCGGCCAGGTCATCGCGCGAAAGCTGAACAAATTCATCATGCTGCTCCTGAAGCCGCAGCAGCGCGTCGGCTACCCGCCGACGGAGGGAACTGTACGCCATACCGATCAACTGGCTTTCACGTTCGGCCACGCGTCCGGCCAACAGGCGGATAAATTGACGACTTACATCAGGATTGGTATCCATCAACTGCCGAAAATCAGCTTTGGGGATCAACACAAGTTCAGAGTCGTCGAGCGTAATGGCCGAGTCGGTATAGTCGGTGCCATTGAGCAGGGCAAAATACCCAAAAAATTCCCCCGGATGATACAACCCCGTAATGAGTTCCTTACCATCTGAGTTAGTACGTACCGTTTTTACCCGGCCTGTTTGCAGGAAAAATAACTTGGCAGGCGTGTCGCCTTCGGTGTAGAGGTATTGTTTTTTACGAATGACATGTACTTTTCGGTCGCCTGACAGGTTTTTGAGCGTCCCCACGCGCCGGGCCGCGTCGTTCATAAATTCGTCCAGCCCGTTATGTTGTAAATCATAGTCGGCCAGCAGGGTTTTAAACCGGTTCAAACGGCTTTCTACGGCGCTGAGCAGTTCCGATTCCTCAAAGGGCTTCATCAGGTAATCGTCGGCTCCCAACTCCATGCCTTTGCGGAAGTCGGAACGTTCGCTTTTGGCGGTTAAAAAAATAAATGGAATGCCCGCCAATCGGGGGTTTTTATTGAAAATGTGCAGGACGCCGTAGCCATCCAGCACGGGCATCATAATGTCGCAGATGACCAAATCCGGTTTGGTCTGGAGCGCTTTTTCGACGCCTATTTTGCCGTTCTCGGCGGTATGCACCGCATAGCCAGTCAGTTCCAGGATCTCGGCTGTATTTTCGCGGATAGCCTCATTATCTTCAATCAACAGTATGATTTTCATAGGGTAGCGTAATGGTGACAGTTGTGCCCTGGTTTAATTCGCTGATTAGGGCGACGGTGCCGCCCATCAATTCGACGTAGCGACCCACGATGTGCAGCCCCAGCCCCGTACCGGGAATGTTGGTAGCGTTGTGGGCGCGAAAAAATCGCTCGAACAGGTGCCGCTGATCGTCGCTGGATATACCTACGCCCTGGTCGGCAACGCTGATGGTAAACTGCTTCTCCGAGTACGTAATCACTACCGTAACCAATGACCCTGGACCGGAGTACTTGGTGGCATTGGAGAGTAAATTGATAAGCGTTTTCTGGAGCATCGACGGGTCGAGCCAGGCGGTGTCGGGTCCGTTCAGACGGGTTTCAATGGTTTGACCGGGTTTGAGCATGAGCCGCATATCGGCTACTGTTTCAGCCACTACCTGGTTCAATTGAACCTGTACCGGCTGTGCGGTAAGTTTGCCCGCTTCCAGCTTGCCGAGCGACAGAAACTCTTCCAGGATGTCGTTCAGATTCTTGACCGAACTACGAATGCGGTCGATGTGCTTTTGCCGCTTGTCCTGCTGGTCGCCACCGGTGTATTTGGCAATGAGGGTAGCCGATGTCAGCACGGCCGTTAGTGGCGTTCTGAACTCGTGGGAAGCCATCGACACAAAGCGTGATTTCAGCTCCCCCAATTCCTGCTCGGCGGTTAGCGCGCGGGCCAGCTCATCTTTCGACTGCTCCAACTGCTCCAGCGTATTCATGAGCGCGTGGGTGCGGTCGACTACTTTTTGTTCGAGGTCGGCGTTGAGTTGTTCGATGTGGTCTTTATGCGCCAGCAGTTGTCGTTCGGCTTCTTTTTTCAACGTAATGTCAATGATGTACGCCACGACAAATAACTCCTCATCGAGCTGAAAGTAACTTAGACTAATCTCTATCGGAAACACCGACCCGTCAGCGCGCTGCGCCTGTAAATCGCGGTTTTGGCCCATGGCCCGTACCTGTGGATTTTCGTTGAACGAGTGGCGGAGTTTCGTGTGGTAATGACTCAGGCCTGCCGGTACGAGTTGTTCGATGGTCTGGCTTATCAGCCCATTGTCAGCGTAGCCAAACAAGTGATGAGCCAGCCGATTTGCCGATACGATCTGCCCGACCCGATCGCAGACGACGATACCAATCGTGGCGCTGGAAAAGATAGCTTCGTTTCGCCGGACGCTGTGTTCCAGGTCCCGTTCGGCCTGGTGGAGTTTACCCTGATCGACCAGCCGGATAAGCGCATAGGGGCTGTCTGGCACCGAAAATGCAGTGATCGTGAGCTGCCCCCAGAATGTCTGTCCATCCTGCCGACCCACCACGGTTTGTTCCTCATAGGTACCAATGGCCATGACCCGGGCAATCAGGCTGCCGAGGCTTTCGTCATTCAGGGGTGGGTACCGGACCGAGCGCGACCGGACGGGGTCGTTTAGCAGGGCCGCTTCCGACGGGAAACCCAGCATCCGTACACCAGCCTGATTGACGCGGGTAAATCGCCCGGCGGTCAGGTCATAGACCCCCACAAACTCATTGGTCTTCTCAAAGAGCAATTCCGTAAGTGTAGTTGAATAGTGTTCAGCGAGTGATGACATGACGGACGAATCTGATTTGTTGATTCAATGATTTAATAAAAACGATAAGCGGTGTATTTCCTCAAAAATAGACCCATTTCCGGGTAAAAATTAGCTAATCATCCGATCTAATGACCTGCATCAGTTACCCTGGTTTATGAAACGTCCAATTTTACGCTAACCAATGTAACGAACGACGTTTATGCTTACGCAACTATGAAAACCACCAATGTATCGCCCATCCTGGTACCGGCAAAAGCGGCCGTTTTACTGGTGTTTCTGCCACCCGCCCCCCTGCAACGGGCTGCTTTGAAAAAGCTGGTTAACTCATTGCAGTATTTTCTTGATGGATCATTACGTATTCTCCAACTGGACGAAGCCATCCATCCCGAAGTGATTCGCAGTTTCACCATTACTCATTTACCTGCGTTTGTATTGGTGCGGCAGGGAGTTGAGTTGTGGCGCCACGAAGGTATGCCTGATGATACTACGCTCACTGCCGTTTCAACGCAACTTCAGGCTACTTACTGAGGATTGACTAAGCAAAAAAAAGCAAAGTGGCTAACAGGGGCCTCCAAACAACAGGTCAGCGCTCGTTTTGTCCGTGACAAACTGGAATTCCAGCCGCCCCTGCCCGACTACCGGAAGCGGCTGGCAGGCTTGCTCCGCGCACCAGCAGTAACAAAGCCAGCAACAACGTAATCAGCGGGAGATTACCCGCCAGGCGTTGTCGCCATCGTACCGGCAGTCGGCTAACCAGTAGCCGAACCGACAACATGGCGGGCAATGTTCCTAACCCAAATACCAGCATATAGCCGGAGCCAGCCATTGGCGAGGGGGTAGTCAACGCGCCAATCAGGGCCAGATAAACCGAGCCGCAGGGCAGCAGCCCGTTCAGAAATCCCAACCCGGCAAACGCCCGCAGCGAAGGTTCACGCAGAAACCGGCCCATCGACCGGCTTATCCATCGCCCAGGCAGGGCCGTTGGCAGTTTGTCCGCGTACCGCCGTAGCAAGAGCCAGACCAGCAGTAGCATACCCGCGCCGAGGGCCAGGGGACGCTGCAATCCCACCAGTAAAAATCCCTGCCCCACACTGCCCACCACCCCACCCAGTCCCGCATAGGCCAGCAGCCGTGCCCCATGATACAACCCCACGCCCAGCTTTCGCTGCGCCAGTGGCAACCGCCCCACAGGCAGGGCCATGGTCAGCGGACCGCACATACCCACGCAGTGCAGACTACCCGCCAAACCCGTAAACAGTGCCGTCAGGAACCATAAGGACATAGTTTCGGGGGTTAGTTGATGAACAAATCGGTTTCGTTGTAATACTCCTGCCGACCATCGGACCAGGCGCACTGAACGCGCCAGTATCCTTTGGCCAGGTGTGCTGTCGATACGACTTTACGGGGCGAATAGGGTGGAGTAACAACCATCCGTACATCGGCCTGACGGTCGGCGGGGCGGTAGAAGGTGAGCGTTGCTTTTTGAAGTGAGTCGGGCAGGGTGAAGGTCACCTGTTGTTGCTCCGGTTGATAGCTCACACCGATAACTGCCGAAGCATGGGCCGTTCGGCGGAGTCGGTCGATTTGGTGCTGGTAGGCAATCTCGTCCTGGTAATAATCATCGCGAACGAGGTCAATGCTTTCCCGGGTCATCCAGTAGACCATAGTGCCGATAAACCCGGCAAAGACGATAAAGACCAGTACAATTGATTTTCCCCAGTTCATAGTTCTAAAGTGTGAAAGAGTGAAGGAGTGAAAGAGCGAGAGAGTGAAAGATTGAAATCTTCGGCAGATGAATGCGTAAGCAACTTTCGCTCTTTGGCTCTTTCACGCTTTCGCTCATTAATAAGGTCCCAGAAAGCTGGTGCCGATGTGGTCGACAATTTTGCCTTTAGATATGACCCTGATCTCAAGCGGTGTATTGTCCTGGCGAATATCTTTCGCGGGCAGCGAGATAAAAAACATGGTTTTGGTTTGTTCGCCGGGTCGGGCAGTGGTCAGCGGCTGCACGAACCGCAGCCGCGCCCCCGGTTCGCTAATCTGAAACGATACGGGCAATTCGTGGTACGTTTTATTGATAACTTCGAGGGAGTACAGGTTCGAGATGCGCCCGTCCGCTTCCCGCTGAAACAACTGCCCCGGCGCCCGCAAAACCGTTACGCCCAGAGCCGGACGACTCACCAGCAGGTATACCAGCACCCCCACCAGCACCAGTAGTACGCCAGAATAGGCCCAAATTCGGCCCGTGGTACGAAAGGGCTTCTGGGTCTCGATGCCCTGCTGCGAATCCATCCGAATCAGCCCCAACGGGCGGTCGATTTTGGTCATCACTTCGTCGCAGGCATCCATACAGGCCGTGCAGTTGATACACTCCATCTGGGTTCCGTTGCGGATATCGATACCCGTTGGACATACGTGAACGCAGAGGTTGCAATCCACACAATCGCCCGTTGTGGGGGCTGCAATGGCGGCTTTTCTAATTTTACCGCGTGGTTCCCCCCGGATGTAATCGTAGGCTACAATGAGCGAGTTTTTGTCGAGGAGCACACTTTGCAGGCGACCGTACGGGCAAATGGTGGTGCAGACAATTTCACGCAGGTACGCAAAGACTCCGTAAAAAACGCCCGTAAATACCAGCATAGTCATGAGGCTACCGAGGTGCCGGGCCGGGTTGTCCGTCACTAGTGGTAACCACTCATCGCGCCCAATCAGGTAAGCCAGAAAGGTGTTGGCAATAAGAAATGAAATCAGGAAAAACAGCCCGTGTTTGGCTGTTTTCTTTCCGATTTTCTCGCCCGTCCAGGGGCCATTGTCGAGCCGTTGACGGGCCTTGTAATCGCCCTCAATCCAGGTTTCGATCCGGCGAAAGATCATTTCCATGAAAATCGTTTGCGGACAGGCCCAGCCGCAAAACACCCGCCCGAACACCACCGTAAACAGAGCAATGAACACAATGAACGTAATCAGCCCGATGGCAACGAGGTAAAAATCCTGCGGCCAGAAGGTGACCCCGAAAAAGATAAACCGCCGTTCGAGGACATTGAACAGAAAGAGCGGATGCCCATCGATCCACACAAACGGCCCGGCGAACAGAGCCGCCAGTAACCCAGTGGCCAGCACGGTACGCCACTGCGTAAACCGCCCCGACGTGGATTTGGAATACACCCACTGGCGCCCCCCGTCCGCCCGTTGATTGGGCATGTGAGAGCGGAAGTAATCGTCGGGTACGGGAACTGGTTCTGGGGTGTTCATGATGGGTAGTTTTTACCGCGCGGCAACAATCTGGGGGTCTGCTTTTTCGCCCTGCGGTTCTTTAGCATTGGCGGGTTTACTTCCCTGCAATGACAGGATGTAACTGGCCACTTGCTGCACCTGTAGGGGATTGAACTGCTTTTTCCAGGACATCATACCTTTTTCGGGAACGCCCTCGCTAATTGTGTGATACAGGGCTTTAACCGAGCCACCGTGCAACCAGTAGGGGTCGGTCAGATTCGGGCCAACACCGCCCTGCCCCTGCTGCCCGTGACAGGCGACGCAGTTTTGGCTGAAAAGCGTTTTGCCGGCTTCGAGCGAGGGTATATCGTGCACCAGGGCCACCGTATTTTCGTTGATTGACCCGGCCACTTTCTGGATATAGGCGGCTCGCTGCACCTCGGCAATAGCCACTTCCTGTGTGTACTCGGCCGTTTGCAGGTCGCCGATGTTCAGGACGTGGAAAATCAACAGGTAAATAACCCCAAAGCCAATGGTACCGTAGAACAGGCCCATAAACCAGGGGGGCGTGGGATTGTCCAGCTCATAAATATCGTCGTAGGCGTGGGGCATGACTATTTCCTGCTCGCGGCTCATGGACCGCATACCCGTAATGCGCTGCCAAAACGGGCGCGGTTCGACCAGCGGCTCTACAACAGCCGTTGCCGTTGGTCCCAGGGCCTTGCGCAGGATGATCAGCAGGTAAGTAGCCACGACGCATACGGCCACCATGCCCACCAGTAGCAATAATGCCACAATGAGCAGTAGCAGTTCCTGGCCCGACTGAACAGACCAGATGGACGGCGACGCTTGACCTAAGACAGGGTGTATGTTCATGATTGATAGTCGGTCGTATCAGTGGGACAGGAATCGCTGAGCGGCATCCGGCTCATCTGGTCGATGTGTTTGCTGTCGGCCAGCCATAAGTACAGGCCAACCAGCACAAAAAACAGAAAGAAGGTCAGAAACGACCCGACCATGTACAGGTCGGCACCGGGAATGCGGGAGATGAATTGTTTGAACATGAGTGGTGGGGTTTATTTCTGAACGGTTTCCATTTTCTTAATATCTGTGCCGAGCCGTTGTAGATAGGCGATGAGGGCCACAATTTCCCGGTCCTCGCTCACTTTGATGCCATCCTGCGCCAACTGGGCACTGATGGCTTTGGCCTGTTTGCCAAGATCATCGGTCGCGTAGCGAATAGCCACGTCATCGTAAGGAACGCCCACGCTTTTGAGAGCCTGCAGTTTGCTGACCGTCTGCGACACGTCGAGTTTCTGGGTCAGCAGCCACGGGTAGGGCGGCATGATCGAGCCGGGCGACATCGACGTAGGGTCGTGCATGTGGTGGTAATGCCAGGCATTGGGGTACTTACCCCCCTCGCGGTGCAGGTCGGGACCCGTGCGTTTGCTACCCCATAAAAACGGGTGGTCATACACAAACTCGCCTGCTTTGGAGTAGTCGCCGTAGCGTTCGGTTTCGGAGCGAAATGGCCGGACCATCTGACTATGGCAGTTTACGCAACCCTCGCGGATGTACAGATCGCGGCCTTCCAGTTCGAGAGCCGTATAGGGCTTCACGGCGGCAATGGTGGGTACGTTGCTCTCGACCATAAACGTGGGTACCATTTCGATAACTGTCCCAATCAGAATGACTATCAGCGAAGCCACCAGCAGGGGAATAGGCTTCCGCTCAATCCAGCGGTGCCAGTAAGTATCGCTGCCCGCAGGCGTGTAGGCTTTGGTCAGCGGCATGGCCTCGGCGGGTTCGTTGGCGGTGAGCGTCCCGACCGCCATCGTTTTGAAGAGGTTATACGCCATCATAATGGCCCCGGCCAGGTACAGCACACCACCAATGGCCCGCATCTGGTGCATGGGTAGCAGTCGCAGCGTCGTTTCGAGGAAATTGCTATAGCGCAGGGTACCTTCGGGCGTGAACTCTTTCCACATCATACCCTGCGTGAAACCCGATATGTACATCGGAATGGCGTAGAACAGGATGCCGAGCGTACCAATCCAGAAGTGCACATTGAGTAATTTTTTCGAGAACAGGGGTGTGTGGTACATCTTTGGGATGAGCCAGTACAGCATGGCGAAGGTCAGGAAGCCATTCCAGCCCAGCGCACCCACGTGGACGTGCGCCACAATCCAGTCGGTGAAGTGAGCAATGGCGTTCACGTTTTTAAGCGAGAGCAGCGGCCCCTCGAAAGTAGCCATGCCATAGGCCGTCAGGCCCACTACCATAAACTTGAGGATGGCATCTTCGCGCACCCTATCCCAGGCTCCGCGCAGGGTGAGCAGGCCGTTGATCATGCCACCCCATGAGGGGGCAATCAGCATGATGGAAAACACCACACCCAGCGACTGCGCCCAGTCAGGCAGGGAGCTGTAGAGCAGATGGTGTGGTCCGGCCCAGATGTAGATAAAAATCAAGGCCCAAAAGTGCAGTATCGACAGTTTATAGGAGTAAATGGGTCGATTGGCCATTTTGGGTAGAAAATAGTACATCATCCCTAGGTAGGGCGTAGTCAGAATAAACGCCACCGCATTGTGGCCGTACCACCACTGCACCAGCGCATCCTGCACCCCGGCATAGAGCGAATAGCTTTTAAAAAGGCTAACCGGAACGGCCAGCGAGTTGACAATGTGCAGCACGGCTACCGTTACGAAGGTGGCGATGTAGAACCAGATGGCCACGTACAGATGCCGTTCGCGCCGTTTAATGATGGTTCCGAACATATTGATGCCAAACACGACCCAGATCACCGTGATGGCAATGTCGATGGGCCATTCGAGTTCGGCGTATTCTTTAGAGCTTGTCATTCCCAGCGGCAGCGTGGCTACCGCCGAAAGAATGATGAGTTGCCAGCCCCAAAAATGGATTTTGCTAAGCATGTCCGAATACATCCGGGCTTTGCAGAGCCGCTGGAGCGAGTAATACACACCCATAAAAATGGCGTTACCCACGAAGGCAAAAATAACGGCATTGGTATGTAAGGGCCGGATGCGTCCGAAAGTGGTGTACTGGCTACCCAGGTTAGCGGCCGGATGAAATAATTGCGTAGCAGCAAGCAGGCCCACGATCATTCCGATGATACCCCAGATGATGGTGGCAATGGCAAAGTCGCGGACAGTGCGGTTGTCGTACGCAAACCGGTCGGGGCTAACGGGCTGTGGTTGCCGGACGATGAGGGGTGGCAATTCGATGGATGCGTTCATGAATTGGAAATGGACGGGTTTGTTTCGGTGGGTGATGGATTGGTCAGGGGTTCGTCATCGATCAGTATGCGCAGCGAGGGCGTGTATAAATCATCCTGCTGACCCGTTCGGAGCGACCATATAAATGCCCCCAGAAACCCCAGGGCCATTATCAGACTGACTGCGATCATAAAGAAGATTACGTGCATAAGGGAATGGCCATTTGTACAGGCTACAAACCTACCGCTCAACCCGCCGGGATGGGCTGATTCTGGTCAGGTGCCTACCTGATTACCATCAGGTCCGGCGTGGAGATTGACCAGAATCAGCCCGGTACCTGCTGCGCGTCAGGACAAGTCTACCAGCGCCGGGGGAATATTGTCCATCAATTCACGAAACGACTATGAATCCCCCCGACACCCTGTACACCTGCCGCCAGTTGCACCAGCGCTGGGCTGGTACGCTCCTCGCCAGCGAAGGCGAAGTCAACCAGTTACTAACGCTCCTTGCCGACCTGCCCGACCCAGCCACACCCCGAAGTCCGGCCCACCTCACCATTCTGTCGGCTCAGTTGCACCGGCTCAAGACCCGTATTTGTCAGCTTCGCACCGAAATGGTTTGTAGCGGGGGCCTTTGTTCCCTACCCCAGCCGCCCCAGCCCTGCCCCGATGCTCATTTCGTTGCCCGACCGGAGCCGACTGACCCCATCGCCGATTTAGCCACTGAATGTTCCGGGGTTCAGAACCGCTGCCAGACAGTTCTGAGCGAGTTGATGGAGCTGAATATGATTTGAAATTTCACCCACCGTACCCATTTTTCATGCTTATTATCGCCTTTTTTGCCGCGCACTGGTACACCTCGGTGTTGATGCAGACATTTTTTCTCCACCGCTATGCCGCCCACCAGATGTTCACAATGAGTCCGCGCTGGGAAAAGTTTTTCTATACCCTAACGTTCGTTACGCAGGGGTCATCGTTTCTGAGTCCCCGTGCCTATGGCATCATGCACCGGCTCCACCATGCCCACGCTGATACCGAAGCGGACCCGCACTCGCCGGAATTCTCCAAAAACCTGTTCGATATGATGTGGAAAACCCGGACGTATTACAATGACATCCTCAACAACCGCGACCACATTACCGACCGCTTCAAAAAAGGTGTTCCCAACTGGCGGTTTATGGAACGGCTCGGCGACCAATGGCTGATGCGGCTGAGCTGGATGGTGGCCTACACGCTTATCTATATTGCTTTTGCGCCCTCATTCTGGTTTTTCCTGCTCCTGCCGGTACATTTTTTGATGGGGCCGGTACACGGAGCTATCATTAACTGGTATGCCCATCGCTACGGCTACACCAACTTTACGGTGAATGACACGGCCAGAAACCTACTGCCGTTCGACTTCCTGATGATGGGCGAATCGTACCACAACAACCACCATAAATTTGGTGGCCGGGCCAACTTCGGCGGGTTCCGCTGGCACGAATTCGACCCGGCCTACCCGCTCATCCGGCTGCTCGATAAGGTGGGCGTTATCCGGCTTCGCACCGGTCGCGACGAAGCATATATGTAACCCTGACCGCCCCAACTCTGCCCGATGTCCACTTTATGGCCCGACAGGAATCGCTCGACTCTATCGCTGATTTGGTCGCTGAGTGTTCTACGTTTCAGGACTGTCTCCGAACCTTGTTAAGCGAAGTAATAGGGCTGAATATGATTTGAAGCGAGTAAGAATGCCACCCTGTTAGATGCCAAGTGGCATTTTGTCTAGTTTCTTTGTAGATAGTGGCTACCTTACCAGTTGTTGAGCTGCCTGATTATGCGCAGTTTACCTTTCTACTTGTAAAGCGAATGGACACATTAATTATCAACCAGCAACTCCACGAGTTATACCAACCCTATCTTGACCGATTGCATATACGAGATTGGTCGATGTACCCGAAAGCATCGTCCCCTCTGTTAATGCACGTTTTTGATGACTATCCGGTGATGCCCAGAAAGATCATGATCGTGGGTCAGGAAACGCACTGTTGGGCCGGTACCATGAAAGATCAGTTGAGTTTGTCGCGACTATTGAGGGCGTATAAGAAGTTTGAGTACGGAAATCACTACGTGAAAAATGGCAAACCACCCCGATTGTTGACAAGTCCATTCTGGAATTTTTCTCGGTCGTTGTTTCATGCCCTTAACAATCATCATTCCGGCGTAACCCGACGAACCACTGGTTTTCTCTGGACTAATATTTCAAAGTTCGATGAAGATGGTACTACGCCGACCTGGGAGTTACAGCAGCAGAATGAGGAGAGTTTTGCTCTGCTGAAACAGGAAATAGCTATCACTAAACCAGATATCGTACTGTTTCTGACTGGAAAAAAATATGATTATTGGATTGACAGGGTGTTTAGCCCTGCTGATGATGAAATACTTAAAAACGGACTGTTGTATAAACTAACCACCGCTGATGGTTCCTTACCCATCGCCTTCAAAACAGAACACCCACGAACATTGTGTACGCAGAAAAAGTACAGTACCGTAATGACTGAATTACTGAAAGCAGTTGATAAGTAGTTATCTGGCCGTTATTTATTATTCCCTGACCACCGCATCCCCACCGTGGCAATCAGCACCATTGTGGCCGAACTGAGCGGCATCAATATGGCGGCCACCACGGGCGAGAGGTGGCCCGCAGCCGCAAATGACAACCCCACCAGATTATACAGCAGCGACACACCGAAGCTAAACCGGATCAGGCGCAGACCAAAGCGGCTGTACCGCAAAAACTCAGGTAGTTGGGGCAACGAATCGCTCTCCAGAATAGCATCACTCGCGGGCGTGAACCGCAGAGTGTTATCCGTAACGGCAATGCCCACGTCGGCCTGTTTGAGCGCACCGGCATCGTTCAGCCCGTCGCCAACCATCAGCACCCGGTGGCCACGCTCCTGCAAGGCCCGGATAAAACGAAGCTTATCGTCGGGGCTGCACCCGAACTGCATCGCCGAATCGGCAAACCAGGGCCTTAAGTCAGCGCGGGCCGCTTCGGTATCGCCCGACAGCAGGTACAGGTTGAGGTTACTCCGGCTAAGGGTCGTGAGCATCGTAGCCAGCCCGGACCGAAATTGAGATGCCAGCCGGAAGTAACCCCGGTAAACCCCTTCAATGCGGACGTGTACCGCCGACGAGTCAGTTTGCCCGGCGGGGGCATCGGTAAAGCCAGCACTTCCCACCTTCACGATCCAGTCATCGACCAGGCCCACCAGCCCCTGGCCGGGCAATTCGGTAAACTCCTCCGTCAAAACGGGTGAACACTTGCCCAGCGACTGCGCCAGTCGTCGGCTAAGCGGGTGCGCCGACTGCACGACCAGCGACCGGATCATGGACCGCTCGAAATCCGTTAGGGGGGGCGAGAAAACGTCGGTAACGTCCCCCTGATTTGCCCCGGTTTGGCCTGCCGGTTCGCCGGTTCCCTGGGTCAGTGTGCCGGTTTTATCGAAAACAATGGTATCGCAGCGGGTTAACTGTTCGATCACATCGGCATTTTTGAGGTACAGGCCCCGTTTGCCCAGTAGCCGAAGCCCGTGGCCGAGTGCTACTGGATAGGACAGCGACAACACGCAGGGGCAGGCCACGATCAGAATGGCTGTAAAGGCGTTGACCGCCGTACCGGGTTGCTCCATCCAGCCATACCAGTACGCCCCCACGAGGGCCGCAATAATCAGAATGCTGATGGTGAAGTACGTACCCACGGCATCGGCAAAATTTTTGGTTACATTGGTCTTTTCCGGGCTGAACGCTTCGTTGTTCCAAAGTTGCGTGAGGTAGCTCTGCGACACATTTCGGACAAGTTCAAGGTCGATGCTGCCACCCATTTGTCGCCCGCCCGCGTAAAGCAATGCCCCCGTTGTTTTGGGTTCCGGCTCCAACTCCCCCGTCACGAATGAATAGTCGATCAGGCCCGTTCCCCGGTACAGCAGCCCGTCGGCAGGAATCAGTTCACCGTGCCGTACCCGGATGCGATCGCCTTTTTTGAGGTTGGCCACCGGGACTGGTGCATCCTGCTCCCCGTCCCCACCGCCCGTCAGTCGCGACACGGCCAGGGGGAAATAGGATTTGTAGTCGCGCTCGAAGGACAGGAAATCGTAAGTACGCTGCTGAAACCACTTGCCACACAACAAAAAGAAAATCAGGCCGGTAACCGAGTCGAAATACCCCGCCCCACCCAGTGCCAACACCTCATAGACGCCCCGAAAATACGCCACTAAAATACCCAGCAGGATGGGTACGTCAATGTTGATCATCCCGCCACGAACGTGTCGGCGCAGACTTTTCCAGACGGAGGTAAAATAGCCCGAACCCGAATAAAACACCACGGGCGTGGCCAGTAGCAGGTTGAGTATACCGAAGAGGTGTTTGAAATTCGGATCGCCGAGACCGAGGTACTCGGGAAAACTGAACAGCATGACATTGCCCGCGCAGAACCCCGCCACCGCCAGTCGGTACAGCAGCGGGCGATACGCAGGCCTGGCGTTTTTTTTCACCACATCGTTCAAACTGATGAGCGGTTCGTAGCCCAGCGAGGTGAGCAGTTCGGCCACCTGCCTCAGCGACACCTGCGCCGGATCATAGACCAGATGCACCTGCTTTTTGAGGAAATCGACGCGGGTTTGCGTAATGCCCGGTTCGAGCCGGTACAGGTGTTCAAGCAGCCACAAACAGGATGAGCAGTGAATAGCCGGTACAAAAAAAGTAACGTGTGCTACCCGTTCACCCTTAAAATCGAGCAACTGGGTAATTATGTCGGGATGGTCTAAAAATGCCAGCCGGTCGAGATGGGGCGTGGTATCGGAGGCTGGTCCCGGCAAGGTGCCCGGTGCCGGGTTGAAGGCGTAGTATTGGCAAAGCTGGTTCTTGCTGAGGATTGCGTATACTTCCCGACAACCAGTGCAGCAAAAGGATTTATCCTGAAAAAGAACCGGGTCAGCGTTGGTTGAACAGGTCGTTCCGCAGTGGTAACAGAGTACGGTAGTAGTCGGGGGGCTGATAGGGCCAAAGACGGGAGCCATAGTTGGATGATTTCCCCAAAAGTGGCCGAATTTTGTCGGGCATATACTGATCAAAATCAGTTGGTAGCATGATACTGATAGGTAATCTGCCGAACCGGGTGATTTTTACAGGCATTGACTCGTTATGCCCAGCATCCTATCACCCCAGCACTAATTACAAAATACTCTGTAACCGGACAGCGCTATCCCAGTCACCCCCACCGTTCCTTTCTGGAATACCGACGATTTTTGCTGTCACGAATAGCCGCAGCGACTCACCATGACCTTTGCCGCAACCAACGCCAGTGAGGGGACTGAAGAGGAAAGAGATTGAAACTAGAAACTAGTGATTTTTAATACTGTGAGCAGTTTTAGGGCTTGAATTTGGCCAAATGCAAAAAGGGTCGTAAGCTTGAAATTTCCATTCCATTCCCTATGACCGCACCGGCGGACCGGCCATGAGCATCGAAGCGATTCTCAAGCCAATATTGGCTAAACTTTCCAACGTGAACAAACATCAGCGCACTTTTCTAACTGAACTCTTTTCGGTCTTGGTAGGCCGACAGGGACGCGCTACGTTTGAAAACCTCGCTCGCT
>JBBSTD010000102.1:0-22827 GCA_038236215.1 Cytophagales bacterium | reverse complement strand
TTTGAGGTCAAAAAAAGGCGAGATTGCGTTCCATTGGGGGTCGGTCAGTGGTTGCCACTGTTTGGTCATGGCTTTGTCGTTTAGTCACAACAAAGTTGGCACGACTCCCAACCTTTATCAATTCCCCAACACGCTCTAAACGACTGGGTACCGGAAAGCCCGCGTTCGTTGTTAACGTTTTGGCGTACTGTACGTACTGATCGCGGTTAAGCACGTCGATTTTTTTCCAGGCACTTTGCGTACCCACGTAGGAGTCGATAGTAATCCGCACCCGGTTGTCACGACTTCCTTTTTTGGTGGTAATAAGCACGACGCCATTAGCCGCCCGTGATCCATAAATAGCGGCTGAACTGGCATCCTTCAACACTTCCAGCGACTCAATATCATTGGTATTGAAGCTGTTAAGGTCACCGGTTGGTACGCCGTCAATCACGTATAATGGCCCCGAACCATAGTTAATCGAACCAACGCCCCGAATTTGTACGGTAGGCGCCGTACCGGGGCCCCCGTTGTTAACGACCGACACACCGGGTACCCGTCCCTGAAGGGCAGCGGCTACGTTCGGTACGGGTAATGCCGTAAGTTCTTTGGTTGTTACGGATGATACGGCTCCGGTCAGCGAGGAGCGTTTCTGCGTACCGTATCCTACTACCACGACTTCGTCCAGGGAGCCAGCATCGGCTTCCAGCGATACGTTGATGGTGCTTTGATTACCTACTGTAACCTCTTTTCTTTTATAGCCAATGAAACTGTACACCAATACAGCATTATCGTTGGGTACATCGATACGGTAAGCTCCCCGAATATCGCTGGTTGTACCGCGTGTTGTGCCTTTGATCTGAATATTGACACCCACCAGCGCGCTACCCGTCTCATCGAGTACGGTACCGGCTACGGATTGGTCGGCGGGGGTTTTTGCCCACAGGGTAGTTGTTAGCAGGATACACATCAATAGCTGGTAGCATATTGGAGGCAGAATTTTAGGCAAAAAGGATTGTAACTGTAGTTGATTTGACATAAATGTAGGGTTTAGAGGGTTGGTTGTCTGATTATTGGTTTAGAAGCTGTTTGAATTAAATTTTAGTGATAGAAAAGAGTGATATTTTGGGGTTAAACCTGACGGGAAAGCGCGTTTTATAAGCAAAAAGATTTACTCAAACATCTTCTTAAAAAAGGGAAAAGAATGCCCAAATCCATTACTTGATATTTTTTTCTTAGACTGTATTGGGGGAGACCAGTGTGTAGGCGGTAGTTATAATGCCATTATTTTATTTGAGAAAGTAAGGCTGAATCAGGCATAGGCTAATCGACGGGGTTTGGTGGAAGGAATTGGTGAAACAAAAAGGAGAGTTATGTTTCAAATAGCTTATTTGCAAGCACTAGTAATGGTCCTGAATGGTTCTTTTTTGACGCATTTTGCGACCGCCATTTTCACGTAATTATTGATTGATTTTTTTGCTCTCATCCTACCTCATGAGCAATTCAGTTTATTAATCAAGCGAAGGGTTAATACTGTACAAATAGGAGAGTCGCTACCGTCTAGCTGTAGATGAATACTATTTATTCTTTAATAAATTTAATAATTAGGACAAATTAACAATATGGGTTTCACAATTGCAATCGGTTGCAATTATTTATTTTGGTAATTAACTAGTGGTGATATTTACCGCTGTACAAAAGTGTTGGCTATTAACAGCCGTAAAGGTGATTCCAGTCTGGTAACCTACGATGAGAACTATTGGAAACAAGTTGTGAACGACAGGGCTTCAGTAATTAATTGATCCCCCTTATGGGTTACATGAAGCGGTGCTCAACCAGGGTGGGTAACCAACCAGTTGGGGCTGACGAAATTATGTCGAGAGATTGGGAAAGTCGAAACAGCGTTGCCCCGGGGTATTGGTCGTACAGATAGGTGATCGAGTAGGTGTAACCTGCCGATACCTCACGCGGGAACGGAGTGAGTAAATCAGGCCAAATCGCACCTGCGACGAGTTGATGGTCACTACAATATCCGAATCCGCCAATTGAACGGTGTTCACTAATCCGGTTACTCTGGCCTATTGCCAGACGGGTCAGTAGACATAGAACAGTGGGAAATAATGTATTTTCGCCAGTATATCAGGTAGTTGAAACGGCTCATTACCACAGCCCTAGTGACTAGTTGGGAACCCAATCAACCGCTAATACGAATCAATTCAGGCTTAATGCGCTCCTGCCGGGTTGACTTCTTTAATCCCTTTCGTTACTACACTGATGTTCTTCATGGGCGCGGTGTGCTGCCTGAAGTCCTGAATAATTTCCAGCACGTCGTAGTCGATGTGCATTGACTTGCTACCGTCAATGATAACCTGGCAACCAGCCGGTAAATGATCCAGCGTTAGCCCGATACTACCCTTGTTGAGAAATGTTACCTCCTCCGAGAGTTGCAGGGTAATCACCTCGCCATCCTTATGTGCCTCTTTTTGGTAATGGTACGAATGCTTGTAGTTCTTCCGCAGAATAAAATACACGGCGGCCACCATACCAATGGCGATGCCTTTGAGCAGATCGGTTGCCAGGATAGACACCACCGTCACAAAAAACGGGATGAACTGATCCTTGCCCAGACTGTACATGCCCTGATACAGGGAGAACTTAGTTAGTTTGTAGCCAACCAGCAGCAGGATTGCCGCCAGCGATGCCAGCGGAATGTAATTCAGGAAACGCGGAATAAGAACTGCGGAGAGCAGTAGAATCAGGCCGTGAATAATGGTAGCCGTCCGCGTTTTACCACCCGACGCAACGTTGGCCGAACTGCGCACAATTACCTGCGTAACGGGTAATCCACCCAGCAGCCCCGACAGGATGTTACCTACGCCCTGCGCTTTAAGCTCCCGGTTGGTGGGCGTTATACGTTTGTGCAGATCGAGTTTGTCCGTTGCCTCAACCGACAGTAATGACTCCAGACTCGCCACAATGGCAATGGTCAGTGCAACGGCATACACATCGCTATTGGTAAACGCACCAAAGTCCGGCGTTCTGAAAAAGCTCATAAATTCCGGTAACGAGGCCGCTACGGGCAACTGAACCAGGTGTTTGCCCGTTAGCGTCCAGGCGGGATAAAACTGAGCAAAAACAACATTGAGACCAATGCCGAGTAGAACCACAAACAGGGCGCCGGGTAAAAAACGAAACAACTGGACCCGTTTCATGAAGGGCTGCTCGAAAAGCACCAGTAGTGCTATCGAAATAAGGGCAATCAGGATGGCACCGACACTGCTGTGCTGCACCGCGTTCATCATATCGGTCAATATGCCCGGACCTCCCGGTTGCTGTAATACGTCATCGCCCATAAAATCGGCATCATAGCCCAGCGCGTGGGGAATTTCCTTTAGTATGAGCGTGATGCCAATGGCAGCCAGCATCCCTTTGATAACCGACGAGGGGAAGTAATAGCCAATGACCCCCGCTTTCAGAAAACCCGCCAGTACTTGTAGTATCCCCGCCAGCACAACGGCCAGCAGAAAAGCCTCAAAGCTGCCCAATGTGTCAAGTGCTGTCAGCACAATGACGACTAAGCCCGCAGCAGGGCCGGATACGCCCAGTGCGGAGCCACTTAGCGCACCCACAACGATGCCGCCAATGACCCCCGCGATAATGCCCGAAAACAGCAGGTCGGCCCGGCCCGTGGAGGCTAACGCCACGCCCAGACACAGCGGCAGGGCTACTAATGAAACAACGAGCCCGGCGGGGAAGTCGTGTTTCAGATTACTTAACAACGCACTCGTTTTAGGTAGCATGAACAGGAACAGACAGGTAGTGGGATAAGATTGCCGTTACGCGGTAGCGCGATGAAGCGGGTCGAGGTGATAAACGGGGTCGAGGGAATACGGATTATCAGTGGAAAGCGCCAAATCCGTCATTAAACCGGTTTTCAGGTCGTAAACCAGGCCGTGAATCTGGAGTGCCTGACCGCTGGACCAGGCATTCTGCACGATGGTTGTGGTTGACAGATCGTGTACCTGGTCCTGTACATTCAGTTCCACGAAGCGGTCGAGTCGGCGGGTAGTGTCGTCAATGGCATTAAGCTCGTCCTGGTGCCGACGGTACACGTCCTTAATGTAGCGCAGCCAGTTATCAATCAAGCCTACCTGCCTGTTCCCCATAGCTGCCGCTACCCCGCCACAGCCGTAGTGACCACACACGATGATGTGTTCAACCGCCAGTACATTGACTGCGTAATCGAGTACGCTAAGCATACTCATGTCGTTATGAATCACCATGTTGGCGATGTTTCGATGTACGAACATGTCGCCAGGGGCCGTGCCGGTAATGGCGTTGTCGGACACACGACTGTCAGAACAGCCTATCCAGAGATATTTAGGCTGCTGCCCGTGGGCTAGTTTACTGAAAAAGTCGGGGGTTTGCCGGGTTTTCTCCTGCACCCACTTTTTGTTGTTACTGAACAAGTCCTGATAAGTCGGAATCATGCGGATTGCTGCTGTTTAATAGTGGTATAAAAGACAAAATGTTGGTTTAATCTCCCTCTGGCACCAATTGACGCCGGGGCTTGCTGACAAGCTGTGTATCCGGCTGGCTGGCTAGGCGGGATGCGTTTACGCGTTGAATTTTATAGTTTCGTTCGGCCAGACTGGCAGATGGCGTGTGGGGTACGGCAATTCCCACGGCGGGTGAGGCCCCTGATTTGGGCTGTTTGTAATTGGCCACCCGCTGCGGGTTATAGCCAGGAGCAGCCACACGTATCCCCTCTTTGTTGGCCCAGGTAGCAGCCGCAGCCGCTTTGTTGGGATGTTTGTAGTTGTGCGTCGAGTACGTTGGGTCGTTTCGTAAGGCCGCCTGGTCCTGGCCCGATACGGTTAGGGCAGTCAGCAGACTGAAGGCTATACCAAAGAAGGGTTTCTTCATGATTTTGAGCGTTAATCGTGTACCTCATCAACGGTGGGCGTAGTTCATGCCGAACCTGCCCGCTCATTGACCCGACAAAGGACGGTTGCCGGGGTTAGGCTCGGATTAGGGCAGGGTTAGAATGGAATTAGAAATGAAGCGGACTGCCAATACAGGCATAGAAAGCAGTTTCCCTGCCCCGGTTCAAGGTAATCTGTAGTACAACCGGGTACCCGTCTGCTTCCTAATCAGGCAGTGTGATGGTAAACGTCGTACCGAATTCATCGGACGACTCAACCTGAATTTGCCCCCCGTGGAGCCGGATGATGCGCTCGGTGAGCGGCAGCCCAATACCATGACCGGGCTTACCGCTGGCATTGCGCCCCCGCTGGAAGGGAATGAACACCTGGGCCAACTGGTCGGCCGCAATGGCCGGGCCGGTGTTGTGCACCATAAGTCGTACCGCGCCAAGCTCCCGCACCAGCGTACCCGTAACGGTTTGGTCTGCGGAGAACTTACCTCCGTTCTCGAGCAGATTGAACAGAGCCCTTTGCAGTAGGGATTCATTCCCCCTGAACTGCCAACCCTTGCCCGACCCCGCCAGTGGTTTGATGTTCAGATGGACGATATAGTCAGGCTGCGTCCGCTGGAGTTCATCCCGAACCCGCTCCAGCAGCGTATTTAGGGCCACGGGAGCCATGGGTACGGTCGATGCATCCATGCTGGCACCAGCTAGGGCCAGCAAACCATTGGCCATGCGGTTTAATCCCCGCACGTCGTCCAATACCGAGAGGAGGGTAGCCCGCAATTCGTCCAGTTCATCGTCGGCCAGCAAGGATACCTCCAGCTGACCCGTAATGGCGGTGAGGGGCGTGCGCAGCTCGTGGGAAGCAAACGCCACGAAGGAACGCTGCACCTGAAACGCTTCTTCCAGTCGGTTCAGCATCCGGTTAAATCGCTGGGCCAGCCGGGTTAATTCATCGGTGCGGTTGCCTTCGGGTAAGCGCAGCGATAAGTTAGACGCCGTAATCTCGTCGATCCGCTGATTGATACGGTTAATTGGATGGAGGGTTCGGCCCACAAAAAAACGGCCTGCCAATACCATCAGTCCTACCATCAGCACCCAGCCAACGCTAAGCATCCAGGCCAGATTTTGTATAGTTCTATGACCGTACGTATCTTCTGCCGAAGCCAGGATAACGAAGAGTTGCCCGGTCTGCGAAAACAACATACCGGTAATTTCCCGGGTATCTTCCCGCCAGAACATCGTTTGTTGCTGGCGAACCCGCTGGATGGTAGCGGGCGTAACGGTGAGGTAGTCCTCTCCACTTTCGTACACCAGCTGATTCTTCTCATTATAAATAATAATCTCCTCCCGGGGCAGTACCGTCAGCTGGTTTTTATCCATGAGCTTGTAGAGCGCTGGTCCGTTGGGTTCCCGGCCCACCAGCAAATGCCCCGCCGTGGCTGCTTCCGATTGTAGGCGGGCCTTAAACTGCCGCTCCCGGTGCTGGTCGGCTATCACATACAGGACAACGCAGAAGAAAGCCAGCAGCGTAGAAACCAGCGCGGTAAAGAGCAGGGTCAGTCGATTACGAAGGCTCATTTCTCTTTCAGTACATACCCCGCCCCAACCATCGTATGAATAAGTTTAACAGGTTGGTTTTTATCGACTTTAGCCCGCAGGTAGCTGACGTACACGTCAATAACATTAGTGCCCGTATCGAAGCCAATATCCCATACGTGCTCGGCAATGTCTACCCGTGATACCACCCGGCCCGCGCTACGCATCAGATACTCCAGCAGGGCAAACTCGCGGGCAGTTAGTTCAATGGTTCGGTCGTGCCGTCGGGCCACGCGCTCGTGAAGGTCCAGTTCGAGGTCAGCCACGCGCAGTAACCGCCCGGCTTCTTCGCTGGTGCCTGACCGGCGCAAAAGGGCTTTGATTCGGGCCAGAAGTTCCAGGAAATCAAACGGTTTGGATAAATAATCGTCGGCACCCGATTCAAACCCCAGCAGCTTATCGGCGGTGGTATCCAGGGCCGTCAGCATCAGAATCGGTACAAGGCTATTTTTTGCGCGGATATGCTGAGCGAGTTCAAGGCCACTTATGTCTGGCAGATTAACGTCTAAAATGATAAGGTCGAAGGAAGTTTCCTTAAGGCGTTCTTTTGCTTCTTTTCCCGTTAGGGTTACATCGACCAGATAAGCCTGGGTTTGCAGCCCTTTTTTGATGAACGCAGCTACTTTTGGTTCATCTTCCACCAATAGCAGGTGCGCGTTGAGTACGGGGTTCATACAGTAAATCAGAAATTGGTTAGATCAAAAGTGCTGCCAGTGCGGTCAGGTATTGGATTTCGACACGGTCTTCATCTGAACCAGATCGACCAGAAAGGCGAAGGCCATCGCAAAATAGATGTACCCTTTCGGTATGTTCACGTGCAATCCTTCGGCCACCAGCGATAGGCCGATTATCATCAAAAAGCATAACGCCAGAATCTTGAACGAGGGGTGCCGGGCAATGAAATCACTGATGGGTTTGGCCGCCACCAGCATAATACCCACCGATACCACAACCGCCGTATACATCACCCACAGTTGGCTGACCATACCCACCGCCGTAATGATGGAATCCAGCGAAAAGACCAGGTCCAGCAATAACACCTGAAGCAGTAGGTCGCGAAAGGAGACTTTGGTGGTCGAAGGGGCATTGGCACTGTCGCCCAGTTCGGCGTGGTGATAGATTTCGGTGGCACTCTTATAGAGTAGAAATAGCCCGCCCGCCAGCAGAATGAGTCCTTTGCCACTTATGGCCAGGCCTGCAACGGTGAACAGGGTAGTGTTGAGCTGCATAATCCAGGCAATTAGCGTGAGCAGCCCAAGGCGCATGAGCATGGCCAGTCCCAGACCCCAGTACCGAAACCGGGCCCGCTGCCCGGCGGGTAATTTGCCCGCCAGGATAGAGATGAAAATGATATTGTCGATGCCCAGAATGGTCTCCAGCACAATCAGAGTCAGTAAGGGAATCAGCGCATTAATAATGTCCATAACGGTTCGGCCTGTCATCGAAACGGGCCAGTCTGGTTTTTATTTTGGTGTGGTTAGCGAACCCAATCCGGTCAAAGCCGCTGAAGTTCCCGCCAGAATTGCCGGATAAATTCCCGCTCTACTCTGGATACGCCCTCGTGCGCCCGTGCTACCCGGAGCAGGATGTTAATAAACCGCTTTTTGGTTTGCTGGTTGAGTTCAACGCGATTATCGGCCATCCGGCGCAGGCCGAAGGCATTCGCTTCCTCAACGGATTCGCCCACGTTGTCGCGCAGAAAAAGGGCACAGATGGACAAATCGCTGTGCGGACAATCGCTCAGGAGTTCGCGGGCTACTTTAGCCTCCTCCTTTTGAAGCTGTCCGTCTAATTTAGACAGCGCGTACACGATGCTGCCTAAGCCTACTGCCACATCGGGTGAATACATAGTAAGTTGGGTTGATCGATTGTCCATTGAGTAAGGTGTTTTTTTGTGCTGTCAAAATTTAATCAGGCAAAGGCATGGGTTGCCAGGTGGTGAAACACCCGTTCGTCTAAACGGTAGCGGTCGTTGAGAGTCAGGCTACTACGGCCGGTAAACAGCGCATAGTTCACCGCATTGTAGAGCAACCAGTAGGAAGCCGGCGTGTTCAGCAACCGCTCCTCCAGCCGCAGGCGTTCGCGGGCCTGCTTAATCAACTGAGCCGGTACGGGTAATTTCTTCAACAGGCTCTCATTAACAGCCGTTGGCGCGTCTTTCTGCTGGAAATGATCGTAAACGGTGGCCGTTAGGGTGGGTTTACTCGTCAGGTGATCAAGAACCAAATCGCGCAGATGGTCCTGAAACCGGGAAACGGTCAGCGTACTGTGGTGCAGTTGCCGAATGTCGGGCGCGGACCGTTGGGGGCGGACCGGGGCCGACTTCGATTTGATGACCGGCATTTTTTGCTTTCCCTTTGCCCATTGTCCCAGCCAGCTTTGGTAATTCGCCAAATTTGGAAACGGATCGGCCCAGCCCAATAGCCCGTTCTGACACACGTTACGGTATACACTACTGCCCAGGTGCGTTGATGGGTCCAGTAAAGCCGTCAGCGATTGACCCTGAATACTGAAGGGCGTTTTGCCGTTGTAACTGTTGGTGATTGTCAGACTACGCTGAAGCACCTCATCGCCTACCGAGAGCGACGCGGGAAGAATAATGCTGATACTGAACTCCCCCGTATTGGTATGTTTGATCAGTACCTGATATTCCGGAATCAACTCATCAACTACCTCCCGAATAGCTTCATTGGGAATAATCGTGTAATCGGCACTCTGAATACCAAACAGAGTTTTACGCCCGCCCGCCAGTTGGCCCACCACCAATTGCTGCCGGTCGGTGGCAATAATATCATAGTCGGGCAGCAGATCACTGAGCCATATGGGTTGAATGGGATAACAGATGTCCTCCCACTGCTGGGTAAGCTCAGGCTGAGAACTGATATAGGTCATAAAATTTGCGTTTCATTTTTTACAGTTGTAAATTTACAGCTACAAAAATAGAAACCAAAATTTCACGACTATGTTTCTGTCTCCCTTACCAAAAATGACTGCTTCACTTCGCTTCATTTCCTTCTCTGTGCTGGCGGGTGCAGCCTTGAGCTGGACGTATTGGCGGTTCCGCCTGTCAGAAGGCTGGCCCAAACCGGCCCTGTACCCTAACCGCCCGTCGGAGTGGCTGGGCATTTAAAATGCCGGGCTGATTCACGTTGTCAGACCAAGTGTTTACGAATTCCTGTACCTCTTATAACTCAGTGTTATGGACCCGTTAACAAATAAACTCACCATTGTTGATCGCTGGCTACCGGCGGTGTATCTTATCCTGATAGTAGGCACGTGTATTGTGTGTCTGCTGGCTGAAAAAGAACGCGTCTGGCAAAATCGTACGGTGTGCAGCACCGAGTGTTACATCTGTGCTCAATAGCTACCAAACTATAACACACCAGCAGACTGATCCAACCTGCTGGATAGGTCATGTTATATAACTCATGTCATTAATTAACCCGTTTACTACTATGTCCTGGTTCGAATACAGTAAATGCATTCTGGAAAAAGTAAGCTTTGACCGGACGCTCTTCAGCAAAGAACTCAGAAAATTAATCCGGCAATTATCTCCGGTCGAACGAATGCAATTGTTGCGCTGGTGCCGCCATCGAAAACGGGCAACTACTTCCATGGTAATTGCTCCTTTCGGCAGCTAAGTGGCTTTTTTCAGGATGGACGCAGGGGATGCGTACTCATTACACGTACTATCAATCCATGCCGCATCACAGCGGTTTCACCTATTGGTTTATGAAAACGCTCGCTGTTATTCCGGAAAAACTAAAAACGGCCGCTCTGCTCGTCGTGCTGATGGCACTTATGGTATTTACGGCCCTGAGTATGCGGTACGCTCTACGGAACATCGATCAAACGCTGGCCTCGGTATATAAGGACCGGCTACGTCCTGCCGTCGAACTGGTCTATCTGAACGGAAACCTGTACGCCAAGCGGCTATTGCTGGAAACGTACCTGTCAGATCATTCCACCCTGTCAATGACTGCGTTACGGGCGCAACTGCGGAAGACCACGCAAGACAGCTACCAGCGGATCAGTACGTTTGAAAAAACGGAACTCACCGATCAGGAAGCGCAGCAATTATATCTATTTAAAACGAGCCTGGCTACTTACGCCGATCTGGAGCTCAGCATTCTACAACTAACGGAAACCGGGCAGCACCAACGGGCAGTTACCCTGTTTGAGCAACAGGGGTATCAACTCTTTCAGCGGGATGTTCAGCTACTCCGTGGATTGGCTACGATTCAGCATGAAACCGGGCAGCAGGCCGTAGAGAATGCGCACCGTCAGGCCGCCGGGGGGGCCATCAACGCTACATTACTCATTGGGTTAGCCATTATTATTGGTCTGCTAACTCAGCAACTACTCGTTAAAAAGACCCGGCGGGAACAATCGCTTGGCTACGTCCATCTAAACTGACAGTTGCCGACTTAAGTCCGCCTGGTTGCTGATGGCAACCAACCATATTCGTTTCTACTAAAGTTACCGTTAAATCCCTATTATTATGGCAAATCACTTAATGAATAAACTCGATTATCAACGACTGCGCGAACGCATTGGTAAGGCAAAAACGGATGCCAGTACATCCCGCAGCCAACTCGTAAACCTCATTCGTCGGGTATCAGAAGCGAAACTCGCTGAACCGGGTAATGTACCCGCCAATGTTGTCACGATGAACTCGCGGGTGTCGGTAACAAACCTCTACAGCGGCCAAACGTTTGCACTTAAACTGTCCTATCCAGAGTTGGCGGATCCAGGTCAGCAACAAATTTCGATTTTGGCGCCCTTAGCCACGGCATTACTGGGTAGCCGGGAAGGTGAGGTGATTAGCCTGGAAACTCCCTATGGCTCGGTGCGTTTCCGGATTGAACATATTCTCTATCAGCCCGAAGCGGCTGGAGACCTTACGCTGTAAGCCAGCTATTTTCTGGTAAACTACCTAGTTTTATGGTGACATCATCCGTAAAAAAACAGTCGCGCTTACAAGCTGTCATGCTGGTCATTGGTCTGTTGGGCCTGGTGCTAACCAGTATTTTCCTAAGTCGTCGCAGTGTCCACGAAATTCAGAAACTATCGGCATCCATCTATCAGGACCGTCTGGTGCCGTCGGGCATTCTTGTCAACCTGACATCGGCCATTTACCGAAAACGGCTGGTGCTTGAAACTCACTTGCTTACGGTGGGGAAGCCAGATAACCGGCAGATCGGCTCAGGGCTGGAGCGGATCAATCGGCGGATTGATTCGCTGCTGACCGAATTCGACCGCACCAAATTAACCGTCAGAGAGGCTGACCGGCTTAAGATGCTGAAAGAGCGGCTATCAATCTACAACGGCCTGGAAACCCAGTTAGCTACGAACCAATTCAGTTCGCCCGGTACGCAACGCAGTTTGATTGCCGATGCTGGTAGCGCATCGTTTGGACAGGTAGCTCAACTACTTGACGAATTATCGGCTTTGCAACTTACGGTGGGCGAAAAACTACTGAGCGAGTCGAGTGGGCAGACCAACTACATTTACGTGCTAACGGCACTACAAATTGGACTGGTAGTGATGATTGGGGTTAGTCTGTTCTGGCACCGACTCTGACCAAGTACCGGCTTCCTGGCGATACAATGGCGGAATTATACCCCCCAGTTGCCCAAACGATATTGTTAAGTTCGTACGCCTTTTCTAATCGCCATTCCCCGTTTGGCCAACGTCAGTCATTCTCCAATGAATCAAAATCGCTTACTGAAACACCTGGGCAAGCCTCTATTGAAACTTTAGTGCTATGTTATTGAGTAATGGTGCCGTAGGCGTTCTACTGGCCAATACTGACTGGTATATGTTCTGGCATTTTCCTCCGTTATGGGAAAACGCATTCATAATGGTGCAGCTCACCAAAGGCCACTTCCACTGGATAAACAATGGGCTGATGGCCCTATTCTTTTTGTAGCGATGCTTTCGCTGGTGGCGGGCACTAATCAGCACGAAACGTCGGCCTGATGTGCTGAGGATCAGTCCGTTATCTATAAGGTATTTAGGGGGAAAACACTTGGCAAAGCACAGTCTTTCTGATCGATGCATATGGTGATTAGGCAAGAACAGGCGAAACAAAACCTGTAAGGTTATTCACCTCACAGCTCAAACGTGATGCCCTGGGCCAGGGGCATGGTGGTGCCATAATTAATGGTGTTAGTTTGTCGGCGCATGTAAGCTTTCCAGGCATCGGAACCGGATTCGCGGCCACCACCCGTTTCTTTTTCGCCCCCAAACGCTCCACCTATTTCAGCCCCTGAAGTGCCGACGTTAACGCTGGCGATGCCACAGTCAGAGCCGGCTGCGGACAGAAACCGCTCGGCTTCGCGGAGGTTAAGCGTGAAAATAGCGGAAGACAAGCCCTGTGGCACAGCGTTTTGCTGAGCAATGGCATCGACCAGCGTTGTGTATTTAAGCAAGTACAAAATGGGCGCGAACGTTTCGCGCTGCACTACCGGCCAACTGTTTTCCGCTTCGGCAATACAGGGTTTCACGTAGCAACCAGATTCGAATCCCAGTCCATCCAGCACACCCGGCTCTACCACAAACTGGCCGCCTGCTTCGCCGATTTCCTGAACAGCAACCTGATAACTGTGTACAGCCGACTGGTCAATAACTGGACCTACGTGGAACGACTCGTCCAGCGGATTGCCAAGACGCAACTGGACATAGGCACGTTTGAGCCGGTCTTTCACGTCATCATATATACGCTCCTGCACAATAATCCGTCGGGTGGTGGTACACCGCTGTCCGGCTGTGCCTACCGCTCCGAACACAATGGCAGGAATAGCTAAATCGAGGTCGGCGTGTTCCGAAACGATAATGGCGTTATTGCCACCCAGTTCGAGCAGGCTTTTACCCAGTCGTCCGGCTACTGCTTCTGCCACCGCCTTCCCCATGCGCGTGCTGCCTGTTGCTGATACCAGTGCGATGCGCGGGTCTCGGGCCAGCCACTCGCCCGCGGCATGGCCTCCCGTAATAACGCACGAAACTCCTTCGGGTACGTTGTTGTTCCGTAGCACGTCGCCAATAATCTGCTGACAGGCCAGCGCCGTGAGGGGCGTTTTTTCGGAAGGTTTCCAGATGCATACGTCACCACAAACCCAGGCTAGCATGGCATTCCACGACCAGACGGCTACCGGAAAATTGAACGCCGAAATAATTCCGACTACGCCCAGCGGATGCCACTGTTCGAACATCCGGTGCGCGGGACGTTCGGAGTGCATCGACAGGCCATAAAGCTGGCGTGACTGCCCGACGGCAAAGTCGCAGATGTCGATAATTTCCTGCACTTCGCCCAGGCCTTCCTGTAGTGATTTGCCCATTTCATAGCTCACCAGCGTGCCCAGTTCGCGTTTATAATGCCGGAACTGTTCGCCCATCTGCCGCACTATTTCGCCCCGGCGGGGTGCCGGAACCTGCCGCCATTCGGTAAAAGCGGCCTGTGCTGTTTCCACAACCCGGTCGTAGTCGGCGCGGGTCGTTTCAGTTACGCGGGCAATCAATTGGCCATCGGCGGGTGAATAGGAGTCGATGGTTTTTGCCTCGTCGGCATGCCAGAATTGTTGTCCGGTGCTGGTACCCGGCTTGAGCGGTTGCGTAGGTAAGGGCAGAATGGATTGCATAAACTTGGCTTTTGGTTTGTTGAGACAAAGGCAAATCTACCGGCCTTTGCGTAAACATTATGCATCTGTCAACAAACTTTTTGGGTAAACAACGGTTAGAAAAGAATAGTCAGATAAGGTTATAACAAGCTACAACGGTATGAAAATCAACCCACTTTACGGCCTGCTCGCACTGGGAATTGCGCTGACCACTACGCCGGGGATGGCACAGACAACGCCCACCGGAACGGTTTCCTCCTCCACTAGGCCGCAGGGGGCTGTAGCACCCGATTCAATGGCTGCTAAAGAATCAACACGTATGCAGAAACGGTCTGTGAAGCGGAACCGGAAAGCGCAGCGAGCGAATGCCCAGGGAACAACTACCAATGCGTCGGTACAGAATGCCCGGTATCGGGAGAGTTCGGCCAGTGATGGCACATCGGTCAATAACAGTAACGTAACGAATTACAACAGCAACAACGTCATGAACGCGCCTACGGGCGTGGGTAGTAATCCGAATACGGATAAGGTGATGCAATCGCAGACGGAATCAACCGGTGCAAAAACAGGCACCAGCACTGCCAACTCCGATGCGGGTGCAGTTGAGGCCATCAGGGGAGCAAAAACAACCGAAACGCCCGCTGTAAAATCGGGCAGCACCGTACGAAACACCAGTATTGGCGATTTTTTGGCTTCATCGCCCAACTATATCACGCTTCAGAATACCCTCCAGTCGTCGGGTTTGTTCGATGTGTTGAAAGGAACCGGACCTTATACCATTTTTGCCCCTACCAATGATGCCTTCAAAAAATTGCCCACTACCGTGCAGGGTGGTTTGCTGGATGGCAGTAATCGGGATGCCCTGAAGCAGTTGTTATCCGGCCATGTGGTAAGCGGTACTATGAATTCGGACGACTTAGCTCAAAAAATAAAAGCAGGTGGCGGCAAGGCGCAGCTTAAAACGCTGTCGGGTAGTACCCTTACTGCTCAACTCGGTTCAAATGGTCGTGTTCAGTTAACGGATGAACAGGGCGGTGTAGTCCATGTGGAAGACACAGGAAGCAGTCAGCAGAACGGGGTTGTCTACGGAATCGATGCCGTTCTACTGACAAAAGGAGCAGCGGCTGCCTTTAAATAAAGGCAACGGGAAGTACCGTTTGGTCGTATATAGCAGAGAGTTATTTAGCTTATAACGATTCATCAGCCTATTTTTTTTGACATAAACCGGATTGACCATGTCGGTGGTTAGTCTGGTTTACGTTAGCATGCCGACTATAATGCTGATTTATACGGCCTATTGGCCTGTATAAATTCCTTCGTATTTAAAATTCTCTCTATATTTGATCACCTTAACATTCTCTGCGTGAAACGCCAGTCCTCTTTAGTATCAGAAAGTGTTCTGATCGAAAAGCTTATCCAGCGCGATCAGCAGGCTTTCCAGTGGCTCTACGATCAATACTCACCTGCTCTGTATGGCGTAGTGTTACGCATCGTGCGTGACGACGATCAGGCTGCTGACCTCCTACAGGATATCTTCATCAAAATCTGGAAAAACCTGGATGCCTACGATGCCACCAAAGGTCGTTTGTTTACCTGGATGCTCAATGTTGCCCGTAACACAGCCATCGATTCGATAAGAGCCCGCAAAACACAACCCTTTGCCGAAATCCGAACTGATGCTGAGACCGTACATATTGTCGATCAGGAACACAGCACGGAGCAGCCCAAACCCGAACATATCGGTCTAAAGGACGTAGTCAACCAATTAAGACCTGAACGAAAAGAACTTATTGACCTGGTTTACTTCGGGGGATATACCCACGAAGAGGCTGCTGAAAAACTTAACCTGCCACTTGGAACAGTAAAAACCCGGGTACGGGCCGCGTTGCAGGAACTGAAACAGTTGTTTCGATAACGACTGTACTTGAATAATCTGAATATGAACGTTACTGAATATATAGCGTCGGGAATACTGGAGTCTTACGTCATGGGTGCGGTAAGCGACCAGGAACGGCGCGAGGTCGAGTGCCTTTCGTCTGTCTATCCAGAGATAGGGCATGAACTGAACCAGTTGTCGGAGGCCATCGAACACTATGCCATGTTCCATAGTGTTGAGCCGCCGGCTTCTACAAAGGATAAACTGCTTCAGCAGCTTAACTTTGGCCAGCACGAAGAAGTTGACGACGACGAGCAGACGAATGATACAATTGTTCGGCCAATGCCGGTGGATATGTCTTCCTCCCACTCCCACCGGACTACCTGGATTGTAGCAGCCTGCATGGGGCTCGCTATGTTACTGTTCTCGTTTTTTCTGCTTTCGAAACTGCGTACCAATCAGAACGCGCTGGTCTCCGTTCGTACTAGAAATGATAGCCTGAAAACAGTAGCCAGCAAATTGAAAGCGGATCAGGTAGAGTCAGCCCAGGTTGTTGCACTACTGAGTCAGCCAGCGTTGAAGAGGATCGAACTGAAGGGAAATGAGAAGGCTCCCAAGGGTAATCTGTTCATTTTCTGGAGTGCAGCTACGAAGCAGGTCGCGGTCAATGTTAAGTCATTACCAGCGCTGCCTACCGACAAACAGTATCAGCTTTGGGCGCTGGTTGATGGGAAACCCATTGATGCCGGGGTCTTTGATGCAGATAGCACTGGGTCGACTACGCAGCCCCTGAATCGATCGATTGCACGGGCCGATGCTTTTGCCGTGACCGTCGAGAAACGGGGTGGCAATCCCTCGCCAACTATGTCTACCCTCCTGGCTGTATCGCCGGTAAAGGCCTGAACGAGCTACGCTTCTTTTTTGTTATTTAGTCAGCATAGACTCTACACGTAGCCTATGCTGACATTTTTTTTATACGGTCAAACACTGAGTTGTGTCAGGCCGAAAGCTCAACGAATGATTATTAACTTTCAATAACGAACGCATGAAATACATTCTTTTTATTGCTCTGTCCGCTTTGGTACTTGTTAGCTTTGCCTTTACGTACGTACGGTATGACGACCAACCCCGGAAAGTTGTTAAAACCGATGCAGAATGGAAGAAACTATTGACATCTGACCAGTACGCTATCTTGCGTGATCATGGTACCGAACGGGCGTTCTCCAGCCCGCTGAACGACATCCACCAACATGGTACATTCTACTGTGCGGGTTGCCACAACCCCCTATTTTCGTCTGATACCAAATTCGATTCCGGAACCGGCTGGCCAAGCTTTTACACGCCCATTGCCAAGAATGCAGTGAACGAAAAAAAGGACAAAGCGTACGGGATGGTTCGCACGGAAATACTATGCAGTGTATGTAGCGGTCATCTGGGTCACGTTTTTGACGATGGTCCTAAACCTACAGGACTCCGGTACTGTATGAATGGTGCAGCGATGACATTTGAAAAGAAATAAACTGACACAAAACGGCGTTGGAGCCGTTATATAGAAGCCGGACTGCCTGTAGCAGTCCGGCTTTTGTACGTCACATCGGCTGAAAATTAGTATCTTTGGCACCCGTTCTGAGCGCAGGCAATTCTCCTTCTTTCGATGGTTAGTGTTGCGCTCCCCGGCAGTCGATTAAGGAATAGATGAGAGTCTTTTAGAAAAAAACGCATGAGTCAACATAGGGAGCGATTCCGCGCTGTCCGGCACGCCTTTGGGACATTCCGACAACGAATTCGACAACGCCGTGTACAATTTGGCAACGTCAGACGCGGAGTAAGCCGACAAATCGTACGGGTTGCTGGTGAAGAACGGGTTAATGCCTGGGTTAGCACGTATCATGCGTACCGCGACCGTTTCCGCTCGTTTATTTTTCAGTATATCGATCCTGAATCGGGATACTACCCCTACCTCAAAAACACGATAAAGATCTTTCTGTGGGGATTTCTGTTGACAGGTATCTATGTTTTTGTCCTCAACAATAATCTCCTGTACCTGACCGGGGAAATGCCTAGTGTTGAGGAACTTAAGAATCCAAAACTTAATCAGTCCTCCGAGATTTATTCGCAGGATGGGGTAATGATTGGAAAGTTCTACGAAGAAAACCGAACCCCGGTCAAATTTGAAAACATTCCGAAATCGATCATTAATGCGCTGATTGCCACGGAGGACGCCCGTTTTTATTCTCACGTAGGGGTTGATCCCCGAGCCATTGGCCGGGCAGTTGTCAGTTTGGGACGCGACGGAGGGGGATCAACTATTACACAGCAGTTAGCCAAGAACCTCTTTAAAACGCGTCGGAAATCACAAAGCGGGGTACTGACCCGAATACCAATCATTCGAAAGGTTATTTACAAATCCAAGGAGTGGCTGATGGCTCTGAAACTGGAGCGCAACTTTACCAAGAACGAGATTATCACCTACTACTTCAACACGGTCGATTTCGGCAGTAATGCGTTTGGGTTAAAAACGGCATCCCGTATTTTCTTTAATAAGGATACTGATAGCCTGAATGTACAGGAAGGAGCCATTCTGGTCGGGTTGCAAAAAGCGACTACTTATTACAACCCGTTAAAAAATCCTAAAAATGCTCTTAAGCGTCGGAACATCGTACTAGGGCAAATGGCCAAGTACGATTTCCTGACCAGCAAACAGGCGGATTCTATCAGTGCCTTACCTCTGCTGACCGAATTTACACCCGAAAATCCGTACTCAGGCCCGGCTAGTTACCTGAAAAACGCGGTTCAGGACTACGTAAAAAAGTGGGGTGAAGAAAACGGATACGACTTGTACCGGGATGGCCTGCGTATCATTACAACGGTAGATTCCCGGATGCAGCGCTACGCGGAAGAAGCGACAAGCGAAAAAATGAAGCAATTGCAACATACGTTCGACAATCACTGGCAGGGCCGCAACCCCTGGACGGATGAAGATGGTAACGAGTTGCCCGGCTTCATCGACTCGGTGGCCCGGCGTACCGAGCGTTACAAGACGCTGAGTAGGCGTTTTTTGCCGCTATACCCGGACTCGGTCATGTACTACATGAAAAACAAGAAGTACAAGATGCGGGTGTTTAGCTGGAACAGCAAGCGAGGGTATGACTCTACTACCATGACCCCTTATGACTCAATCGCCTATTATAAACATTTTCTGCAATCGGGAATGGTCGCCATGGACCCGCGCACGGGCTACATTCGGGCCTGGGTAGGTGGGCTGGACTACGACTACTTCAAATACGACCACGTGAAGCAGGGCAAACGACAGCCAGGGTCCACCTTTAAACCGTTTGTGTACACCACTGCCATTGATGATACCCTGATTAACCTAAGCCCCTGCGACCGCATTCAAGACCGGCCTTTCCGCAAGGCATACCGTGAAAATGGGGAAGATAAAATCTGGGAGCCCCGCAACTCAACCGGTTATTATACCTACTCGAACATGACCCTGCGCCGGGCTATGGCTCGTTCGGTCAACTCCATAACGGCGCGGCTGACGGATGACGTTGGTCCTGAACGGGTGGCTGAGTATGCGCACCGGATGGGAATTCAAAGTCATCTGGACCCCGTTCCTTCCATTGGGCTAGGTTCGTCTGACGTGTCGTTATACGAGCTGGTGAGTGCTTACTGCACATTTGTCAACGACGGTGAGTCAACCCAGCCTATCATTGTGCAGCGTATAGAAGACCGGGATGGCAATGTTATTGAAACGTTTACGAGTCAACACAAACGGGCTATCAGTTCCGAGACGGCCTTTCTGATGCGCTACATGCTACAGGGTGGTTTGCAGGAATCGGGCGGTACATCACAAAGGCTCGAGGAGTATAAAGTACTTAAAAACCATAACGAGATGGGGGCCAAAACCGGTACTACGTCCAACAATTCGGATGGCTGGTTTGTTGGTATTTCTAACAGTCTGGTGGTAGGTGCCTGGGTAGGGGGCGATGACCGAAGTATTCACTTTCGGTCAACCGATCTGGGCGAAGGGGCTAAAACCGCGTTGCCCCTGGTCGGGCGTTTTCTGGAGAAAGTGTATGCAGACCCGAAATTTAAGAATCTGCAGGGGCCTTTTCCCAAGCCCAATGGCATCGCGAAAAACTATTTGGACTGTGGTCCTTCTGGTGACGAAGAAGTTATTGAAGAGTCTGACTCTACCGGTTCCTCCGAAGAGCCAGCAGACTCAACCTTTATAGAGACGTTGCCCTTTGCTCCACCACTGCCCCCTGATACAACGAGGAGGCAATAGATAACGAAATAAACGATTGTTAGTCAGGGAGTTTATTCGCTTGTACGATGACGAAAAACGAATCTTTGGCGGACAATTTGCCTGAGAAAGTTTACGGATGATGTTTGGTATGAAACGCTTTTTACGAATCGCCTGCTGGAGTTTACTCAGTGCATTTGGTCTGATCATTTGTGTAGTAGGAGCAGCCTGGTTTGTAGATTCCCGAAAAACGGATGAGGAGTTAGCGGAAGAATTCAAGGGCCAACGCATTCGTCCTACCGTACATTATTATCACGTTGCCGACGAATCGGGAGAAAGGCCACGTACCATTCGGTTTTTGGAAACCCCTGCGCTGAAAGGCAATTCGGCCCAACCCGTTATTCTGTTCGTACATGGGGCCCCCAGCTCTCTGTCCTTTTTCGACAAGTTTTTCAAGGATACGCTGTTGCTGAGTAAAGCGCAGTTAGTGGCAGTGGATCGGCCGGGTTATGGTTACTCCGATTTCGGTCGGGTCGAAACCTCTATTATCAATCAGGCTAAATTCCTGCAACCCCTCATCGAGCGGTATCGGAAAGCGCCTTTTTTGATGATTGTTGGCTCGTCGTACGGTGGGTCCGTTTCGGCCCGGCTGGCCATGAATAATCCCGATTTAGTGGATCATGTTGTCTTCGTTTCCTCGGCTTTAGGTCCGGGTCTGGAGCGAACGTACTCAATCAGTTATCTGGCCGATAGTCCGTTGATTTACTGGTGCGTTTCCCCGTTACTCCGTCTGGCAAATGATGAGAAGCTGGCGCACCGGAAAGCGCTGGAAGCGATCTTGCCCGACTGGCCTAAAATCCGAGCGAACATCACGATGCTGCATGGCCAGCGCGATGAACTGGTTTACCCCACTAATGTGTCATTTGCTGAGCATCATTTAGTCAACGCCCGGGTAAAGCAATTTTTGCTGCCCGAAAACCGCCACGATATTGTATTCAACAAGCGTGAATACATGACGCAGATTATCCTTGATATTCTCAACCGGCGCGAGCAGAAGGAGGAAACGAAAGTGAAGACGATGGCCGTTAAATCAACGGCAGAATCGGTTAAACTATAAAGCGTGTTCAGGCCGTCAGTTCCAGTTGGTTCCCTTCCGGGTCCATCACTACACTCTCGTAATAGCCATCACCCGTTCGGCGGGGTTCGCCCACGATTGTGACTCCATCTGCACGAAGTTGTTCGGTTAGGATATCTACTGCCTGTTCATTCCCTACCGAAAAGGCCAGATGGGTTAGCCCGATGAACTGATCGGCCCCGTTATTCTGGCTATCTGCTACCCCCGTCATCTGCATGATTTCCAGGCGCGGCCCACCGTCGGGGAAAGACAGGAAATAGGAAGAAAAGCCTTTGCGGGAATTGACGTATTTATCATTAGCCGCAGCACCAAAATACGTTTCGTAGAAGAGTCGCATCCGTTCCAGATCACGAACCCAAATGGCAAGGTGTTCAATCTGCATGGAGGGATTTTCAATAAAAAGATGTGAATCTATGGGCATTAAAGGCCCCGTAGGGGCAAACAGCGAAGCATCGGTAGGGAAAGTCGGCATAAGTGAGACGGCTTGTGCCGTTAGGTACATAACCATTCCATACCTGACTATTTACCAATCAATTTTTTTATAGAATTAAAATCACTGGGGTCTTCAAGTTCCTTCCAGGCTTTTTTTATGTATTGAGTGCTATCAAAATCGTAGTCTTCCTGTCGCTCATAAATCCAAATAAAGTCTTTATCAGCAATGACTAAAATCTTCGCTAATAAACGCTTCCCATATGATTTGACCTGTCTGAAAGCATCATCCATATCCCGCTTATTTTTTATATGTTTCTTACTTTCAACCAACATGGAGACATTCTCACTGTTTTTATCAACTTTAACTGGAAAAGCATAATCAGCATATTTACTTTCTCCTCTACCCATGCTAACGGGGCGTTCTTTTACCCAATCATGGGGGGTGTAGCCAAGCTTTATAAACAATGGTTCAATTAAATAAATATTTACCTCCTCTTCATTATTCAAATTTTTATTCTTATCAAGTTGATAACCATACAGTTTTGGTAAATGAGCAACCTCTCCGCCCTTGTTGACTATCATTCTTTGCAGTTGTAAATAAGCTTCTGAGGTAAGCGGGTACCCATTTACGCCCTGTAAATTTTTGCGAACTAATGGATGCTGACTAAAGTAAGAGTCGCTTTTTAGCTCGTTGAGCGTAATTTGCGCAACTTTCTGACCCTCACCAATGTATACGCTGCCATACCAATGATAGAAGGGGTCGGCAATACCATCGGTAGTAGCCCGCCAAATGGAATGAATGTAGCTATAAGGAGCCAGGCAATACATTACCAGTATATCACCCTTCTTCGTATCTACATTCCCCTGCCAAAAGGGGTGCAATTCAAATTGTCGCTATACCTCCATCGCATAGTTGATGGGTTCGATTTGCTGACGAACCAGATTCCATCGGTTACTCATCAGGCAGACACGCAAGTTTAGAACACGCTGCGCACCCTTGATACTCCA
>JBBSTD010000101.1:0-23239 GCA_038236215.1 Cytophagales bacterium | reverse complement strand
TTTTAGGTCAAAGAAAGGCGAAATTGCAGCCCATTGAGGGTCGGTCAGTGGTTGCCACTGTTTGGTCATGACTTTGCATTTTGGTCGATACAAAGTTGGCACGACTCTCTGCTTTTCTCAAATCCCAAACACGTTCTTAACGTACCAAAATTCCCTCAACAAGAAACACAACAATTAAACTGCTTGAGTACAAGCAATAATGCATCTAAACGCTACCGGGGCATCACCCTATGCTGCCCCGGTGGCGTTTGTAGTATGTTCAGCGTTACGAAATCACTTTGAGTCCGTCGGCGAAGGCCTGCATCTGAGGCATGGTGCCCAGACTCACGCGGCACCAGTACTGACCATCGAATTTCCACTGACGGATGCTTACGCCCTGGTCCATCATGCGGGCTACAAAATCTTCGCCCTTCATCCGGATGGGGAACATCACGAAGTTGGCACCCGACGGTAGCGGCTAGTAGTTGTGCTCCTTCAATATGCCGTACAGATAATCCTTTGACTCCTGGGTTTTGCCGAGTGAATAGTTCACAAAATCCGTATCCTGCATACTGATCATAGCGGCCCGCAGCGTGGTCATACTAAGTCCACTGCCGACGCTAGAAAACTTAGCGATCTCTTCCAGAATTTCGGGTTTAGCAATCATATACCCCATCCGTAAACCCGCAAAACCGTGTACTTTCGAGAAGGTCTTAGTCACGATTACGTTGCTCCCTTTCATCACCATATCCACCATCGAATAGGCTTTTGGATCGGGCATGTAGTGAATATAGGCTTCGTCTACCAGAATGTCGGGTCGGGGGCAACGATGGTACGACCCGCGTTGGGCCGGTAAGCCGCCGTCAGCAACTCGCCCAAACCGGCACCCAGCAGTACGTACTCTTCCAGAACGCCCTCCGTTTCGGCTACTAGCTTGCGGAACTTCCGGGCGTATTCCATAGCGTACAGATAACCATCGGGCGCAGCCTCCGTGATGGTTTTAAGGGCTTTAGGCGAAGGGCCGTATGGATTTTCGTTGGCCGATAGCCGGGCTTTCATAACACCCCTTTCGGGGGAATATAACCGGCGGGACAGTCACGACGATTGACCGCCACAACGAGACTATCGAGATACACAGTAAGGGTATTTAGTTACAACTAACCGCCATTCGCACGTTAATGGAGCAGGCCCAAAAACATCGGGAACGTTTAGACCAGCACAGCGAGGCTATCAATACCCTGGGTGAACGTACAGAAGTGATGCACCAGACATCACTTGAGCAACAAAAAGCCTATCAGGCCATGCCGGAGTTGCTGTTACACCACAACCGCGCTTTTACTGATAAAGGAATGCTATAATACACGCTCCGTTAGCTCTTCCAGCCGGATACCCCAGGCACACCGAAAATGACCCAAGGGGCAGGCTTTCCGCCCATGTAAATTACAGGGTTTACAATCGAGCTTTTCAGGCGTTTGCACCACCCGCGACACATCGGCCAAAGGGCCGAAACCAAATTCAGGTACCGTCGAACAGAAGATAGCTGTAGTCGGCGCGTTCATGGCCGAACACAGGTGCAGCGGGGCCGAATCATTTACGTAGTTCATCACAGCATCCTGCTGCAAAGCCGCCGATTGTAGCAAACTCAACTGCCCCGCCAGGTTTATTACATTCACCGTATTACCAGCCGAAACCCGTATGGCCTCACAGGCAGCACGATCGGTGGGGGCACCCAGCAGATAAATCGTTATTTGTTTGGGTAGGGCTTGAATAAGTTCGACCCAGCGTTCGGCAGGGTACTGCTTTGTGAACCAGACCGACATGGGTGCCATACATACATAAGACTGTACTTTGTAGGGTTGCACCGCAGCATAATCTTTTGCTGATGGATAGAGTTTGGGGCGGGTTTGCCCCTGCCATTGATTTTCTGGCTTCAGCACGCTGAGCATTTCGGCGTTGCGGTCTACTTCATGAACGCCCGGTTCGAACCGATGCACAATCCGATGCGTAAAAAAGTGTGAGAATGGATTTTTATCGAAACCAACCGTCACTTTAGCACCCGACAAAGCGGTTAGCATACCCATCGTTCCATACCGCTGCAGGTTCAATACGGCATTATATTGGCGGGAGCGGATGGTTTGCAGTAGACGCCACAAATCCCGGTATTTGGCCTCCTTTTTGTGCCAGATGAGCACCTCGTTCAGAAACGGGTGATTAACCAATAAACCCTCGTTACCTTTACGAACCAGTATGTCCAGCAACGCATCCGGGTAAGCCTGACGCAGTTGTTCGAGCAGGGCCGTAGCCAGAATGACATCCCCGATAAAAGCGGTTTGAATTAGCAGGAACCGGGGCGGATTGGTTGCGGTTATCATCAGTACGCCTTGTGCGTGAATAAGTAAGAATGGAAGATTACGACGTATACACCCTGCCGAACGGGATTCGAATTGCGCATAAACAAATTCCTCATACGCAGATTGCCCACTGCGGCATCATGCTCGATATTGGCAGTCGCGATGAGCAACCACACCAGCAGGGACTAGCCCACTTTTGGGAGCACATGGCTTTCAAAGGTACGGAGAAACGAAAATCCTACCACATTATCACCCGGCTCGAAATTATCGGTGGTGAGTTGAATGCGTACACCACCAAAGAAAAAGTGTGCTTCCATGCCTCGGTATTGGACGCTCATTTCGAGAAAGCCGTTGACTTACTGGCCGACATCACGTTTCACTCCATCTTCCCCGAACGACAGATCGAGCGGGAACGGGGGGTTATTCTGGAGGAAATGGCGATGTATTATGACTCGCCCGAAGATGCCATTCAGGATGATTTCGACGAGCTGGTATTTCCGAACCACGCGCTGGGTGGCAATATTCTGGGAACCACCGAAACCGTTGGTTCATTCGGTCGGGAAGACCTCCAGCAGTTCATTGCCGAAAATTACGATACTAGCCGGATTGTGTTTGCCTCCGTCAGCCGGTTACCGTTCAAACAGGTGGTGAAAGTAGCCGAGAAGTATTTCCGGGATGTTCCGGTGCAGCACTCAGTCCGGCAGCGCAAAACACCCACGGATTACGTACCCCGCCACACCCGTGTCGAACGTCCCATTACGCAGGCACAGTGCGCCCTGGGGCGACCTGCGTACGGACTGAAAGACCCGCGACGGCTACCCTTCTTTATGCTGGTCAACCTGCTGGGTGGTCCCGGCATGAACTCGCGGCTAAACCTGAATCTGCGCGAGAAATACGGCTTGGTCTATTCCATCGATGCCGGTTACACGCCTTATCTGGACACGGGATTTCTGGGCATCTACTTTGGCACCGACCCTAAGAAAGTGGACAAGGCGCAGTCGCTGATTATGAAAGAGCTGAAGCGGCTGCGGGAACAGCCGTTAACGACCCTGCAACTGCACCAGACGAAAGAACAGTTGATTGGTCAGCTGGCAATGGCCGAAGAAAGCAACAACAGTTTTATGCTGATGATGGCCAAAAGCCTGCTCGACATCAACCGGGTTGAAGCCCTGAACGACATTTTCAACGACATCAAAGCTGTAACCTCCGGACAATTACAAGACCTCGCCAAGGAGAGCTTCGATGAGAACCTGTTTAGTTCGCTAACCTTCGTACCGGAGAAATAGATTTCGGAAATAGCCTGTATATGACCCTTAATGACGCACAGATTACCGTCGACGACTGGATAAAAACCGTTGGCGTTCGGTATTTCAACGAGTTGACCAACATGGCGCAACTGACCGAAGAGGTTGGCGAAGTAGCCCGCATCATTGCCCGACGCTACGGGGAACAGTCCGAAAAGGAGTCGGATAAAAACAAGGACCTCGGCGACGAACTGGCCGATGTACTCTGGGTAGTCATTTGTCTGGCTAACCAAACCGGCGTTGACCTGACGGAGGCTTTTCAGAAGAACCTCGATAAAAAAAATGGCCGGGATGCCACCCGGCATCTGGAGAATGAAAAGTTGAAGTAAATAGCCTTCTTTACCATAAAAAATGCCCCGTTGAAATTACTCTCAGCAGGGCATTTTTTATGGTAAAGAAGGCTATTTACTTCTGAAATGATTTGAAGACATAATCCCACATGGGCGACGAGACACCGTAGTTGCTCTCTTCGTTTTTGTAGTGGTGAATACTGTGGTTTATCCACAAGTGCTTAAAAAAGTTCTTGGGTGGCGTATAAGCGTGAATAATAAAATGCACGGACAGATAGCCGCTATAGCCGACCAGAAAACCGGGAAAGAACGCGTAGGCAGCTTCACCCATCATCACAAAAAACAGACCGAAGAACCCCGCTGCCATAAAAATAGCCACTGTAGGAGGCATAGCCAGACGCGTTTTGTCTTTCGGATATTCATGGTGAACGCCGTGCAGGGTGTATTGCAGTTTTGCGCGGTTTTCTGATGTGGGCGTAATGTGGTACAGATAACGGTGCAACACGTATTCAAACAGCGAAAACACCAGTAGCCCCGTAATGAACAAGGTAGCAATCATAGGTGCGCCCATGTCCGTATGGGTGAAGGCATACCAGCCCAGGAATACCGACAGCGTCAGCCACATCGAAATAGGAATCATGATGTGCGTGCGCGAGAGGGCTTCCAGAATAGGATTATCGAATAGTTTCTTGGTACCTGTATGCTTGGGCCGGGTTTTACCATGTCCGGCCATCGTATGCAGTTTTTCCGTTGTTGATTCCATAAATATTGTAGTCAATTAATAGGGCGAAAATACAATGAAAAATTGATTTCACCGAAGAATATAGTAAACTTGATTTACTATATAATAATTAAGTTTTACTCATTTCTACCTGGTCCGCCAATTTCTCCTGCATCGCATCCATATTCCCTTTAGGCAGTTTGGGCTTAATAATCAGCCGCAACGAGTTACTGTAGGTCAGGTAATTGAACATCCAGTTCAGAAAGATGGAGAGCCGGTTTTTGACCCCAACTATCGACATCAGGTGTACGAATAACCAGGTTAACCACGCAAAAAATCCCTGAAACTTCAAAAAGGGCAAATCCACTACAGCCAGTCCCCGGCCTATGGTAGCCATTGTCCCCAAATCGTGGTACGTAAATTCTTCGGGTTGTTCATTGCGCAACCAGTGCAGCAGGTTTTTAGCCAGTAGCTTCCCTTGCTGAATAGCGGGTTGTGCTACCTGTGGGTGCCCATCAGGCCATTTCTCCTCGGTCATCAGGGCCACATCCCCAATAGCGAATACATCCGTAAATCCCTGCACCTGACTGTAGCGATTCACCAGTACCCGTCCGCCCCGGCCCAGCACGTCGGCAGGCAGTCCCGCCAACGGATTAGCCTTTACGCCAGCCGCCCAAATAAGGTTATTGGTGCGCAGCGTGGAGCCATCACTCATGGTCACTATCCGCCCATCGAAATCCTTTACGCGGGTATTCAGCCGCACGTTCACACCCAACTCGTGCAAATACGTTAACGAGTGTTCCTGCGACTGTTTGGACATGGGTTCCAGCAACACCGGCCCCGATTGAACGAGGTAAATATCCATCATCCTGAAATCCAGTTCCGGGTAGTCTTTGGGTAGAACGGTTTTTCGCATTTCGGCTAGCGTACCGCATAACTCAACGCCCGTTGGCCCCCCCCCTACCACCACCACATCCATGAATCCTTCCTTTTCATCGACGCTTTCCACGCTCAGCGCATCCTCGAAGTTTTGCAACATCCGGTTACGCAGGGCAATCGCTTCGGACACCGACTTCATGGGGAGTGCCTTCTCAATAATATTTTGCTGGTTGAAAAAGTTAGTATCTGCTCCGGTGGCCATCACCAAGTAATCGTAGGTAACCGGCCCCAATTCGGTATCCACTGCCTTGTCGGCCGGCCGAATACCCGTCACATTAGTTACGCGGATATGCACGTTCTTACAATTACTGAATACTGACCGCAAGGGAAACAGAATGGCATTGGCCTCCAGACCGGCCGTAGCAACCTGATAGTACAGGGGCTGAAATTCGTGGTAGTTCTGTTTGTTTATCAAAACAACCTGAAACTCCTTCCGGCCCGACAGTTTTCGGGCCAGTCTCAACCCACCGAATCCGGCTCCTACAATAACTACTCGCTTACGGTCTGTTTGGGGTATGTTTGGATTCATTTTCAATCAGTTGACTAGTAAATTAGTTGATCGGTTGATTAGTTGGTCAGTTAATTTGCGAATTAATTGGTTTATGACTAACCATCTGACTAACTCACGAATTAACCAATCAACTAATTAATCAGTCAACTAACCGGCTCGTTTGCGGCCTGCAACACCCGCTCATAATGCGCTTCGTACATGGGCAGGATGCGGGACAGTTCAAATTCTTTGGCTCTTGCCAGCGCGTTTTCTTTGAACCGGGGCAGATTGGCATCGTCGAGCACGTACAGCGCATTTTTGACCATGTCATCTACATCGCCCACCGGACTTAGGAAACCGGTTACGCCCTGTATATTTAGCTCCGGGAGTCCACCGGCGTTCGATGTTATCAGCGGCACCTCACAGGCTAAAGCTTCCAGTGCGGCCAGCCCGAAGCTCTCATTTTCGGAAGGCATAATGAACAGGTCAGCTACCGACAGTACTTCCTCAACGGCGTCCAGCTTCCCTAAAAACCGGACCTGATCGTAAATATTCAGTTCACGCACGAGCCGCTCGATACGGGCGCGTTCAGGACCGTCGCCCACCAGTAAGAGCTTGGCGGGGGTTTGCTGCTGAATGTGATAAAAAGCCATCACGGCATCGTCGATGCGCTTCACCCGCCGGAAGTTGGATGTGTGTACAATCAACTTTTCGTCGTTGGGGCAGATTGCTTTTTTAAAGTGCTCCTTCTTCTGCCGGTTAAACCGGCTCAGGTCGATGAAGTTGGGAATCACCTCAATTTCGCGGTGAACTTTGAAGTGTTTGTACGTGTCTTCCCGCAGATTCTCCGATACCGACGTTACCCCGTCCGACTCATTGATACTGAACGTAACCACGGGTTCAAACGAAGCATCTTTGCCCACCAGCGTAATATCCGTACCGTGCAGCGTGGTCACCACCGGCACATTACGCCCCTGCGACCGCAAAATCATCTTGGCCATGTAGGCTGCCGATGCGTGCGGAATGGCGTAGTGAACGTGCAGTAAATCAACATTTTCGTTCAGCACCACATTAACCATTTCACTGGTTAATGCCGATTCGTAAGGAGCGTATTGAAACAGGGGGTAGGATGGTATATTTACTTCGTGGTAAAAGACATTTTCATTAAAAAAATCGAGCCGCGGTGGTTGCTGATAGGTAATGAAGTGAATTTGATGCCCGTTTTTGGCCAGTGCCTTGCCGAGTTCGGTAGCCACTACCCCACTACCACCAAATGTCGGGTAGCATACTATACCAATTTTCATCGTGAGAGAACAAGTTTGTTCCTCAACAACAAATGTCAGCAAAAAGAATCCCGGAACGATTAAAAGTACCTGACAGACCACAGCGCATACCGTACAATTAACGCCGACCTTCCCTTTTCGCTTTCCCAGCCTTCTCAAAATCCGTATTTTTGACAAAAAAACAGCATGGTGGCACGCCAGTCCGCTCCCTTCTCAGCATTTGCCTTTGGCTTTCTGCGGCTCATCCGGCTTCAGAACCTGCTGATTGTTGTGGCCACTCAATTGCTTGCCCGCCTGTTTATCATTGATACCAAACCGAGCAGTTATTTCCTTTTTCCGGACCGAAACTTCTGGCTGCTGTCGTTATCGACGGTTTGTATTGCGGCTGCGGGATATATCATCAATGATTATTTCGATATAAAAATAGACCTGGTCAATAAACCGGAGCGGGTCATTATCGGTCGTTTTCTTAAGCGCCGGATTGCGATGGGGGTGCATCAGGTGCTCAATGTGGTGGGTTGTATGATTGGTTTGTACCTCAGCAAATGGGTTTTCCTGGCCGATGTACTGGCGGTTACCTTGCTGTGGTTTTATTCGGCCCAGTTTAAGCGGCAGCCATTGGTAGGCAACATTGTCATTTCGTTGCTAACGGCCCTTTCTCTCATTGTGCTGGCTATCTACTACCGCAACAATGCCCAGATGCTGCTGATCTATGCGTTGTTCTCCTTCGGTATTTCGCTGATTCGGGAAATCATCAAAGACATGCAGGATATCCGGGGGGATGCTCGTTTTGGCTGCCGAACCATTCCCATCATATGGGGACTCCGCCGAACCAAATACCTCTTGTACGGCCTGCTGGCCACCTTTGTCGGGTCGCTTTTCACCATCGCTGCGTTGCTTCATAACAACCATCTCCTCCTTATTTTCTTCCTGCTACTCATTCCGATTGGGTGGCTCACTTACCGGCTCGTTCTAGCCGATACCCGGCGCGACTTCGGGTACCTCAGTAGCCTCTGCAAGCTCATCATGCTCCTCGGTATCATGAGCATGATCTGGACGTAAGTATACCGCCGTTTGCTCAAAGCTTTGGGTAGTTGACTCTGTTATCGTCTATCTTTATCTTCCTGTAAACCAACCGTTTTTACTCGTATGAAAGGATTAATTTATTCGCTGCTCATTCTTTTTATTTTATCTAGCCAAACGCAGGCGCAGGATTGCTTCGGTATGTCCTTTAAAACCGGCATGCAGTTCGAGATGACGACGTTCAATCCAAAAGATAAACCCACTGGCAAAATCAGCTATACCGTCAACGATGTTCGCAAAGAAGGTGGCTCGACGATAATGGACATGACGGCGCAGTTTGAGGACGAAAAAGGCAAACAACGCCCACCTTACAGCGTTCGCTACACCTGTACCGGCGATGAACTCGTAGCCGATTTATCAGGGATGATGCAGGCCATGCAGTCGAACATGAAGGACATGGAGTTAAAAATGAAAATGAACAAGCTGAGTTATCCGTCCAAATTTAGCGTGGGGCAAAAATTGAGCGATGGACAGATAGAAGCTGAATTAATTACGAATGGCACTACTATGTCTACTATGGCTATGACAATGGCCAATCGGCAGGTAGAAGGGAAGGAATCCATCACCACCCCTGCCGGTACATTCGATACGTATAAAATTACCTCCGATATGAACATGGAAAACCGGGTATTTGGTATGCCCATCCGTTCATCCATGCGCGTAGTTAGCTACCGTACGCCCAACCAGATACTAGACGTCAAATCGGAAACGTATAACAAAAATGGCAAACTGATGGGCTACACGTTGCTAACGAAAGCGAACTGACGCTGGCAGGCAGGGAGAACAGATACATAAGACGTGAGAGAAAATGTGCCTTGAAACCGGCTTCCCTGTACAGTTTTGAGAGCATCCAACAAATCATAACCCAATTCGCAACTTTGTTGCAAAAAAGTGAGTTAAGTAGGCATTCGATTGCTGTAAGTGTCGTATTTTTGCCTTTGCTCATGAAAACAGACGACCTCTCCCGTAAAGCAGATTATATCGGTATTACCGGCTCCGTACTGTGCATTATACACTGTCTCATTACGCCCGTTTTACTGGTTTCATCGTCACTATTGCAGACTTCTTCGCTGCGTACCGGTTTTTTGAGTCTGGATTATATTTTTATCGGAATCAACGCCGTAGCGGTCTATTTTGCTACCCGGCACGTTGTATCAGTGCCGGTAAAACGAAGCCTCTGGGGCTTCCTGGCCCTGTTCAGTATCGCGCTGATACTTGAACACACACATCCCATTTTTGCGTATGTTGCCTATGCTGCGTCGGCCGGTCTGGTCATTAGTCACCTGGTCAATATCCGGCAACACCGGCTTACCCACGCTCACTAATTGGCACTGAACGCCCGGTTATTGATGAAGGTATCGTCGGTGAGGATTTTCAGGAAAGATAATACCTGTTTTTTCTCGGTATCGGTCAACGCAATACCCAAACTACCAGTCCGTTTCAGTACCGGGTCGAGCGTAGGGCTGTCTTTCACGCCACTGCGGTAGTGGTCGACTACCTGTTCCAGCGTGGCAAAACGCCCATCGTGCATGTACGGGAATGTTTTCTCCACGTTGCGCAGGCTGGGCACCCGGAATGTAAGCCGGTCGGCTTCGTTGAGGGTAATCGTATAGCGGCCCTGGTCATTGATTGGCCCGGCGGGCAAACCATTGTTCCGGTAGCTTTTATCGGTAAACAAATCCGTTGCGTGGCAGGCGATACATTTCTGCTGAAATAACGCCAGACCGGCCAGTTCATTCGTACTCAGGTCTCCCCCACTCTCTTTCCGAACGTATTTATCATAGCGCGAATCAGCCGATACGAGCGTTAGTAAGAACTGCGAAATGGCTTTCAGAAACCGGGCCGTCGTGACGGTATCGGAGCCAAAGGCGGCTTTAAACAGGGCCGGGTATTTGGGATTTTTCTGCACCCGGTTCAGCGCATCCGCAAAGACCATGTCCATCTCGACCGGATTTTTGATGGGCGCCAGCGGTAGTTCGTCTAAACTGGTAATGCCCCCATCCCAGAAAAATTCACGGTCCCAGCCCAGGTTTTGCAATCCCGGCACATTGCGCGTACCGAACTTACCGCCAATACCGTGACTCAGCGGGTGGTCGGAGTGGCCAAAGCCCGCAAACTGCTGGTGGCAAAACCCGCAACTAATGGTTGTATCGCGCGAAAGAAGTGGGTCGTAAAACAGGGTTTTTCCCAACGCTACGCCTTCCACCGTGGGGGGATTCTGATTCAGTTGGTAGGTTAGAGCCGGGAAATTGGTGGGTTGCCGAATCGTGACCAGCGTGGCCTGATACACTACACCACCCGGTTGTGTTGGTACAGGGCCGGGCGTGGGATCAGTGGCTTGCTGAGTTTGACAACTCACTACCAGGGCAAACAAACCTGCGCTGACCAGCAACCCGATTTTAGTGGGCGATATAGTTCCCACCCGAATCATAGGCTTGTCTGGATGCGGCTGTAACTGAACATCTGGGCGTAATTGTTGGCGATGTTGGTCGAGAATGGGTCAAACATGACGGATGAATGTTCGGCAATGCTCAGTTTGACTGGACCATTAAACACCTTCAGGGCATCGGTCGTGAGCTGAACGGTTGGCGTTGATGCGGGCTGCACCTTCGCGACGTCATTGTTGAAGGAGAGCGTAACCGTACGCAGATTATTAATGGTTTTCTTGCCATCATACCCACCCCCAAAACCACCAACGTGATAAAAGAACGTGTTGTTCTGCGTGGTGGGGGCCAAAGCCGATTGCCCTTCCAGCTTCATAAAAATATAGCCCGAATTCCACTCCCAGTACATGCCGTCGTTCAAACCCGGATCGAGCGCACCCGTCCGTTTGCTGATATCGGCCAGGCTACGCAGGCTATCTACCCCAATCATAAACGCCAGACCCGTATAATCGCCCACGGGCATGTTAGATAAAGTGACTAAATGAGAGGCTGGTTTTTCTTCCTGAATCAAGTGATAACTACTATCCTGCGGCACCACATACTCGCTGCCATCCGCCTTACGAAGCCGGATATTGCTAACAAAGTAGTTGAATTTGGTGATGGTAAACGCTTCACCGGCGGCATTTTGGTATGAGCCGGTTCCCAACTTCAGATCAGAGGCTCCCGCCACGTTATCGAACGCGATGCGAAGCTTCCCCGTCGTAACGGGAATATCAGGATTTACCGTATCGCAGGAAAAAACGGCCAGTACAATGGTCAACATGGCCAGTAAACCAATAGTAGCGGTAGTTTTCATAGCCTGTGTTGTATCAGCCTGTTCGTGCCAAATGGCTTGCCTTTACCTAACGCGAATCGGCCCTGAATCATGCATATTTTTTGATTAAATACCCCTAAAAAGATCGCCTTGGTGTCCGTTGGCAGTAAATAATACCTTTTGCTAATTAATCAGTCCGTTTACTCAATAGGTTTGATACGACCTCAGCCAATTCTATAGATTTGATACAATCGGTGCGGTCTGAGCGGCTACTACCGTGGTATCTTCTCTTTTTACGTCAAAAAATCATCATCATGAAAAACACAGTTTCTGCATTAATTGGCTGTTTACTCGTATGGCTTTTTATGGGCTGTCAGGATCACCGGATACCGACTCCCCCCGACCCAACGTTTACAACCGCTACGCTGGCTACCGGCCTGATTGCTCCCATTAGCGTAGAGACAGACGTCAATGGACGCGTTTTTGTAGCCGAACAGGGCACCGGCCATAACGATGGGATGGTATCTGAAATTACGCAGGACGGCAAAAAGCATCCGATCATCACCGGTATTGATTCGCAAACCAACACAGAAGGCGACCTCGATGCCGTCGATCACATGCTGGTCGTGGGCAAAACACTGTATTTTTTGAGTCCAAAAGGGCTTTACCAAGTCGATTTATCGGCTTATAAAACAGACATTACTCCCGCCAGCCCGGCTTCCAGCCTGACTCCTCAAGACATTCGTTCCTTTGTCGTCGCCTATAACTTCAAGAATGATACCGGCGAATCGCACCTCTACAATCTGACCCTCGGTCCCGACGGTGCACTGTATATAACTGACGCGGCCGCCAACGCCATTATCCGCCGATCAAAAACCGGCGATTTAAGCGTAGTAACTGAAGTGCCGGGTATCGCCAATCCCAATCCGGCTGGCCCTCCGCCCGGTCCGCCCTTCATTCAGTCGGTACCCACCAGCATTACCTACGATGGGCACCAGTTTTATATCAGCACCCTGCTGGGGTTCCCGTTCCCGGCGGGAAAATCAATCGTATACCAGATGAACCTGGCGGGTAATCTCACGATTTATCAGCAAACCTTCAATAGTCTGGTCGATGTGGAGAATGATGGTAATGGCAAACCACTGGTACTCGAGTTCGCCTTATTCGGTCCGACGGGCTTTATGCCAAACACGGGCCGGTTACTACGGGCCAACGGAGCAACCAGCACCGTTTTACTCGACAAACTGAACATGCCCACTGATTTGAAAATAAGCGATGCCCACACCGCTTACATCACCAGTATGGGGAGTGGCGCCTTGTTGAAGGTTAGCTACTAACCAATTATTCGTACATCTTCTGGTAATACTCCCGCGCCATTCGGGCCGAGGTAAAGTAAGCGTCCACATCGTTCATGCTGCGAAGTTGAAGGGCCTGCCAGTCGGCGGGCCTTTCATAATACATAGGCATTATGTCTTCTTCAAGGAGCCGGAACAGGTGGTTGCGGTCGTGCTCGTCGGGATTCCCTTCGGTGGTAGTGGGTATAATGAAGGCATTCTGTTCGGGGCCATTATCTTTTTCGAACTCACAGATCCAGCCATCATTGGTGGAGACGTTGACGGCTCCGTTCATGGCCGCCGTCATACCGCTGGTTCCCGATGCTTCGCGGGGTACGATGGGCGTATTTAACCACAGGTCGGCCCCGTCTTTGAGGACTTTGGACAGGGCGAGTTCATAGCCGGTCAACACCGCCATACGCGGATACAGGTGGCTGAGGTAATACAGATGGTTGAAGGTTCGGACCGCCCCTTCATCGAACGGATAGGGTTTGCCAGCCCAGATAATCTGAAGTGGATAATCACGATTCTTCATTAATCGATTGAACCGCTCGCCATCCTGCGTAATCAGGTCGGGGCGTTTGTAGGCCGCAAACCGGCGCGCCCACACCATCGTCAGCACGTTCGGGTCGAAGAGTTTACCTACCTGATCGGCTACCAGGGTAAACAACGGTTTTTTGAGCGCTTTTTTACGGGCTGCTAGGGCCCTAACATCCCCGGCTTGGCGGGCCGTTTCCAGTTGACTATCGGCCCAGTACCCATGATTCTGGGCGTTGGTAATGTGCGTAATCTCGCAGATATCCGGGTAATTTCCCCACAACTGACGCGATACGTCGCCGTGCAGTTTAGAGACGCCGTTGGCCTTCCGGCTCAGCCGAAGCGCTACCAGGGAGTGGTTGAAAATAGAATTATGAATACCCGTAATCTGGCGAACCTCCTCCAGCGGGAGGTCACCGAAAAAGCCTAACTTCTCTAAAAAACCAATGTCGTGTTTTTCATTGCCCGCTTCCTCGGGCGTATGCGTGGTAAACACCATCCGATCGCGCACGGCGGCCGCACTACCGAGTGATTTGTACAGATGGAAAGCGGCTGATACCGCATGGGCTTCATTCAGGTGATAGACGGCAGGCTGGTAGTGCAGTTCATCCAGAAACCGGGCTCCTCCCAAACCCAGCAGCATACACTGCGCTACTTTCCGCTCCGAGTCCGCATCGTAAAGCCGGTATGAGATGGAGCGGGCGGCTTCGTCATTACCATCCACATCCGTCGTCAGGAAAAACATCGGCACCGTGTTGAAGTGCTTTGGATCGAGGTAGAACGCCTGCACCCAAATTGGCCGCCCGGCCACAGTAAGCGTGAACCGGATGCCCGTATCCTGCAGGAACCCGTACATTTTCTCCCGAAACTGAACGTCCATTGAGTTATCGGCCTGACGGATCTGATCGTAATAACCATACTTCCAGAGAATACCGACGCCAATCAGGTTCTGGCGTTCATCGAAGGCACTTCTCATGTGCGAACCGGCCAGGAAGCCAAGGCCACCGGAGTAGGTTTTCAGGGCCTGATCGATGGCAAACTCCATCGAAAAATAGACGACAGATTTCTGGAAAGCAGGGGCAAAGGAGTAGGGATGGCGAAAAGCCGACGGCAGTTGTGAAACAGACATGTAAGGGGAGTACGAATGAAACAGGATTAAACCCCAAATTTATTAGACTAAAGGCGAAACCAACCTATCGACCGGCTATTTATTCGCAAAAAGATGCTCATTCGGAGTTCCATTGCATTCAGGGAAACGTAAGACGACATGAGTACCAACTGAGTGGATGCTCCGTTTTGAGCGATCAGTCTATTTGAATTAATTTCCTGCGTTGATCAAAGCGAACGATGTGGTCTTTCAGGAAGGCGGTGCCTACACTAATCTGGTGAACCTTGTCCGAATAGTATACCGTCTGATTCGTCAGCCGTAGTCCGCTCAGCACAATCTCATCCTGAATAACGGCTTCCTGCAAAACAAAGTTTGTGTTAGCCAGCACTATGACCTGTTGATTAGCAGTGTCAGTATATCGGATACCTGCCAGCGAAGATTTGGGGAAAAGAAACGTTTTATTCGAGCCAACATCCAAATTGAAAGCCAGTGCTCTGGTGCCAACTGTACCCGGCACAATAAAAGGTTCCGAATACCGGAGAACGTCTTTCGCTTTTCGGGACAGGGTATCTTTCGTGACCAGCCATTGGTGATTAGGCCCATTCATTGTCACCAGATAACCATCGAAGAAATTCTGCCCTATCGTACCATCCGTCGGAATCGGATTACCCGCTGGGTTGTAATCACCCACGGTTAGCTGAAGGGCCGAATGATTAATCTTGCCAACGCTAAGTTGATCCACACGCACCAGTAACTCCCGCTTTACCTGTGTACCTGATGTATTTTGCTGGAATCCTACCACTTTCAAACCCAGTGCCTGCGCCAGGCGACGGTCAATGTGCGCTATGCCGGAGTTTTCTGAATTCAGCAGGAAATTATAAGGCCCCTGTCCATTAACTCTCACCGGAATGTACACCAGATTATCCCGAACGGTAAGTTGAGCATATTGCTGAATGGACTGACCACCGGCGGCATAACCGACTAGCAAAAAGAACAGTAAACGAAGCAGAGCGAATAGGAACACAGCGTTGGCACTAGCGAATAAACAAAGGTACTATCAAACGAACAGCGAAAGGCTTTGTGGTTAAATCGCGCAATAGTCGATTTGGCAAACAACCCGAATCGATAGTGCCTGTCCGAATGCTACCAACCTATCGGTCAATAATACCGATGGCAAGCTACCTGTTTTTGAGTATCTTGGGAGTGAAAAAGACGCATAGGGATGCGAACCCGTACAGACGCAAAAACTCGCCCGTCCCGGACCCGATGGTTTAATCTGCCCACAACATGGTTTTTTCCCGCCAATACGCTGCTCATCCAGCCTTGCAATCGTTTGTGCGATATTATCACGTAATTCACATTCAGCTTGATCTCAAAACTCCGCGCCAACAGTTACCCATAAAGCCCTACCCGCCCAGCACGGAGCAGTGCATCTATTTTTACCCGTTCGACTTACCCAGTAGCGTAAAAGAGGGTAATCAGGTGCCCGAAGGAGCGACATCCGGTCTCGTGGTCGGTCAGGCCCTTACCCGCATGAATATCACCATCAACCCAAACTACCTGATGCTGAAAGTTAGTTTTCAGCCCGGTAGTCTGTTTCGGATATTGGGTGTACCTATGAACCTCCTAACCGACGGCCATGTCGATTTGGAAGCCATTGTCGGTAGCGTAACGAAGGAAATAAACCAGCAACTCCCCGAAGCAGCAGGTTATTCAGCCATGATTCAGGTTGTCGAGCAGTTTTTACTCCGAAAAGCGGGTCAGTGCCGTCAGTCGTTGCTTCCCATTGATCTGGTAGCGCAGCAAATGCTCCTGCCGGGAGCTTATCATCAGCTCGACCGGCTGGCCCACGATGCCTGCCTGAGTACCCGCCAGTTTGAACGCAAGTTCCGCGAACGACTCGGCGTTAGCCCTAAACTTTTCGCCCGGATTACTCGGTTCAGGCATGCCTACAAACTCCGCGAAAACGACCCAATCCGCTCCTGGATCGACATCGCCTATGCCTGTGGCTATTTTGACCCAAACCATCTGATTAAAGACTTCCAGCAGTTTGCGGGTACCAACCCCAGCCAGTTGTTTGAGGAGGAGGTAGCCCACCAGCAGTTTTTTGCAGCCTACGAGGAACGTACCCGCCCCCGGTCGTGAAGTTGTCGTTTTTTTACTATGCGCTTCGCCTGTTCATGGGCGAGTTTTGCCCAAAAACATACTCATGACAACGACATATAGTTATCTCCGCCGGGCAGCCATTGGTTATTTCATTGCAGGTATGGGTTTTCTGGCCTTTGGCTTCCCTTTCTGGTTTTTAAACGCCGTCGACGAAGAGCCGAAAGGGCGTTTACTCTTACCTTTTCTGTTTCTAGTCGATGATCCTCTGTCAATTTTGATAAAAGGGTGGACTCCAGTTTTGAGCGACATCGCCATGATTATTGGTGCCTACTCGCTGTGGACCATTGGGGAACCTACTGGTTTTGGAAAAAAGAGAGCTTTTTTGTTCGTGCCTCTGGCCGGTGCTATTTCGTATTTAATTGGCGGGCTTATGCCTTTGCCCTTTGCACCACTTGGGGCTTTTTTGAACGGATTTGGTATGATCCTGGTCGGAATTGCCAGTATAAAAGCCAACATCTGGACAGGCTGGAAACGCTATATCCCGCTTATTCTTGGACTTTTCCCCTTTGTGTTTATGTTCCCACTTGTTATACTGACCGGCGCACGGCCACCCGCCATGATTGGACTTTGGGGATTTCCTTGGCTGGCACTAGGGCTGGCATCCTGGCAACGGGCGCAGGAAGTTAGTGCCAAAATGCCAGCCACTCAGCCCCTGTAACCCATAGAAAACTACATGCTACTTGTTTCGGCTATGACTACCAACAAATCAATGGCGAAAAGTCGATTTATGGCTATCGTCCAAACAACTTCGCTAATTCTGCTGGTTATCGTCACGGGAATTATGCCGGTATTCACTTTCCGAGTATAATGAACCCGTCCATTTTTGGCCTTATCAACCCGGCAGGTGATCTAATGCCCTCGGTGCAGTGGGCGGAGTCATGGCAGATTACCGACGGATTTATGGGAGCCCGAATGCAGATTTTTGGCCCGATGACCGGCGCAATGTATTTGCTGACCATCGGGCTGTTCGCGGGGCAGTGGCGGAAACCGGTCTTGTGGCTGTTTGTGAGTGCGTTTGCCCTGTTCTTCGGTGATTTGCTATTTACAATTCAGAACCAGGTGCCGATCAATCAGTACATCCAAACGCTGCATTTCGACCACCTTACCAGTGATCAGATCAATCGGATCAATGCGCTGCATCCGCGCGTTATCGCCAATTTTAAAAAGCGGGAAATGCTGGTGATTGCACTCACGCCATTTCTACGTAAAAACAATCGATAACGGAAACAGGCCTTTTTTATCGAATACGACCAGAAACGGATTGAGGATAATAGGCTGGATTGGCATACTGGTAACCCGACAATCTGGCTACAGGCAGTAGCATGAACTTGAGCGTTTTGACGATAAACGGCGGTGGCCCGTCTTTCAGGTAAGAATCAAAACCGCTACCCCAGGCCGAGAGTTGCAGCAACAGGCGGGGTGACTGAAAAATAACTGGATTATCCCGACTAACTCCATACAACTGCGTCAGGGCAAAAGCGAACCCGGCGGGTACTTCGCTCATTCCTGTAACGGGTTGATTCGTTTCATTAAAAAACTTGTGATAGGTACCCCTCGGCACGGTGAACGATTCACCGGCTTTCAATACTTTCTTTTCGCCGTTGAGCAGTAGCGATAACTGCCCTGTTGCGACAGAGAACACCTCGTCGAAGTTCGTGTGTACATGCTCGGGCGGACCGGGCGCATGGGCTAGCACTGTACTCAAAATGGTTACGTTTCCATCTTTATAGCCCAGCACAACGGCTTCATTCCCCTGCGCCTTATTTCCATAAACCGTATTAGCCCGAAACACTGTTGCAAAATCGGGCGTACCAGCGGGCAACACATTGATTACCAAGGCTATCAACAAGTAAGCTAGTACGGTATAGACGAGAATTTGAAGGGCTTTTTTCATGTTTGGTTTTGAGATAAATCGGAACGGTGACTAAACAACCTGGCGAGCTTATCCAAAACACACTTCCCAAAGTGAATTCAACAAGGGCTGACCGAAGAGATACAGGCAAAGGAGGGGAATAAAAAGCCCAAGATATACGAGCAGGGAAATGACGTAAGGCTTGTACACGTTGCGGTGAAATCGCTCGTAGAGCAACAGCCCGCCGATAAGCAGCAACTGCGGAACCCCCGGTGGCAGAGGGATTTGTGGCAACCGGCCAAACACGGGGCCAAGAAACGGCAACACCGTCAGAATCATAAACCGGGCGTGGTAGGCCCGGTCTTGTCGGTAAACAATGGCCAACGTGTAGAAAATAACAAACAGGCTTCCATCCAGGATATTGATGGCGAAGATTCCCAGATTTTTGTCCCGCAACTGACCTGACCGGGCGACAATAACCAGTAAAATCACCATGAATGGAACAAAACCATACGAGACTTTTCCCAGGAAACGGTGTAAGGCAACCTGTTTCCGAACAATCAGAATGGGCTGCGCAATAAGCAAGGCAAGCCATGTCAGCATGGCCAGGGCGTGAAGGTGGATAAGACCGGCTATTCCTATGAATTGAGGGAACAGACTGAAATAGGTTTTGAAAAACGCAATAAAAACCAGGAGTAGTACACCCCCGAATAGGTAACTGATGTTTTTGTAGGCTTTTTCCATGATGGCAGGGGCTCGTATCGGGATGAAGGTACACGACCCCTAAACCTCTTGCCACCTTTTCTATGCGGGTAGCGCCAATGACCGGACGAGTAGCAGGATTACTGCGTGAAGCGCTTCACGCAGTAATCCTGCTATTCACCGGCAAATCGCTACCGTTCGCAGGAAAGTTGTATGTATAAGCAGGAATCAATAGCGATATTCGGCAGCTAAAGCCCTGAGCGGATGCACTTAACCAGTTGTCGATGAAATCAGTTATTCTGCTTCTATTGGGACTATTGTCCGCTCAACAGGTAGTGGCGCAAACGGCTCCTCCCGTCGTCATCAGCGGTCCGCATATATCCGTCCATGACATCGGCCAGTTTACGGAATTCTACGAAGATAAATCGGACGACACGCTGCCGCTGGTAACCATTCAGAAACAGCACTTTTTGCCCTTTGCCCAGAAACGGAATGAGCGCACAACCAATGCCGATCGGTCGATGCTGGTAACCTGGCTACGGTTTCGCATTCGGAATGCAAACCCCACCGATACCATCCGTCTGTTTTACGATTGCTGGCAGGGTGCCTTCATTACCATCTACGAAAACAATTACCAACTTGCCCGAATCGGGCACGGTGTTCTCCGGCAACAGGGTTCTCCCAATACCTCAAGTGTGTTGCTACGTATTCCGGCGGGACAGACGTATACGTACTACGTACAAACGGTCAGCTACATAATGGGTGTTTTACCAACAGTATCCTTCATTCACTCGCCGGAAGAAGCCTATAAAAACACACTGGAGAATGCGTATCTCGAAGCCCCGTTGCTGGTCAGTATGGCCATACTGACCGGATGCCTGCTATTTATGAGCCTGTTTTCGTTTTATTACTACCGGCTTACGCTCGATAAAGCATTTCTCTTCTACGGGCTCTATACATTGACGGGTTTTTACTTTGCTTTATCAGCCACTGATACCCGCTTTGGTCTGAATATAGTGTGCCTGTCTACTTCCGTAATCACCCCTCCAGTCAACCTATCGCTGTTTACCCTGTTCTATGCGCTATTTCTGGAGCAACTGTTAAGTATCCGCCAGCGTTTTCCCACCGTATGGCAATGGCTACGTGTGCTACTGGGTATTCTCATCATTCAGCAGCTCATGAGCCTGATTGAATCAACCCAGGGCAAGTTATTATTCAGCGATAATACCATTTACCGATACAGCCTTGTTCCGGCCGGACTGGCTACCCTCCTACTCTTCTGTGTACTTATTCAGAGCCGGATACCCATTAAAAGGTACCTTCTGGCGGGTATTTCCTGTCTGCTCTGCATCACGTTTGCACCGATGCTGCTGAACGGTTTTATTCAGAATGTCCCGCCCAGGATAGAGATATTCGTCAATTACCCTGGCTTTTGGGGGCTGCTGGGAATATCCACCGAATCCTTATGTTTTGCCCTGGCCCTGGCGTATCGGGGACGATTGATTGAACTGGAAAATGCTTCGCTCCATGCTACCTACACAAAGCAACTCGAAGAACAACTGGCTCAACGAACACTAGAGATTCAGGAACAGAGTCGCCAACTGGAAGCGCAGCACATCCGCCAGCTCGAACTGGGATTTGAGCAGAAACTGGCCGAAACCGAGATGACGGCATTACGCGCTCAAATGAACCCGCACTTTATTTTCAACTGCCTGAATTCTATAAAACTATACGCAACGGAGAACGATGCCGCCAAAGCATCCGACTATCTGACCAAGTTCAGTCGGTTGATTCGGCTCGTGTTGGAAAACTCCCGTTCCGAACAGGTCACACTGCAAAACGAGTTGGATGCCCTGCGGTTATACCTCACCATGGAAGCGATGCGCTTTAAAGCCAAACTGAGCTTCCGGATTGACATAGACCCCGCTATCGACGCGGAGTTTATCGAAATCCCTCCGCTCTTGCTTCAGCCTTACGTCGAAAACGCCATCTGGCACGGCCTGATGCACAAAGAGTCGGGCGGCACGGTTCTGGTGCGGGTGGAACAACCTCAGCCTAATTGCCTACAGGTACATATTTCCGATGATGGCATTGGCCGGGCCGAAGCCGCCCACTTGAAAAGCAAATCGGCCATGCCCAAAAAATCCTTCGGCATGAAGGTAACCAGTGAGCGAATTGCCCTCATTAACCAGTTGTACAAAACCAGCACCCACGTTCAGATTCGGGATTTGGTCGACAGCGAGGGCCATGCCGCCGGAACCGAAGTCAGGCTGGAAATCCGAATTTAAAGAGCGAAAGAGTGGCTGACGCATTCATTTCTGCTGGAACGCCACCCCGCTCTTTTACCCTTTCACTCTTTAAACACTATGCTAAAAGCCATTCTTATCGACGACGAACCGGATTGTGTGCAGTTGCTGGCCCGCGAGCTGGCAGCGCATTGCCCGCAGGTACAGGTGGTTGGACAGGCTACGCGCAGCGAAGACGGGTTGCGGCTTATTCAGGTTGTACAGCCCGATGTGGTTTTTCTGGACATTGAGATGCCGCGCATGAATGGTTTTCAGTTGCTCGAGAAGCTGGGCGAGATTCCGTTCAGTCTCATTTTCGTAACGGCCTATAATGAGTTCGCAGTGAAGGCCTTCCGGTTCAGTGCGCTGGATTATTTACTAAAACCCATCGACTCGCAGGATTTACAGGAAGCCGTCCGAAAAGCGGAACGCAGGCAACGGGTTGATGATCGTCAGATAGCGTCGCTCAGGAGCCAGTTGCACACCCATCAGCTATCCGACAAAATTGCGGTGCCGTATCAGCAGGGTGTTATTTTTCTGCCCGTCAACGAAATCATTTACTGCGAATCAGACAGCAATTACACCAACGTTATTGCCACCCAAAACCGGCGCTATTTACTTACCCGGACTTTACGCGAGGTGCAGGAAGTGCTCGAAGAACGGAATTTCCTGCGCGTCCATCGCCAGTTTGTGGTCAACCTCGACCATATCAAACTATTCATGAAAGGCGAAGGTACGTATCTGGTCATGACCAACGATGTCAGCATCCCCGTAGCACGCAATCAAAAAGAAAAGCTGATACAGCGGTTTGGCTGGCTATGAAACTGTAGTAGAAAATGCCCGATTTTTACCACCAAACCAACGCGTAAGCGTAACAACTTTGCAGAACACCTTTAAACAAATCGGGTTATGCAACGCAGAACATTCATCGTATCAACCGTAGTCGCTACGGCATTGGGAGCAACAGCCGCAACAGCCGAACACTCCGATACAGGTTTTATCGTTAAAGCGGGGCAAAGTCGATTTGGTGAAACGACCAGGCTCGGCGGCATCAGTCCAAACGACATCAAAATATCCATGAAGGATACCGAGGAAAAACTGTCTGTTTTCGAGTACATTGGAAATGAGAAGGGCGGCCCTCCGTTGCACATCCACCCCAATCAGGACGAGATTTTTTACGTAATTGAGGGCGATTATCTATTTGAGGTAGACGGCGAAAAACATAGGCTTACGGCGGGTGAGACTATCTTTTTGCCCCGAAAAGTACCCCATTCATTTGCCCAGTTAACAAACAAAGGAAAGATGGTTTTCTTCTTTCAACCATCGGGGCAAATGGAAGACTTTTTCCGAAAAGCCGGGTCATTTCCGGGCGAGCCCTGCCCGCAGGAAGGGGCCAAACTCTTTGCCGATCACGACCTGAAAGTAGTTGGCCCACCGCTAGCGTTTAAACAATAGAGCATACAGTAATAATCACTCGAGTGCGACTCGTTAGTGAGAAAGGCTTTCGGGCCGGGATTCACTGTTAGAAGGACGAAAGTCCTTTCTGATAACTTGTTTTTCGTGAGGGTGCAAGTCCCTCTCCCCAGATGCAGGGGTAACAGCATCACCCCTACGGTA
>JBBSTD010000100.1:0-23329 GCA_038236215.1 Cytophagales bacterium | reverse complement strand
CGCTTTCTGGTCGTCAATGCATTCGAAAAAACCAGTGCCACCCGTAGGTTGGTCATTGTCAAGATTAACAATCTCGTGGTCTATAAAAGCCGCGATACGTCCAATGGTGCCGCCCTTATCGTCCAATAGCAGGAACCGTCCGCATTCGCCGTGGTCAAATCGTTTGTTTCGGGATGGGTCGAATACCTCTTCTACATCAGTATCCAATGGCCGAATCCAGTATGGATCATTCTTGTACAGACGAACGGGAAACTGGATAAATTCTTTCTGATGCTGAGCATTTTCGCCTACTTCAACTAGCTGCATTACGGACCTAAAACGGGAAAAATCTGAAAACAAAAAGCGAATATAGCCAAAAGTGACTGAGTCGCTTCGGTTGCGCTACCGTTTTACTCATAACAATCCGTAACTTCGCCGGTATGAACAGGACCATTTCTGCCATGCTGACTAAGAGAACCACCGTTTTATCCGCCTGTTGTTGCTAACAAGTGCGCTTGCACCATCATCTGCCATTCGGTATTTTATCTTCTTATCAGTTTCCTGAAACCAGTTATCAGTCAATGCAACCGCTTCATTTATACAATACGCTTTCCCGAAAAAAAGAACTGTTTGAAGCACTGAATCCGCCCTACGTAGGCATGTACGTTTGCGGACCAACAGTCTATAATTACGTTCACCTCGGTAATGTTCGCACCTTCCTGACGTTCGACACGCTCTACCGCTACCTGACTTTTATTGGCTATAAGGTACGCTATGTCCGTAACCTGACCGATGTTGGTCACCTGGTAGGCGATGGCGATGAGGGTGAGGATAAGATTGGACGTATGGCCAAGCTGGAAAAGGTGGAGCCAATGGAAATCGTGCAACGGTTCACCAATGATTTTCATACGGTAATGGGCCAGTTCAATGCTATTCCGCCCAGCATTGAACCAACTGCTACTGGCCATATGGTCGAGCAGATTGAAGCGGTTCAGGTATTACTAGGTAATGGATTAGCCTATGAATCGAATGGGTCGGTTTACTTTGATATTGAAACGTATAATAAGCGGGGGGGGCAATACGGAAAGTTATCAGGCCGGATTCTGGACGATCTGCTGAATGAGACCCGGGAACTGGATGGGCAATCCGAAAAACGTAGTCCGCTCGATTTTGCCCTTTGGAAAAACGCTTCTCCTGAACACATCATGCGTTGGAATTCTCCCTGGGGAGCGGGTTTCCCAGGCTGGCACCTGGAGTGTACTTGCATGAGTACCAAATATTTAGGGACGCGATTTGATATTCACGGTGGGGGAATGGATTTGAAATTTCCGCACCACGAATGCGAAATTGCTCAGGGCGATGGGCTAACCGGTCATGATCCGGTGCGTTATTGGATGCACTCGAACATGCTGACAGTTAACGGCCAGAAAATGTCGAAGTCGCTGGGTAATTCATTCCTGCCAGCCGAACTATTTTCTGGTTCTCACCACCTGCTGGAGCAGGCATACAGCCCTATGACCGTTCGGTTTTTTATGCTTCAGTCGCATTATCGGAGTACGCTCGACTTTTCAAACGACGCACTCAAAGCGGCTCAGAAAGGCTATCGTCGGTTAGCCAATGGGTTGAGGGTTAGTAGAAAGTTAACCTATGCGCCCACCGACGAAAATGGTCCTGATGAAACAAAGCAACAGGATATTCGGCAGGCTGTCCAGCAATTTTATGAAGCCCTGAACGACGATCTTAACACGGCTGTTGGCATCGCCCAACTGTTCACCTTGCTGAAATATATCAATATGCTTTATCTGAACCAGCTTCAGGTATCGGCTCTGGGCGAGGACGTATTTAACCTGCTCAAAGAATCATTTGCTGTATTTATGCAGGATGTACTGGGTTTGCTGGAAGAAGGAACGGATAAACAACCCGTACTGGAAGGCTTACTTACTCTTTACCGGGAATACAAAGAACAAAAGCAATACGACAAAGTGGATCAGATTCGTTCGTACTTCAAGGCGCAGGGGCTGGCTATCAAAGACATGAAACACCAGATTGACTGGGCTTACGAAGAGTAGAATTTTAGTCATTTTCGATTCGTGTTCATTACCTGTCATTCATTGACGAACCGGTGGATGACAAGTAATGACGATTGACTAACACCAATGATGATTGATGCCAACCAAATGACAAAATTCACTCTTTTTCTCGTGGGCCTAACGTTTGCTGTTATCTCCTGCAAGGAGAAACCTAAACAAACCGATACCGACCAGGCCCAGCAGGCGGCAACCGTTTCGGCTCCGCCGTTCAATGCTGATTCGGCCTATGCTTACATTGAAAAGCAGGTGAATTTCGGTCCACGTGTTCCCAATACACCGGCGCATGTACAAACGGGCAATTACATCGTGGCTAAGTTTAAACAATTTGGCTGTGCAGTAACGGAACAGAACTTTGTGGTGGCTACCTGGGATGGTAAAAAGTGGAATGCCCGGAATATCATTGCCAGTATTAATCCACAGGCGACCAAACGCGTTTTTATTTCCTCCCATTGGGATTCAAGACCATTTGCGGATAGCGATACCATACCGGCCAACCAGACGAAGCCCGTACCGGCTGCCAATGATGGAGCTAGTGGGGTGGGGGTAATGCTTGAATTAGCCCGAACGATTCAGCAATCCAAATCGAATCCAGCCATCGGCATTGATTTTGTCTGTTTCGATGTCGAAGATTTGGGTGACAGTGATAAGGCTGCTAAGGACTACGAAAAAGAGAGCGGAACCATTGACTACTTGGGTTATGGCTTAGGGTCGCGCTACTGGGCTAAAAACTTACACAAACCGGGTTATTCGGCTTTTTACGGGATTCTGCTCGATATGGTTGGTGGTAAAGGGGCTACATTTCCGAAGGAGGGGTACTCAATGAAAGTGGCACCAACTGTTGTGGATAACGTATGGCAAACCGCCAGCCGGTTGGGATATAGCCAGTATTTTGTTAATACGCCAGGCGGAGAAATAACGGACGACCACATTGCACCAAATACCATCGCCAAGATTCCGACCATCGATATAATTCAGATGAATTTGCAGACGGGGGGCTTTTTCCCAGCTCACCACACCCTGTCTGATGATATGAGAAACATTGACCGGGGAACTTTGAAAGCCGTTGGACAGACCTTATTACAGGTATTGTATAATGAATAACGTAAAGCGGATAATGCACCGGTTCCTTTTGGTGGTACTCTTTACTGGTAGTCTTTTAAGTTGCGACTCAGCACCAGACCAATTTGGCCAACTCAACCTGAAGGAATGGCGGGGTGACCGGGGTGGTTGCAATGGCGTTCGAGCGACACTTTTACCTGCGTTCAAGGCGGAAGTGCAAAACCTGAAAGGCAAAAGGACTAATACGATAGGCGATTTGCTGGGTAGGCCGGACATCAACCAGATTGCCGACCGGAATCAGAAATTCTACATCTACTTTTTGGAGAAAGGATCTCATTGCGATCAGCCAGGTGTTAAATCAGAGAGCCGATCGGTGGCTATTCGCATGAGTGCTATGGGAATAGCAACGGAAATTACGTTTCAAAATGGACTGCCCTGAGTATGCTTAGCGGTAAAACTTTTTCCGCTCGATCATCTCTTCTACCACGTCCGGCACCATATACCGGATAGAGCGATTCGCCCGGATACTGTCACGAACGAACGTGGCTGATATGTCCAGTAAGGGGGCTTCAACCAGACGGACATTCGGATGCTTTTTTAGCTCGCTTTCCTTGCTGTTAGGACGAGGGTATACATATAGGCCATAGTACTCAAGAATCTTATCATAGTTCTTCCAATTCGTAAACTGCTCCAAGTTATCCTCGCCAATAATGAGCCTGAATGTGTGTTGCGGATACTTTTCGCTAAGCCGTGTTAGCGTATCAATTGTGTAACTGGGTTTGGGCATCGAGAACTCGATGTTGCTAGCTTTAAGATGGCTATTGTCGGCAATAGCCCGCTCCACCATATCCAGTCGGTCAAATTCGTGCAGCAGACTGTTGGTTTTCTTAAATGGATTCTGGGGGGATACGATAAACCAAACCTGCTCCAGGTCGGTGTTGGTAGCCATCGTGTTGGCAATAATTAAATGGCCAATGTGGATAGGGTTGAAGGAGCCAAAGAATAAACCAATTTTCATAAGAGCAATGAGCCAGGAGGTAGAGGAGAGAAGACGATAGACCGGCATTCTCCTCCCTAACTACCCGCTCCCAGTACTGTTAAACCAGTGTCTATTTCGCTGGTACTTTGTTTTGGTTGACAAAGTTATCGACCAAAGTCTGTGCCTTTTTCAACGATTCGTCCAAGTCGTCATTTAATAGAACTACATCGAAGCGATTCTGGAAACTCATCTCAAAGTGAACCTTAAAAAGGCGTTTGGAGAGACTTTCTTCCGTTTCGGAACCCCGGCCAATCAACCGTTCACGGAGGGTTTCTTCATCGGGTACTTTTACAAAAACGGCGAGGGCTTTGTCGCCGTAAAATTCTTTTAGTTTCAGCCCTCCCTGCACATCTACATCGAACAGAACGTGTTTTCCACTGTCCCAAAGACGCTGAATTTCTGATTTTAAGGTTCCATAGAATGCACCTGTATATACCTCTTCCCATTCAACAAACTCACCCTCATCAATTTTTTGTTTAAAATCTTCGGGAGTCAGGAAGTAATAATCTTTCCCGTTTTCTTCCGCACGGCCCCGGCGGTCGCGGGTGCAGGCTGAAATGGAAAAGCCGAGATTCGTATTCTCGGCTAGCAGATGCTTAACAATGGTCGTTTTTCCGGAACCAGAGGGAGCTGAAAAAATGATAAGTTTACCGTCCACAGTGGCGATGGTTAAGTAAAAAAAAGTGGGGTAATTGAGGATGCTATCGTAAGCGTCACCCCAATTACCCCAATTGCTTTGACTTGTATTAACTAAAACTCAGAATTTTGGATTTGATCGTTTCCACCAGTTGATTAGGGCAACACCTTTTATCCATTCGTTTAGTCAACAGTTCCTTAACTTCCCGTTCAAGATTATACATCTCGATACAAGGTTGGCAGGATTCTAAGTTGGCTTTTACTTTGGCCAGTTGCTGGTCGGTAGCTTCTCCGTCCAAAATCAACTGAATCATCTTCAGGCAATCAGCCCGGTGATCGCATTTTTCTTTCATCTCTGGTTTAGCACTGGATGAAGATGATGTTGGCAATGAGGTTTGCATTGGAAAAATTTAATTTATTCCAAGAATAATAATACCATTAAGTTATGAGCAGAACCAATTTAGACGTAGAAAAAGTTCGGTTTAGTCGCCACTTTCTTCTTTATAGCCCATTGACGATGCGTAATCGCGCAATTTTTCTTTCAACAGGTTACGGGCACGGTGCAAACGGGAGCGGACAGTGCCAATTGGTATATCTAAGATCTTTGCCATTTCTTCGTAGGTAAATCCTTCAATATCGCATAGGATAATTACCGTCCGAAAATCAACTGGCAGTGAATTCAGTGCATTCGCTACTTCATCCCCAATTAAGTCAGAAACAGACTCAGCCCGTAGGTCGACTGTGTGTTCGGATTCAGCATCTTCAGAATTATAGGTGGTTTCAACATCCTGATAATCTACTTTTGCCGGTTCTTTACTTTTCTTCCGATAATCGTTAATGAAGCTGTTCTTCAGAATGCGGAACAGCCACGCTTTGGCGTTAGTTCCTTGCTCAAATGACGAAATGAACCTGAAAGCTTTCAGATAAGTATCCTGAACAAGGTCATTGGCATCATCCTCATCCATTGTTAACCGAAAGGCAAAATTGTACATGGAGTCGATGTGGGGCATGAACTCCTTGTTAAATACCTGATACTTCTGCTCATCCGTATACCGGCGGGCAGGGGTTTCGGCCGGGGTCTGCTCAACAGCATCACCGTTAGGAAGCAATTGGTCGTCGTCGCGAGTTGGCGTATCTGACATAACTGGGTGTATGGTCGCCATAAAAGTAAGGGTAAATTGCCGTTTAGTGTCGGCCATTCGTAAGGAATTCGCGAATAAACCACATCAAATTCCTGATTTGACGTCTAACTCGCTGCAAAAACCAATCCTTTGTTTAAAAATAAGGTTCAAAAATAAGTGTGCATGACGATTTGGCAGTGAACGTTTACATACCTTATCATGTTAAAGCCGACCTATCTACTACCATAAGCAGCAAATAGGTCGGCTCTACGCATCTTATTGTTATTTTAGACCGTAGCCGATTTGAAATACCGTTTCAACCACGAGTCGGAAGCCTTAATATGCCAGCCTGTCAAAAACGCTGACTTTGTTGCCACCAACGTATTAAGTACGGTCGAATCAGGGGTAATAATGCCCTCGGTAACGGCGGCTTTTAACATGGGTAAGGCAAAGGTCGAAACGGTTCCATCTGCCAATCGAATGGCGGCTGAGCGGTCAAAAAAGTCAACGTTCAGTTGTTGCCCAATATCCCGTAAGGACCGCATAGAGGCATCAATCGAGCAACCGCTGGGCAGATTATACCCCTCATCAATACCGACAATAACGAACCGATTATCGATGACCTGCATGGATGCCAGTAGTGGTTGCCCATGCGCTGCCCATTGATTTAATGCGGGTTGTAACGCCCCTTCTATCGCTTTTACATCACCCGTTGTTAGCGGACGATTTGCCTGATATACCCAAACGCGGGCCTGATTCGGTAACTTATCGAAATCGGTGTACATGCTCAGTGTAGAGTGTATAAGTGGTAAGTGTAGAGCAGAAGCATAAAGCAGTACTACCCCTCTTCACCCTTCATTGACCTCATAACCCCTGTTTTTGGGCGATGAGTTCCGATATATCGTAGACACGCACCTTGTCCTCCTGGTTCTTGTTTTTAACGCCATCGGACATCATTGTCATACAAAATGGGCAGGCTACTGCGATGGTGTCGGCACCCGTTGCGAGGGCTTCTTCCACCCGCTCTACGTTCACATCTTTGTTGCCCGGTTCCGGCTCTTTAAAATATTGGCCACCCCCCGCGCCACAACACAGGCCATTAGCCCGAACACGTTTCATCTCAACCAGATCGGCATCCAAAGCGGCCAGCACATCGCGCGGGGCTTCATACACTTTATTGGCCCGTCCCAGGTAACACGAATCGTGGAATGTTATCTTCCTGCCCTTAAAAGACTCCCCATCCTTTACCTTTATTCGGCCTTCGTCAATGAGGCCCTGCAAAAACTGGGAGTGGTGAATAACGTCATACCTACCCCCCAGCTCGGGATATTCGTTTTTGAGCGTGTTGAAACAGTGCGGGCAGGCCGTCACAATCTTTTTAATATTGTACCCATTCAGTACCTGAATATTTGCCATCGCCTGCATCTGAAACAGGAACTCGTTTCCCGCCCGGCGGGCCGGGTCGCCTGTACAGGTTTCCTCCGGCCCCAGTACAGCGAACTTGATACCGACGTGATTCAAAATGCGGACAAAGGCAATCGTTACCCGCTTATAACGGTCGTCAAAGGACCCGGCACAGCCAACCCAGAACAAAATTTCTGGTTCCTCGTTCGCTACGGCCAAATCGGCCATGGTGGGTACGGTGTATTTTTTTTCACTAGTCATAGTAAGAAGTAGTCTGTTTGTCGTAGCTTGTTTACGGCTCCCCGCTGGGATTGGTACCTATATGGCTGATGCGTCAGCAACCGTAAACAGAATACCGAATACTGTAAACCATTAATCATTTACCTGGTCTGCCCAGTTGAACCGGTCACTGGGAGAAAACTTCCAGGGGGCCATGTTATTCTCGATGTTGCTGAACATGGCGTTCCAGGCAGCTGGTGCCTGCGACTCTTCCATAACCCGATACCGGCGCAACTGGAGAATAATATCCAGCGGATTGATATTGATAGGGCAGGCATTGATACAGGCCTGACAGGTTGTGCAGGCGTTTATTTCCTCAGAAGTAATATAATCCCCAAGTAATGATTTATCGTCTTTGTAATCGTCTCCATTCGCCTGCCAGCCGCGCCGGATGTCTTCAAGCCGGTCCCGGGTGTCCATCATGATTTTTCGGGGCGATAGCTTTTTGCCGGTAATATTGGCCGGACAGGCCGAAGTGCAACGCCCGCATTCCGTGCAACTGTAGGCGTTCATCAGGTTTATCCATTTCAGGTCGTACACATCTTTCGCCCCAAAGCGACCAATTTCTGTCGGAGAATCCACGCCCGGTTGTTCCCCGTTATCATTCGCCTGGGACCCATCGGCATTCGTCGAGAGTGGTAAACCCAGTGCCAATTGTACCTCTTTCGTAATTTCGGGCATATTCTGCATCTCACCTTTCGGTTGAAGGTCGGAGAAGTAAACATTAGGAAAACCCAAGGCAATGTGCAGGTGCTTGGAATACGTTACATAAATGGCAAAGGCGAGAATGCCCAAAATATGGAGCCACCAAGCCGTACGTTCGTAGGCTATCAACCCCGTATCGCTGAAATTAGTGAATAGCGGCTTCAGGTATTGACTGATCAAAAAATCAGGTACAACTCCGCGTAATTCGCCGTAATGCCCAACACCCCGGTCCCGCAGAACGCTGTCAGAAGCATTCCAGGTCAGGAAAGCAATCATCAGCAGAATTTCGGCGATAAGAATGATAGCGGCATCCATCCGGGGCCATTCCGTCATTTCGCGGTGGCGTTCCTGTTGGAAACGGGCAACCCTTGCCACAAAGCGACGGCAAAGGAATACCACACAAACGGCCAGCACGCCAAAGGCCAACAGTTCAAAAACATCAATCAGAATAGAATAAACAGGCGTGATGTAGGGGGCGAACAAGCGATGAGTGCCCAGAATGCCATCGAGTATAATCTCCAGAATTTCGATATTAATGATTATGAATCCGGCATAGATAACAAAGTGCATCAGGCCAACCAGCAGATTGGTGAACATCTTCTTCTGCCCGAAGGCCACTAACAACATTGTCTTCAAACGCTCGTCGGCACGGTCATATCGATTTTCTGGCCGCCCGAGTTTGATGGCGCGGGAAATAAGCCGGACGCGTTTGCTGATGTACCAGATTACGGCAACTAATGCCACGACAAATAAAACCTGTTGAATAATTTCCATTCATTTGATAAGCCTATTTCGCCTGATAATCAATAAAATGAGTCAGTCGAAAGAACGTTGTTAAAAAATATTCTGGTCTCTTTGTTGCAAGAAGACGAAAACGCCTTACTTTTGCACCCACGTTGCAAAGGGTACTGCAATCGCGGTGATGTAGCTCAGTTGGTAGAGCAAAGGACTGAAAATCCTTGTGTCGGCGGTTCGATTCCGTCCATCACCACCTCAAAAATCAGGGAGTTACGATTAGAAATCGTGGCTCCCTTTTTGTTTGATACAACAATTGTCTTTTTATTCTGCTTCATAAGCTATTGAGTAATAACGCTTGAAGTTAGCTAAATACGATTAATAATTTTACGATCCATTTCTAGTCCAACCAGGCTGCGACAAAATGGACTACTGCCTAGAATGCATTCACCTGCGAATATAAGCACTTTTCTATTATTATTATGCATGCATACTATAGCTGTTATTGTCACTGCGTAGGGTGGTGTCCCGGAGATTGTTAGGGAGTAAATACTTTACCAAAGTCAGTTGTCAGTGATTTTTCAGATTGGTAATTCTAGTGCATTACCAAAAAGCCAGTACTGATCGTTGTTTTCCGGAATTGACGCGTTATGCATTTATGAGTTTGGAAACCAGCTCGCCAAAGCCGGTAGAGTTACTCCCGCTGGCGGGTTCGAGCGAGTGAATCCGAATGTCGGGTTTGCGCGATTTGAGGAAGCGACCCACGATCATAACTGGCCTGCCCGTACCAACTTCGGCCACAAACGCATAAGGGCTACTATCAGTACCCTGGAGTTGCAGCCAAATTACTTTACCAGTAGTCAAACGGTAGACTTCAGCGTTATACTGGTTGGTAAATTGGCGGGGCAGTCGGGGCCATTTCCTCCGACCGGCGAATGGCACTCAGGAAACCGTACTCTTCTTTGGTAAACAAGATAATATCGGCACCGAGGTCCCGGCCAATAGCAATCCGTTACTAACTGATACCGGCTGGCATACTCATGGTGACCGGGTGTCACAGTGGCCAGCCGACCACCGAAAATGCAATGCTCAAACTGCCGCTGGTTAACTCGAGATGCTCAAAACAAACAAACTTTCCTTTTGCTCCCAAGTCAGGCCAAATTGAGTAAGTGTCAACAATCGGCCAAAATTTGACCGTTTCCTCAAAAGTCGTAAGCTGTAAAGATAAAGATATAGCCATTTACTTTCAGGTGTTTATTAGAATGCCGCCACGCCTATGGTTTTAAAAGTGAGTTTTCTTCCCCATTAAATAAGGACTCAGCGTCCGTTAAGTTTGTCTAACGTATTCACATCAAATCTTTTACCTGCATGGCCAACATCCTGATTGATTGGAATGAGGTGCTTTTAGAAGCTATTCGCCAGACAAAACCCGGCCCACCCATGGTGGCCCGGTCAATTGCTATTGTTTATACCTACATCTATGATGCCTGGGCTGCTTACGACCCCACTGCCAGGCCCACCCGTAGCGGTATTGCACAAAGGCCTGGGGCTGAAAACACACCAGATAACAAAACTACGGCTATTCATTACGCAGCCTTCCGGGCGTTGTCTGATCAGTTTCCGCCGGTGAAAAAGATGTTTGACGATAGAATGGTGGCTTTAGGGCTGGACCCTACCAGTACGTCTATGTCTACAAGTACACCTATAGGAGTAGGTAATAAAGCGGCAAATCTAGTGTTGACGTTTCGGCATATTGATGGTGCCAATCAGGATAACAACTATGCGGATACGTCTGGCTATACCACCGTAAATCCACCATTAAACCCGTTTTTTGCAACGGTATCTGATGACATTCCATTCCCCAGCCGATGGCAAAAACTTACCTACCTAACTGCCGACAGCCGCCCTGCTTCCCCTAATTTCATTGCTCCGCACTGGGGTAATGTAGCTCCCTTTGCCCTTACATCGGGGAGTCAGTTTAGGCCTGGTCCTCCGCAGCTTTTAACAGCGCAGGGTTTTCTGGACCAAGCCAAAAATGTTATTGATATACAGGCACAGCTAACGCCCCTGCAAAAAATATCGGCTGAATACTGGGCCGATGGGCCTCGGTCAGAACTGCCTCCCGGGCACTGGACTATTTTTACATCCTTTGTGGCTGAGCGGGATCAGCTGAGCTTAGATGACAGTGTAAAACTCTATTTTGCCGTAACCAATGCCGTTTTCGACGCGTCTATTGCTACTTGGGAGGCTAAACGTTTTTATGATTACTGTAGACCAATAACGGCCATACGGCATTTATTCAGGGGTAAGACCATAAAGGCCTGGGGAGGAGCCGGAAAAGGAACGGTAGACATCCAGGGCGAAAGCTGGCGGACGTTTCAGATAAACACCTTTCCCACGCCACCGTTTGCTGAGTATACCTCTGGCCACAGTGCATTCAGTAGGGCCGCTGCAGAAGCACTCAAGCGGTTTACGGGTAGCGATAAGCTTGGCTATTTTTACGTCCAGACGAAGCCCCTGGCTGAAGACCCTACCGAAAACGTTGTGGGGCTTACCATGCATTGGAGTTCGTTTACGCAGGCGGCTCTGGATGCCGGAGAATCCCGCCTGTACGGGGGGATTCATTTCTACGAGGGCAATGTAGCCGGGTTGGATCTAGGACAAAAAGTGGGCGCGCAAGCTTTTCTGAAAGCCCAGAACTACTGGATGGGTTTACCCTGAACTTCTATCAAAAGGGGGCTTTACGTCCCGTTACCCTATCCCATCTTTAGGGCGGTTTTGGGTAGTGAAACAACTGGCGATTTATTTAGCAAGGGGCAGGCCATCCAGACAATGCCCCACCCCTTGCTAAACAGTTTTATGGCTTTGGTACTCCGGCTGATGAACTACCGGCAGTGGGAGCCAGCGAATTGATCCAGGCGGCAATCTTAAGCGCGTCGGGTTTCGGAACCTGTGGCATCGGGGGCATTTCGGTGGCGTAGTCGGGCCAGTTATGCGGCTGCGGGTTATAAATCAGCTTCACAATCTGCTCGTTCGTGTATTTTCGTTTGGCCACATCCGAAAAGGCTGGTCCAACCTGCCGTTTGTTAGCCTGGTGGCAGGCCGAACAGGTATGCCGGGTCAGCAGACCTTTTACCTCATCGTAGGTAGGCGCTTTAGCCATCGTTACAGCCTGGCCTTCTACCAGTTTGGGCTTGCCACCAGTTTTACCGGTTTCTTTTTTGCTGGCTACAACTGGCGTGGCGGCTGTTGGTGCCGTGTCCGAGTTTCGCGTACTCACGTCCGTCATGGTTAATTTTTCACCCTCGGGAATATTATTGAGCGTGTAGTACGCAATTGGGTGAACGAGTGAATAAGACCCTTCGACTCCCCGAACGCCCTCCAGCGTCAGTTGGTGAATGTAGTACTTGCGCAGGTCGCCAACAATGAGCCGGGCTTTCAGTCCATCGGCCGATACTTTAACGCCTTTTATGGGTAACGCTTCTTTGTTGACGGGTGGACTGCCATACACAGCGTGGTACTTATACAAAAAGCTTTCGACCCGGTAGGATGCCAGGTCTTCGGCTGATTTCCGATCGACGGGTTTGGTGAATTCCACTTCAAAGCCGTCGGGCATGGCTTTTACCGCGCGCATCTCAAAGGGAGTAGCTCCGTTCCACGCCAGCCGCTGTAAGCCTTCATTGGCATCACCGGCTGAGCCCCAGCCCCGGTTGGTTTCACCCACGAATAGGGAGCCATCCTGCGCAAACGCCAGCCGCAGTACACCCGATTTGAACCCGTTTCGGAACTCGATGGCCCCGCCCTGATACTCGCCGTTTATCTTCTCCATGAATACCCGTGAGATTTTGCTCATCCCCTGGTCGCCAATTAACAGTTGCCCGGCAAACGGGCCAAACGCCCCCTGGGGAATCTCTACGAGTTCGGAGTTTGATATGCCCAGAATACCATGGGGTAGCCAGACAGCAGGTGTCTGGATATCAACGCCCGGAAATTTATCTTTCAGGGAGTACAGCAGCGTAGGCGTTTCGTTGACAACGTTTTCAGGCTTGATTGCCCGTCCGTTCTCATCCCGCCGACGGCGTTCGTCGATCTTAGCGTCGAATTGCTCCGCGGTTAGTTTCACAGGTGAACTGGTGAGGCCTGTCCAGCGCAAACCGGCGGGGTGGCCAACAAACACACCTTTTTTAACGTGGACAATACCACCCGAGCCCATCCATTCGCCCTGGTTGTCGGCGTAAAACAGTTCACCATCAAAAATGCCCAGCCCACAGGGAGAGCGCATACCCGTGGCCCAGGGCTGCATGGTGCCGTTTTCGCTGATTTTCATGGTCCAGCCCCGCCAAGGAACGCGGCTTTCGCCCCGCCACCACTCTTCATCGCCAAAAGCCACGTTGCCCGTTACAAAAAACTGGCCATCGGGCGCGATTTTCGGACCGTAGCTGTACTCGTGGTAATGACCCGACAGGGGCCAGGCATATACCGTTTCGAATACGTCGGCTTTGCCATCGCTATTGGTGTCAATCATTTTGGTCAGCTCACCCCGCTGCGCGCAATAGAGTGCCCCGTCTTTGTAGGTAAGGCCCAGAATCTCGTGCAGCCCCGATGCGAACTTTCGAAAAAAAGGACTGCGGCTGGTCGGGTTTTCGACTATCCAGATATCTCCCCGGCGCGTGGCCACGCCCAGGTTACCATTGGGCAGCACAGTCAGGCCACCTACTTCGAGCAGGGTGCCTTCGGGAGCGGTTACTTTCAGGATCTTGAAGAAATCTTCCTCCTTTGGTGATTCCTGCGCCATGGTTGCTGTACCCATGGCCAGAGTAAAGAGCAGTATCAGTAGCTTTTTCATATCAAAATAGAATGGAGTAAACCAATTTTCCTTTCACCGGTACGATCAGCTCCTGCTGCCCATTACTTTCCCGAATGGTTGGTTTGGCTCCGGCTACATCGTCGAGCCGGACGTAGGCTCGCTCATCGACGAGGTACATGCCGTTTTCTAACGGAGTGATGTTGCTGCCGCTGATAAGCCGAGCGTAGAGGTCGTTGGCTGAATTCGTGATGGTAATTTCCCGCTGAACCCCCTTGCCCTGGTCCAGCACCCGGATCTTATCATCAACCGAGGCTCCGTAGCTTTGGTAGCGGAAGGTTGGCCGGTCACTCTCGTCCAGGACATAGCCTTTGGGCCGGTAGCCCGACCCTGTTGTGTCGATCAGCCAGTTGGCCTGGGGCGAGGTTAGCTTGGTCAGAAACAAAACAGGCAATCCCATCCGCTGCACCATACCCCTGGGTCGTGAAGAGCCGTCGCCCCGTTCGTGCCACATGGGAGTAGCATCCAGAAATGATCCGCGCCAAACCTGCACCAGTGCTCCTTTATCCAGGTCATAGGTGTAATGCACCTGCTCCGGACTACCCACCGAGATGGCATGGGTTACCCGGAGGGAACGTCGTTGCTGGTCTGCCGGAGTACCCGGCATAGTTACGCCGGGCAGGTCCATAAAACTCCGTAGCAGCGTATTGGTCAGCGCATCCACCATAATAGGGGCAACTTCTTCGCCCGTGCCGCCCACGCCTTCGCTAATGGCAAACTCCCGAACACCCGGCCCCGCAATAGTCAACCCCAGGGCGGGCTGTGCCCAGTCTACAAATTTGGAATAGAACAACTCAAAGGGTAGGTCTCCCTTGGGAAGGGTTACTTTGCTGCGGCCATTCCAGCCACCGGGGGTAATGACGTTTTGATTATTAATTTTCAGTAACCCACCGCCACCGGGTACGCCGAGGTTAAATAGGTACTCGCCGGGTTCAGCCACCCGCAAGGTGCCCGTATAGCGAATCAGGAATTCGTTCGGTATGCGGCTCATCGAGGCTGTAAGTACTTTGGTTGCGCCCTCGGCCTCTGGTGCTTTCCCGCCGAAGCTATAGTCTGACTCTTTTTCGTATTTGCCTTTGTAGACAGCATAGGTCAGGTTGACTAATTCAGGCCGGGGCTTGTCGTAGGCGATATAGTGAATATTTCGAAAGGCCACTGCGCCATGATCGCCCTGGAACATAACGGGGCCGACTGGTTTTTCATCCTCAAAAGCTGCCGAGCGCGTAGGTCCTGTAAGTTCTACGTCATCCTGAACGAGTACGCCGTTTAGCTCCACCCGAATTATACGGGCATTTTCGGTTTTTTGCGTACCGTTGGCACTAAAGCGCGGGGCCTGAAAGGAAATCTTCAGGTGTTGCCACAGGCCGGGTGCCCGGCTGGCATTCTGCCGGGCCGGATGCCCTTCGTACCCTTTCTGGCCATCGGGCCTCTTCTCATCCCAGCGTTCATAGATGGAGCCGTTGTCCACCGTTGTAGGTCGGCGAACGTCCCAGCTATCGAACAATTGAAGCTCGTAGCGCCCCTGCAAATACACGCCTGAGTTAGATTTGGTGGCCATCATGTAGTCCAGTTCCAGGTCTATGTCGCCATGTTTCAGGTTCGTCAGTAGATTATATTTCTGGCCGAAGCTGGCATCGGCTGGAAGGTTAGCCAGGATGCCCGTTCCTTTATCGGTTACGAAGGTGTTCGCTTTGTTCAGGTCGGCACGAACAGCACCTACAATGCGCCAGTTAGGGGTGGCAGCCGCGAAGGAGCTTAAGTCATTGAGCGGAATAGACGTGCCGGGCGTTGGGGCGGGTTGGGCGAGGACCAATCCGATACCAGCGACCCAGCCAACGCTCAGCAGCCCACAGAACAGGGCTGAAAAGGGTGGGTTTGCCATGGGGAAAATGTGAGGGTTGATGGTCGAAAGTTACATTTTTTCTCTGTAAAAGACTGCTAATTGACATTTACCCTATCTTTGGACGGAATTCATTAACCCGAGTTAGTTACTATGAAAAACATTCATGTATCACTTGCTATTAGCGTTGGTATCATTAGCCTCGCTTTGGCAAATCAGGCAACGGCTCAGCCGGAGCCGGGCAAACAAACGCCCCAATCTACCGAAATCTGGGAGCCGGTACCACCCGTGGTGACACCGGGCACCGTGTCGGCTAATACCAGCGGCATTACCCCTCCGTCTGATGCCGTTGTGCTTTTCGACGGAAAAAATACGGACGAATGGGTGGCGATTAAAGGCTACTCACCCGCCAATTGGGAGAAAACCAACGAAGGCCCGCTAAAGTGGCCCGTGACCGACGGTATCCTTTATTCAACCAAAGGCTTCTCAGCCCGGTCGAAGAAAGAATTTGACGACTTTCAACTCCATATTGAATTCAAAACACCGGAGAAGGTAGAAGGAACTGGGCAGGGCCGCGGGAATAGCGGTATCTTTTTGCAGGGTCGTTATGAGCTGCAAGTGCTGGACAACTACAATAATCCTACTTATGTTGACGGTATGATTGGCTCGATTTATAAGCAAACTATCCCCCTAGTCAATCCATGTCGCCCGCCGGGCCAATGGCAAACTTACGATATCGTTTACCAGGCCCCCCGTTTTAATAAGGCTGGTATGATGGTCGATTACGCTTATGTGACTGTGCTGTTGAATGGCGTATTGGTGGAAAATCACGCGGCCATTCGTGGTACAACGGAGTACATTGGTTATCCCAAAGTACAGGCCCACGGCGCTGGCCCAATTTTATTGCAGGACCACGGCAACCCGGTTGGTTTCCGGAATATCTGGATTAGACCTTTGTAATCGATTGCCCCTTACGAATAATAGACAGGCCTCCGGTAAATGCCGGGGGCTTTTTCGTATCATTGATGCGGGCTGGTTCTTAGGCTGAAATAAAATCGTTATGCTATGCGACTACTGTACTATCTGTTTCTGCTGGCGAGTTTGTCATTAACAGCCTGCTCTACTACCACCATTTACATTGTTCGTCATGCCGAAAAGGTAAACGAGACCGATACCACAAACCTAACTCCGGCTGGCTACGTCCGGGCAGAGGCTTTAGCTGATACACTGGTTAATCGGGGTATCGACTCCATCTTTTCAACACCTTATCGACGTACCCGCCAAACGGCGCGGCCACTCGCTACCCGGTTAGGCCTTCCGGTAGTGGATTACCCCGCCAAACCCATGGAGGTCATTGTTGATCGAATTAACCGGATGCGTACCAAGTCCGTTTTGGTGGTTGGTCACAGCAACACCATTCTGGAGATTGCCAAAGGGCTGGGTGCCAAACCAGCAATGGCTACAATTGAATCAGGCGATTTTGATAATCTGCTTCGGGTAGATGTCCGGCACGGGCTACTTGGTAAATCGGTTACGTTTTCGCAATCTACCTATGGGCAGGTTACCCCGCCCTAAATACATTCTGCGCCTTAAATCATACAAATGTAATATTATCAGAACTGCCTGAGAAACATAGCTTTGCTTCGCTAATTGTCATCAATTGCCTTATGAAACGACTTTTCCTTGCCACACTATCGCTTACCCTGATGACAGGTTTCCTTTGGACGCAAACGTCGTGTAGCCGAAATGCGACCCCTGCCCATTACAAAGGACGCCAGTTGATAATGGGTAGCGGAGGGGGAATTACTGGCTTTCGTACAACATATTACCTGCTGGAAAATAGAAGACTTTTCGTCCGGAATGAACGGGATACCGTATTTGCTTTTTTGAACCGGCAACCGGGGGCGCTTACCCGTCAACTCTTTCGGATGACGGAAGATACCTGTGCCATCAAGACGACAAACTTTAACCACCCCGGCAACACCTACAAGTTTGCCCAGTGGAAAAAAGGAGAAGAGAGCTACAAGGTAACCTGGGGAGATATGGGTGAAACGGTACCGGCAAGCTACCCCCGGTTATATACCTCGTTCATGACAATGCTTCCGGTTGCTAAAACGCTGGATTAGACTCGTTCAGTTAACAGACTACCTAAAACCTTATCCTGATGAAATCATTTTTTCTACTACTCCTGACTGTCACGAGTGTATGGGCACAGCAACCTAATGCGGGTTTTGGCCGTAAACTCAAAACGACTCCTCCATCGCCGGGGTTGGCCGAACGGTTAAACGCGGTTGTGGTTCCGCTGCCGAAGGATAAAACGGGTCATCAAACAGTACTGACAACGGGTGCGTCGCAGCGGGTGTTAGAGCCCTTACGCCTACGGGTAGTGCGGGATTCCAGCACCGGGTTGCCCATTTTTATTGAGCGAAAACGTAATGGTGATGCAGCAATAAATCAAGAAAAAAAAGCGGGAGCGCGCCTTTCCGCAACGGTGGCTGCATCGATTGCATTCCAGTTTATCGGGCAGGTGGGTGGTCTGCTTCAACTGGATAAGCCCGAAGAGAATTTCACCGTTTCGCGCACCGAAACAGACGACCTGGGGCAAATTCACGTTCGGCTGGCGCAAACGTACCGGGGCGTACCCGTGCTGAATTCAGAACTGGTTGCTCACCTTACGGATGGGGAAGTAACGTTGCTAAACGGACGCTATCAGCCAATCGCTACTGGCCTTTCAACAACGCCAAAACTAGCCATTGCCGAGGCTTCGCAACAGGCTTTTGACGATGTTCGAAAAACATCGAAAGTCCGGTCGTTTGGTGATAATATTCTGAAAATGAAATCGTCGGAGGGGGAGTTGTGCCTGTTTCCAATGGCCGGTGGTGGAGCAAAACTGGCGTATGCGCTCACGGTGCGGCCCAACATGCTCGAACGCTGGGAATATGTGATTGATGCCCAAACGGGCGAAGTACTGGATAAATACAACCATACCTGCTCCTTTCTGGGACCAATCACAACATCAGGTCGGGATTTGAACGGGGTAACGCGTACGTTTCAAACCTATCAGCAACCAGGCACCGGTTATTTTTTAATCGATGCCTCGCGCCCGATGTTCAACGCGACCCGGTCGAAAATGCCGGACGACCCGGTAGGCGTACTCTGGACAATAGACGCAAAAAATACCTTTGGTGATAATCAGAAACTATACCAGATTACGTCCGCTAACAATGCCGACTGGACACCTACCGCTGTTTCTGCGCACTATAATGCAGGTGTTGCCTACGACTATTACCAGAATACCTTTAAACGGAACGCATTGAGCGGAACCGGCGAAACGATAGTATCCGTCGTTAACGTGACCGACGATGCTGGTAAGGCGATGGATAATGCGTACTGGAATGGGAAGATAATGGCGTATGGCAACGGTAAACTCTTAAAACCACTGGCGGGTGGCCTGGATGTGGCCGGCCATGAGATGACGCACGGGGTTATTCAGAATACAGCCAACTTGCAATATAAAAGCCAGTCGGGCGCCATTAATGAGTCCTTCGCCGATGTATTTGGGGCCATGATTGACCGGGCCAACTGGACCATTGGCGAAGCGGTTGCCACACCGGCTCTACTACCCTCCGGTGCCTTACGGGATTTATCAAACCCCAATCAGGGGGGCAAAAGCAGGGACCCAAATGGATACCAGCCTGCTACACTGTCGCAGTATGACAATACGACCGAAGACAACGGGGGGGTACACATCAATAGTGGTATTCCAAACTTTGCCTTTTATAAATTTGCTACGGTGGTTGGGAAGGACAAGGCCGAAAAAGTGTATTACCGTGCCCTGACGACCTATCTAGTGCGGACATCGCAGTTTCTGGATTTGCGCCTGGCCATCATCAAAGCCGCTGGTGATTTATACGGAGCAACGGGTGCGGAAGTGACAGCCGCCAAAAATGCGTTCGATGCGGTGGGTATTATTGAAGGAACGCAGAGTACCCCCGGCAAACAACCTGATGTGCCGGTAGCGTCGGGTCAGGATTTGCTGTTGCTGGCCGATGTTGGTGATTCCAAACTCTACTCAACTGTAGTGGGCGTTGCTTCGGCCAGGTTCGACCCAAAATCGACGCTGGGTCTGGTACACCGCCCCAGCGTAACCGATGATGGAAAGTTTGCCTACTACGTAACGACCGACAAAAAAATTCGGGCGGTGAACCTGACGGGAACACCAGCCGAAACAATTATTTCCGCCGAGACTATATGGGATAACGTGGCCATCTCAAAAGATGGTACTAAACTGGCAGCCCTCACCGCAGCTCACGACGGATTGATATACGTATACAGTTACGCGCAAAAGAAATGGGCGCAGTTTAAACTATATAATCCCACCTACACGGAGGGCGTTCAAACCGGCGATGTGCAGTATGCCGACTCCTTTGAGTGGGATTTTGCGGGCGAAAACATTGTTTATGATGCATACAATGCCCTTAAAAGCAATTCTGGTAAGGCTATTGACTATTGGGATGTGGGCTTCATTAATGTATGGAGCAATACGGCCGGGGACTTTGCAAAGGGAAACATCGAAAAGATATTTTCCTCGCTGCAAGAAGGCGAAAGCATTGGTAACCCCTCTTTTTCCAAAAACTCGCCCGACATTATCGCTTTCGATTACGTGGACGATATAAACAACACCTATCAGATTGTGGCTATTGACCTGAGCACTGGCAAGGGCAATGCCTATGATAACAATACGCTGGGTTTCCCAAGCTATTCGCGGCTGGACGATAGGATCGTTTTTAGTACAAAAACCAGTTCCAGCGAAGACGTATCGGTGGTGAACATGGGTGCCGATAAGATTACGTTTAGCGGTAAAGCTTCCGTATTGTACACCGGGGCCAAGTGGCCGGTCTGGTACACGCAGGGCACCCGTACCATCGTTCAGAAAGCCACCCAAACCATTACGTTTAATGCCATTGCCGACCGGTACAGCAATCAGGGTGACCTGACGTTAAGCGCCATCTGCTCATCCAATTTGCCCGTTAGTTTTCTGGTGAAAAGCGGCCCGGCAACTCTAACGGCATCAACGCTGAAATTTACGGGTGTTGGCTTAATAACAGTGCAGGCAATCCAGACCGGTAACGGCCAGTTTGCAGCTGCTACACCCGTTGAACGGTCCTTTAATGTACTCACCGTTACGGGTCTTGAGCCGTACTGGGCCGACGCCTTGTCCATCTACCCCAATCCTGCCGGTAGTACACTGACGGTCGACCTACCTGGTTCGCAAACCATTGAGCAAGTATCGCTCAAAACCTTGACTGGCACCACCGTTGCCCAGCCAACCCTACGCGCCCGGCAGCATACGGCCACGATAGCGGTTGGGCACTTGCCAAAGGGTCTGTACTTTCTGCAAATCCAAACGCCGGGCGGCACCGTGAACCGGAAGGTTATGAAGGAGTAAAAGTCTATTACATTTTTCTGTCTTTCCGACGACAGGAGGAATCTCAAGCTAGATTAATACTGAAATTGAGATTCCTCCTGTCGTCGGAAAGACAATTAGAAAAGGATAGGGGAGTCGCGTTTACTGGTCACTGATCAACGTGGTTAAAAGCGATGGTATTAGCTTTATCGTTAATGGTGAAAGAGATGTGTTTCCCATTTGTTTTGGCTTGTGTCAGATAACTCGCTAACAAATCCTCATTCACTGTTTTGCTATTTAGGGTGTAGTTTTCATGATTCGATAAAAGTTCTTTTAGGAAATTATTTACGGCTGTCTTATCATCCAACTGAAAATTGATTGGCAGATTAAACTGAACATTTACCAGTTTGCCGCTCTGCATGGCCGGTTTCCAGCGGGGCATGTTCTGAACAACCCGAATGGCTTCTTCATCGGCACCAAAGCCAATTCCCTTCAGAATTTCAACATTAGTGATTTCGCCCGTTTTTGTTACTATAAACCGGACAAATACCCGGCCCTGTACGTTTGCTTTTCGAGCTGCTGCCGGGTACTTGAGGTTACTTTGCAAATACTGACCTAGGGCTGCCATGCCGCCTTTAAACTCTGGCTGTTGTTCAACCACAGTAAACACTTCACCCTCAACATTTACGGGCTTTTGGACTTGAGCCTGCTGGGTGGCAGCTGTGGTTTCACTGATGGGCTGGTCTCGGTCGGGTTGGGTACACATGACCAGGAGAGCGGCCAGCGGCAGGGCCAGGGCGTAACCGAGCAACGCCCGGCGATGGGTTTGGGGCTTTTGTAGCATAATGATTCGTTGTTTGAGGGTTGATTTAGAGACAAAAGGGGTTGTGAGCGCCGTGAGTGGGACATCGAGCGCATAGGCAACCAACTGACGGACATACGTAGGTTGAGTTTGTACCTCAACTTGCCTAACTGCAGCGCGATCGGCCAAAAATTCATGCACTTCCTGCAAGGCGCGTTTATACCGCCACAGCACGGGGTTGAACCAGAACGCAATCCGCACAATTTCGAGAAGTAAAATATCAACCGTGTGGCCCTGCCGAATGTGGGCAGCTTCGTGGCGTAGTAGTGCTTCAGGTTCGGACAGACTATCAGGCTGATTCAAGACTAGGTACCGTCCGAAGGAGAAGGATGGCGTACTGTTCTCTGGCAACCGGACGAGCGTATAATTGGGTTTGCGTTCTGCCGTGCCACGCCGAATGAGCCGAAATACCGCAACCAGATTTAAGCCCAGTTGGATTAGCATGATCAGTATGCCCAGGCCATACAGCAGCCAAAGTCCTTGCGTAATGGTCAAACTACCGGTTGCTGCTGTCTGAGAACTCCCCACGGTAAATGCGGGTAGGGTAATTGTACCGACAGGTAGTGAACTTGTTGTTTCGACTGGTAACTGAACCAGTGGAAGTGCCAATGAAAGCACCAACGATGCCAGCAAATACAGACGGTTCAGCCCGAAAAACGTGTTTCGGCGCAGGAGCAACGCGTAGCAACCGTAAAACAGCAGCAGGTACAGGCTGGCGGTCAGGAGGTAGGGGAGGATTATCATTTCTATAATCTTGTATAGATGGTTACAATATCAAAAAGGCGATCAGGAGCGCTCCCTTTTTGCCAGTCGATAGCGCGTATATCTTCAACCTTCAATGCGTTAAATTCGCTGTTTGTTACTTTTTTTCGATTAACAATAAACTCAGTTTCTTTAGCAGGATTTTTGTGGACATCTGAAACAGTATTTTTGATAATCAACGGATCTTGTTTGTAGGTACCATTCTGGTAAAAAATAGCAACTCCATCAGCCGCTTTAGGGCCATACAATTGCTACGCCTTAGGAGTAAACATAACCTCCATCCGTTCAATATTTTCCGGATTGATCTTTTCTAGGGACGTTATTTCTGTTTTCCCATCCAGCAGAAAAAGCGGCTTACCTTTGATGCCCTTTAACCCGAAAAGACCGTATCGGTTGTTTTTTTTACTAACTATGTCTGTGCCGATTTTTCGGACTGAATCAGGCTGGATGTTTGGCGTAATCTGCCCCGTGCGTTTGTCTTCGAACTTTTCGAGTTCAAATTTTATGGGTAATACAAATTGCGTGGCTACGGGTATACCATTTTGTT
>JBBSTD010000099.1:0-23455 GCA_038236215.1 Cytophagales bacterium | reverse complement strand
TTCACGTTGGAAAGTTTAGCCAATATTGGCTTGAGAATCGCTTCGATGCTCATGGGTCGTAGGGTATGAAATGGGGATTTCAAGCTTACGACCCTTTTTGCATTTGGCCAAATCAAATCCTAAAACTGCTCACAGTATTAAGATAATGAACTTAACACGTCGCCCACGCCGAAATCGCCAGTCGGCGGTTATCCGCGATATGGTGCAGGAAACCCGTTTGTCGGTCACTGATTTTATTCTTCCCCTTTTTATCCTGGAAGGGAAAAATGTTCGCTCAGAAGTGGCGTCCATGCCGGGAGTTTACCGGCTGTCGCTTGATTTACTGCTGGATGAGATTCAGGAATGCGTCGATCTGGGTATCAAAACGTTCGATTTGTTCCCGAACCTACCCGAATCCAGGAAAGACAAATACGCGACCGAAAGTTATAATCCTGATGGTCTGTATTTGCAGGCTGTCCGGGCCATCAAAGACCGCTTTCCGGAGGTTATGGTCATGACCGATGTGGCCATGGACCCGTACAGTTCCGATGGGCACGATGGCATTGTGGAGAACGGTAAAATCCTGAACGACGAGACGCTGGAGGTACTGGGCAAAATGACCCTGGCGCAGGCCCAGGCCGGTGCCAACATCATTGGCCCGTCCGATATGATGGACGGGCGTGTGGGGTATCTGCGGCAGGTACTGGACGAAGGTGGTTTTCACGACGTAGCGATCATGTCGTACGCGGCCAAGTACGCCAGTGCTTTCTACGGCCCCTTCCGTGATGCGCTGGATTCGGCCCCAAAATTTGGCGATAAGAAAACGTACCAGATGAACCCTGCCAACAGTCGGGAAGCCTTGATTGAGGCCCAACTCGACTTTGAAGAAGGTGCCGATTTTCTGATGGTAAAACCAGCGCTGGCCTATCTGGATATTATCAAATTACTGGATGATAATTTTCACTTGCCCATTGCGGCTTACAATGTCAGTGGAGAATATGCCATGATCAAAGCAGCCGCCCAAAACGGCTGGCTCGACGGGGAACGCGCCATGATGGAGTCGTTGATGGCGATTAAACGGGCGGGTGCCAATGTAATTTTAACGTACTTTGCCAAAGAAGCTGCCCGGTTATTATGAGTAAACTATTGATTCGTAACGCCCGACTGGTCAATGAAGGCCGTATTGTTGAGACGGATATTTTAATAGAAAACGGCTTTATTGTCCAGATAAAATCAGGCTTGTCTGATGCTGGTGTCAGTCAGGTAATCGATGCCAGTGGTCAGTATTTACTGCCGGGTGTGATTGATGATCAGGTTCATTTCCGGGAGCCGGGTCTAACCCACAAAGCCACGATTCATTCCGAGTCGCGGGCGGGCGTAGCAGGGGGCGTCACCACGTTTATGGAGATGCCCAATACCGTTCCCAATGCACTCACGCAGGAGTTACTGGCGGATAAATACGCCATTGCCGAACGGACTGCGCTGGCAAACTACTCGTTTTTCATGGGTGCGTCGAACAATAACCTCGACGAAGTGCTGCGCACGGATATCCAGAATGTTTGTGGGATAAAAGTGTTCATGGGGTCATCGACCGGCAATATGCTGGTGGATAACGAATCGGTGCTGGATAGTCTGTTCCGACAAAGCCCCATGCTGATTGCCACCCACTGCGAAGATGAAGCCATCATTCGGGCTAACACAGAACGGTATCGGGCGGAGTATGGCGACAGTGGTACTGCTGAATTGCACCCCCTGATCCGGAATGAAGAAGCCTGCCTGAAATCGTCGTCGATGGCGGTGGAACTAGCCCGGCGGCATAACACCCGGTTGCACATCCTGCATATTTCAACGGCCGACGAACTAACTCTGTTCGACAATACCATCCCGTTAACCGAAAAACGAATCACGGCTGAGGTATGCGTACATCACCTGTGGTTCGACAGTACCGACTACGCCCGGCTCGGAAATCAGATTAAATGTAATCCGGCCATTAAAGCCCCGCACCACAAAGCGGCTCTACTAGCCGCACTACTGGACGACCGACTGGACATCATAGCCACCGACCATGCTCCCCACACCTGGGACGAGAAGCAACAGCCCTACTGGAATGCGCCATCCGGCCTGCCCCTAGTGCAGCATCCCTTATTGCTGATGCTTGAGTTTGTGAAGCAGGAGAAACTGACGCTGGAAACAATGGTACGTAAAATGAGCCACGCCCCCGCCGACTGTTTTCAGATTAACCGGCGCGGCTACGCTCGGGAAGGGTACTGGGCCGATCTGGTGCTGGTGGATATGAACGAGCCAACTACGGTAACGAAGCAGACTATTCTGTACCAGTGCGGCTGGTCGCCGTTGGAGGGAAATGCGTTTGGGGAAACCGTAACGCATACCTTCGTATCGGGCGAATTAGTATACCAAAACGGGCGCTTCCTGACGGGGCGGGCCGGGAAGCGCTTGCAGTTTAACCGGTAGGCGCGAAATATTTTAGTATAAACCCTTGCGTGTACGGTTTGGTGAACTGTATCTTTGCAGTCCCTTCACGGGGGAACGAGTTACTACAATAGAATTGCCGAAGTGGTGAAATTGGTAGACACGCACGTTTCAGGGGCGTGTGTCTTTACGGACATGCGAGTTCGAGTCTCGCCTTCGGCACATTGAAACAGCCTGTAAGCATATAGCTTGCAGGCTGTTTTTTGTACAAAGGGAGCTTCAATGGGAAATAGTGGCGAACGAAGGTGGCTAAAACGTTAACCTAAGTGACTTTTATCAGGTAAAGTAGGCGCATCAAAAAACAGGTAGCCGATCCCAATTCCTCTAGAAACTAAGGCTGAATGTACTACCGGCTTTTGGGGTAGAGAGGGCCGTGAGCTGGCCATTGTGGAGTTGCATAATCTGGCGCGACAGACTCAGGCCGATTCCGGAACCCGTTTTCTTGGTGGTGTAGAATGGGATGAAAATCTGTTCCATGGCTTCCGGTTCAATGCCCGGTCCATTGTCTATCACCCGAATAATGATCTGCGCTCCTACCGACTCGGCTTCGAGTTGAATGGTTGGTTGGGCTACGTCTTCCAGACTTTCCACCGCGTTCTTGATCAAATTCAGCAACACCATTTCAATTTGGGCTGCATCGGCACGGATGGCTAGGTTTGGCAAAGCAACCCGAACGCTCATCTGGCACTGGGGCGCATTGGCCTGCGCTAACTGGCATACTTTGCGTAGGAAAGGGTCAACCGGTACATCCGAAAAAACGGGCTGGGGAATGGTCGTGAAGTTCCGATAGGCATCCACAAACCGCATGATACCTTCGCCCCGCTGTTCGATTGTCGTCAACGCATCCCGTAAATCATCGAGGGGGGAGGATATAAGGGATAATGAATGGGGGAAATCTTTCTCGCTTTCTTCCTTATGCTCCCCTTTCCCCATCAAATCGATTTCTACAATATCGCGCATGGTACCAGCCAGCGATACAATGGGCGTGATGGAATTCATGATCTCATGCCGGAGAACTTTTGTCAGGTTTTGCCAGGCTTCCAGTTCGCGCTGTTGCAACTCCGTTCGGATGTTTTGCAGAGAAACGACGGTGACCAAACGACCGCGTAATCGAACCGATGTACAGCGTACAGACAGTTCACCATCGCTACCGGTTTGATACGAAACCGGGGTAGACGATGTCTTGGCCGAGCTTAGCAGGTGACTCAACTCTGAATGAGTAGCATCAAGATCATTTAGGCTGCGGAGCCGGTAAATACCGAGCAACCGAAGGGCAGACTGATTTACCAGTTCCACCTGCCCGGTTGCATCAAAGGTCAGTAACCCAACACCCACGTGTTGTACGATGGTGTTTACATAGTGCAGATTCGCTTCTTTCTCGGCCCGCGCCTGCCGGAAGGCGTCCAGCACCTCGTTGAACTGGCTGTTTAGTGCGTGGAAAGAAGGTCCTAAATTACTGTCGGCGCGAAAAGCAACGGCAAAATCGGAGTAGCGTACCGATTCCAGAAACCGGGTCAGTTTCCGGTTTAAGCTGGTAACAAACCGGTATAGACTGACAACGATGGAAAGTAGCGCTACAGCTAAAGGGAAAAGCAACAGCCCATTCACCGCCTGCAGCCAACAGTACGTAAGGGCACTGACCAGAATGCTAATGCCACCGATACGCCAGCCGATGCCGATAGCGAACCGATTCATATTAAGCAGCAATCCAGCTGAACGGGTACTCCAGGGTTGGCACTTTAGTCCGGTCGGCTACCCGGCGCAACCGGTTGGGAAGCGCCATCAGGTAATCGCGGGCACGCTGCCCGGCATCGCTGAGGTCATTAACGGACCCAATGTTCCAGTCGATCAGCAAAGACTCCGCAATCTCGATGTAGTCCATTGTTGTGTACACCCCCAAACGCTGAGCAGCATCGGAGAAATGGCTGAATGTTTCGCTGATTTTTACGCCGGATTCACGCAGGAAATGAGCGGGCATTACAATCTTCTTGCGCATCATATCCTCAAAAGCCAGCATCATACCGGTCGGGTCAACTTCGAGAATCTGACTCACAAAGGCTTTATAGGCCTTAGCATGGCGCAATTCGTCGGAGGCAATGACACCACAAATCTTGGATAGCTGCACACAGCCAGCCTGCTTGGCCAGCGTAGCCGTACGGCGGTGCGATACGTTGGTAGCCAGTTCCTGAAAGGAAGTATAAATGAAATTCCGGTAGGGGTCGCGGCCGGTGCCAATATCGAAACCGTCGGCAATCAGGTATTGGGTCGATACCTCCATCGCCCGCATATTCACTCGCCCCGACAGGTATAAAAACTTGTTCAATAGGTCGCCGTGCCGGTTTTCCTCAGCGGTCCAGCTTCGAATCCAGCGTGTCCAGCCATTCGGTTCTGACTGACTAACGCCTTCCATATCCATCAGCCACGATTCGTAGGTAGGCAACGCTTCCTCCGTAATCGTGTCGCCTACCAGCACCGCCACGTAATCGTACGATAGTTCGCGAGTGCTTTCCCGTAACTGTTTTACCTCGTCCAGAAACGTTTCCCTGGTTGTATCGGGCAGGAAATCGGTGGGTTGCCAGTTCGTTTCAACGGGTTTCAGGTACGCATCAATGGACGCGTCGATTTTTTCACCGACGAATCGCATAACTTCCAAACGTGTGCCAGATAAGCTCATGGACTGATCAAACAAAAAAAAATGAACGACTAGTTAAATGATTGGGTAAAGTTCGGCAATATAACTGATTGAATTAAGCTGGACTTCGCTTTTTCTGTGTGGAGAACCGTGCTGACGCATTAATTTTGGTGCGTCAAATCCTGACAGATAATACTGTATGAAAAAACTCCTTGATTATGTACTAACGGTTATTTACCTGGTTTACTTTGGCTTGGTACTGTGTTTTTTTCACGTAGCGCAGGTGGTTGCCTGGCACGGATTTGGGAGAAAGGCGCACAAGAAATCGGTCGACTGGATGAATGCCTTTATAGCCTATGGCTGGTATTTGACCGGTAGTACCATTCAGTTCAACGACCGGACCGATATACCCACCAACCGGCCGATCATTTTCGTGGCTAATCACCAGAGTATGTTCGATATTTCACCCATGATCTGGTTTCTGCGCCGACACACGCCCCTTTTCGTATCGAAAATAGAACTGGCTCACGGCATACCGGGAATTTCGTACAATCTGCGTAAAAGTGGCGCGGCTCTCATTAACCGAAAAGACTCCAAGCAGGCTATCGTGGAGATTGCCCGTCTGGGAAAACTCATCAAGGATACAAACCGTTCGGCGGTGATTTTTCCGGAGGGTACCAGAAGCCGTGCCCCCAAGGACGGAAATAAAGATTCCTTCGCCTACCCTATGGGCCTATTTGTGGCGGGCGGAGTTGCTACCCTGCTGAAGCGGGCACCCAATGCGCTGGTGGTTCCGGTTGCCATTCGCGGAACGGGCCATTTTAACCCGACGGGGATGTTCCCGCTCACGTCTTTTTCACGCATGTCGTGGCAGGTGCTGCCGGGAATTGAACCCGCGAACCGCCCGGTAGAAGAAGTCGTACAACTAGCCCGAACAATGATTGCCCGTGAGCTAGGACACCTTGAGGAGGGGGTATGAGTTGACTTGGTTCGTTATTCACTAAAGCCCAAACTTCTCCAGCCGCCGGTATAGTGCCTGCCTCGACAGGCCCAGTTCCCGGGCTACATCCGTGATGCTGCCCCGGTGTTTCTGCATCGCCTGTTGAATCAATTGACGCTCCATATCTTCCAGTTGCAGCGTTTCGTTGACTGGTGATGCCGCTGTCGACCCATTTTTAAAGATAAAGTGCTCGGGTTCCAGCAAGACGCCCGAATTCCCATTCGATTGGGCCGCATCAGGTTGAGCTGCATTAGGTTGGGCCATACCAGGCCGGGCAAGGATAACGGCTCGTTCGATGGCATGTTGCAACTCCCGCACGTTGCCCGGCCAATGATATTGCTTCATCTCGGCCAGCAATGCCGGACTCAGGCCGGAAACGGGCCGGTTGTACTGTTTCGCGTATTTTTTTAGGAAATGGTCAGCCAATGGCCCAATGTCGGATGGGCGGCTACGCAGAGGGGGCAGGTTGACTTCAATCGTGTTGATTCGGTACAGTAAATCCTGCCTGAACCGAACCGTCGAACCGTCCCGGGAATTTGCCCGCTCAACAATGTCAGCGTTGGTGGCGCAGATAAGCCGTACATCAATCGGGCGGGCTTTGTTCGAGCCAACGCGCGTTACCTGACGATGTTGCAAAACCGTGAGTAATTTGGCTTGCTGCGATGCACTCAGGTTCCCAATTTCGTCCAGAAAAATGGTACCCCCGTTGGCTTCTTCAAAACGCCCGGCCCGGTCGTCGCGGGCATCGGTAAAGGCTCCTTTTACGTGCCCAAACAACTCACTCTCAAACAAACTCTCGGTCAATGCGCCAACATCGACACTCACGTAGGGTTTGTCGTGCCGGTTCGACTGGTCGTGAATAGCGCGGGCAATCAGGTCTTTACCCGTGCCGTTTTCGCCCAGAATCAACACATTGGCATCGGTAGGAGCGACCTGGGCAACCGTATCCAGAACGGGTCGCATAGCCGCTCCAATAATGCCGGACTGTTTGCCTGTTTTTCGGGCTGAGACTCCCTGCCCATCGGCCTCCGGCTGATTTTTATCAACTTCTCCTTTACGGACAGCCCCGCGAATCGTATCCAGAAACTTATCGTTCTGCCAGGGTTTCAGCACAAAATCAACGGCACCGGCTTTGATGGCCCGTACGGCCATTTCTACATCGCCGTAGGCGGTAAACAGCACAACCCGCGCCTTGGGGTCGATGTCCAGAATACGGTCGAGCCAGGCAAAGCCTTCGCGGCCGCTACTCACATCCCGCTGGAAGTTCATGTCCAGCACAATGGCATCATAGCGATTATTATTGAGCAGAAACGGCAGTTTTTCGGGGTTTTTTTCAATATCTACCGAGCCTACGTGCCGTTTGAGTAACAATCGGGCAGCCAGCAATACGTCTGGGTCGTCATCAACGAGTAAGAGTTTGGCGTCTTGCATAGTCTAAAGATAACGGACTGGCGAATTTGTTGCATGCCGACCCCGATTCAACAGCGAATTACGGTTTTCTTACGTACTTTGATTCTCAAATTGTCGTGAGTGGTCATTATTGTCATTGGGTGGTCGTGAATGGCCAATTGATAGTCCTTAGTGGCCAGTATACTTCATTATCGCTGGTCACGATTGTTAACGGCGGCAAAGCGTAATGACTATAGTGACAGCAAAGTGTAATGACTACTAATGACTGATTCCTTTTCTGACCGTTGGTTTTACGGGCTTGTAGCCGTTGGCGTACTATTGAATATGACGGGGCTTTTTCCGACAATCATGGAAGTTGACGGAGCATTGTACGCCTGCATTGCCAAACAGATGGCGGAAACGGGTGATTTTGTCAACCTTTACGCAGTAGGTGCCGACTGGCTCGATAAACCCCACTTTCCGTTCTGGGTTGCGGCTCTGAGCTTTCGGATTTTTGGCGTCAATACCTTCGCGTACAAGTTTCCGGCCCTGCTCTTCTTCCTGGGTAGCGTGCTGTACACCTATAAATTTGCCCGGCTTGTTTACCCCAAACTAGTAGCTCAGGTGGCTGCTTTGGTGCTGTTGACGGCGTTTCACGGCGTTCTGTCCAACAATGATGTGCGGGCAGAGCCGTACCTGATGCCGCTTATTATCGGGGCGGTGTACTACTTTTGGCGGGTGTTCACCCCACCCCAACCCCTCCCCAATAGGGAGGGGCCAAAAATGCTACCATATCTTAGCCCCTCCCTACTGGGGAGAGGTTGGGGTGGGGTGAATCTCATCCTCGGCTCCTTACTCACGGGCTGCGCCCTGATGACCAAAGGCGTTTTTGTACTGATTCCCATTGGCGCAGGCCTGGTCCTGCACTGGATACTGACCGGCCATTGGCGTGAACTACTGAAATTACGCTGGTACCTGGCCCTTGCGCTGTCATTTGCTTTTACACTCCCCGAGGTTTACTGCCTGTATCAGCAGTTCGATTTGCATCCGGAAAAGGTAATCTTTGGTCAAAAGGGCGTGTCAGGAATTCGTTTTTTCTTCTGGGATAGCCAGTTTGGACGGTTCTTCAATACGGGGCCGATTAAAGGCGAAGGCGATACCTTTTTCTTCGTTCATAACTTACTCTGGGCTTTTATCCCCTGGTCGCTACCCCTGTACGCGGGGATTGGAAAAGCCTTGGCTGCTCTGATCGAACAACGAAAACAATTCTTCAATCAGCCGGCTCCTGAGTACGTATCGCTTGGTTCCGGTATGGCTACGTTCGCGCTTTTCTCCTTATCGGGATTTCAGTTGCCCCATTATATGAACATTGTTTTCCCCTTCTTTGCCATCCTGACAGCGCAATTTTTGGTCAGTCTGAAACCGATTACCCTGCGCCGGTGGACTATTGCTCAAACCATCATCGGGCTGTTGTTGATGGCGGTAATGGCCTGGCTTGTGGAACTGGTACAGCCGGAACACCGTCAATTGGCCCTAGCGTTGATACTGGTTAGTGCTATTGGTACCTTCCTGCTCTTTCGGCAAAACAATCTGCTGGGGTTAACCGGGCGGATGGTTGGGGTTATGCTGGTGATGGCCGGTGCCTTGAATTTGTTTCTATACCCTACTTTCCTTCGCTATCAGGCCGGAAGTGCAGCCGCCGACTATGCGAATACCCAGTCGACGACCGCCAGCCGCCCGACTATTTTGTACGAACCGGGTACGGGTGTGGGGGGCGGTAGTTTCTGGTCGTATGAATTTTACGCAAAAGCTCCCACGCCCTATGCCCGCACCGACTCCGCTTTGAGTGTCCAGCTACGAACAGGTGCTCAGCAAGTATTTACATCGGCCGAAATTGCCGACTCGCTTGGCAACCGGGGTTTTACGGTTCGTACGCTGGCCGTGTTCCCCTATTACCATGTCAGTCAGCTAACGTATGATTTCCTGAATCCGGCCACCCGGTCTAAAACGCTGTCCGCCTATGTACTGGCGGAGGTAAGCCAATAGTGTTCGCTACGAACCCCAAAAACGGACACGTTTCGTCCGAAAGCGGACAGATAACTACAGATGGCTTAAGCTAACCTACTGACAATCAAAAGTATTCCTGTGCTGGCATGACTATTGGCACATACTTTTCAGAAGATGAGCCCTGCGTGATAAGTCAGCGCATCAATGGCTTCTCATTCAGTAAATAATGTATTGAACAATGGATCGCGTCTTACCTAAACGATTTTGGACAACCCAGCGCACGGCCCTATTTGGGGGCAGTGCGCTGATTCTGGGCTTACTGGTGTACACGTTCTTTTTTACCGACCGCCGGTCGAAACTGAACGTTGAAAAAGACAAAATAACCGTCTCGACCGTCTCCACCGGCCCCTTCGAGGATTTCATTGCCGTGACGGGGGTGGCACAGCCGCTGAAAACCATCCGGCTCGATGCCATTGCCGGGGGATATGTAACCGAGAAACTCGTGGAAGGTGGTACCAACGTAAAGCAGGGTGATGTGTTGCTACGTCTGGAAAACCAAACGCTGCGACTCAACTTCCTACAGTCGGAAACCGAAGCCAACCGGCTGGTGAATGACTTGCAGAATACCCGGCAGCGGCTGCGCGTTGAACGGTTTGCCCTGCGAAAAACACTATCGGACCTCGATTTTCAGATTAACCAGGCCAAAGACGTGTTTGACCGGCAGTCTACCCTGTACAACCAAAAAGTTATATCTGCCCAGGAATACACGAAAGCTAAACTGGACTACGAACGGTTGATTGAACAACGGAAAATTGAGGTCGAATCCCAGCAGTACCAGGACGATAACGCCCGGACGCAGATCAAATTACTGGAAGGTACCCTGGCCCGAACGCAGAAAAACGTATCCCTCTGGCAGCAAACACTCAATAATCTGGTGGTGAAGGCTCCCGTATCCGGTCTGCTATCATCCATGGACATTGAAGTTGGCTCAAACATTAATCAGGGGCAGAATATTGGTCAGATTGATGACATGAACGGCTTCAAAATGCGGGTTGGTGTTGACGAACATTATAACAACCGCCTGTTTACAGGACTGACCGGTTCCTTTGAGTACAACGGACAACAGCATCAACTGGAAGTTACCCGCGTTTACCCAGAATCCAAAAATGGCCGGATTGATGTAGACATGAAGTTCCTGAAGGAAGCTCCCAAGGGACTCAAGCGCGGGCAGTCGACACCCATCCAGTTGGAATTAGGCAAGGCGGCCAAAGCCACGCTGCTGCCCGTTGGCGGTTTCTTCTCCGATACGGGCGGAAACTGGGTATACGTGGTGAGCAAAACCGGAAACCGGGCCTTGAAACGGAACATCACCCTGGGGCGCAAAAATCCCGAATATTACGAAGTGCTGGAGGGGTTGCAACCCGGCGATCAGGTCATCACGAGTAGCTACGAGAACTTTGGCGACAATGAGGTATTAGAGTTTTAACGTCTCGATTTTAAATCCCCCTTCAGACATTCCTATAGATCATGATCCAAACAGTCAATCTTCAGAAACTCTTCGCTACCGAAGAAGTAGAAACCACCGCCCTCAATGGCATCAACATGGAGGTGAAAGATGGCGAGTTTGTCGCCATCATGGGGCCATCTGGTTGCGGGAAATCGACCCTGCTCAATATCCTGGGCCTGCTCGATAATCCCAGTGACGGGGAGTATAATTTTTACGGTACCGCCGTAGCTAATATGACCGAGCGGCAGCGGGCACAACTTCGAAAAGGCTCCATCGGCTTTGTGTTTCAGAGCTTTAACCTGATTGACGAACTGACCGTTTATGAAAATGTAGAGCTGCCGTTACTGTACCTGAAGACTCCTGCCGACGAACGTAAAACCCGGGTAGAAACGTCGCTGGAACGCATGGGTATCATGCACCGGCGCAATCACTTCCCCCAGCAGCTATCCGGTGGTCAGCAACAGCGCACGGCCATTGCGCGGGCAGTAGTAGCCAAGCCCAAACTGATTCTGGCCGATGAACCGACGGGTAACCTCGACTCGAAAAATGGCGAGGAGGTGATGAAAGTACTGAGCGAACTGAACGACGAAGGGACAACCATCATTATGGTGACCCACTCACCTTACGATGCTGGTTTCGCGCATCGCATCGTAAATCTGTTCGATGGTAAAGTGGTAACGGAGAATTTCCACGTGTAAATCGCTCAGCTTTCATGTTCCGTAACTACCTCAAAATTGCCGTTCGTAATCTCCGCAATGGCGGGTGGTATTCTGTCCTCAACATTGGCGGACTGGCCGTGGTGCTGGCCGTCAGTGTTCTGTTGTTTTGGTGGGTCAAAGATGAACTAACCTTCGACCGCTTCCACGCGGACAGCGACCGGATTTACCGCATCAATGCCCATATTGGAAAGGGAAGCGACGAACAATTCTGGTCGTCATCGCCCGCGCCCACTGCGGTGGCGGCTCCGAGTCAGGTGCCGGGCGTTGAAACTGCCGTACGAACGATGGGGATATACGATTTCCGTACGTTTCGCATTAATGGCAAAATCTTCACAGAGGAAAACCGCGACCTGCGCTACGTAGACGAAAATTTTCTGGACCTGTTTTCTGGGTTTCCGGTGCTGTTCGGGCAGGCGCCTGAGCCGTTTCCCACGCTCAACTCGGTGGTGCTGACGGAAGCGACGGCGAACAAATTTTTTGGGACCATCAACGCCGTTGGTAAGGTGCTGACCGTAGTCGATTCTAATCGCGTCTTTACGGTTGGCGCGGTGCTGGCCGACTTGCCCGATAACTCGACGGTGCAGGGCAAGGTTTTCTTTCCGATGAGCCTGCGCAAACGCCTGTTCGGGGGTAATGGTCAGTGGAAACGTATGGATGACGACTGGGGCAATTTCGATTGTGATACCTACCTCAAACTTCAGCCCGGCATCGACCCCAATATAGTAGGTACAAAACTGACCGCTATTCAGGCCGAAGCCCGCAAAAACGATGGCGTGGCAGACTTTGGCGACTACCGGCTGCAACCACTGACGAGTCTGCACCTGTACGAACCCAGTGGCAAAGATACAGGGATGCAGCAGGTCAGGATGCTGGGGTTGATTGCGCTCTTTCTGCTCAGTATCGGCTGCATCAACTACGTAAATTTGACTACCGCGCGGGCCACGCGCCGGGCGCGGGAAGTGGGCGTCCGCAAAGTGGTAGGGGCCGAAACGAGTCAGTTGATCGGGCAGTTGCTGGCCGAATCATTCCTGACGATGGGCATTGCCCTGGTGCTGTCTTTACTGCTGATACAAATCCTCATGCCCTTTTACCGCGACATAACGGGCAAGACACTGGGTTTTTCCCTGCTGGACCCGCAGGCGTGGGCCGTTTTGGTGGGCACCCTGCTGCTAACGTTGGTTCTGGCCGGTATTTATCCGGCCCTGATGATGGCCCGCTTCGACCCGCTGAAATCCCTCCGGGGGCGGGGCCTCAGCGTGGGTCAGGCGGGGTTGCGGCAGGTGCTGGTCGTTACGCAATTTGCGCTGGCAATGGGCCTGATTGTGGCTACGCTGGTCATTGGCAGTCAGTTGCGCCACATCCGCGAACGTGACCTCGGTTTTAACAAAGAACACACGTTTGTTTTTTGGGCAGGCAGCAAAACTGAAGCCTATAAGCGGGAACTGGCGCATGAAAGCAGCATACTGTCGGTGGCATCATCAACGGCCAACATCCTGGATTTGTCCAGCCAAACTGGCGATACTGATTGGGACGGTAAAGCTCCCAACCGGATGTTTATTGTCAATCAGATGAGCATCAGCAAGGAGTTTATTCCCGCGAATGGCATCAAGTTGGTAGCCGGGCGTAATTTCAGCGGTAGTCCGGCTGATTCAGCGTATTTCATCCTGAACGAAACAGCCATCCGACAGGCGGGTATCACGAATCCAATAGGCAAGCGGTTCAAGTTTCATGAAACTAACGGGCAGATTATTGGCGTGGTGCGCGATTTTCACTCCGAGTCAGCCCGAAAGGACGTATTTCCCATGGTGCTTAATAGTCATCCAAATTGGAATGCTATGCTTTACGTTCGGACCACGGATGCCGGTGCCCCGAAGGCTATTGCAGCCGCCGGACGGCTCCTCAAACGTGACAACCCCAACGGGCTGTTTGAGTACAAATTTCTGGATGAAACCTACGACCGGATATACCGCGCTGAGCAACGCACCGGGCAGTTATTTCAGTTTTTCGCCGGGATTGCCATTGTGGTGTGTTGCCTGGGCCTGTTTGGTCTGGCGGCTTACACTGCCGAGCAGCGAACCAAAGAAATTGGGGTGCGTAAGGTGCTGGGCGCGAGTGTCGTCAGCATTGTCACACTGTTGTCGAAAGACTTTTTGAAGCTGGTGTTAATTGCCATCGTTATCGCGTCGCCAGTGGCCTGGTGGGCCATGAATCAATGGTTGCGGGATTTCTCGTACCGGATTGATATTGCATGGTGGGTTTTTGCCCTGTCGGGTTTGCTGGCCATTGTCATCGCCTTACTAACGGTCAGCTTCCAAAGTATCCGGGCTGCCCTGATGAACCCGGTCAAATCGTTGAGGAGTGAGTAGAGACGGGATACTTCACGTCTCACCGCCGGATGGTCTTTGTTTGAGAATCCAATTGCTGACGTGAATGAGCCGCAAGGTATTGCGGCTCTACATATAATCACCAAAACCATGCTTCATAACTACCTAAAAATTACCTTGCGTACACTCTGGAAAAACCGGACGCATACACTCATCAACATCGTGGGCCTTTCAGTAGCCTTCGGAACGTGTATCCTGCTGTTTCTGACCGCTACGTTTGAGCTATCATTCGACCGCTTTCATACCGATGGCGACCGCATCTTCCGGCTTAATTTTCTGGAGTCTAACCGCGATGGAACGCCAAACCGCAGTGCCACTATGGCTTACCCGATGGCAACGACCATAAAGGCCGAGTTTCCGGAAATAGAAGGGGTAACGCGATTCTTCAATAGCAATTCGAGCGTTCGGTACAACGAGCAGACCTACGGTAAGAGTGTCCGGCTGGTGGATGCTGATTTCCTTCGGATGTTCACCTTTCCGCTGCTGAAGGGTAATCCGCAGTCGGCTCTGAATGATCTGAGTAACATTGTCATTAGCCAGTCGATGGCAACCAATATCTTCGGCAAAACGAATCCGGTGGGCAAACCGCTGCAGCTACGTCTGAATGGTGGCTGGCAAACCTTCAATATTACCGGCGTAATCACGAATTTTCCAGATAACTCCTCGTTCCAGTACGACGCTTTCATTCGGAGCGAAAACGCGGGCGATTATCAGGAATTTAAAGGCCGCTGGGATCATGGTAACCACGACGTGTACGTGAAACTGAAAGCGGGTACCGACCCGCAGACGCTGCAACGGCGAACGCAGGCATTTATGGATAAGTACTTCGCAAAAGATAACGAAGAAAATAAGGCGCAGGGGTACCCGAAAAACGGACTTGGTTTTCAAAAAAGCCTCCTGCTGGAGCCCATGACCGATATTCATTTCGATACGGAAACGATGAATGGTCAGGCCATCAGCCGAACGTACGTTTACACGCTGTTACTGGTTGGGTTATTCATTCTGGCTATTGCCTGCATCAATTTCATTAACCTGACCATTGCCCAGTCGCTCACGCGGGCGCGGGAGGTGGGTGTTCGCAAATCATTGGGAGCACAGCGGGGGCAGTTGTTCGGCCAGATATGGGGCGAAACCGTTCTGCTTTGCCTGGTTGCTCTGCTGCTGGGTTTGGGAGTGGCTTCTCTGGCCTTACCCACGTTCAACCAGCTATTCAGAAGCCATCTGCTGCTGGCCGATTTTTTGAAACCCGCGTTCCTGCTCGCAACGGGCCTGGGCTTTTTGCTCATCACGCTGGTAGCGGGAGGGTACCCATCATGGTTCGTAACACGATTCAACGTGGTGGATGTGCTGAAGGGCAATGGGGCCTCCCTCCGGGGAAAATCGAGTCGACCGGGTCTACTGCGCAATTCGCTGATTATTACTCAGTTTGCCATTGCCTGTCTGCTCATTATTTCTACGATGATTGTGCGCCAGCAGATCAGCTATCTCCAGCAAAAACCAATGGGCCTGGATAAAGAACAGGTCGTAAGTATTCCGATTGGTAATGAACTGAATGGCAGTACGGCCCTCAAAACCATGCGCGACCGGTTGGCCAGTCAGTCGAATATTGTAGCCGTTTCGGGGACGGGTGTCAACATTGGTGCGGGGTTGGATGGTAGTTCATCGCGGCAAATGTTTGGCTTCCTCTACGGCAAACGCGACGTTACCTGCGATTGGCTTCGGGTGGATACGGATTACCTGAAAACGATGGGTATCAAGTTATTGCAGGGGCGTGACTTCAGCCCGACGTTTGGCACCGATACCAGTTCGTCCGTACTCATTACCCAAAGCATGGCAAAGGCACTGGGGGAGAAAAATCCGGTTGGCAAGTTCATCAAACCCGATAATAAATCGTTCCAGATCGTTGGTGTTGTCTCTGATTTTAATCTGTACTCGCTGCATCAGGAAGCAAAACCCATAACACTACAGATGCAGTCGTCCAATCCAATTCAGTACATCCTGATTCGGGTAAATCCACAGAATCTGACCGGTGCCATGGAAATCATCAAAGCGACCTGGAAGACGGTAGCCCCGAAGCAGGAATTTATCGGCTCTTTTCTGGACGAGAACACCGAACGCTGGTACAAAAAAGAGCAGCGGCTGGCCACTATTTTCTCCTCGGCGGCCGGGGTCGCTATCCTCCTGTCGTGCATGGGGTTATTTGCCATCGCCCTGATTTCGATTCAGCAGCGGACCAAAGAAATTGGGGTGCGTAAGGTGCTGGGCGCATCGGTGGGTAGCATTGTTACGCTGATCTCCAAAGACTTCCTCAAATTAGTGCTGGTGGCTATCGTCATTGCCAGTCCTATTGCCTGGTATGCTATGCATAAGTGGTTGCAGGATTTCGCCTACAAAATCGACATCGAGTGGTGGGTTTTTGCCCTGTCGGGCCTGATTGCAGTGGGTATCGCCCTGCTGACGGTGAGTTTCCAGAGCATCAAAGCCGCTCTGATGAATCCGGTAAAGTCGTTGCGGAGTGAGTAGGTAGTGAAACGCCTGCTAACTAGTATATGGCCCCCTGGCTCGGTAAGTTGCTAACGGATTAATGATGGTCAATTTTCTTTGTCTATTTTTCTCGTCGCAGGTCTGCTCGTTATCGGTCGACAAATGGACTATATCCCAACGAAGCTAGTTAGGTTTCAACCGGCAAAACATGGTTCACCTGCGGCAAAGTTTTCAAATCTGACACCATGTTTTTTGTTGCATGGTCAACAAAAAAAGGTGATCTTACGGCTTGAAAATGACCCTGAATAACTGATGAAACGCAGTTTTCCTGCTCTGTTGGTTCTTGCTGTTTTTGCGCTGTATGGCTGTAAAAAAGAGTCGAAACCTGACCCCGTAGACATACCTGTTAGCTGGAGCCAGGCACCTGCGTTTATTATACGGAGCAGTACATCGACTGTGTTGTCGGCCACGCTTACCCAGGCTCCCATCGGGCAGGCCGTAACGACCGGGTTTGTTTGGTCGAAAAAGAATGCCTTGCCCACGCTGACGGACTCTAAAACAAGCCGGTCGATAACGATAGCTGCCCTGCCCTACGCTGTGCGGGATTCGCTGACGGGCTTAGAAACCGACGAAACCTACTTTGCCCGTGCTTATTTGACCACAGCAACGGGCACCGCATACAGTCCGGTCGCTACATTTCAGGTACAGGTTACAGTAACCGACCTGTTTGCCCAAACGCTGACGAGTTTACTGCAAACCCTCGACGCTGGCTATGGCTTTGTACTTTATGAGGGCAACGAAATAAAAGCATCGGGTGAGGGTGGCTTTAAAGCCAGAGCCGTTGAAGCCGATGGGCCCAAACCCTACACGATTGATACCAAAATGCACATTGCCAGCATGAGCAAAACCATTGCGGCAATGGCGTTTACGCAGTTGGCCGCGCAAAAAAACATCCGGACAACCGATAAAATTAGCCCCTATCTGCCGCCCTCCTGGCCAAAGGGCGAAAACATCGACCAGATTACCTTTCGCGATTTGTTCAATCACCGAAGCGGTATCATTGGACTGAGTAACAACTGCCAGAACGGGTCGTACAGTGAGAATATTTATTCCGGGCTTAAGCAACTGATTACCAATGGTGTTAAGACCCAGAACCGGGGGCAGTACTGTTATCAGAATGCCAATATTGGCCTGATGCGCGTACTGATTCCGGCCCTGACGGGTTACGTGTTTACGGGTAACGATAATACCGATGACCAGCAAACCCAACAGCTTTACCTGACATACGTTCAGAAAAATGTGTTTGAAAAAGTAGGACTAACCGATATTGTTCCGTCGTATCCCACCGGTAATCCAGCCTATTGCTACAGCAGCCCCTACACAGCGGGTGAAAAGGGTTGGAATCCGGGTAGTTTTTTTAATACGCTGGGTGCTTACGGCTGGTACATGACCCCGCGGGAAGCGGGTAAACTCTACGCAACGGTGCTTTCCTCTGCCGACCAGTCGGTGTTGCCAACGGCTTACAAAGACACGCTGTTGCTCAAGAGTTTAGGTTGCTTTCGGGTGTTGTCCACGCTGGGCGATTTTCAATACCACGATGGTTGGTGGTATTTGACTAGTGCTGCTCCTTACGTGGGCCTAAGAACCATCTGGATGAAGCTTCCCAATAACCTGACTGTGGTGCTGTTTGCAAATTCGCTCAACCGGCAAACGGGCCTGTTCCCCTCAACGGATGGAGTTGATATTACTACGTTTGTGTTTCGGGCGTACACAAAAGCCCGGCAACTCAGCGGTGGTCGGATGGCTCCGGTTACGTTCGCGCTGGAACACCCCGAACCGCACTGATGTATCGGTTACTGGCTGCCTCAGGAAGCATGGATAGGAAGAATTGGTGTAGGCCCGTACATTTCTAATAGTGTGGCACTAGTGCTTTTTCTCCTCACTTGTGAGTAGTACATAACTCCCTCCAGTTAACCCAAACTATACAGTCGTCCAAGCCGATAAATTCCGATCCTCACCTCCTCGTTGACCATTTGCGAAGAAGACACCGATGCATAACCCGTTATCGACCCGCGCTACTCGTTTTGGGGCGTATTCAGCGTATATCAGTAGGAAGCTTGAAGCGAATTATTGCCCGGCAAACTGCCCTTTATGATGCCATCTTCAACGAGTTTGTTGACAATCTTGCTGGCTGGCACTTCAATGCCGCCACTAGTAGTAATGACCGCTTTCCAGAAGGGCTGGCCGGTGGCTAGATTCTTCATTTCAACGTAGAGTTCGTTTGATGAATAGGCATATTGGCCAGATGCTGACACGGAATTTCGCTTAAAATCTATCGTCAGTAAAACTTCACTCTGGCAAGCCTGTCGTTGCTTTTCAACTGCTTCCTCTGGGCTATCAAATGAAATGACGCTGTTGGACACGACACACACCTGATAACCAGCCGGAAATGATGTTTGAAACGAGGGCAAGTAAGCAGGATTAACCTGAGAAAGCCGTGACTCAACCAGAATTCGGCTGAATTCGGGCTGGGCCTCTGCTTTTCTGTTCGATTGAATGATGACAGAGGGGCTACAACTGATTAAACTTGATAGCAGGCCAAGTGCCAAAACCTGAGTCATTCGTTTCATAACAGGGCGGTTTAATAATTTCACTAAAGTAACAACATACTGCGTTCGGGTTGGTTAAACGGCTGTTAAAATGCAGCTATTTCATTTTTGGGCTATCTTACGCCTAAATTCGTCAACAACATGCGCCAACTTTTTTCCTTTCTCATTGCGTTTCTGCTGGCACCTTGCTGCCAGGCACAGATAACCCAAACCATACAGTCGCCTGGCCTGAAACAGCCCGTCGAAATTATCCGCGACAAATGGGGTGTCAATCACATCTACGCAAAAAACGAGCATGATTTGTTTTTCGCCCAGGGTTACTCGGCGGCTCAGGACCGATTGTTTCAGTTGGAAATCTGGCGTCGGCAGGCTACAGGTACGGTAGCCGAACTACTGGGTCCGCAGGAAATCAAGCGCGACATTGGTGCCCGGCTGTTTCGGTTCCGACCGGGTACGGCCCATGTCAGCATGGAACAGGAATTGACCCACTACCACCCACACGGCCCACAAATTGTCCGGGCTTTTGTAGACGGTATCAACGCCTACATAACGCAAATTCTGAAAACGCCTGAAAAGCTACCATTCGAGTTTCGGGTGCTCGATACGAAACCGGGCCTTTGGACACCCGAAGTGGTTATCAGCCGCCATCAGGGACTGTTGGGCAACATCCGGGAAGAACTAAATTATGGGCGGTTAGTGAAATTGATTGGCCCTGACAAATTGCGCGAACTGGAATGGTTTCACCCCACCGCCGACCCGACAAAGCCCGACTTGACGCTACGCGTAAATGGCGACGAACTGTTTCAGCCCATTCTGGAACTGTACGAGGCCTTTCGGCTACCCATAAAGTTTCAGGGAGTGACCACGAAAGCCGATGAAGACGAGGCCGGACTATTCAGGACACCTGCTGAAAAACGGCAATGGGTCGATAACTTCTTTGATACCGATAAACAGTACACGGGCTCCAATAACTGGGTTGTAGCGGGCGACAAATCGGATAGTGGGTATCCAATGCTGGCCAATGATCCGCATCGGTCCGTTTCTACTCCTTCGCTCCGGTACTGGGTTCACCTCAATGCGCCCGGCTGGAATGTGGTGGGGGCGGGGGAGCCAACGTTACCGGGAATTTCGGTGGGGCACAATGACTATGGCGCGTGGGGTCTGACGATTTTTGAGACCGATAACGAAGACCTGTACGTGTACGAGACCAACCCTGCCAACCCGAACTTGTATCGCTACAAAGGAAGCTGGGTACATATAAAGATATTGACCGAAACGATTCCAGTAAAAGGAGGACAATCGGTAAAGGCCACTCTTAAATACACCCGCCACGGACCAGTTGTGTTCGAGGATTCCATCCATCATAAAGCGTACGCCATCCGGTCGGGGAGTCTGGACGTGGGTTGTGCCCCCTATCTGGCCAGTTTACGCATGAACCAGGCCCGCAATTGGACGGAGTTCCGACAGGCCTGCTACTTCAGCCGGGTACCGGGCGAAAACATGCTATGGGCCGGAAGACCAACGGCTACAAAACCCGCCGAAATAGGCTGGCAGGCGGTGGGGCTGGCTCCCATCCGGCCAAACTTTACGGGCCTGGTTCCCGTACCGGGCGATGGTCGGTTCGAATGGGGCGGCTACCTGCCTATCAGTAAGTTGCCAAATAAACACAACCCGCCAGAAGGCTATGTGGTAACAGCTAATAACAACCTGACTCCAGTCAATTTTCCTTACCGGAACGCCGTTGGCTGGACCTGGGCCGGGTCATCGCGGGCGCACCGCATTGAAGAGGTGCTGAATGACGGGAAACGAAAAACAATGACCGATTTTATGGCCTTGCAGGCCGATTACCTGGCTATGCCCGCCCGTACGCTGGTTCCGCTCATGCGTGATCTGGTTTCCTTTAATGAACGGACCGAACAGGCCACTGCCTACCTGCGCCGGTGGGATTACAAACTAGACCCAAACTCCGTAGCGGCTGCCATCTATGTAGCCTGGGAAAGTCAGTTGAAAAAGGCTGTTTACGAGCAAAAAGTACCGGCCTCAGCCCAGCCTTATTTACGCAGTCTATCCACAAAGCGCGTGCTGGACGCGCTGCTCATACCTACCCCCGCCCGCGACAGTCTGCTACTCACCTGCATGGACCGGGCCGTGGCTGAACTGACCGCCCGACTTGGGTCTGATATGGATGACTGGTCCTACGGGCAGCGAAAAAACAAACATATCACCATTACGCATCCCCTTTCTGGTATGGTGGACAAAGCCATGCGGACAAAAATCAATTTTGGTCCGGTAGCCCGCGGTGGCTATGGGGAAACGGTTAATGCTACATCCAATAACCTGAACCAGACGCACGGCGCTACCTTTCGTATACTGGTCGATACCGAAGACTGGGATAAGACTTTGGGCATTAACAGCCCCGGCCAGTCGGGCAACCCCGAAAGTCTGTACTACGGTAACTTATTCCCCATTTGGGCCGAGAATGGATACTTCCCAGTCTTCTTCACCAAAGAAAAAATTCAGTCTGTCGCTGACGGAACAACCGTGTTAAAGCCCTGACACAGTAGGAAAAAAGGACTCTTTCTGCATACTCGAAAGGAAATATTAATCTGTTGCCTGTAAACCGATTAATATTTCCTTTCGAGTAATTGCTTTTATATTAAATTTGGATTAATTTTTCAGTATTTCTTAACTTATAATGTAAACCACCAAATGAAAAAAAGTTTACTTGGTAGCTGGCTATTGGTCATGCTATTTGCTTTTCCCTTGATGGCTCAGGATCGGGCTATCAGCGGTAAAGTCACTTCATCAGAAGACGGATCTTCACTACCGGGAGTCAATGTGACCATTAAGGGCAGCTCCCGGGGAACAACGAGTAATGCCGATGGCAACTACAGCCTCACGGTGCCATCAGACGTTACTACACTGGTTTTTTCGTTCATCGGATTCAAAAGTCAGGAAATTGCTGTCGGGAATAAAACAGTAATCAACGCTTCAATGGCGGCCGATGCCTCGCAATTGAACGAGATTATTGTAACGGCGCAGGGTATTCGGAAAACCCCACGTGAAATCGGATACGCCGTGTCGACAATAAAAAACGAAGACGTTACCGTTGGCCGTTCGCCCCAACTGGCGCAGGCACTTTCCGGTAAAGTAACCGGTCTGGCCGTTTACAACGTCAACAACAGCGTTGACCCAGCGGTGAAGATTGTACTACGTGGTTACCGCTCACTAACGGGGAACAACGAAGCACTCGTTGTACTTGACGGAATGCAGACGACCTCAACGGTATTGTCTACCATCAACCCGAACGATATTGAGAGTGTGTCGATTCTGAAAGGTGGTCAGGCAGCCACGCTGTACGGATCGGCGGGAATCAACGGCGCAATAATTATCACAACGAAAAAAGGCGCAAAGGGCAAGCTGAAAGTTAATTATTCAAACAGCACAAACTTCGAGCAAATCAGTTTCCTGCCCCAAATTCAGGACAAATACGGCTCCGGTTCGCACTACTACCCGTCATTTGGTACGGCAGGCTACAGCAATGATTACTTAGTGCGGCTGGCGGCCAACTGGCGTGCCTACGAAAACCAGCAGTATGGCGATGCGTTTGATGGCTCCATGCGGATTCAGGGACGGACGGCAGAAGACGGCAGCCAGCTCATTATTCCTTACTCGGCTGTTCCGGATGCCCGTCGTAAAGCCTTTAACACGGGTGTTTCGGTAAATAACCAGATCAATTTCCAGGGAGGTGACGAAACCAGTTCGTTCTACATGTCGATTGAGAATCAGTCGGTGAATGGCATTGTCCCAAATGACAAAAGTAACCGGACAGGTACACGTTTGTCAGCAACAAAAGAATACGGTAAACTGACGGCTAGCTTCAACGCCGGTTACGTTCAGGCGATTTACAAGCGTACGTCGTCTGATTTCTATAATAATGTATTGAATCAGCCCGCTAACCTGCCCTTGAGCGATCTGCGCGACTGGCGGAACAACTCGCTGGCAAATCCGAACGGATTCTACAACGATTATTACAATAACCCCTATTTTGAGGCCGATAACAACCGGCTGAACTATAAAGATGCCAACATTAACGGTAACCTGAATCTGACCTTTAAGAGCGTGTTGGGGAATTATCTTCGGTGTTAGGTCTGGATACGTTGCAACATAATCTGAATGTTGGCTAAATAGAGCCAACTTACCGAAGAAGATACCGTGTATTCATAATCCTTGACGATCCGGCGAAAGAAATTTG
>JBBSTD010000098.1:0-23703 GCA_038236215.1 Cytophagales bacterium | reverse complement strand
TTTTAAGTTGATAGAGATACTCGTAGGGTTTAGCCGGAACCGGTTCAGGTGTCGGCCGTTTTATCTTTTTCATGGGGTGACGACAGGCTTACCCTAAAGTACGAAAATCGTCGGTTCACCCCAGGCTTTTTTATGCTCTCATAAGCTTGAGGGTACGCGTAAGATTTTGTTGAGCAGCCATGGGTGGATGGATGATTACCCAATAAAGCCAAAAGTCACTGAGAAATACGCTATAGTGATGGCTATTTTTTAGTATTGACACTGATTTCCATACCAGGTTGCCGAAACGTTACTCGTTTGGCTAGCTGTCGCTTTCGGAATTTCTTCCTTACACCTCTACCGCCTGACTACCTCTGTTGACAATAACCGTTCAGGAAAACCTCAATCCGGACATAAACGCTGAACTACTAAACTGAACGGGTTTATTGAACGCGCAAAGGGCATCTTTCGGCTGCTTCCCTCCTACTTGCTCACCGTTCACGAAAACCTCCGATTTATTCTGGCCACTCGGCGGGATCAGAGTCGATTAACAAAAGCATAGCTTGACTATGCCCCCCAAACCTTAGCCACCGGTTGCGCTGGAACGCTACATGGTCTAACTTGCAGGATACTCAACCCTAGATAATGAGTCGCCTTACCCTACTACTAAGTCTGCTGTTTACAGCGGGTTCTTTTACCTGCTCTTTCGCCTGGAACAAAGCCACGCATATGGTCATCGGAGCCATTGCCTACCGCGAGTTGCGCAGTACATCACCCCAGACAGCCGCCCGAGTAGTAGCCATTCTCAAACAGCACCCCGACTATTCCAGCCGGTGGGCATCAAAGCTGAACGATCCAGAACTGAGTTCTGACGGACAGGACGAATACCTCTTTATGCTAGCGGCCCGGTGGCCCGACGATATCAAAGAGAAGAACAATCCTTACAATCATTCGGCCTGGCATTACGTGGATTTCATCTACATGCCCGACAAGGGCATCGCCCGTACTGATTCCTCGTTGGACATGCACGAAAATATCCTTTTGGCCTACAATCAAAATCGTGATGTGCTGCGTAGCAATGCCCCCGACCCGGAAAAAGCGATTGCGCTTTGCTGGCTGTTTCACCTGACGGGCGACGTAACGATGCCACTGCATACGACCGCCCTGATTGACAGTCATTTTCCCGATGGTGACCAGGGCGGAAACAAGTTCAAAATTCGGGTAACGCCCAGCGGCAAGACAATCAATCTGCACAGCTTTTGGGATGGAATGCTGCTGGGAGCCGATGACTATACCTCGGCCCGAAATCTGGCGGTGCAGGAGCGTAACGTGACACCCCGATACCAGTTACCACAACTTTGTGAAATGGGTATTACAGCCTGGGCAATAGCGAGTTTCCAACTGGCGCAGGATACTGTTTACCGGAGCCACACGCTGGCCGCCGGAACGGATGAAGAAGGGGTGGTGCTACCCGCTGATTACGTGGCTACCGTTAAGCCAATAGCCGAACGTCAGGTTGCCCTGGCTGGGTACCGACTGGCGGATGAACTGGTAGCGGATGTAGGAAAGTAACCGGATATGGTAGAACGTCGTCTTATTCTGCTTTTGGTCATGTTACTGATGGGTGCTTCGATGGCGACCGCGCAGACCGTTCATGGTCGCACCAGCCATCACCCGCGCACCAGTAAACGTCCGGCTCCCCGTGGTGCCGTGTACGTGGCTATCTGCGAGAGCCGCAGTGCTTATGCGTACCACAGTGGCATGTGTCGGGGGCTGGCACGGTGTACGCATGGCGTGAGTCAGGTAACGGTGGCGCAGGCTCAAGGTAGCGGCTACAGGCCTTGTAAAATTTGTCAGTGATGGATAGCCCTCCTCGCTGCAAAGTAGTCTCCGGTGGTCCGACTGGTATCGACCAGCTTGGTCTCAACGTAGCCAAATCGCTCGGTATTCTCACCGGGGGCGTGGCTCCGAAAGGTTTCCTGACAGAGAATGGGCCTCACCTTTTGCTACGTGACGAGTACGGCCTGACCGAACACGCATCGCCTGATTACCGTACCCGTGCCAACGTGCAACAGTCAGACGGTACGGTACTATTTAGAGAAATATCGGGCGGGACTAAACTAACCATAGCAACCTGCGAGAAGGAAGGGAAACCGTACCTGGTCAATCCCACAGCGGAGCAGCTACGAGCCTGGCTCATCGAGCAGAACATCAACATCCTGAACGTTGCCGGAAACCGGGGCACCAAACTGAAACCGGAAAAGAGGGAGCAGTATCAGACTGTATTGCGTGATGCGCTGAGCGCAGCATGCTCAATCTCATAGCCGTATGGACAATACCAGGAACCCTGAAATACTGAAGCAGGAAAAAGCCGGTTTACAGAGCGAAGCCCGGATGGCGGGTGTCTGGCTTCTGATTGGGTTGATCATTGGTCTGATTGCAGGTTACCTATTTTTTGCACTCAGGAATGATGATATGGAGCAACGGTATAATGACCATCTGATTGAGGAGCATGGCGGCAAACACCCGGCTGTCTGATGCCGGATTTGAGCGTTCAGCGACAACTGGTTACTTTCGGGTATGAAATATGCCTTTTGGCTATCTATGCTTGTGAGCAGTTGCGCCCGGCCTCCTGCCGACTCCCACGTTAACACTAGCCCGTACGCGGGTGTATTGCCAACGAAAAACAACCTCGTTTTCTACCGTAGTGCCGCAACTAAAACGGGCATTACTTCTCAGCTGGCCGACAGCCGGGCGCGATACTGGTTCCGATCATCTGGACGGGTGTTGAACGTTGTTGAGCAAAATCCAATACGCCGAAAGACAGACCTGGTGTATCTGGCATTACTGCCCGCCCACCGGGTACCCGTCGACGGTGCCGGAGTGTCAGAAACGTTACCGGCTTTGCGGTTCTGGGTAACGGTCGATAACACGGGTGATAGCACCCGCATCGTTGCGACTAATTTCGAGGTAGCCGATGCCCGTGGGAATTATCAGGCAGTTGAAAAACAACCTTACACCAACCAGCAGCAATGGGTGTCGATGTGGCTGGCTGATGTCGATGCGGCCGTAACGGAGATGATAGCTTCGCTCACTGCCTTCGTTACTCAACCAGAAAACAGGTAGGGTAGGGATAAACCGGTTCGTTACTTCACACGTAGAATATCCTTCCATTGGGTTGTGTAACGGGGTGACATCCATTGCTGTTTGCGGTGCCACGAGGGGTCATACCCCGCACCGGCCAGTCGTAACCGGTCGCGACAGTACCGGGCATGGCCTTTATCCATCACCTTTGCCAGCCTGATCAGCCGCTCGTTCACGGGTAAACAAATCCTGCTGCTGGTGAGCAACTGCTATACTATAAGTGTGCTATACAGAAAACAAATTCTAGCCTAAAAACTAGGTTAAGGGAAAGCACAGCGTTCTTATCTTGCGGTAAAACTTACCTGATTGTACCCATGAAAGCATTTCGCCCTGGCCTGTTTAGTCTACTGCTGACGCTGGTATTAGCTGACTGTAAGCAGTCGGAGGTCGCCCCTACTCTCAGCTTGTCGGTCCCTACCCGGGACAATAACTTAGCCTTGGGTAATCCATCAGCCGCAGCAACTACCGATGTTAACAACTACCTGTTGGAAAAGCAGACGTTCGTCGTTAGTTACAATGCCGGGCGTGGCATTCCAAACTGGGCGAGCTGGCATCTGTCGACCGCCTGGAAAGGCAACGCGTCACGCTACAGCGGTAATTTCATTCCCGATACGTCGGTACCAACCAACGCCTATCAGGTCAGGCACGGTGATTACACCAACACCGGATTTGACCGGGGCCATCTGTGCCCCAGCGATGACCGCGACAGCACCGCCGAAGAGAATAAGACGACCTTTCTGTTGACGAACATCGTGCCCCAGGCTCCTCAGTTTAATCGGCAGTCATGGCGTCTACTGGAGGAATACACACGGTCGCTGTTGGCGGATGGTAATGAGTGCTATATTATTGCGGGCACGTACGGCCAGGGAGGGTCAGGCGATAATGGTACGATGCAAACGCTGGCAGGGGGCAAGTTGAGCGTGCCTTCAGCCCTGTGGAAAGTGATTGTGATGTTGCCAGTGGGTAGCAACGACCTGCAACGGGTAAGTACCCAGACCCGCGTGATCGCGATCTGGATGCCTAACAACAACCAAGTCGGCAATGACAAATGGAGTAACTACCGGGTTAGCGTGGATGAAATCGAGCGACAAACAGGTTACGACCTGCTATCGAACGTGCCTACCTCGGTACAGCAGGTAATCGAAGTGGGCACTGACAAAGCTGTCATACAGTCCGCATATCTGCTTCCGGGGGAGTATTGATTAATAATCAGCCATTGCACAAAAAACAGGGATGGCCTACTCTTGCGGGAATACCTATTTCATGATTTGCCAATGAGAGTCAGACTGAAAACGCAGTGACCAAACGTCCTGAGATGCTTGAGCAGGTAAGGCGCATTGAAATTTGTTCTCTTCCCCTTTCCAACCTTTTCCGGCAGCAGTTTGGCAAATAAGTGTACTGAAATAATCTCCCCCGAAAAAAGCCGCATTCAGATTCAACTGACGCGGCTTTCTAATGCGATTAGGTGTGTTTCTTAAATCACCTGATTTTATATGGATCAAATTTTAATAACTGTCAAACTCAGTCAGTAGCGTAAGGTTTGTCAATTTGTAATCGCTTTACCATTTACCCACTCGCCAGGTGACTGGCCGAACTCTTTTTTGAAGGCGCGGATGAAGTAGTTTGGGTCGCTGAAACCCACCGCGTAAGCCACCTCGGCCACCTGATATCCACCTGACTGTAATAGCTGAGAGGCTCGTTGTAACCGTATATTGCGGATGAGTTCATTGCCTCCCTTGCCGGTAAGGGCTTTGAGCTTCCGGTACAGTTGCGTATTGCTCATGCCCAGTTCCCGTTCGAGTCGTGCTACCGCTAAATCCGGATCGACGATGTGCTCGTCGACAAGAGCCGTGACTTTGCACAGAAACTTTTCCTCCGCTGATTCAGGCAGACAATTAGCCGGCTCAACGGTTAGTACCCGACTGTATTTAGCCTGGAGTCGGCGACGACTATTAATCAGATTTCCTATCCGACTGAAGAGTACCTCCAGGTTAAAGGGTTTTGTTACGTAATCATCGGCCCCGGCGTTTAATCCTTCCACCTTGCTTTCAGTGCTCGACCGCGAGGTAAGCAGCAGTACTGGTACATGGCTGGTGCGTTCATCGGCTTTTAGGGCTTCGCACAACTGTACCCCGTCCATATCGGGCATGAGCCAGTCGCTGAGCACGAGATCAGGAATCTCATTCTGAGCTTGCTGAAGGGCCTCACGACCATTAGTGGCTGATAAGATCCGGTAGTTCTGGCCCAGTGAACCCACTAAATACTGACGCAAATCGTCGTGGTCCTCCACAATCAAGACTAACGGGCGATCAGAAGCAACCGGGACGGATACTGCTGATGAACGTGGTGTGTCTTTTTCGGGCCAGTCAGTCGATTCGGGCAGGGTTGAATCGGGTAGCGCATGGTTGAGCCAGCTAACCGGAAATGCCGGCGCGTGAACGGGTAATCTGACCACAAACACCGTACCCACCCCCGGCTGACTCTCTACCGAAATCTGCCCCTTGTGCAACTCAACCAGTTCGCGGGTGAGGGCCAGCCCAATACCCGTGCCTGCTTTTTTAGCGCGATGCTGCCCATTGACCTGGTAAAAACGCTCAAAAATATGAGTCGTGTGTTCGGCGGCTATGCCAAGGCCGTTGTCCTCTACTTCCAGCAACAGTTCGGCAGGGCCATTAGCATTCAGTAGTCGGCAGCGAACAACTATATAACCATCGGCCGGAGTGAATTTCAGCGCGTTGGCCAGTAAGTTATATAGCACCTTCTCCACAATGTCGGGGTCAAACCAGGCCGCGCCCGTGTTGGGTTCGGTGTCAACCCGCAGCGTAATGCCCTGTTTGCTGGCCTGTGCCGAAAACGAACCGGCCACCCGGCGCACGAAGTCCACTATATCCTGACGGCTAATGTCGGGCCGTAGTGAATCGGATTCTAGTTTCGATAAGTCAAGGAGCTGATTAATAAGTCGCAGGAGACGGTTGGCGTTTTGGTGCATCGTCTGAAGCTGGGGCCGTCGGCTGTCGGGACTGCGGTCGGTCAGGAAATGCTCCAGTGGGGTCAGAATAAGTGTAAGGGGCGTGCGAAACTCGTGCGAAATATTCGTAAAGAAGCCGGACCGGAGCCGGTCGAGTTCGCGGGCTTTTTCGGCTTCGAGGTGCTCGGCCCGGAGCTCAGTTTTGTAGCCTTCCCGAATCTGTATCAGTCGACGCATCCCGAGTAGCAATGCCAGTATCAGCAGAACATAGGCCGTGTAGGCCCAGTTAGTACGGTACCAGGGCGGTAGAATAATGAGTTCGAGCGAAGCTTCGGATGCGTTTGTGAAGTCGTCAGTCAGGGAAGCCTTTACCCGAAAGCGGTACGTGCCGGGGCTTTGGTTGGTGTACGTAGCCGAATGCTGTGACCCCACATAATTCCAGGTGTCTTCAAATCCATCGAGCCGGTAGGCATAGCGTACATTACGGTGCGCCCGAAACAACACAGCCGCAAAATCGAAGGTAATGATCGACTGATCAAAGCGGAGGGTGAGACTCCGGGTATCGGCTAGGCTGCGCGTTAGTGGGGAGCCTGGCGCGCCCGGCAACACGGGCCGGTTAAACAGTTTCAGCTGGCTCAGGTAGACGGGTACGGGCAGGGATTGCCCGTCTAGTTGATGGGGGCGCAATACGGTCAGACCATGTTTACCCCCCCAGAATAACGTGCCATCGGTATGTTGTTCTGCAGCACGTTCCGAGAAGTCATTACCCGCGAGACCATCTTCGCGCCGGTACGTTCGTAATACGCGACCTGACTCGGTAAGCTGGCACAGACCATTGTTAGTGGCTACCCACAGATAGCCATCCCGGTCCTGTCTCAGGCTCATAATGGCATCATTGGGCAGGCCGTTCTCCGTTGTCAGTAGTGAAAACTGCCCGGTGTGCCGGTTGTATCGGTGCAGGCCATTCATCGTACCAATCCAGTATTGCCCGCGCCGGTCTTCGAGCAGGCAGGTAAGGATATTATCGTACAAAAAACCCGGTTGGCGCTCGCTTACGTGTACCCGGGGCAGGCTGTCCAGCCGGGGCCAGACCAGCAGGCCATTACCGTAAAGAGCTCCCAGAAGCGTACTGTCAGCGGTGGCCATGAACGTACGAATCGATGGGTGAAGCCCGACCAGTGCGCGTGCCGGGCTGAGCTGACCGGTCTGCCGGTCAACCCACCACGAATTACCCTGCTGATCAATTAGTCGGACCCTACGGCCACGCATGGGCAGGATTGGAAAAACAGATTTTTTACCCAGTACCGTAAGTTGTTGCTGCACCTGCCCCGTTTCCGGATTGAGGAGTACGGTTCCCTGATTCCAGAGCATGACCAGCATGGCTGTTTCGGAGAGTAGATACAGGTTGGTTACGTCGTTGCCGGGCAGTGTATTCGTGTTGCCTGGCTGGTGGCGGAAATGCCGGTACGTTTCGTTTTTCCGGTCTACGTAGGTTAGTCCCTGATTACTGCCTACCCACGCATTTCCGGCCGAATCGACCGCTACGGTGGCTACGGCCTGGGTGAGCAATCCCGGCAAACCCGGCTGGTAGGTGTATAGGTTGAAGGGGTCAGGTTTGTTGAACGTCACGTTCAGTCCCCCATCCCAGGTACCCACCCAGATGTTGCCCTGTCGGTCACCCTGAACGCAGATGGTGGCATGGGTACTGAGTGTATTGGGCAGGGTGGGGTCATGGCGCAGGTGCCTGATCTGACGAAAGGAGCTATCGCAGGCTACAACAACGCCATCGTCGGTACCGAGCCAGTACCTCCCGTCGACTCCTTCGTATAGGCTGCGGGCATGGTTTATGCCTTCTACGACACCGGTCTGGTAAAAAGCCAGCTGGAAACCGGTTTGCCCGGCCGCACTTCGGTACAGACCATTGCCTTTGGTACCGACCCACACGTGCCCCCGGCTATCGCACTGAATGGCCATAATGTCTTTGGGTGCGTTATGGTTGGGAGATGGCAGCGTTACAGTAGTAAAGCGATGGTTGGACAGATGCATCCGCGTGAGGAGGCCTGCCTGGTTGCCAAGCCACAGATTGCCCGAACGGTCAGCGCAGAGTTGATGAATACTATTGGCTGGCAGCGCACTGTTCGTCATCGTAAACTGCGTGACACGGCCGCTGTCCGGCTCAACCCGGAGCAGGCCCTGTCCGCTGGTAGATGCCCAGATAAACCCTGCCGGGTCCTGCACAATATCCGTAATAATGGCTCCGGAAATATCCTGTCCGTCAGTTGTCCTGTTATAATGAATAAACCGTACTCCAGATGCATCCAGCCGGTTGATACCGCCAGAATGGGTGCCTACCCACAGCCGGTGCTGCCGGTCATTGAACACGCAATTGATGAAATTATTGCTTAGGCTGCTCGTGTCGCGCGCCGACCGTCGATAGGTTTGGAACTGCTCGCCATCATATCGGTTAAGACCATCGGTGGTGGCCACCCACAAAAATCCCCGCTGGTCCTGCGTCAAATCCATGACCGTATTCTGCGACAGTCCGTTGCTTGTGGTCAGGTGGTTGAATTTATACTGGGCCTGTACACTCTCCCGGTATAGCAAAATCAACAGCAAAAAAACGCTGCTGAACCGGATCACTGGCGTAGGTGTAAACATTTGTCATAAAATCCAGAAGTAGCTTACTTACTGCACGAATTTAACCAAAAGTCGCTTTCCTGATATCCACTCATTTGATTTCGATGGATGCGCATCTGGTTATTCCGTCGAAATCGTATTTATTTCCAGCTTATCCTCATTGCGTTTTCTACCGAAAAATGGCCTTGTTGCGCCGAACGAATGGGTTTGCCATGGATGGTCAGGTTCTCGAACCGCACATTTTCTATGCCGTGCTGTGGGCCGTATCCGTACAGGATTGAATAGGGAAATTGACCGTCGGTCACGGCGATGTTGCGGAACAAAATATTACGGATGTGGCCCCGGCCTGCGGCAAAGCGCGCTTCCTGTCCGGCAGGTACGCGCAACACCCCGTCCCAAGCACCCTGCATGTACAGGTTGACCCGTTCGGCGTTATCGGCGGGCCGGTCGATGCTGTACTGCGACCGGAACACGGCCAGATCAATCAGTTTGTGTGGGGCATCTTCAACCCGAATATTGTCATACGTGATGTTTTCGACGATGGCCTGATCGCCATTATGGATGCTTAGGGCCGCGCCCCGGTCCACGTGAATCAGATCGCAGTTGCGGAAGGTAATGTTATTAACGGTTTTGCAGCGTAGTTCAAAGCCTATTTCCAGCGCGTTACCCCAGGGCATATTCCAGATGACGCAGTGTTCCACCAGAATATCTGTTACATCGCGACCCTCGCCGGGCTTACTATAATATGTTTGGGAATTGATGCTGAAGCTTTTAACCACGATATTGTCGTCGTTATTGCGCAAAAAACAGTCGCTGATGCGTACGTGCGATGTACCCACGAGATCAATGCCGTCGGAGCCGTTTCGCCAGCAAATCTGCTGATGGTTGCGCACTGTTACGCTGTCGCAATCAAGCACCACGAGGGTCCATCCGGGGCTGTTCAGGATGGTAATCCCTTCGATGTCAACGTTCCGGCACCGCCATAGTCGTACTAATCGCCCGCTGTTGATATTGGTGGCGTCCAGTATGCCCCGCCCCCGAATACTGATGTGTCGAGCCTCAGTGGCTTCGATGTTTCCACGCACAATAGCCCCGCCCGCAATGTAGAGCGTTTCGTTGCTGTTCAGCGTGAGTGTGCCCACGTCATAGACTTTTCCGGATGCGAAATACCGCACGTTGGGCGCATCGGGTTTTGGCACGTCGGTTTCCAGCGGAGCGGCAAATACGTAGAGGGGGCGGGTGTGTTCGCCGTTCCGTTCGATTGAAAAATGGCCTGGTTTAGTAAGCCGAAAGGTGATTTTATTGGGCGTAACCGTGACCGGAATAGCCGCGCTTCTGGGCCGGACATCCACCCAGCGCAGGTCGTGCGTCGAGGTAATTTCGATGGTAGCGCTGCCCGAAAAGCTAAACTTCGCCATGGCCGACACGGCGTTGTCATAGATGAATACGGGCGCACCGTTTACGGTCATGCTGAAGTCAGCCGCCTGCCGGGCCGAATCGGGTGCGGGATACGTTACGAGTTTTTGCGCCAGAATCGGGCTGGACAGAAGAAACAAAGCAAGCAGACTGATCTTCATACGCGTAAGGGTGATTTTTTAAGGAATTGCCAGATCTGCATCAGACCGTTGTTGGTACTGACCAGCCACCATATTTGCCCATTAGGTCGGTGCAGGGGCGCAATGGCTTTTACGTCGCCAGCCATATTCAGTCCTGTATTTGGCACAGGCCTAAATGGGGCCTTACCGGTTGGTTTACCCAGCCCCGCCAGCAATAGCCCACGGCCCGCGTCCAGTTGTCCACCCTGGGTTTCGGTGCCGTAGAAATTACCCGCCAGCAACACATCAGGAACGCCGTCGCCGGTGAAATCGCGGACGGCCAGGCTGTTGACGGGCGAGAATTGCGCTTCGACGGGTAGCGGATGTACGGCAAAGGTGAAATTGCCCTGGTTTTCGATGTAGCAACTGGCCAGCTGCCGGGCATCGCGCTGGTAGGAATTCTTTCGTTCATCGTCCGAAAATAGCTCCTCGAACGGGTGAGTTGCGTAATCGTGGTACGATGGGAATCGTTTTTTGATACCTGGAATCTGCGCCATCATTACGTCGCGCTGAGCAACGGGTACCTGCTGATGGTTGAGGTAAAATGTCAGGATTGGGTCGAGCCGCCCGTTGTTGTCATAGTCTGCGGCAAACACCCGAACCGGTTCCGCTACCGACGCCCGAAATTTGCTGTTTAATCCCAGATTGCCCGCTACGTAGTCGGTATCGCCATCGCCATCAAAGTCCCCCGCCACCAATGAACACCACCACCCTGTCTGGTCGGCTAACCCTTTTGTTTTTTGCTTCTGCAACCGGCCACCGATGTTTCGGAATAGAGTAGGGGCCATCCACTCGCCTACCAGCAGCAGGTCAAGTCGGTGGTCATTGTTGGTGTCGGTCCAGAGGGCGGCTGTTACCAGTCCAACCTCTTGTAAACCGGGGGCAAGCTGGTCGGTTACATCGGTGAAACGCCCGGCCCCTTCATTGCGCAGGAGGTAGCTGTCAGCGGGTTTAGGGTACTGCCCCGGCACCACGCGACCACCCCGGAATAGGTCCAGATCGCCATCGCCATCAAAATCCGCTGCTGATACGCTGCTGCCGCTGGAGCGTGTAGCAGGCAGATAGCCGTTGGGGGCAGGCCGAAAACTCCCTCCGCTGTTCAGGTACAGCCGGTCCTGGTACGTAGCCGACAACCCATCGTCTCTACTGCCGCCACTGACCACGTACAAATCCTGATCTCCATCGGCATCAGCATCGAAAAATACCGCGCCCATATCTTCGTAGGCTTCGCTGCCGGGTAAGGCTTGGGTTTGAAAACCGCCGTTGGGTTGCTGTACATATACCGACGATGCGTGTCCGAAATCGGTACCCACAAAGAAATCGTCGAGTTTGTCGCCATTTACGTCGCCTACGGCTAAGTACGGTCCGTTTCGGGAGAGCAGATGGGGTAGAAGGGGTGTCTGGTTAAAATCGACAACGGGGTTTTCCTGATGGACTATGGCAAGACCGCTTTCGGTAGATGACAGTTCGGTAAACAGCGGGGGTGCGGTCGGGCGGTCGGGTTGCCAAAGGCTGGTTGGTTGGGCTGATATAGTCAGCACCCGATTGGTCGCGCCCGGCCCCATGTGCTGCCGGGTTCCGTTGGGATACCGAATCACGAGCGAATCGTAGCGGCTGGTGCTGCCCAAGCCAAAGTGCAACACGTTCTCGACCGTAGAAACAAACCCCCGCACGGGCGCGAGTTCAAGCATCTGCCGCTGCCCGCCCGTGTAGAGCCAGACTTTAGCTCCCGTCATAAGGGGCTGTTTCTCCGTCGGCAACAGATTGACCCGTAGCCAGTTGGGGTGTTGTTTTCGCTGATTTAACTGATTTTCCAGCACAAAGCTTTCGCTGTCGATGTTGTTGGTCACGATGTCCAGGTCACCGTCATTGTCGAGGTCGGCGTAGGCGGCACCGGTCGAGAAGCCGGTCTGGTTCAGGCCCCAGGCTTCCGATACGTCGGCGAAGGTCAACGCGTTTTCGGAGTTACTACCCTGGTTGCGGAAGGCGTATTTCGGAATGCTCAGTTCGGGCAAGTCGTTCAGGGCCGCTTTGGTTTGCCGCAACTGCGCCAGCGGGGTACCAAATGCCCCCTGTTGCTGACTGAAGGCGATAAAATCGAGGTTGGTCACGTCGCGCCGGTAGCCGTTGGTGATGTACAGGTCTTTCCAGCCATCATTGTCGAAATCGGCCAGCAGCGGTGCCCAGCTCCAGTCGGTTTTTTCGACGCCCGCCAACTGCCCGATTTCGGAGAAGCGAGGGGTCTGGAGCATAGGGACAGTGTCCCTCCCAGCCCTTTGCCCCCCGCCCGCTGCCCCCTGCCCCATATTTAGTTGCAGTGTGTTGCGCATAAACTGCGGCTGATAGCCCAGGTCGCCCTCCATCTGGAAGCGGTTGTAATTGGAGCCGGGCAACATCATTTTCTGGCGGTAGTTATCGGCGGGTAGCATGTCCAGCACCACAATGTCGGGCAGGGCATCATTGTTGATATCGGCAATGTCCACCCCCATGCCGTTGTGAGTCTGGTGGTTGAGCATGGCAGCAGCCCGGTTCTGAAACGGTGTACCATTGTCCGAAGCGCGGTTCATCCAGACTAAATCATTGGACAGGAAATCATTGGCGCAATAGATATCCGGCCAGCCGTTATCGTCGAGGTCACTCAGGCACACGCCTAGGCCATAGCCCTCAGTGAGGATACCGGCCTGGGGGGAAACATCAACAAAGTGCTTGCCTTCATTCCGGTACAAGCGGTCGGTGCTGGGGGCTTCACCGTTGGTATTTTTAGGGCGCAGATTGTTGCGGCTGGTGGTTTCGAGGGCGTTGGTGAGTAGGTAGCAGTCGAGATCACCATCTCGGTCGTAGTCAAAAAAAACGGCCTGGGTGCTATATCCTGCATCGTTCAGGCCGTATTCGGCCGCCCGTTCGGTGAATGTCGGGATAGAGTCGGCGGTGGGGCCATTGTTGATAAAGAGTTTGTTGGCACGGCCCAATGGGTTGGTTGTCTGACCTGCCACACATACATAGATGTCGGGCCACCCATCCTGATTTATGTCAGCCACGCTCACGCCCGTACACCACACAGTAGTTCCCGTATGAGCCTGTTCGGTGATGTCCCGGAAACGCATGGGTTGGTCGGTGTTGGTCTGATTCAGATAGAGTTGGCTCGACACCTGATTGCCTGCGAAAAACAAGTCGGCCCGCCCGTCCCGGTTGAAATCGCCCACGCCTACGCCCGCGCCGTTGTAGATATACTCAAACGTGAGAGCATTGAGCGAATCAGTTTCAGTGAGCCGGTTGGCAAACGTGATGCCCGTTTGTGAAGCAGGAAGTTTCACAAATAGTTTCGCCCCGTGGGGCCGCATGGTGAGCCAGCCCGTCAGCCCCAGCAGAGCAGCACCCAGACCGCAGAATAGCTGTTTTTTCATGGTTGTAGCGGTTAGCAGGACGCGCGGCATTGCTGATACAGGGGTAGCGAATGCGAAGCCGGGCAATGGCCGGGCTGTGCTCTCAGGATTTGGGCAACTAACCGACCTACCTCCGCCGAAGGATGCGCAATCACCGATACGCCCCCAGCCAGCAACCGGGTAAAATCGGTCTCCAGAAAACTTACGACTCCCACGTGCTCACCCAGCCGCAACCCGTTACGCTGACAGTAATCGACTAGGGTGGAAAGGTGGAGGCAGTCGGCCACAAAGTACGCCTGCTGAAGTTTCAGATCCGTTTCGGTCAGTTCGTCGAGCAGGTCGAAATCGAACTCGTAGGCCGTACAAAACCGTCGGAAAGCCCGAATCGACTCCGCATCGAAGCAGTCATTCTCGGGCAGTACAAGATTCAATCGGGTATATTTTCGCAGAGCGGGCAGTTGATTGTGCAGCGCTTCGAACAGAGCTGTTTCGCCCCCGTAGCGCAGGTGATGGCCATGCTGTAGCACTTCCTGCCACTGATGGCCAATCAGAATCAACTGTTTTCCCGGCACGTTGCGCAGACATTGCAGCGTGGCCGGGTCCTGACCGATGAGGTGCGGCATCAAGACAAAATAATGATAATCACCGAGGTGTTTAGTCATTACCTGACACAGCAGGTGCCGCTGATAGTTGTAGCTGCATATGTCCACGATGACCTCACGGCCTAAATTGGTTGTAATGGCATCGTGCAGTTGCTTCACACAGTCGGTCAGTTGCCCCGCCACAATCAGCACCCGCAGGGCGTGGCGTTTGGGACTCCCGGCAATGAAAAAGCCCCGCCGATGGACCGACGTGATAAACCCCGACTGACAGAGCGTTTCGTAAGCCCGTTTAATGGAGTCTTTAGAGAGGTACCACTCGGCGCAGGCTTCGTTAATGGAGGGCAGGCGGTCACCTTGGGTGAGAATCCCCTTTTCGATGTCGCTCAGGATAGCGTTGGCCACCTGCTGATAGCGGGGTAGGCGGGACTGACTTCTTGAGGAAAGGGCAGAATTCATGGCTGAAGCAGGTTAATAGTTGAGACATTTATCAACTTAACCGGGGAGTACAAGCCAGAGACTGAACAGCAGCAGTGCGCCCAACAGAAGTAACATTGTTACTTCCAGCCAACGCAGCCATTGTTTTACTTTACCATTCATTATTTTTTATTTTTCCCCGGTAAAGTGATACAAACCTACCCACCGGTATGCCTAACCATGCTGGACAAATCCGCCAAATAATAGCACAAAACTGTCTTGGCAATGTTTTGATAAGCCGAAAGGCCAGATTCTGGCCTTTCGGAGAGTACTACCAACCTAAATCTTACTTGTTAACATTATTAGTACCCTGGATTTTGGGCCAACGAGGGGGTTAGGTCGCGCTCGCGCTGCGGGATAGGTTTCAGCAAATGCTTGGGCGCCCAGTTTTCATTTGATTTGACCTGGCTAAAGTCGATGTCGGTTTTAATGTTGATTTTGCCTGCCCGGTGCCAGCGCACGAGGTCGTCGTAGCGGTGGCACTCGAGCACAAATTCGACCCGGCGTTCGTGCATGAGTGCTTTAAACAACTCTACTTCGGTGCCTGCGGCTACGTCGGGCAGGATTTTGGCGGTGGCATCGGCCCGGCGCCGAACCTGATTGATTAAGGCAGCGGCACCTGGCAGGTCTTTGGTAGTTCCCAGAATTTTGCATTCGGCCAGCATCAGCAGTACATCGGCATAGCGCAATACACGGTCGTTGTTCACGCTCAGGTTAGGCCGATAGTCGGATTGGTCGCCCAGCACATATTTAGCAGGCGACGAGCCGGTGGCCGACCATAGTTTGCTGTAGATCCACTGGGGTAATTTATTTTTGGAGCCATCGGCGTTGTCGGCCGTCATGTAGGGGTCGCCATCGATGAAAATGGACGCGGCCCGGCGCGGGTCGCCTTTTTCAAATTCGCGCTGAATGCCGCTGGTCATCTGAATCCGGCCGTAGCCCTTTGCGTTAGAACCGGGTGCGCAGTCCTGATTAGGTCCGCAGGCCGTTCCGAAATAGATAAGCCGTCCGTTGCCTGCCGAAGCCACCCCCCCGCCCGAGCCAAAGTTGAAATCGGGTGGTAACCAGGGGTTGCCTCCCCCTAAGCCCATTTGCACCTCAAATATCGACTCGGCATTGTTTTCGGTAGCGGTGCTGAAGTTATCCTGGTAGTTTTTCACCAAGCTGTATTTTCCTGCCAGCCCCTGAAACTCGGCGGCGGCCTGAGCATACAGTTCGGGCTTGTTTTCCCACTGCGCCCGGTAGAGGAGGGCTTTGCCCAGCAGGGTCGATGCGGCTCCGCTGGTAGCGCGGCCTAGGTTGGCATCGTCGCGTTTGGCAGGCAGGTTGGTTTTGGCAATTTTTAGGTCCGAGATAACCGCATCCCAGAGTTCGCCCGGTTTAGAGTTGGGCGCGCGGGTTTCTTCCAGCGCACGCGGGGTTTTCTGAATCAGGGGTGCCGTGCCAAACTGAATGGCCAGAAAAAAGTTGTAGTACGCCCGCAGAAACCGCGCTTCACCCTCAAACGATTTTTTGAGCGAGTCATTCATCGAAGTAGCCGCCGGGAGTTTCTCCAGAATCACGTTCGACCGCTGAACACCTTTGTAGGTAGTTTCCCACAATCTGCCCCAGGGACCCTCGGTGGGAAGCCAGTTGAAGATGTCAACATTATCGACGCCGTTGTTGGGTGCGGTCACGTCATCGTCTGGCATGAGGTTGCCTCGGAACCAGCCGCCGTCGTCATTTTGATCGTAGGTGTAGTTTAGCAGGGCCGAGTAGGCCACCAGCACGGCACTCTTAAAGTCGTTTTCGGTCTGGTAAAACGTTTGCTCATCGAGTGTGCCCAGCGGAGTAAGGTCCAGCTTTTTCTCGCAACGGGTAAACAGGCCACCCAGCAGGATCAGCGTGAGGGCACTGATTATAAGTCGGTTTTTCATGGAATTTTTTGTCTGTTAAATTGGTCAGAATGTCAGATTAGCACCCACCTGTACGGTAACGGGCTGTGGAATATTACCATTGTCGGTACCGGCATACAGCTGAGATGACGGGTCGCCGTAACTCACTACTTCGGGGTCGAGGCCCTTGTATTTGGTGATGCGGAACAGGTTTGTAGCGGCCACGTATACCCGAACGCCCTGAAATACTTTTATTTTGTCGAGCAAAGGGCGGGGCAGTGAATAGCCCAGCTGAATGTTTTTGAAACGCAGGAAACTCGCATCTTCCACCCATCGGCTCGAGAAACGTCCGTTCTGGTTCAGGTCGTTGGCCGTGGCGCGGGGCATCTCATTGCTGGTGCCTTCGCCCTGCCACCGGTTTTGGGTGCTGGCCAACTGATTGCGCCCTACACCGCTCAGAGATTCAGCTCCCCGGCGAAACGAATTATAGACGCTGACACCGCTCACACCCTGAAACAAAATGTTCAGGTCGAGACCTTTCCAGTTGGCATTGACACCAAAGCCGTAGAAAAAGTCAGGAATGGTTTTGCCCAGATAGGTACGATCCTGGGTGTTAATCTGGCCGTCTGGCTGCCCGCTGAACTGCTGCCCGTCTGTTCCGGGTCCGTTGTTATCCTGAAAAATAATATCGCCCGGCACCGGCTTATTTTTTCCGTTCGATATATCGGGTACGGCTGCTTTCGCCTGCTCCTGATTCTGGTAGATACCCAGCGTTTTATAGCCGTAGAAATACCCGATGGGGTAGCCCACCGCCGTGCGGTAATCACCACTGACAAACTCGTTTACACCCGGTGCCAGGGCTACCAGCCGGTTTCGTACGGTGGTGAGGTTGCCAAAGAACTCGATGGTAGCCCCTTTGCCCACGTTGGCCCGGTAGCTTGTTTCCAGCTCGATGCCCCGGTTGTTCACCTGACCTAAGTTGACCGGGATGCTGCCAAAGCCCGACGACGAGTTGACGGGCAGGTTATACAGGAAGTCTTTAGTGTTTCGGTTGTAGTAGGTAGCCAGCAGGTTTAGCTTGCCAAACAGGGTAATGTCAAAGCCCGCGTCGATGCTTTCGTTGGTTTCCCAGCGCAGGTTCCGATTGGCCAGGCTGGGTATGCCGCTGCCCTTGAGGGCCGTTTGCCCGGTACCCAAACTGTACCAGGGAGCCTGATCTACCCGTGATACAAAGGGAAAGTCGTAGCCAATACGGTCGTTACCCAACCGGCCCCAGCTACCACGCAGTTTCAGGTCGGTAATGAACGGCAACTGATTTTTAAAGAAACCCTCGTTGGAGATGCGCCACGCAGCCGACACGGCCGGAAACAGTTTGGCGCGGTTTTCCACGGCAAAGTTGGACGACATATCGTAGCGGGCCGTTAGGGTTACTAAATACTTATCCTGATAATCGTAGCTGGCCCGGCCAAAGTAGGCAAAGTAAGCCCGCTGCGAGAGATAGGACGACGCATTATTGTAAAGAAACCCGCCTTTACCATCGGGAGTACCCTGTCCATTCTGAACGTTCTGGTAGAAGTTGGGATTGGTACTGCTAAAGTTCTGGCCCGTGTAAGACAGATTGTTGCCCCGAATTTGCTGATACTCCATACCGGCAACGGCATTGATGGTGTGGCCGCCAAAGACCCCATCGTAGTTGAGACTGTTGGTGAAAACCTGCTGGATACCTTCGGTTCTCGACTCACCATAGCTGTTCTGGTTACGCTCCAGACCCAGTTCCAGGGCCGTAAATCCCGGCTCCCAGCTGGTGTTGCGCGAAGTGCTGAAATCCAGGGCTGCCACCGACCGGGCTTTCAGCCCTTTGAATAGTTCTACCTCTGCATAAATGTTACCCAGCACCCGCAGGCTGCGGTCAGTAGCCTGCGTAATTTGGTTCATCCCCGGCGTGTTGCCAATGGTCAGCCCGGCCACGCCGAGGTTACCCGTGTAGCCATATCGGTTGTCAGGAACGGCTTTGTCGGTGTCTAAATAACTAAAGAAAGGCGGCATGCTGGCCGATGCTGCGTAGATAAAACCATTTCCGCCGGCGTTATTACCGCGTTTGGTCTGGGTATAGGCCAGCGTGAGGGCCTGCCCAATTTTCAGTCGTTTGCCCACGCGATGATCGCTGTTTATGCGGAAGGAATAACGATCCAGATCCCACTTTTTCACCATCGATTTCTGCTGAAACAATCCCGCCGACACAAAGTAGTTGGAGTTCTCGCTGCCGCCCGACATCGACAGGTTGTAGTTGGTGATAGGCGCATTCTTCTCCACTACTGCATCGCGCCACGCATCGCGGTTGTCGCGGGTCAGGTATTTGCTGCCGACCCGTAAATCTTTCGGCATTACCTGGTAGTTGTTGTCGCCGGGTTTCAGCCCCGCCTGGGCGTTTGCATTGTCGTAGCTCTCCTGTGCCAGTGCCACATACTGAGACGTGCTGTTCATTTCGTAGAACTTTGGAAAGTTCTGAACTCCCGTATACACGTCGAAATTAACGCGGGGTTTGCCCGCTTTACCGCGTTTTGTAGTTATCAGCACCACCCCGTTGGCCGCCCGCAGTCCATAAATTGACGACGATGAGGCATCTTTCAGTACCGACATACTCTCAATGTCGGCGGGGTTTATCTGGTTGGCCGTGCCATCGCCAATGGGTACGCCATCGACCACGAACGGGGGCTGGTTGTTGCCCACCGTCGATACTCCCCGGATGCGGATGGAAACCGGACTGCCCGGCGTACCATCGACGTTGGTAATCTGCACCCCCGATACCCGGCCCTGAATGGCTGCTTCGGCATTGGCCACGGGCAAGCGCGTGATGTCGCGGGCCTGTACCGTGCCAATGGATTCGGTGAGTTTGCGGGTTGTTTTTTGGCCATAGCCCACCACCACCACTTCATTGAGCGAGCGGTTGTCGGACTGAAGCGAAACGGGTATGGTGCTCCTGTTGCCAATGGCAACCTCCGTAGCCTTATACCCCACCGATGAGATAACTAGCGTGGTTACGCCGGCGGGTACGTTCAGCCGGTACTCGCCCTCCGAATCGGTGGTGGTTCCGTTGGTGGTTCCTTTAATCAGGACGTTGACCCCGGGGATACCAAGCCCCTCCTGCGCGTCGGTAACGCGGCCTGTTAGGGTACGGGTTTGTGCGTGCAATGGCCCATTCCAGGCCAGTAGCAGGATTAGTGCCAGCAGTAAACGGGTTGGTACTAGTCGAAATACGTAGCGATTCAACAGCATAATTTTTTCGTTAAATAGTATTTTAGTCATAAATAACATGAAGTGGAAAAGACTATCTGGGTGGGTCTGGGTAGGTAGGCTTGGGTAGGATGTTCCCAATCGTGCTACTTTTAGGGATACTGTTACCCCGAAATCTTCGGGCTATTATCACTTTCGCTAATGCACATCTATCTTCGTTACCTCTTTCTCCTGTTGGCAGGCGAGTCACTGGCCCAGCCTTACCCTCCTGTTCACTTCGGGATGACTACTACCCGTTTTGCCAACCGACTTCCCAAAACCGCGCAGTTGCTGATGACCAAAGAACCGGGCCAGATTCGTATCCTCGTGTATGGTCAGTCTATCAGTAGGCAGGATTGGTGGCTGGAAGTCAGGGGTTTTTTGAAACAGCGGTATCCAAAGGTGACGATCACTATGGTTAATCGGGCGATTGGCGGATTTAGCTCTGAACGCCTGAAGCAGATGGTCGAGAATGATGTGCTGTCTTTTTATCCCGACCTGATACTTTTGCACGACTACGGCAACGAACCGGATTACGAGCAGATTATCCGCACCATCCGCAGCCGAACGACGGCGGAGGTGGCCATTCAGACCGACCACGTGGCGTTGGGCCAGAACGACGCCTGGCACGACCGGCACAGTTCTGTCTGGCTACCGGCCCTGTGCGATACCTATGGTCTGGCTCTGATCGACGTCCGGACGGCGTGGAAGGCTTACTTAGCGCAGCATCGATTAGCCGCATCGGCTTTGCTAACCGATGCTGTTCACCTCAACGGCCACGGTAACTACCTGATGGCTGAGATCGTTAAACGATATTTCAACACACTGCCTTTGACCGCCAGGACTCTAGAATTGGAGCCGTCTTCCGGGATAAGCATACTGAAGCCGGGCCGGGACTTTACCGTACGTAACCATACGCTGCGCCTGCGGATAACGGGCAACCGTATTGACGTGCGCTGGAAGGATAATGCGGTCCACCCCTCAGCCGTGACCCTTGTAATAGATGGACACGCCCCTTCAGCAAGTACAGGGTGCTTTTATCATACCCGCCCGGCACGCGAACCAGAAGGACCCTTCCCAGCGCACATCGGCCAGCTGCTGACTCTTCAGCTGGCGGGGCAACTGCAGCCCGAAGACTGGACCCTAACCCTGACCGACGTAGACAGCCTCCGGCAGGAAGTGCGCTTCAGGCTGCACGGATCCAGAACCGGCTCCGATGGTAGTGGCAGCAGCGATAGCCTCTTTACGTCCGGGTCGGGCCGTATTGTAATCGAGCCGCATTATTGGTTTCGCCGGAATAATCCCGGCGACTTCGGTCAGTTTACCTGGCTGAAACCGGGTGATATGCTACAGTGGAACGTGCTGCCGATGTGTCACGACACCCTCATGTCGGCAGCGAACCGTACGCAGACGCTCGTGCAGGGTATCGTCAATGGCGAACATGTGCTGACCCTCACCGGCCAGGCACTGACGGATCTTCGGGAGATTCGGGTGTACCGACCGCCCCTGCCTCAGTGAGGCAATTCCGACTATTCCTGTTCAGCAAGTGGCAGGATGAGGAGAAAAATGGGGAGGCTACTGCTCCACGAAAAAGGGGATATTGGCCGTGGCCCAATGCCCATGATCGTCGTAGGCGTATACAAACAGGCGGTACGCGCCCGTATCCATCGGCGCCCGGAACGAAACCCGGCGTTGCGCAGGCTGGTCAATCAGGCCCGGCAGTGCGGGGGGGGGACTCTCGCCGTTGCCACCGTAGGGGAAATTGGTTCCTTCCGGTAGTACTTCCCATGTATACCGCAGCGAGTCAGCTTCCGGGTCGCTCGCCCATACGGTGGCTTCGTAAGTTCGGGTAGCCTGCAGATACACACCATCAAATGCCGTTTTATAGCCAATTTTTACCGAATCGAGCCGAGGGCTCCGGTTTATCGGCCAGCGGCCCGTCCAGGCGTGGTGCATCACATCGACGGCTTCCGTTTCCAGTCCATTCTTGTCGAACATGCCAAACCAGGTATGGGTGCGCTCCTGATGCTGCCGCCACAAAAACACGTATGAACCCACGCAGAGGCCCGTATCGGCGGCAATTGTGCCAGCATAGCGTTCCCGATATTTGTCCGCCTTCTGGCTACTGGTTTCTTCGATGGGGGCTTTCCAGGGACTCTTCCGAACCTGCCAGAAGCCCGTTGGTCCCCACTCTGTTACCGCATAGGGCTTCTGCCAGCCGTATTGCCGGAGCCACCCCGGAATTTTATTCAGGTCGCCGTATTCGTTAATGCCCAGTAAGTCCAGGGTTGGGCACTCCGTCAGCAACGTCTTGATTTTATCGCGGTCGATGGAGCCAACGACTGTCATGATGGGGTGATTGGGATCAATCCGATGAATTTCATGGGTCAGGGCATCGACGGCCTTCCAAACCCGATGATTGTAGGTTTCTTTCACATTAGCCTGAATAAAGTCCAGCTCATTACCCAGTGCCCACATTAGCACCGCTGGGTGTTCCCTCAAGAGCCACACCTGCGCAAGCACGGCCTCATGCTGCCGACGAACGGCCCCGGCATCGTCGTAGTTCATGCCGTCGCGTTCGGCCCGGACGGGCAGATTAACCAGTGCGGTCAGGCCAAGCTGCTGCGCTTTGTCTAACGTTGCCCGGTTGGTGCCCGTCCGGATGGAGTTGCCACCGTACCGGCTGAGTTTATCCAGGTAGTCACTGCCCACGGCCCCTCTACAAAAATAGGGACTTCCGTCGACGAGCAACCGATACGCCGACTTCTCGCGCACAAGCCGCACGTGCCGGGGGCCAGTGGTCTGGGCAATAACAGTCCCACCAACAGAGATAATAAGAATAACAATCCACAAAAATTTCATGCGAAGGCGAAGCGTTGGGGTATACCTGGCCAAATAACGAAAAAGGGCTGATGAGTGCTGTACAGGTCTGTAGGGGTAGGCGGCAAACGGTCAGCGCATACTACCGATTAAGTTTGGCATTTGGGATGGGAGCAACTCTAAAACAAACCAGACCCGCACAGCTTAGTGCTGATAAATGTGCTGATTTGGCCAACTTAACGCTGAACGTGTGGGGTATGAAGTCAATTTGCTGCCTGTATCAGAGTTTGGCCCGTCATTAACCGATGATAAGGCCTCCCGACAGACCATTTTGCGAACCCTGAGTACCTTGTTAGTGCTGAACACGCCCGATTCGTTGCTGTACCGCGCCTTTGCCTTCGCCAAAATCAGCGCGTCAGAAAGCCTGCTCTACACATTATGGACTTGGTTTATTCACCGGGTGGAGGCCGCTATTACAGCGATTGCGGGGCAACCACGTTCCCTACGCCCTAAAGCCTCCCCGAAGGCGGTCAGGCGCATTTATAGGTGGAGAGTGCGTTGTATGGCAGCATGATTACTGAGAGCTTGTTTGGTATTCCACCCACTGGGCTGCGGTCGTTTACATGCCTGCCCCTCTTATAAAATGTTGCTCATTCGATTTTGAAACTAAACCTAACCTTCCGCTTTATAAATACAAATCGTTGCCATCAGTAAGGATGAGTTAGTTTGAACTGGTGTTCTCAACTGTTAACTTACTCGTGCGTTTACGATAGCGTTTCTTTCAAATCAGATTATGTCGGTACAACCTGAGCTTGGTTGATGTTAGTATTCCCTCATCAATGGGGCAGGTTCCAGCCACAATGACGAAGTTCGACGCGCTAAAGCCCCCCAAACCCACCCACCAAACTAAAAAAAAAAAGCCAAAATTGGGCAAAAGTACAGACAGCGTTAAAA
>JBBSTD010000097.1:0-24135 GCA_038236215.1 Cytophagales bacterium | reverse complement strand
AATTTCTTTCGCCGGATCGTCAAGGATTATGAATACACGGTATCTTCTTCGGTAAGTTGGCTCTATTTAGCCAACATTCAGATTATGTTGCAACGTATCCAGACCTAACACCGAAGATAATTCCCCAACACGCTCTAATGGCCGACAAATCGAAACAGAAGCCAAAGAACATCAGAAAGCCAATGGCAGCATACCAGATGGGCGAAATGTAATTCTTACTAAGCAAGCCACCCACAACGGGCATCATCATTCCCGTAGCAATGGAACCGGGCATCAGCAGCAAACCCGTTTGACTGGCCGTAAAGCCCAGAATTGTCTGGCAGAAAACCGGGATAATGAAGACCGAGGCAAACAGCCCGAAGCCCAGAATAAAATTGAACAGTGTACCAACCGAAAACCGGCGCTGCTTCAGTAAGCGCAAATCAAGAATGGGCATTTTGACCGCCAGTTGCCGCCAGATGAAGCCAATCAGACCAACAACGGCCGCAATAGACATACCGGTGATGAAGGTAGAATCGAACCAGTCCTCTTCGTGCCCTTTCTCCAGAATAATCTGCAACCCGCCAATACCCATAATCAGGAGTATCAGCGCGAGCCAGTCCATCTTACCCGCCATCACCTTCTCGGCAGGCTCTTTAATGTAGGTATACGTGAGAAACGTAGCCAGAATACCGAAGGGAATGTTGATATAAAACACCCAGTTCCACGACAGATTATCGGTGATATAGCCCCCAAGCGTAGGGCCTATAGATGGACCAATGATAACACCCATCCCAAAAATAGCATTGGCAATACCCAGGTCTTCTTTCGGAAATGTCTGAATCAGAATGGATTGGGCCGTGGTCAACAACCCTCCCCCGCCAATACCCTGCACCACCCGGAAAAATACCAGTTCCCACACATTCGTGGATGTACCACAGAATATCGACGCGATGGTGAACAGGATGATGGATGCAGCAAAGTAATTCCGGCGACCCAACTTGGCCGTCAGCCAGCCCGACATCGTAATCATCACGGCACTGGCGGCTGCGTAGCCCGTTACCACCCAGCTAATATCACCCAGCGATGCCCCCAGATTTCCCATCATCTGGTTCAGCGTCACGTTCACGATGGACGAGTCGATGGTTTGCAGCAGAGCAGCCGTCGTTACGGTTATCACGACAACCCATTTATCAAAACCTAACTTCTTCATGTCGTTGGTTTAAGGTATTCGGTTTAGGGTTTACGGTTGGTTGGCGCATGGTTGTTGCTTTCGCCAGTCCGCCGATGCGGCCAGCAAACCGTAAATTGAAAACCAAAAACCGTAATTATTTCTGTAAATCCACGGCTACCGTTGCACTCATGCCGGGGCGAAGTTTGGCGTAGAGCGGGCTGTTTTTATCCAGGTCAATCCGAACCGGAAGCCGCTGCACTACTTTCACGTAGTTACCCGTCGCGTTATCTGGGGGCAGCAGGGTAAATTTCGCACCCGTTGCTCCGGCAAATGAACCCACGTGGCCAACCAGTTTCTCGCCACCAAACGCGTCCACATCCACATCGACCGCCTGGCCGGGTTGCATCTGCTGTAACTGCGTTTCTTTAAAATTAGCCGTTACCCACAGGCTTGAGTTACCCACCACCGAGCAAAGCGCCTGACCCGGCTGAACCAGTTGACCAACCTGCACAGCCCGCTTGGAAACTACACCCGAAATGGGCGCCTTCACTACCGTGTAAGATAGTTGCAGTTCGGCCATATCCAGGTCGACCTGACGCTGTTTGATGGCAGCCTGCGACACGGAAATCTGCCCTTCCGACGCCCGGCGTTGTGAACTGGTCACGCCCGTTTGCGTACCGGCGGCACTCACCTGCGACTGCGCCGTTTGTAACTGAGCCTGGGCCGCCTGTAATTGTGCCTGAGCTGCATCGCGCTCGGCCTGCATCGCATCAAACTGTTGTTGAGGAACGGTTTTCTCCGCTAATAATCGGCCGTACCGCTCAAAATCCTGCGTGGCTTTACGGGCTCGGGCCTGCGCAGCCACTACATTCGCCTGCGCCGTAGCCACCTGGTTACGAGCCGTTTGCACACTGGCCTGCGAACTCTGAATGGTAGCAGCGGCCACGTTAACCTGCGACCGGGACACACCAGCAGCAGCCATAGCGCTCTGCATGGCGGCTTCGGCCTGCGCTACCCGAAGGCGGTAATCGGCATCATCCAGCACGACGAGCGTGTCGCCAGCCTTCACGAACTGATTGTCTTTAAAACGGATTTCTTTCACGTACCCACCGGCTTTCGGAATAACCGGGTTCACATCGCCGTCAATCTGTGCATCATCCGTCGTTTCGTGCCGTTGCAGGTAGCGAAACTCACTGTATCCAAAAAAGAGCGCAATAGCCAGCACAACGACGCCCCCTACCCGAATTACTGTTTTCTTATCCATGATTATGATTGTACTCGTTTTCGACAATTAATTGAGGTTATTTCCGGTCGCTTTCAACAGGCGCTGGTAGGCCAGTTGCGCATCGACGGTTGCGTTAATTACATTGAGCTGCGCCTGTAGCAGAAAGCTGTTGGCTTCCAGCAAATCGGTCGAGCCAACCAGCCCATTTCGGAAGCGGGATTCCGTCAGGCGGTAGTTTTCCTGGGCCTGCCCCACGGCGGTACCAATCACATTTTGTTGCTCCAGTGCCAGTTGGTAATTGTTGTAGGCTGTTACCACCTCACTCCGAATCTGGTCGGTCTGTTGCTGGCTCTGCAAATTCGCCTGGTCGATGGCGTTCTGGGCACTGTGCAGCTTCCCTTTCATGTTGTAAACAGAACCGATGTTATAGGATAACCCGGCACCCAGGCTCCAGGCACTCACGAACGAATTGGCCTCGGGAATCAGGTGTGCAGATGGGTTGATGTAATTGTAGCCCAGCGATACCCCCAGGTGTGGATACATCACGCTTTTGGTGTTCCGCAGCATGGCCACCGCCGATTGTTCGCGCAGACTATTCGCCTGCACTTCGGGACGGGCCTGAATAGCCTGCGTCAGGAAGCTGCTCACCGGTTCGGCTACTGACGCCGGGTTGGTCAGCACCGTATCCACCAGTATTACCTACGTTTCCGGCAGACCAACCAGCAGGTTAAAATTGTACAGGGCCGTTTGGCGGGCGGTTTCGACCTGAAGACGGCTCAGTTTCAGGTTATTTTTCTGCAACTGAATCTTTAATACCTCGTTCGCGGTCACAACCCCTTCCTTCAGCAGATTCTGGGCTTCCCGTTCCTTTTCGTCGAACTGCGTAATACTCTGGTCGATAACGCGGGTTGAACGGAGCAGCTTGACAATGTTATAGTAAGCATCGGTAACCGTATAGACTAACTCCGACCGGTTCCGCTGGGCATCCAGATGACTCGCTTTAGCCAGTAAATCAGCCGATAACTCAGCCGACTTTTCGGCGAAACCGCCGAACACCTCTTTGCTAATCGTAGCCCCCCCAATCATGGCGTTGAACGCGCCCGCCGGAATCGATAACAATGGCTTACCATCACTGTTCTGACCCAGTGAGAATGGTCCGGTCAGGCTGTAGCGCGAATAGGCCAGCGAGGCATTGGCCTGTGGAAGGCTCCGGTCTTTAGTTTCCCGCGAACGCGATTCGGCTGCCTGTGTGCGGGAGTCGGCCAGTTTAATTCCTTTATTATTCTGTAAAGCCAGTTGGATAGCCTGGTTGAGCGGCATGGTGGCAGGGACAGGTTGAGACATTCCGTATCCCAAACCCAGTAACCATACACTGGCCCCTATTACGTACTTTTTCATTTTTGCTGGTTGCTAATTTTTTCCAGGAGTGTGTTCATTATCTGTACTTCATCGTCGGTCAGCAGACTGACGATGGATTCAAAATTCTTAAAGTCGGCGGCTACGGTTTCCAGGAACGCATAGGATTCTTCTGTTAACCTTAGATTGACCTTTCGGCGGTTCTGCGGATCTACTTCCCGGACCAGTAGATTTTTTGCGACCAGCCGGTCAGTCAGTCGGGTTATGTCGGAGTTCACATCGGTCATTTTCTCCTTCAACTCCCCGGCAGTCAGGCTACCCGGATACGCTTCAGAAAGGCGACGAAGCAGGATGTACTGCTGCACCGACAAATCGAACGGGGCTAGCTTTTGTCCAAAATAGTTGAAGATATACCCATCCGTCCTGTGGATGTTTTTAATTAATCGGTGGTATTCATTGATGAGTGGCTGCTCCATGTCTTTAATGCATTACAAAGGTAAAACCCACATTCGTTTAAACAAATTTCGTTTAAACGACGAACTATAACACCAAAAAGCCTATCAAAACGGTTGCCGTGCCCTTTTCCCTTTATATAATTCAATAAAATCTGGCAATTGAAATAATCCAATTGCTTGTTTCACTTATTCTGAAAGCTTTTGGCTAATTCCGGTGGATAACTGGCATTCAATTTTAATAGTATTTTAATCAGGGCTTCCTGGTCACAATCTGTGCTTAGAAACAGAGAAGGCCCTTTACAACGGGTGCAAAGGGCCTTTTGTCATGACAATAACTACCGGTTGGTAGCTTTATTCAATCTCACCCACCATATCTTCCGGCTTCACCCACTCATCAAACTGTTCGGGCGTGACATAGCCGAGGGTAACGGCAGTTTCTTTCAGCGTAGAGCCGTTTTTGTGGGCAGTCTGGGCAATTTCGGCGGCTTTATAGTACCCGATTTTGGTGTTCAGGGCCGTTACCAGCATCAAGGATGATTCGACGTGCTTTTTAATGTTCGCTTCGATGGGCTCGATGCCTTCCGCACACTTGTCATTAAACGACACGCACACATCGCCGATGAGCCGGGCGGAGTGCAGGAAGTTGAAAATCATGACCGGCTTGAACACGTTCAGTTCAAAATGGCCGCTCATACCCCCAATATTGATAGCTACATCGTTACCCATCACCTGCGCGGCAACCATCGTCATGGCTTCGCACTGGGTGGGATTCACTTTGCCCGGCATGATAGAGGAACCCGGCTCGTTATCGGGAATGTGCAGTTCACCGATACCCGCCCGCGGACCGCTCGACAGCATCCGGATATCGTTGCCGATTTTCATCAGGCTGGCGGCTACGGTTTTCAGCGCACCATGACTTTCCACAATGGCATCGTGGGCGGCCAAGGCTTCAAACTTATTTTCGGCAGTGATAAACGGCAAACCCGTTACGTTGGCAATGTGCTTCGCTACGTTCTCTGAATAATTGGGGGGCGTATTGATTCCCGTCCCTACGGCAGTGCCACCAAGAGCGAGTTCGCTCAGGTGAGCCAGGGAGTTATTAATAGCCCGCAAGCCGTGGTCGAGTTGCGACACGTACCCCGAAAACTCCTGCCCTACCGTCAACGGCGTGGCATCCATGAAGTGCGTCCGCCCGATCTTGACGACGTGCATGAACTGCTTCGACTTAGCGGCCAGGGTATCACGCAGTTTGGTGATACCGGGAATGGTCACGTCCAGTAGAATCTTATAGGCTGCAATGTGCATGGCCGTCGGGAACGTATCGTTGCTCGACTGCGATTTGTTTACGTCGTCGTTGGGATGCAGAAACTTCTTCTCGTCGCTTAGTTGACCGCCGTGGAGTACGTGGCCCCGGTAGGCTACTACTTCGTTAACATTCATGTTCGACTGCGTACCCGAACCCGTCTGCCAGACCACCAGAGGAAACTGGTCGTCAAGTTTACCGGCCAGAATTTCGTCGCAGGCCTGCCCGATGAGGTCACTTTTTTCTTTTGCCAACACGCCCGCGTCGAGGTTGGTCAGGGCAGCCGCTTTTTTGAGGTAGGCAAACGCCCGGATAATCTCACGGGGCATTTTATTGATATCCTGCGCAATTTTAAAGTTTTCGATGGAGCGCTGGGTCTGGGCACCCCAATACACATTGGCTGGTACCTGAACCTGGCCCATGGTGTCTTTTTCGATACGGTATTCCATAATCAATTCTGAATGAGCGAATGAGTGAATGCGTAAATGCGCTGGGGCTATTTGCTCATTCACTCATTAAGTGAATTGCAAAGGTAATTGTCAGGCCAACAGGGTTGCAAGGAATTGTTATCTTTGTCTGGCTGTTGTCAATTGACAGTACTAAGACTATCAAATAACCATGCATGTATCCATAGGTCAAATTGTGGCTGGGTTGGGGGGAGAAGCCGTTATAAAGCATCGCGTCGACAACACGTTCGACTTGATTGACCTAATTGATGCGGGGCTGCCTATGCAGTCGGTCAAATATTTACAAGATAAGATGGGCTTTTCAAACCGCACAATGAGTCAGCTGTTGGCAATTTCGGAAAGCACATACCAGCGTCGAATTCGTACTAAATCGTCGTTGACAAAAGACGAATCAGAAAAAGCGGTTTCACTTTCTGAACTTTATGCCAAAGGGCTTGGTGTTTTTAAAAATGAAGAGAAATTTCAGTTTTGGTTAGAGAACCCTAACTACGCGCTCGGCAATCGAAAACCCGTTGATTTACTGGCATCATCCGTTGGTCGGCAGGAAGCTATGGAAATTTTGTTCCGCATTCAGTATGGTATTTATTCCTGACTATGCGGCTGTACCGACTTTCGCCAACAGAGTTTGCCGATGACCTGACCGGTACGGGAGGATTGTACAGCGCGGGCCGCTGGAATCAGCGAGGTACCCGGCTTGTATACACGTCAGATTGCGTTTCGCTGGCTAAACTTGAATTATTGGCCAACTCAACAACCCTGCCGGATGGCCTGTCATTAGTAACAATTGATATTCCTTCGGACGCCACTATTCATACTATCGACGTAGCTTTATTACCAGAAAACTGGCAAAGAATCCCCTACCTGTCCTCTCTAACTATATTGGCCGAAAGCTGGCTAAAGGCGAAAGAACACTGGATTTTGCGTGTTCCGTCCGTTCACTCACCCACAGAATACAACTACCTGCTCAATCCGCTTCATGCCGAACACGCCACGCTGAAACTGATTAGCGTGGAACCACATCCGTTCGATCCCCGGCTGAAGTAATCAGTAAATTGACTTCAACTTGATTATCGACCTGCTCATAAAGCCCCCTACCCTTTCAACGCATGATCGGTTTTAACATCTTGCCCGGACCAGATTTTTTTGGCCGTCCAGTCAGCTTCCGGGGCTGACCAAAGGGGGTCGGATACCGGCAGACCCAACGGCAGAAAAGCGACTGAACACAGATACAGGCTTCCCGTAGATATGTAGGTTTCGCCAATGGAAGGCTGGTGTCCGCACAGGCCAATTTGCAGCCAGCCTTTAGCGTCGAACGTACCGGGAACGTCCATCGTCCGGTGGATAATAGCAGTCAGGGCTGAGCGTACCTGTCCGGCTGGTAATTCCGGGGGCAGTTGCTGTTGCAGGGCAACCTGAGCCAATAGCTGAAACGCGCCACACCGGTAAGCGAGCGAGCGTCCGAAAGCCGCAAAAGACCCATCGGGCGCAATAAGTCGCTCCTGTATCATCGCATAGCGTTGGGCACGAGCCAGCAGTGTTTCGTACAATCCCTTGTCCGCTTTTCCGGAATCAGACAGCGTTTTCACGACGTCGAGCAACATGGGCTGAATGACGTAGCTATTATAATAATCCCAGTGAAAATCGGGACCATCGCCGTAAGCGCCATCGCCCTTGTACCAGGCCTGATGCTGGCGAATGGCGTAATCCATCCGCAGTTCGTCGCCATGACCAGCGTATTTTAGCAAAGCTGCTTCCACCATGGCACTAAACAACAGCCAGTTACTATACCCGGGCTTTATAGCCCGGGTGGCCTGAAACGCGTTGATAACATTGGACTGTTCAGCAGTGCTTAGCGCATGCCATAGCTTGGGGGAACGAACCAGCGCGTGCGCCAGAAAAGCCGCATCGACCAGCGGCTGACCACCTTTTGTGAAGTTCAAATAATCGGGGGCTTCCGGGTTAACGCCGTTGGCAATCGCCTGCCGGGATAGGTCGAGGTAGCGCTGCCGTAAACTGCTTTCGTCTACATCATCATCGGCGTTTAATTCCAGCCAGGGTGCTACACCTGCCAGTGTACGGCCCAGCGCTTCCAGATGCGAAACGACAATGCGCCCCGCTTGCTGACCCGATGCCGACTCAACTGGCATCGTAGCTTTTAACTGATTTTTCGCCAGAGCCGATAACACCGGATCGGCCACTTTCAGTAGTGTCTGCAACCAGTATGCCCGGTCCTCTTTTCCGGTTGCATTGCCCTTATTAGATAAGGCTTTGTTATGATCTATCGCCCCGCCAACAGTGTGCAAACTAATGGGTAAAGCAGCCGCAAGCCGGGCAAAAGTCCGTCGTTTCATAGAATCAGTGGTTACGCAGGTACTTTTTAAGAAAGCGATTACTCCCGAATTTTACTAACAAATACGGTAGCATTCGCGATTCAACTACCGTTTAGATGAACCGTTCAGGGCAAAAACACTGTTACAAATCCAACACTTGCCCTATACGTTTACCAGTGAGCCAAGATCAGAAAAAAGCCGGATCGCCGGCCGCCGAACCATCAGCCACCGTCGGAACCCCGACTGCCAGCGCGCCGACCGCTGGAATGCCGGCCACCGGACAAATTTTTGATTGGGCTATTTTGCGACGCCTTTATACGTTCGTGCAGCCCTATCAAACCCGTTTTTACCTGCTGGTTGGTACTATCCTTGTTTCTGCCTGTTTAGCCCCTCTGGCACCGCTGCTGATTCGCTATACCATCGACAATATTATTGCGATGGGTAACTACCAGCAGCTAACCATGATGCTGGTGCTAATGATTGGCGTGCTGATTGTTCAGGCCGTCGTTCAGTTTTTAAACACCTACCTGTCGGGCTGGCTGGGGCAATTCGTTATCCGCGACATTCGGGTGCAGTTATACCAAAAAATACTGCTTCTCCGGCTTAAGTTTTTCGACAACACCCCCATTGGCCGACTGGTTACCCGCGCCATCTCGGATGTTGAAACGCTAGCCGACGTGTTCAGTCAGGGAATGGCGGCCATTGCGGGCGATCTTCTGCAACTGGTGCTGATTATCGGGGTTATGTTCTATACCGATTGGCGCCTGGCGGCTATCAGCCTGTCGACTATCCCGCTCATGCTGTTCAGCACTTACGTTTTCAAGGAGAAAATCAAGAAGTCGTTCAACAATGTGCGCACGGCCGTTGCCAACCTAAATTCGTTTGTGCAGGAGCATATTACGGGGATGAACATCGTGCAGATATTTGGCAGCGAAAGAATTGAGGCTGAGAAGTTCAGAAGTATCAATGACGAACACCGGGCGGCCAACATCCGGTCTATCCTTTATTACTCTATCTACTACCCGGTGGCCGATATTATTTCGGCGGTGGCAGTGGGGATGGTTGTCTGGTACGGGTCGACCCAGATTATTCATTCAGACGTCACGTTTGGCACGGTCACGGCTTTTGTAATGTTTATCAATCTCTTCTTCCGACCCATCCGAATGCTGGCCGACCGGTTCAATACCCTTCAAATGGGTATCGTTAGTACCGACCGGATTCTGAAATTGCTGGATAGCGATGAGTTTACCCGCAACGATGGCCATTTCGCTCCCGAAATGATTCAGGGAAAGGTAGAATTTAAGGATGTCTGGTTTGCCTATAATAACGAAGACTGGGTATTGCGCGACATTTCGTTTCGGGCCAATGCAGGCGAAACCATTGCTTTTGTGGGGGCTACGGGTGCGGGTAAATCATCCATTATCAACCTGTTAAGTCGTTTCTACGACATCAATAAAGGTGGTATATGGATTGATGATGTCGATGTTCACGACTATGAACTGGGGCACCTTCGCCGGAATATCGGTATGGTGTTACAGGATGTATTTCTGTTTTCCGATACCATTGAAAATAACATTACCCTCGGCGACAAAAACATCACGCGGGAGCAAATCGTGGAAGCAGCCAAACTGGTTGGAGTCCACGAATTCATCGAACGCCTGCCTGGTGGCTACGAATACAACGTCATGGAGCGCGGCTCAACCCTGTCAGTAGGGCAGCGTCAATTGATTTCGTTCGTGCGGGCGATGGTACAAAATCCCAAAATCATCGTGCTCGACGAAGCTACGTCATCCGTCGATACCGAAACGGAGGAGATGATTCAGGATGCGATTGGGAAACTGATGAAAGGGCGGACGGCCATCGTTATTGCCCACCGGCTATCGACCATTCAGAAAGCCAATAATATCATTGTTGTCGATAAAGGACGCATTGTGGAGCAGGGCAACCACGAGGAACTCCTCCAGCACGAAGGTTTTTACGCCAACCTGTACCGGATGCAATACAAAGAAGTGGTGTAGTCTTTTTTTGGTATCCTAACCAGCTATTCTTTCTTCCCCCTCAAGACCTAAACCGGCCGTCTCTTCCGAGATACCTGAGTGACCCGACACAGTAGGTGTGGCATTGATGGGACCAGGACCGCTACCGTCCAGCGCGTAGGCAATGGAATCGGCCAGATCATCGGGCGCTATCTTAGCGGATTCACCCGACGGCTGCATTGGCTCGGGGTATTCTTCCATACTATGATTGTCAATTACTTCTTCGTCAGCATGAGGATCCTTTTCCATACCGGTTGGAATGGTATCGAGTGGTTGCTCATGAGTATTTCCGCCGGTGAACTCGCTTGGGTCGGGCATGAAGTAGCGCATGGCTATCGTTGCGTTTGGTGCGCCAGTATAACTACAGAAATGGTCCGACTGTTTGGTGACAGGTTTATTCTTCGATTAATTTAGTCACCATAATCTTATCGATCCGGCTTTTGTCCATGTCGATGATTTCGAACCGGTAAGCGTGCCAGACGAAGGTTTCGCCGGTTTGAGGAATGTCTTTCAGAATATGGAGAGCAAAGCCACCAAGGGTATCGAAACCGGTTAATTCGCGTTTGGTATGGGCGTTAATCGTGATGGAAAAATAAGACAGAAAATCTTCAAAGGGCAGTTGGGCATCGATCAGAAAACTACCGTCTTCACGCTCCCGAATCTCGTAATCGGAATGGGTATCGTCGTTGATGTCGCCCACCAGCACATCCAGAATATCGTTGATGGTAATGATACCAAGCACACCGCCGTACTCGTCTACAATCATGCCGACATACTGCCGCCGTTCCCGAAACCGCTCCAACACCTGATAGGCGCCGTTATTTTCGGGTATAAACAGGACATCGCGCTTCATATCCTGAAGGTGCGTTAACTCCACGTCGAAATCGCGCCCCAGAAAGTCTTTCGTATAAATCAGGCCAACCACCTCATCTACCCCCCCGTTGCAAAGCGGATAAACGGAGTGTTTATGGTCCAGCACCTTCGCTTTATTTTCGGCCGTTTCGTCTTCCAGATCGAGGTAGATAATTTCCTGCCGGTTGGTCATCAGCGAGGTAATCTTACGATCTCCCAGTTGAAAGACGTTCTGAACAATCTCCTGTTCAATCTCTTCAATGGCCCCACCCGAGGTGCCCTCCTGAATCAGACTCTTGATCTCCTCTTCCGTTACCGAACTGGCGTTTGGCTTGATATTCAACAGCTTAAGCAGTAAGTCACTGGAAAGGGTGAGCAGCGCAATAAACGGCGACGTTACTTTGGAGAGGAAAATCATCGGCGCAGCCATCGTTTTGGAGATGCCTTCGGGGTTGGATAATCCAATCCGTTTGGGCACCAACTCGCCAAAAACGAGCGACATATACGTAAGTATTAACAACACCAGTACCACCGCTATGGAGTGAGCGTATGGCTGGATAATCTCAATCCGGGCAACAAACGCCTGCACATCGGTGGTGAGTTTATCGCCCGAAAATATACCCAGCAAAATACCAATCAGCGTGATACCGATCTGCACCGTTGATAGAAACCGATTGGGCGAATTCGACAGGTCGAGGGCTACCTGTGCCCGCCGGTCACCGTTCCGGGCGGATACTTCTAACTTCGACTTACGGGAGGAGACTAACGCAATTTCTGACATTGAGAACACCCCATTCACAATCGTCAGCAGTAAAATAATGAGTAGTTCCACAAAGGGATAAAGTTGGCCTGTTGCAAAAATATAGAAACTGAACTGCTTTCCAACCGATTCTTGTGTGCGACAGATTATCAGTTTCATTACTTTTACGGTTTGAACTGCTTATTGTTCTGATGATTGTTTTTATAAATGACCGCCCCATCCGGCTCGTAGGTCCAAAAGCCGCTGCTCAATTAACGGATCCAGCCTCGGAAAGTGGCCCGCCGGTTACGGAGTATGACGACGTTGTAGATGCCCGTTTGGAGTTACTCAGGGACGATGTACTGCACGGTCACCTGCTGATTCTGAACGCTACTCCCACTACCGTCAGCAAATTACTGGCACTGCTTCAGAAAGCCGATGCCAGCTATATGCTTTCCGTAACCCTGGGCTGCCTTGACAAGGAAGCCTGCGAAGAAGCCATCAAAAAACCATTTAAAGTTATTAAAGCGGCCGGTGGTGTCGTGCTGAAGGGCGACAAGATGCTGCTGATGTTCCGACGGGGTGTCTGGGATTTACCGAAAGGAAAATTAGATTCCGGCGAATCCTCCAGAACGGGAGCCGCCCGCGAAGTTCGGGAGGAGACCGGCGTTAAAGTATCCGTTAATCAGCGAATCTGCACCACCTGGCACACCTATACGCTTAACGGTAACCGGATTTTAAAACGGACTAAATGGTATCAGATGGGTGTACTGGACGATAGCCGGATGGCTCCGCAGCTTGATGAAGATATCGAGAAGCTAACCTGGTTTAACCGTCGGGAAACAAAGCTGGCACTGACCAATTCCTTTAGCTCAATTCGGTACGTTATCGATCAGCTACAGGAGTTGGGCGTTAAGAGTTAGACTCTATTCAATCGTTTTGCCGCAGCTTTTATTCATCCCGGCTCTCGGGTTTCTGTAATGTATAAGGCAGGAACTCGTCTACCTGTTGCCCGTATCGATGCAGGTCACGAATAATGCTGGAACTGATGGGAGCCAGTTGGGGGGAGGTAATCAAAAATACGGTGTCCAAATCTTCGTAGATGTACCGGTTAACCTGCGAGATACCATTTTCATACTCAAAATCGGTGGTGTTGCGCAGCCCCCGCAGAATAAACTTCGCGTTGATTTGCCGCGCTACATTGGCCGTCAAATCTTCGTAGGTAATAATGCGCACGGCGGATTGGTGGCGAAAAGCACTTTCAATCAAGTGCGTCATCTGCTCCAGCGGAAAATAGCGCTCTTTGCGGGTATTTCGCCCAATACCGATCACGATTTCATCAAACAACTGCAGGCCCCGCAGTACGATGTCCTCATGACCTTTTGTGAAGGGATCAAACGAGCCGGGAAACAGAGCAATTCTTTTCATCGGGTGTTAGTAAGTGAACGGATGATTAGCCTAAACAGGGTTTACTTCGCTCATTCGTTTAATAAACTTAATCCGTACAAGCTCAAATACCGGTGATCGGGCAGATCGCTGAATTCCGGTGCCAGCGGTAAACCAGCAGGCACCGTACCGAATGACAGATGAGACAGGAAACGGCTCAATTCCGAGTAGGCTTCCGAAAAAGGAGTAATTTCGCCAAATAGAGAAATGGGAACGACACCGGCAGCCAGGCTTTGTTCATCAAGCACATAAAGTACATAGTACGCTAAATCCTGCACATTTTTATACCCGAACCGATTGCAATAGCGTAACCGATGTTCCTTCCAATACAGCATCGTTACGAATTCATCGTCAAAATAGAGATAAACACGATCAGCCGTTAGCGACCGGCGATCCAGATCGGCCGTAGCCTGGATGAGGGCACTGGTCTGGTGAAAAAAAACGAGCGGCTGGAGCGGATACATTTCCGAAAAATAATCGAACAAGGCGTGCTCCAGATTGAAAACAGACAAAAAACCATCTGCTTTGTGAGCGTATACCTGAGCGAACTCCTGGGGGGGTAAAATACTTCCGCGCATCAGGGCCAGATAACTAGCCGCATACTCTTTGCGAAAAAGTAGTTCGGGTACCAGCGTGAACGAGGACGAATTGATACCAACCCGAATTTCCTGCCAGGGGCCTGCCAACAGTATCTCATGGTTGCGAAACACATCGGGCAGAACGCCCAATAAGGACTGGTCAGTTGAAAGCGATGAAAATCGGTAGTCTTCAAGGCACAATGCCTGCCCACCTTTGTCCCGCACCAGTAGCTGAAACCGGTCCTGTCCTACTTCCAGGCATAAAACCGACTGCCCAGTTTTTTCTGGATCGAACGAGTGAGTACGTATGGCTGTCTTGGGAGCAAGGGTCACGGTGGTTGGCACAAGGGGGCAGACTAAAAAGTAAAGAGTTACATGTATCGTTTAAGAGAGTGGTAAAAAGAGGGAGCCTTGGGTAGTGTGTTTTTATTGCAAATAGCCACGAAGCCGGAACACATCATCCATCGACTGGCAGTACTGAAACAGGGCGTGAACCTCAGTGGGCGGATACCCCTTTATTTCGTCAAAGCTCATCAGCCGCACCTCGTCTATAATCTGCCCGTCCGCACTCATTTCAGGGTCGAAACCGAGCCTTAACGAGCCGCCCACTACCCGAACGTGGAAGAACAGTTCCATGGCATGAAGGGGGGGCTGTATGAACTCGTTCGCGAACAGCATATCACCAATTTCTACTTCAAGACCAGTTTCTTCCACAAACTCCCGGATCAATGCACTGGGAGCTGTTTCATTGAATTGCGGACCCCCGCCCGGCGGACACCGAAACGTATCGGTCGGCCCGATACCCCGGTGTTTAACCATCAGCAAGCGGTCATCTTCCCGGTACAATCCACACACCCGGAGCCGAAGCCGGTTACCATATAATTTCAGCACCTCCTCGCGGGGCTTATCTATATCCATTACCTGCGTCATGGTCAATGCTAATTTGGGGACGCAAAGGTAGGGATTGGATGATGAATTATTAATGATAAATGATGAATTGGCTTACGCGAAACGCATTGACGTAATAATTCATCATTCAATAAGGGCTTCCTGAAATGTAACTTTCGAGCGAGTCAATCCGGGTTTTCTGGTCGACAATAATGGCCGATACCACGTCATTTATCGAGATAATGCCGATTAATTCTTCCTGATCCATAACGGGCAGGTGCCGTATATGTTTGTCCGACATGATCTGCATACACTCCTCAATGCTTTGATCAGGCTTGATGGTGATCACATTGGCGGTCATTACTTCGGCAACGAGCGTACCGTCGGAGTGGCGGTCTTTCAGAATCACTTTTCGGGCGTAATCCCGCTCAGAGAAGATTCCCGTGAGCACCCCTCCGTCGATAACCAGTACAGCCCCGATGTTTTTTTCGGCCATGAGCCGGAGTGCATCCAATACGGTATGATCAGAGGAAACGGAAAACAGCGCATTGATCGTTTTGCCCTGGAGTATATGTCGGATATTCATTGCCGGAAGGATTTAGTTGTGGGTGAAAATACTAAAAAAGAGGAAAGGGTAAAAGGGAAAGAACGGAAAGGATTAAAAAAAACTAAAATTTAGCGGCTCCCGCTTCGTAAAGGGCTGCTTTTCACTTTTTCCTTTCTGCCCTTTTTTGTACCTTAGAAGCATGAACGAAACCCAAACAGCCGCGCAATTGCTGGCTAAACGTTTCCCCTTTAAACCCACTCCCGGCCAGTCGCAATTCTTTGAACAGATTGGTACGTTCATCACCCACGAAGACTTTGAACACTACCGGGACTGCTTCCTGCTACGGGGCTACGCTGGTACCGGTAAAACCACTCTCGTTGGCACACTGATTAAAGTACTACCCCGATTCGGGTATAAATCTATCCTGCTGGCTCCCACGGGCCGGGCGGCTAAAGTGATGACCAGCTACGCCAAAAAATCCGCCCAGACAATCCACCGAAAAATATACCGGCAGGTAGCCGATCCAGGGTCGGGAACACTGGCGTTTCAACGGCAGAAAAACTACCACGAAGACACCCTCTTCATTGTGGATGAGGCTTCCATGATTTCGGACGAAGCGGATTTTGGCGGTAAAGGATTACTAACCGACCTGATTGACTTCGTTTTCGAGAATCCCGGCAATAAACTGATGCTCGTGGGCGACACAGCTCAGTTGCCCCCCGTTGGCCGGGAGTTGAGCCCCGCGCTGGACCGTAGTTTTCTGACCAGTGCGTTCGACATGACGGTGTACGAGCAGGAATTGACCGAAGTGATGCGGCAGGATGAAGAGTCTGGTATCCTGTACAATGCCACCGGCCTGCGGATGCTGCTGGACAATGACGCATCTCCCACGCCCAAAGCCGTTGGGTTTGATGCGTTGCTGAGCGACAAGCCAACGGTTTCTCCAGGGGATGCTCCGGCTATTCAGCTCAATGTCCGGTCGTTCAATGATATCTTCAAAATGCCCTTGACCAAACTGGAAGATGGTATCCGTTATGCCTATGATAAGTACGGCCGGGAGAACACGGCCATTATCTGCCGGTCGAATAAAACGGCGGTTCAGTACAACCAGTTTGTCCGGCGGATGATTGACCAGTGCGAAGAAGAACTCGACGCGGGGGATATGCTGATGATTGCCCGGAACAATTATACCATTCTGGACGAAGAATCATCAGCGGGTTTTCTGGCCAACGGCGAGTTTGTGGAGGTACAGAAAATACGAAATAAAGAAGAACTGCACGGCTTCCGGTTCGCTACCGTCACTCTGCGCCTAGTGGACTATGAGGATCAGCCTGATTTCGACGCCAAGATTATGCTCGATACCCTGCACACGTCCGTTCCCTCGCTGGCTACTGACCAGTATAAAGCCCTGTACGAAAGTGTGATGAAGGACTATTTCTACATCAAAAGCAAGAAAGAACGCTCGGAAGCCATCAAGCGCGACCCGTACCTAAACGCCTTACAAGTCAAGTTTGCCTATGCCCTTACCTGCCACAAAGCGCAGGGTGGCCAGTGGAGTGCCGTGTTCGTCGATCAGGGCTTTTTGCCCGACGGACAGGTGAACGATGAGTTTGTGCGCTGGCTCTACACCGCCCTAACCCGCGCCACCGACGAAGCTTTCCTGATGAACTTTAATGCGCAATTTTTCAACTAAGGGGTTCGATTTATAGTTTCTGGTTTAAAGTTTACGGTTTACCGACGCACCAAAAGCTACTATGCGTCAGTCTTAGCGAGGAACCGCAACCGTAAACAAAAAACTGTAAACCAAAAACGATTATGTCTCTCGAATGGATTATGAGCGCCTGCATTGGCGTTGGGTTAGCTGCCTGTTGCGGGTTTCGCGTCTTTGTGCCGTTGCTCATTGCCAGTGCTGCCACAAAATTTGGCTTTATCGGTACGATGGCCGGTTTCGAATGGCTGGGCACCTGGACCGTCCTGTTTGGGCTTCTGGTAGCTACTATTGCCGAAGTAGGGGCCTATTATATTCCCTGGCTCGACAACGTTCTGGATACTATTGCTACGCCAACCTCCATCATTGCCGGTACGATACTCAGCACGTCTTTCCTGCACATCGACAATCCGGTATTGCACTGGGGTCTGGGATTAATACTGGGCGGGAGTTCGGCAGGAATCGTTCAGGCGGGTACCAGTCTGCTCCGGCTCGGTTCCTCTGCCACTACGGGAGGGCTTGCCAATCCGGTAGTGGCCTCCGGCGAAAATATCGCTTCTATCGTGCTGTCCATTTTCAGTATTCTGCTGCCATTGATTACGGCCATTGTTATCGGCCTGCTTTTGTTGTTTATCATGAGTCAACTGGCGGCCAAACGAAAAATCTGGTTCAGCCGGGCGCCAAAACAGGCTGGCAACCCTATTACCCAGATACCCCGCAGCAACAACGGGAGGCCGTAGAAGAGGGGATTAGTGAAGCTCACTCCTTGAAAGGTTGTAAGCTGTATGGATACAAAACAGGTACATTTCAGCTATTTGGAAACGAAAGAAAACTAGTCAGCCCCAGCCGTAAGAGTTCAGTTGGCAAGTTGCTTACTGAACTCTTACGGCTGGGGCTGACTAGTAACTGACTACTTCAATAATTTTTACAATCCCGCTACCGTCCGGCGGACGAAGGCGGTCAGGTCGGCTCCCGTTAGCATATTCTGCGACAATAGAGCCAGGTCATACACCTGTTTTACCATAGCTTTCTGGGCATCAGCGTCCGTTTCGGCCAGAATGCGACTAATCAGGGGATGGTTGGCGTTCACCACCACGTTGTGCATCGTTGGGAAATTGCCGTACATCGACTGCTCACCTGATAGGGCCGACATATCTTTCATCCGGCGCATGAACTCCGGCTGGGTAATGGTAACGGGCAGTTCATCCGTAGGCTGGGCTTCGATGCTGACGTTCAGCATTTTATTGGCCAGCACCTGATCGAACACTTCTTTCAGTTTTGTTTTGTCATCCTCCGACAGAACGCTCTCGTTATTTAGCCCCTTGTCGATGATTTTGTCGAGTGTATCGGCATCAACGCGCTGGAAATGCATTTTTTCGAGTTTCTGCTCCAGGGCATTGATAAAGTGCGCGTCGATAACGTTGTCCATTAGGAGTACGTCATAACCGCGTCGAACGGCCGATTCCACGTAAGCATCCTGTTGTTTGCGGTCGCTGGTATACAGTACCACCAGCGTCTCGTTTTTGTCGGTCTGGTTAGCCTGAATTTTCTCGCGATACTCGTCAATGGTTGTATAAACGCCTTCGGTATTTTTGAGCAGCACGAAGTTTTTAGCCTTTTCCCAGAATTTGTCGTCACTCAGGATACCGTACTTAATAAACAGCCCGATGTCGTCAAACTTCTCTTCAAACGCTTTCCGGTCGGCGTTGAACAGATCGTTGAGTTTATCGGCTACTTTACGGGTAATGTAGCCGTTAATTTTCTTCACGTTCGAGTCGGCCTGTAGGAAGCTACGCGACACGTTGAGCGGAATATCGGGCGAGTCAATCACGCCGTGTAGCATCATCAGGAAGTCGGGCACTACGTCCTTCACCTCGTCGGTGATGAACACCTGACGGCTATACAGTTGTATTTTCTCACGCTGAAACCGCAGTTCGTTTTTGATTCGGGGAAAGTATAGAATCCCCGTCAGGTTGAACGGATAATCGACGTTGAGGTGGATCCAGAACAGCGGCTCCTCGCTCATCGGATACAGTTCCCGGTAAAACGTCTTGTAATCTTCGTCGGCCAGTTCGGATGGCGACTTCGTCCAGATGGGCGTGGTGTTATTTACCACCTTTCCGTCGAACTCAACCGTCGTCGGCAGAAAACGGGCGTATTTATCCAGGATACGCTGAATACGGTCTTTATTCAGGAACTCTTCAGAATCGGGGGCAATGTGCAGGATTATGTCCGTGCCACGTTCAGCCCGTTCAGCTGGGGTCAGTTCAAACTCCGTTGAGCCATCGCACGTCCAACGGACACTTTCTGAATCATCTCTGAATGATTTGGTAACGATGTCAACCCGTTCGGCTACCATAAAGGCAGAGTAAAAGCCCAGGCCAAAATGACCGATTATCTGGCCTTTATCGTCGGTTTTGTCTTTATATTTTTCCAGAAAATCGGATGCACCGGAGAAAGCAATCTGGTTGATATACTTCTTCACCTCGTCGGCGGTCATACCGATACCGTTGTCAGAAACGGTAATGGTCTTAGCTTCCTCGTCCAGCGACACGGTCACCTTTAGTTCGCCCAGTTCACCCCCAAACTCACCGAATGACGATAACTGACGCAGTTTTTGCGTAGCATCTACAGCGTTGGAGACCAGTTCCCGCAGGAATATTTCGTGGTCGGAATAAAGAAATTTCTTGATGATGGGGAAGATATTCTCGGTATGGATCGAGATTTGGCCTTTCTCGCCCTTTTCGTTTTGTACGGATTCCATAAGGTTTAAGTAGATCTGATGTTAGTACGAAAACCAGCCTTCAAATCCTGTTCCAGCGTAGCCATAGCTGACAGATTGACAGAACTTTCCCTGTCTATCGAATAACCAAAACCCGTATATTGGCCAGACATTACTACCATTCTCTATGTTCTTAAAACCTTACTTACCACTTATTTCATTGCTCATTGGCGGCACATCGCTGCTGCATGCCCAGTCGCCGGCACCAATGCCCGACAAACGAATCAAAATTCTGCTCATTGGCACCTAGCACTTTGACGTCAACAGCACTAACGATCGTAACGCATCCAATCTGACCGACCTCACCTCGCCCAAACGACAGCGCGAAATTGACAGCCTCACCACGCGGTTGGCCACTTTCCGGCCCGACAAGTTTTTTGTGGAGAGTGTGCCAGCGCGTCAGGCCCGATGGGATAGCTTGTACCAACTGATGCAACAGGGCCGGGTTTCTGACACGGCCAGCAAGAACGAGATTTTTCAGATTGGCCTAAAAACCGCCCGGAAAGCTGGTTTAAAACAAGGGGTAACCTCTGTCGACGTCCGGCAAAATATCCGAACGGATAAGTATGAAGCCTTCGCGGAAGCCCATAAGAACGATCCGGACAGTGTACAGAACAACGTTTTCTCCATCAATTTCTGTAAACCCGTACCCAGCTTTAAAAAAATGGCAACCACCCAATCCGTTGGTGGTATGCTGCTGGCCGTGAACACCCGCGACTACCTGTTGAATGACAATTACGACTATTCGCACTGGTTTTTGGGGGCTAATGCTGGCGATGATTATGCGGGGGTTGACGGCACCATTTCCTGGTACGAGCGTAACCTTAAAATTTTCGTCAACGTGTTGCGTAACATCGACTTGGACAAAGATCAGCGGTATATTCTGCTGTACGGTGCGGCCCACATTCCGCAGTTAAAGCACTTTTTTACTAATCACCCGTTGTTTGAGGTTGTGGAATTAGTTACTGTTCTTGAGTAAAATTATGAGGAAGCAACAACCGCAACGGCAACTTGACAGCAACACCGTTATTTCCATCGCAGCTACTGTCGTTAGCGTCTGCGCCCTGTTTTTGTCGGTTTACCAGACCATTTTATCCCGGCAGCAGCAAAGCGCGTCCGTGTGGCCGAAGCTGGTCATTAGCAACGCCTATTTCAGCGATGGCGACTTCTACCGACTGGATATTCGTAATGTGGGCATTGGCCCGGCTATTATCAAAAACGTAAACATTGAGCAGGCAGGTAAATCATACCGGGACGTAAACGACTATGTCAATTATGCTCTCACTCCCTCGGCATTAAAGGACAGTACTTTCTCTTTGGATTATAGTGAGCTGGATGTGGAGGATGTCATTCCACAAGGGGAAAAACGGCGAATGATTGATGTGAAGGGTAAAGAAGCCACGCGCCTGTTTCTGGAGAAACGCAAACAATTTAGTCTGACGGTTACGTACGCGTCCATTTACGGTGAAAAATGGAAAGTACAATACGGACCTTTTGAGAAAGTTGCCAGCAAAAAGAACTGACTAACCATTAGCCCCACAGGTCTGTTATTAATACAATGACCTACACCGACATAACCCTCCCCGACCTCGAAATCCTGCGTCAGCAACCCAGCACCGCCGTGGTCGATGTACGTGATGAATGGGAGTTTGAGGAATTCAATCTCGGTGGTCTAAATATACCCCTACCTGACATTCGAGCCCGAAAAGCGGAACTCTTCCCCTATCAGTCGCTGATTGTGATTTGTACCAACGGCGTTCGGAGCCGGGTGGCGGCCAAAGATCTCCTGCGCCAGCCAGAGCTAAAAAGTAAGACTATTTACCACCTGCACGGCGGACTAGTTGAAGCGGTCGACTAATTCACAACCGTGAAGCCCAGCTTGGCTGCCTGCTTTTCGATATGGGGCAGAGGGATCTGCAAAATATCGTGAACGTTGACCCGGATCAGCTGCGATAGCTGACTGAGTGGCAAATCATTTCGTTCAAGCCCAAATGGTTCTTCAATCTCCTCGCCAATCATTTCCAGTCCAACCAGAATATACGATGTCAGTACCACTGCCGGAATGGTCAGGTAGCCGTACACATCAATGACGGTGAAGGGCAACACAGCCACATAAAGCAAAATAAACAGCCGGATAAACAACTGATACGAAAACGGAATTGGTGTACTTTTTATGCGTTCGCAGACACCACATACGTCCATTAGTGATGTTAAATACCCATTTACGTTGATGTGCTGCGAGTTGGACAGGTAACCGTTTCGATAGAGAGTTTCAGTACGCATTCTGAGTTGGCTCGATACCCCGGCAGGCTTGTGGTCAAACTCTTCCAGACTTTGCTTTTTAGCAATTCCCTCCGTTTCCTCCAGATCGTCCATCGTCTTTACATCGCGCAGATGATTGCGCAGGGCAAAAGGAAAGTTCGCAATCGTTCGGGCAAAAAAGAGTCGATTTTCGGTATCGTCCGCCGGAAAAACGGCGTTGAAGTAAATAGCTAAGTTTCGGCAGTTGTTCACCAGAACACCCCAGGTACGACGGCCTTCGTAAAAGCGATCATAAGCGGTATTGGTGCGAAAAATCAGGAGTAAGCTTAACAAAATACCCATAGCCCCCAAAAAGGAGGCAGGTGTGTCTTTCAGCCGAAGGTCCACATAATTCAGTTCAATAACTGTGATTATCAGTACGTAGATGAATACGATGATCAATCGACGTACTAACCGCTGTGCCGTGGGGCCAGTATGAAAATGCCAGATAGACGAAAGCCAATCCGTCTTTTTGTAAACAATCATGTGTTAAAGTAAAATTAACTACTAACGGGCTATGCATACGCATTGTTCAGCACAGGTATAGGACTAAACAGGCATTTCACCGGTAAAGACCCGTTGGGCCGGTCCAATCAGATAGATACTATCAAAAACACCATTGGGCCTTGGAGTAAAAGACACCCGCAGATTGCCACCCAGCGTTTTAATAACAGCCGGACTATGAATACCCTTCTGCTGATAGGCCACCAGCGCAACGGCCGTTACGCCAGTACCGCAGGAGTAAGTTTCGTCTTCCACACCCCGTTCGTATGTTCTGACATACAGGCTGTTATCATTCATTACCTGCACATAATTAACGTTTGTACCACCGGGCGCAAACCGGTTGTCGTACCGAAGGGTTCGACCATCGGCAACTACGTTCACCCCATCGGCATCGTCTAAATCGGTAACAAACCGAACAACGTGCGGAGAACCGGTATGCAGAAAGGTTACGCCACTGCGATCTTCGATATCCGATACGTCACTCATTTTCAGAAAGATTTCGTCCCCGCACACTTCGGCCAGGTGTTCGCCATCGACGGCCCGGAATCGGGTTTTGTCAGCGAATAACCCCAGGTCATGGGCAAACCGGACTATACACCGTCCGCCGTTACCACACATGCTGCCTTCTGCGCCATCAGCATTGAAATACACCATCCGAAAATCGTACTCATCATCATTCTGGAGTAGAATGAGTCCATCGGCCCCGATGCCAAACCGACGATGACAGATCTGCGCAATTAGTGCCTGATTATCGGCAGGAAATGACTTGTTGCGATCATCAATCATAACGAAATCATTTCCCGTACCCTGATATTTAAAAAATTCCATACAGTTTAATAAAAAAAGCCACCCTTATGGGCAGCTTTTATTTCTTTCTGACAGGCAGGAAACTACGCTGCCGCTACTACTGCCTTTGGCTTACGCTCTTTAACACGAGCCGCTTTACCCTGACGGCCACGTAGATAAAACAAACGGGCCCGACGGACTTTGCCCATACGAACTACCTCAACTTTATCGACGTTGGGCGACAACAGCGGGAAGATACGCTCGACACCAATGCCATTCGATATTTTGCGAACAGTGAAGGTTTCACCACCGCTACTTGGGTTCCGGCGCTGAATAACCGTGCCCGTGAAGACCTGGATACGCTCTTTGTTTCCTTCGCGGATTTTAACGTGAACGTTCACCGTATCACCCGCCCGGAATGTGGGCAACTCTGCGCGACGCTGCGCGTTGTCTGCCTCTACTAATTTTATTAACTCGCTCATGACCGTATATAAATCGCCAGATAACTATTTGCGAAATGAGCCGCAAAGATAGTAAATTTCTCGGCGCAAACAAACATTCCGCAGCAAACAGTTACCAGACCTGTAGCAATCTGCTAAATAGTACAGGCTTCTCACCTACCTGAAACATCTGTTGTTTCCCCTTGTTTCACTCCTGTTGTACTATTGTTGTTGGGATT
>JBBSTD010000096.1:0-24275 GCA_038236215.1 Cytophagales bacterium | reverse complement strand
TCCCTCCTGCGTCGGGATGACAAAAAAGCTTCATGAAACAGATAACCTTTTTTATACTTGCCCTGTTGCTGACGGGCACCTCCTGGGCGCAAACGTTCAAACTGCCCCCTTTCCAGAAGTTCAAACTTAAAAATGGCCTGACCATCTACCTGATGGAACAACACGAGGTGCCACTCATCAACGTCTCGGCGGTGTTCGATGCGGGTGCGGTGCAGGATGGGAATCGGTACGGGTTGGGCAACATGACTGCCGAATCCCTGTTATTCGGCAGTGCTAAATACACCAAGGCGCAACTGGAAGAAAAAGTGGAATACGTGGGTGCCAGTCTCGATACCTACGCGGGCAAGGAGACGGCCAAACTAACGGCTTCCTTTGCCGTGAAAGATGCCGATTTACTGTTCGGTATTATCCAGGATGTACTGACAAAGCCCACCTTCGACCAGTCCGAATTCGACAAGTACAAACAGCGGCAGCTACTCCAGTTAACGCAGCAGAAGGAAAGCCCCAGAAACGTCACTACCTCCTATTTCAACAAGTTTCTGTTCGAGGGCCATCCGTACGCTAATCCCGTTACCGGTACCCCAACGGCGGTGTCGGCCATCACGGCGGCCGATGCCCGGCAGTTTTACCAGAAAAATTACACCACCGACCGGGCCGCTATCGCCATAGTGGGCGACTTCGATACGGCCGCTATGAAAAAACGCGTCACGGACTTGTTCGGAAGCTGGAAAACAGCGGCTGCCACCTCGCCCCTACTGGCCGAGCCAACGGTATCTTTCGACAAGAGCCGGGTGCTGTTAGTGAACAAAGATGACGCCCGCGAAACAACGTTTCTCATTGGCGGCAAAGGCATTACGCAGAGTAACCCCGACTTTATTCCCGTTACGGTGGTAAACACCATTCTGGGTGGCCGCTTCACTTCGTGGCTGAATGACGCCCTGCGTGTCAATTCGGGCCTGACGTACGGGGCCGGAAGTCGATTTAGTACGCTCCGTAAAAGTGGTACGTTTGCCATTTCCACCTTCACCAAAGTGAGCACTACCATCGAAGCCATCGACATGGCGGTACAGGTACTGGATAGTCTGCATAAAACGGGCATCGACGAAAAAACCCTTACCTCGGCCAAAAACTACGTAAAAGCCGATTTCCCCCCGCGCTACGAATCGGCCAGTGAGTTAGCCAGCCTGCTGACGGATATGTTTAGCCTTGGCTTCGATGAATCGTTTATCAATAATTTCCAGAAGAATGTCGACGGCATTACGGTCGCTAAAACCCGCCAAATTATCGACCAGTATTTCCCGAAAAACAACCTTCAGTTCTTGCTCGTCGGCAAAGCGGATACCATTCGGGATAAAGTCAAAAAGTACGGCACCATCACCGAAAAGGAAATAAAATCGGATGGCTTCTAGTGGGCTGAATGCATCGGCGAGTTCAGGTAAACATCAATCCGCTATCATAGGATAAGCGTAGATGGTTTATCATGCAGAAACGTATCTTTTTCACTCTTTTGGGTTGGTCTATTGCCGTATCGTGTTTAGCGCAACGCATTGACAATACTGCCTCGTTTCGGCAAACGGGCTCGGATACGTTTATCCGCCTGCATTACGACAACGACCTGTTCACCGGAACCGACTATTACTATACCCAGGGTTATGCCCTTGAAGTCATTAATCCAGCCCTTCGAAAAAACCCACTTACCCAGCTGCTTATCAAAAGGAAACGCAGTCAAACGCAATATGGGCTAACCTTCGAGCATACAGGATTTACACCGACTTCAATCCAGAGCAACGCGATTCGGGTCGGTGACCGTCCGTTTGCGGCTGCAATACTACTCAAATCATCCGGCACATCGACTGATACGCTGCGCCGGGTCAGGATAGTGTCGGTGCTGAGTACGGGGGTGATGGGGCCAGTTGCTTTGGGGAGCGAAATCCAGACAGCCCTGCACCGGCTCACAAACGGGATTGAACCGCACGGCTGGCAGTATCAGATTCAGAACGATGTAATCCTGAATTATACGTTCAGCTACGAAAAACAGCTTTATGCCTATCGTCATGCGCTGTCGGTCAGCGCACTGGGGCAGGCCCAGGTCGGTACGTTTTCGGACAGGCTGCAAACGGGTGTTGTAGTGATGGCGGGATGGTTCAATTCTCCGTTCGGCCCTACTTCGAATCGTAGCCGGTTACCCGTGCAACTGTATGTGTATGCCCAACCCATAGTTAGTTTGGTGGGCTACGATGCTACCCTGCAAGGCGGCCTGTTCAACCGAAGCAGTCCCTACGTAATTCAGCCCGGCCAACTGACGCGGACAACGCTACAAACGAATGTTGGCGCGGTATTCACCTATAAGAAATTGTATCTGGAATATTATCAATCAGCGCTCAGCCGCGAATTTGATACGGGTTTGTCTCATCGTTGGGGCGGGGTGAAAATCGGCGTATCGTTTTAGTGAACAGGGCAATGTCTATTGCTTTCTATTCGTCACCTCTAGTAAAGCGATTGATTCGTTCGTTGTACATATCCAGCAGCCCATCATCCACCAATTCGGCCTGCTGTAGTTCGAATCGAAGGAAATCGACCCGGTCGGCCCCGTCAATCATCCCCTCAAACTTGAGTTCCTGCTCCACCCATTCCGCCGTTTTCTGAAGGTCAGTGGCCTGGGCTATCATCGCCTGTACAATAGTCGCAGTCCGGTCCGGGTCCTGAATGGTCAGGAGCAGGGTTCGAATGGCCGTTGTGTAGTCAGCATACGTCATCCGCTGCGTCGGTAAGTCAGCGCGCCCCCACTGGTAGGTCAGTGTTTGAACGAGTTCTTTGATGGGAGAACTCTCAAGATCGTCGGGTGTAATACGTCGGTTCACGATTCAAATATACTTACTTGACCTAAATTCAGTGTAAATGGACTGCTTACAACACGCTGATGAGGAACTCACAACTTCCTTTTTACGAAAGCAGCGAGCGTAAAATACGCTCTCGGTGACTTCTGGATTTCAGTACTCTCAACTATTCTCCAAAATTTCCTTTACTTTTGCCCCTGAGTTTTCGGTGCCTGATGCTGTTTCACAACAACTTTCAAGGCTTAAAAGGGAAGTTTGGTGTAAAGCCAGCGCTGTCCCCGCAACTGTAAGTCTCTTACCCAATCGGTTCAACCTACATGGTCACTGTGCTTATTTTCTGCACGGGAAGGCCCGAACCGATGAGACGAGCCAGGAGACCTGCCGACGACCATTCGTTGTTCCGGTGTTCGGAGGAAACACCCCAACCGCGTGCTAATAGCCAAATGGTTCAGTAACTCGAACGGTTGGTAGTGCACAAACTTTTTTATCCGTTCATTGTGAAGAAGCAAACCCTTCGCTGGTGGGTTTTAGGGCTTTTTTCTGGCTTCATTAGTAGTCAGGAGAATGGTTTTGCGCAGACGGATTCATCCGGCATGGCGCAAAGAAGCCCTATTGTATCACTGTCGGCGGTGACGGTGCGGGCTATTGCCCCCGAACGGTTTCTAGTCGGGCAAAAAATCCAACACATTGATTCCGTAACCCTGCGCCAGTTTCAATTTGGCTCGCTCATTGATTTGCTGTCACTCAATACGCCCATCGCTTTCAAGAATTATGGCCCCGGCCAGTTGGCTACGGTTGCCTTTCGGGGTACGTCGGCCAACCATACGGCAGTACTCTGGAATGGCATCAACATCAACCAGCCTAACCTTGGCCTGACGGATTTTTCGACCCTGCCCATGGCGGGTTTCGACAAATTAGCGGTGCAATACGGCTCCTCGGCCAGCGTGGTGGGTTCGGGGGCCGTGGGCGGTAGTATATTGCTGGGCAGTAATGCCGACTGGCAACAAAAATTCAGCGTAACCCTAGGGCAGCAGTTTGCATCGTTTCACAATAACCAGACACAAGCCAATGTTCGATACGCAACAGCACTGGGCCAAAACTGGCAACTATCGGGCAAGATATTCGCGTACCGTAACAAATACAATAACATTTACCCCTACACCGAACGCCAACGCTATTTTCTGGAGCCTTCCACTACCGCCCAGTACGGATTCGTCCAAGACTTATACTTTCTGCACAAGAGTGGTAAGCAGTTCTCCGTCAATGCGTGGCTCTCGGATAATGACCTCATCATTACCCCACTCGATACCATCGCCCGCGAGCGTACCCGCACGCAGTCGGCAAGGTTACTGGCAACGTACGAAGCCAACCGCCTGACCATACGACTTGGCTGGATTCGGGACGTATTGGATTACGGCAAAGGCAATTTCTATGCACCCAGCCACACCGAAACAGAGCGTTTAATCAGCCGGGTCGAACGTGAATTCCCCCTCGTCTCTACACCATCGCGCCAGCTGACTCTTCGGATTGGGGGCGAATGGTCGCACTACCGCACCCGAACGGATGGCTACGGGGGCCAACTAATTCAGGAAGACCGGGAAGATCTATATGCGCTGATGCGCTTTCAAACGGCCCGCTGGTTGTTATCGGCCAATATCCGCCAGGCCTTCGTTACCCGTTTCAATCCACCCATCACCCCTTCGTTTGGAGCCGAATATCAGGTGGTTCAGCGAGACCGTTTTATCCTCACGGCTAAAGGGTCGATTAGCCGAAACTACCGCGTACCGACACTGAATGAACGGTACTGGATCGAACTGGGCGACCCTAACCTCAGGCCCGAAAGTGGCGTCAATATGGAAACTGGTTTGGCCGCAAAGGTAACCCTATCGGATAATATTGCCCTGACAACGGAGTTGACGGCTTACCACAACCGGGTCGATAACTGGACGTACTGGAACCCGGCGAAAGAGTACCACGTCGAGAATCTGCAACTGGTCGTAGCCCGTGGACTCGAATTCAATACGGGGCTGGTTTACACCCAAAACCAGTGGCGGACGGGTATTCGACTGGGGTACGCCTATACCCGTTCATCGCAGGAGCGCGTGTATGACAACTACGCGCAGGACGTTGTGGGCAAGCAACTGCCTTATGTTCCCATTCACACAGGTACGGCCAACGCCTGGATGCAACGGGGGACAATCCGCCTGACTGTACAGGCACAAGCCAACTCACGCCGATACTTTACGGCGGATAACAGCCAATTTCTAAAAGGAAACACGCTGGTCAACCTGCTGCTGGAACACAGTGTCAAACTGGGGCCGGTGCCCGTTCGGGTGCAGGGTACCATCAATAATCTGTTCGATGCGCTCGTGGTGGGCGTCAAGCAAAATGCCTTACCGGGTCGTAACGGGACTATCAATCTTATCGTTAATTTTTCTTCTGCTAATTAATTCATGAACAACCAATTGAAAAAGTCAATGGCTATCGGGCTTGTTGCCCTGAGCGTATGGAACTGTAAAACCTCCGATCCGGAGCCGACGCCTTATGGTGATGGCGTTTACGTTATCAATCAGGGTGCTTTCGGCAAAAATAATGGTAGCCTGTCTTACCTAAACCGTACCGGTAGCACGGTGGCTACCAATATATTCGTACAGGCTAATCCAACGCTGGCCGTTAGCGGTGGTTCGGGGCAGGGAGGAAATGTGCAGGACTACATCGAAGTAAACGGGAAGGGATTGATTCTGGTCGATAACGGTACAGTTGGGCAGGATAAAGTAGAGGTTGTAGAAGCAGGAACGTTCATGTCCCGCGCTACGCTGAAAGCACCGGATATTGAAAATCCACGGCTGGTTATTCAGGCTGGTCCGAACAAAGCATATGTTAGCTGCTGGGACGTTTCGGGCGATTTTAATGCCGGTACCTTCTACAAAGACCCCGGCTATATTGCCGTAGTAGATTTGAATATGGGCACCGTCAGCAAAAAAATACCGGCCGTAAAAGGCGTAGAACGCATGGTTCTGGTTGGGAGTGAGGTATTCGTGGGCAGTAATGCCTATAGTGGCGACAAAACGCTGCTGGTTGTTGATGCCAACACGGATGCGGTGAAAGAAAAGATAAATTTTGGGGCTACCCCCGAGCCCATTGCGCTTGATGCCAACGGAAAACTCTGGATTCGGGCGGGTAAAGACATGGTCCGTATTAACCCACAAAGCCGACTTGTGGAACAAAGGCTGACCTTTGCCTCCTCGCTCGGTACACTAGCCATTGCCGCCGACAAGCGGACATTCTATTACACCTTGGGCGGCAAAACATCTCAGTTTTCCATTGAGGCAACTACCGCAACAGGTACGCAGGTTTTGAACCGCTCCTTCAGTGGCGCACTGGGTATCGATCCAAAAACAAAACAGATATACGGCAGTGTCATTCCATCCTACGACCAGGCTGGCTATGTGATACGCTACCAGCCGGATGGCTCACTCATCGACTCGATAAAGGTAGAAATCGCCCCGGCCGGGTTCTTCTTTAGATGAGCATACAACGCGCTATTATGAACTGGAGTGGAGGAAAAGACTCCGCTCTGGCACTGTACCACGCCTTACGATCCGGGCATTGGGACATCCACCATCTGCTAACTTCGGTGAATGAACAGCATGGGCGCGTGAGTATGCACGGCGTTCGGACGGAACTGCTGGAAGCTCAGGCGCAGCGGCTAGTGCTGCCCCTGCAAACACTGGCCTTACCGGGTGATGTCTCGATGGAAGAATACGACCGACGCATGAATCAAATGCTTCAAGGCATTGAGGCCGATGGTATTACCCATTCCATTTTCGGGGATATTTTTCTGGACGATTTACGACAATATCGCGAAACGCAACTGCAACGCGCAGGTCTGAGGGGTGCGTTTCCCCTGTGGCAGCGCAACACGACCGAATTGATACACGAGTTTGTGGACCTGGGGTTTCGGGCGGTACTCGTCTGCATCAACGAAAAGCATCTGCCTACCGATTTTGCCGGTCGGGAGCTGGATTTAGATTTACTGAGAGACCTTCCTAAAACGGTCGACCCTTGTGGCGAAAACGGGGAGTACCATTCGTTTGTGTACGATGCCCCCATTTTTTCTTCCCCCATTACGTTTACTAAAGGGGAAGCTGTCCGGCGCACCTACACACCATCGGGTGGCACCGATTGCCATAGCGATGAACCGAATCAAACCTGGGACACCGGTTTCTGGTATCAGGATTTATTACTGGCTAATTAGCTACTGAGCCGAACGAAAAAAAGCCCGAAGCCCTGCCTCCATTTCAATTTGGAGGCAGGGCTTCGGGCTTTTTTTCGATTTAACGTTCACCCAAGCAAATTCAATCAAAATTTCATCGCTCATCATAAGGATATTTTTGTCCGGTTACCCTTTAGTAATAAACACTTTATTCGAAAACCTATGAAACGCAGAGAAGCCATCCAGCAGGCAGCCCTCATGATGGGCGTCGCTCTGTCGGCACCCACCCTGGCCGGGGCCATGGGGCGCATTACTAACACGGGTCCAAGTGTATCCGTATCGGCTGGGCAGGAAGCCCTGCTGGCCGAGGTAGCCGATGTTATCATTCCAACCACCAGCACTCCGGGCGCCAAAGCCGCCGGGGCCGAGAAGTTCATCGTTCGGGTCATGCGCGACTGCTATCCGAAAGAGGACCAGGAGAAATTCTACGCTGGCCTGGCCAAAATGGATGCCGGTAGCAAAACCAAATTTGGTAAAGACTTTATGGCACTGGACAAAGCCCAGAAAAACGAAATGGTCAAACAAACCATGACGGAGGATAAACCCTTCTTCCTGCGCATGAAAGAACTAACCACCACGGGCTACTTCACATCCGAAATTGGTGCCACAAAAGCCCTCGAATACCTACCCGTACCAGGTCAGTTTGATGGTTGCATGCCCATCAAACCCGGCCAGAAGGCGTGGGCATTATAATAATTATGTTTTTAATTAGTATCAGGAGCGAGGAGTGAGGAGTTGCTGACGCATGCAAACAATGCGATGTTATCTTTTTCATGATGCGTTAGCAACTCCTCACTCCTAACTTCTCACTCCTTTAAAAAATATGAACCTTAATATAGACGCTATAAAAGAACAGACGTACGATGCTATTATCATCGGGTCGGGGATAACGGGTGGCTGGGCTGCCAAAGAATTAACCGAAAAAGGGTTACGGGTGCTGATGCTCGAAAAGGGTCATCAGCTCGAACACGTGACGGACTATGAATACGCTACCAAAGACCCGTGGGAAACCAAATACAACGGGCGGTTGACGGAAGAGCAGAAAAAGTCGCACCCGAAACTGGCCCGCGACTACCCGTACAATGAAATGACCCAGAACTACTGGATGAAAGATACCGACTCGCTCTATAAAGAAGAGAAACGGTTCGACTGGTATCGGCCAAATATCGTTGGCGGAAAATCCATTATGTGGGGGCGGCAATCCTATCGCCTGAGCGATATTGATTTTGAAGCCAACGCCAAAGAAGGCATCGCTGTTGATTGGCCAATTCGCTACAAAGATGTAGCCCCCTGGTATTCGTACGTCGAGAAATTTGCCGGCATTTCGGGCGAAAAACTCAATCTGCCCCAACTGCCCGACAGTGAGTTTCTGCCACCGATGGAGATGTACTGCGTGGAAAAAGAGGTTCGTAAGCGCATCGAGAAGAACTTCCCGGGCCGAAACATGACCATTGGGCGGGTAGCTAACCTATCCAAAGCCGGTGAAGCCCAGTTGGGCGTTGGCCGCGCTCCGTGCCAATACCGGAACAAATGTTCGCTGGGCTGCCCGTATGGAGCCTATTTCAGTACGCAGTCCTGCACGCTGCCACCAGCAGCAAAAACCGGTCGGTTAACGCTACGCCCCGATTCGGTAGTGACAGAAATCAAGTACGACGAAAAGAAGCAGAAGGCCACCGGCGTACACGTAGTCGATGCGGTTACCCTTCAGGGACGGGAATACTTTGCCGATATCATCTTCGTATGCGGTAGTACACTGGGCACAACATCCGTTCTTTTGAACTCAAAATCTGGCCGTTTCCCCAACGGACTGGGTAACGATTCCGGCGAGTTGGGCCATAACCTGATGGACCACCACTTCCGCAATGGCGCATCAGGTGAGTGGGAAGGTGACCTGGATAAATATTATGTTGGTCGTCGGGCCAACGGTATTTACGTTCCCCGTTACCGGAATATTGGTACCGATAAGCGCGACTACCTGCGTGGCTTTGGCTACCAGGGTGGGGGTAGTCGGCAGAACTGGCAGCGCAACGTGGCCGAATTGAGTTTTGGAGCCGAGTACAAAGAGGAACTCACCAAGCCCGGCCCCTGGACAATGGGCCTTGGCGGATTCGGCGAAACCCTTCCCTACCACGAAAACCACATGTACCTCGACAAAAACGAGAAGGATAAGTGGGGTATGCCGCTTGTGGTGTTCAACGCGGAATTGAAGGAGAATGAAAAAAAGATGCGCGTCGATATGATGAACGATGCGAAAGAAATGCTGGAGTCGGCTGGCGTGAAGAATGTACGCGCCTACGACCGGGGTTCTTACCTCGGCATGGCCATCCACGAGATGGGCACCGCCCGCATGGGTCGCGATCCTAAAACGTCGGTTGTCAACTCAAATAATCAGCTTCACGCAGTTAAGAATGTTTTCGTTACGGATGGTGCGTTCATGACATCGGCTTCCTGTGTCAATCCGTCGCTTACCTACATGGCGATGACGGCTCGTGCCGCTGATTTTGCCGTGAAAGAAATGAAGCGGAAAAACTTATAAGCAACCAACAAAACAGCCATGAACCTCACTATCGACTCCGTAAAAGACCAGACCTTCGATGCCATCGTGGTTGGTTCGGGTGTGTCTGGAGGTTGGGCCGCCAAAGAACTGACGGAAAAAGGACTCCGCGTACTGATGCTGGAACGCGGCCATGCCCTTGAACACGTAACCGGCTATGAGCAGGCCACCAAAGACCCCTGGGAGTTGAAGTACGCAGGTCGGTCGACGATGGCGCAGCGGGAAGCGTTTCCGCAGAAAAACCGGAACACGCCCGTCAACGAAACCAACGAATCGTACTGGATGGCGGATAAGGATGCTTTCTATCGGGAAGACAAGCCCTTCTCCTGGTATCGGCCTAATATAGTGGGGGGGAAGTCCATCACCTGGGGTCGGCAGTCGTACCGGTTCAGTGACATCGACTTTGAAGCCAATGCCAAAGAAGGCATTGCGGTTGATTGGCCCATCCGCTACAAAGACATAGCTCCCTGGTACTCGCATGTAGAGAAGCTTGCCGGTGTTTCGGGCGAAAAACTCAATTTGCCCCAACTGCCCGATAGTGATTTTCTGCCGCCAATGGAGATGTACTGCGTGGAGAAAGAGGTTCGTAAGCGCATCGAGAAGAACTTCCCGGGCCGAAACATGACTATTGGGCGCACGGCAAACCTCTCCAAAGCAACGCAGGCACAGATGGGTGTTGGTCGTGCCTCCTGCCAATACCGTAACAAATGCGCCCTTGGCTGCCCGTACGGAGCCTATTTTAGTACGCAGTCCTGCACGCTGCCGCCAGCGGCAAAAACCGGTCGACTTACCCTCCGGCCTGACTCCGTTGTTAAGGAGATTTTGTACGATGAGAATAAAAAACAGGCAACGGGCGTGCGAATTGTCGATGCCGTTACGCTGGAGAGTAAAGAATATTACGCCCGCGTCATTTTCATGTGTGCCAGCACTGCTGGCACAACGGCCATCATGCTTAACTCAACCTCTAATCGCTTTCCGACAGGGTTTGGTAACGATTCAGGGCAATTGGGCCATAACCTGATGGACCACCATTTGCGCGTGGGTGCCGCTGGCGACTGGGAAGGTGACCTGGATAAATATTATGTTGGTCGTCGGGCCAATGGCATTTACGTTCCCCGTTACCGGAATATTGGTACCGATAAGCGCGACTACCTGCGTGGCTTTGGCTACCAGGGGGGCGGCAGTCGGCAGAACTGGCAGCGCAACGTGGCCGAAATGAGTTTTGGGGCCGAGTACAAAGAGGAACTCACCAAGCCTGGCCCCTGGACAATGGGCCTTGGCGGATTCGGTGAAGTGCTCCCTTACTACGAAAACCGGATGTATCTGGACCCTAACCAAAAAGACAAGTGGGGCATGCCCATCGTCGTATTCGATGCCGAAATCCGCGAAAATGAACACAAAATGCGGGTCGAGATGCTGAGTGATGCCATCGAAATGCTGGAATCGGCGGGCCTGAAGAATGTGAAAGGACACAATGACCAATATGCCCTAGGCATGGCCATTCACGAAATGGGCACCGCCCGCATGGGTCACGATCCTAAGACGTCGGTGCTGAACGCGCATAACCAGGTACACGAAGCCAAAAACGTGTTTGTAACGGATGGAGCCTGTATGACCTCGGCAGCGTGCGTCAATCCGTCGCTTACCTATATGGCGATGACGGCGCGGGCCGCCAACTTTGCCGTGGATGAATTGAAGCGCAAAAATCTGTAAGTGTACCCCTTAAAAGCAACGTCCCGTTACGAAAATATTTTCGTAACGGGACGTTGCTTACATACCTCTGTTTAGAACAATCTTCCGATGAAGATAAGTACGATGGCGCCAACTACTGCAATGAGCAGGTTCATAACCAGGCCGTCGTTATCTGGGTCGTTCCCCAATTTGCGGGCAATAAAACCACCAACAAAACCGCCGACAATACCCAACAGAATATTAACGATAGCCCCATGGTGGCTGTCCATAATAACACTGGCGAGGTAGCCAGCGATTCCGCCGACAATAATAGAATACAGAAAACCCATGAGTTTAAGTGTTTAGGTGAAATGCCAATGTGGCGATGCAATTGTACATAAAAGGCGTCACACTTGAATTATTACAGGAAAAAAATTGATTAAAAATTTAGCGTATGACAGGTAAAAAGATGTGCTGTACTAACTTTACAACAGCGGCAACTGTTTGAAAATCTTTTAGAAAATACGACTAACTACTGGCCGAAGCTATGACTCCTTTTTTCGATAATAAACGTACTACTATTTTCCAGAGAGCCCTTTTTCTCTCTACAACTGGTCTTCTTGTTGGTGGTATGTTCATCGGAGCGTATCAAAATCGCAACCTCAACGCGGCATCGGGTACATTCCTGACTGCCCTTTTCGATTCCCTGAGCACCGATGATAAGCATGACCCCAAGTACGCCGTTGGCAGCCTGAACGTAGCACCGGGACTGGAAGCGACGCTGTTTGCCGCCGAACCCATGTTAACCAATCCAACGAACATCGATGTGGATGCGCGGGGGCGGATATGGGTGTGTGAAGCCTACAACTATCGCCCGGCCATTACGGGTAATCCAACGCACAAGGAAGGCGACCGGATTATGATTCTGGAAGATACGAACGGGGATGGCAAAGCCGATGTCTCGAAAGTTTTCTATCAGGATCCGAGCATCGAATCCCCCCTGGGAATCTGGGTGCAGGGTAATAAAGTCATCGTGTCCGACAGCCCGAATGTGTGGATACTGACTGATGAAGATGGCGACGATAAAGCCGATAAAAAAGAACTGCTCTTTACGGGTATTGGTGGTGAGCAGCACGACCACGGCATGCACACCTTTGTTTTCGGGCCGGATGGAAAATGGTATTTCAACTTTGGCAACGCGGGCGAACAACTTCTTGACAAAGACGGAAAACCCGTTATCGACATCACTACCGGGAAGGCTATCAACAAGCAGAATTTTAAGCAGGGAATGGTATTCCGCTGCGATCCGGGCGGAAAAAATGTGGAATTGCTGGGACAGAATTTCCGAAATAATTACGAAGTAGCCGTTGACTCCTACGGCACCCTCTGGCAGTCGGACAATGACGACGATGGCAACAAAGGTGTTCGGATCAACTACGTGATGCCCTACGGCAACTATGGCTATACCGACGAAATGACCGGCGCGGGCTGGCAGGCCAACCGGGATAATATAGAACCCGAAATTCCCCGTCGGCACTGGCACCTGAATGACCCGGGTTCGGTGCCCAACCTGCTTCAGACCGGAGCCGGTTCACCAACGGGCATTATCGTGTACGAAGGCAAGCTGTTGCCCGAAGTATTTCAGAATCAGATTATTCACTGCGACGCGGGTCCAAACGTGGTGCGGTCGTACCCAGTACAGAAAGATGGTGCGGGTTATACGGCCAGCATCGTAAATGTGCTGGAAGGTACCCGTGACCAGTGGTTCCGGCCGGCCGATGTCTGCGTAGCACCCGACGGCTCGCTGATTATTGCCGATTGGTACGACCCTGGCGTAGGAGGCCACCAGGCTGGTGATCAGAATCGGGGACGAATCTATCGGGTGTCCCCACCTAATTCGCCTTATACCATGCCGAAGGTGGATGTTACCACCACCAATGGAGCTATCGAAGCACTGCAAAGCCCAAATATGGATATTCGGTACGCAGGCTGGCAGAAACTGCATGAGTTGGATAAGAAAGCGGAAAAGCCACTGGCCAAACTGTATAAGTCTTCTGAAAATTCTCGTATGCAGGCTCGTGCCCTTTGGTTGTTGAGTCAGTTGGATAACGGTAAAAAATACATTGAAACAGCTCTAAGAAGTGATAACCCGGATTTACGAATCACCGCACTCCGGGCAGCCCGCCAACTCAAGACAGATATTATTCCATACGTAAAGCAACTCGTTAACGACAAGAGCCCACAGGTTCGCCGGGAGTGTGCCATTGCGCTGCACCTCGCGTCATCCCCCGAAGCCCCGGCGTTGTGGGCGCAGTTGGCCAGTCAGTACGACGGAAAAGACCGCTGGTACCTGGAAGCACTGGGTATTGGAGCCGAGGGCAACTGGGATAGCTATTACACCGCCTGGGTGAAGCAAATGAACAACGACCCGCTGGCCAATGTCGGCGGCCGTGACATTGTGTGGCGGGCCCGCACGAAGGAATCTGTCCCACTGTTGGCCAAACTGGCGGGCGACCCTGCTGTCGATTTGAGCCAGCGGTTGCGGTACTTCCGGGCGTTTGATTTTAACCCCGGTGCCACCGAAAAATCGAATGCATTGCTCGGAATTTTGCAAGCCAATAGCAATTCGACCGACGTAACTAAATTAGCGTTACGTCACCTCGACCCGGACTTTGTCAAAAAATCACCAGTAGCGGCCACCGCCCTCACCAAGTTAATGAAAGAGGTTTACGGAACGCCCGAATACGTTGAACTGGTGACGCGTTTTGAGCCAACGTCCGAAAATGCAAACCTACTTAAACTGGCCGTAGCCAAAGCCATGGATGGTATGGGCCGGGATGCAGCCCGCCAGTTACTAAAGCAAAAAGGGGAGGCAATGGTGTGGGATGTTATCAATGGAAAAGCAGAAAGTTCAGGCGATGCAGATGCGGCTAAAAATATGCTGATGGCCCTGCGCCGAGTAGGTAATACGGAATCTATCAACATACTAAAAACGGTTGCTTTGGACGAAAACAGACCCGTTTCGCTGCGGAAGGAGGCAACCCGCTCGCTGGGCGGGAGTAGTGATGGCGAAGACCTTGTCATCGCCCTATTGAAATCCGGCACTATCAAAGGAGAGTATAAAGTTGCTGCCGTTCAGGGTGTAAGTGGTGCCTGGCGTAAAAACATTCGTAAGGAAGCGGCTGCTTTCCTGGATAGCAATCCAAGCGCAGAGGGCAAAAAACTACCCGGCATCAATGAGCTGCTGGCCATGAATGGCGATGCGTCGAAGGGGCTGAGTGTTTTCAAAAATAACTGCTCTATCTGTCATCAGGTAAACGGCGAGGGCATGGATTTTGGCCCTAAACTGTCGGAAATAGGCTCCAAGTTGCCAAAAGAAGGGCAGTATCTGTCTATTTTACACCCCGATGCAGGTATTAGTTTTGGCTATGAAGGCTGGGAAGTGAAGTTTAAAGATGGCAGTTCTATGACGGGAATTGTATCCAGCAAAACAGAAACGGATTTACAAATGAAGTTTCCGGGTGGGGTAGTTCAGAATTACAAAATGGCCGATGTCGTGTCAATGAAAGAACTCGACTCGTCCATGATGCCGTCCGGTTTACAGGAAGCCATGAGTACGCAGGAAATGGTCGATCTGGTCGACTATTTGTCAAGTTTGAAAAAGAAGTAAACTAGTATACCCTTCCCTAACGCTGGTAGAAACCAGTTGAATAAATCAACTATGCAACGACGCAACTTTGTAAAATCAACTTTTGGAGCGGCTGGATTAGGTCTGGCCGGTGCTGCGGTTTCGGGTGAAGCCTTGGCGGGCAACCGGCACGAACGGGTAGTTGCTCTCGCCAAAAATAACTTCAAACTCAAATACGCCCCCCATTTTGGTATGTTTGAAAACAGTGCCGGTAAAGATCCCATCGACCAACTTAAGTTTATGGCCGATATGGGATTTACCGCCATGGAAGATAACGGCATGATGGGCCGTGACCCGGCTCTACAATCGAAAATTGGCGAAGAAATGGCCCGGCTTGGTATGACAATGGGTGTCTTTGTGATTGACAAAGGCGGTAACGGGCAGAACACACTGGCCGCTGGCAAGCCCGAGTTCGTCGAGATATTTTTGAATGGATGCCGGAAAGCGGTTGAAACTGCCAAACGCTGCAACGCTAAATTCGCCACCGTTGTACCCGGCGATTTTGACCGTAGTATGCCAATCGGCATCCAGACAGGCCACGTAATTGATGCCCTGCGCCGGGGAGCCGATATTCTGGCACCCGCCGGACTAGCCATGGTATTGGAACCATTGAGCGACACTCCCAACCTATTTTTGCGCACGTCCGATCAGACCTATGAAATCTGCCGGGCAGTGAACAGCCCGTCGTGCAAGGTTCTGTTCGATATTTACCACATGCAAAAAAACGAAGGCCACATTATTCCGCATATCAACTGGGCCTGGGATGAAATCGGCTACTTCCAGATTGGCGACAATCCGGGCCGGAACGAACCCACCACCGGTGAGATCAATTACAAGAACATTTTCAAACACATCTACGAAAAGCAGAAAGCGGCCGGTCGGGAATACATCCTGGGAATGGAACACGGTAAGTCGCAGAAAGGCAAAGAAGGCGAAATGGCCCTGATCAAAGCCTATCAGGAGTCAGACAGCTTCGCTGTATAATTTTTTTTCATTCCCTCCTGCGTTCGGAATGAAAAAAATCACTAAGAATGGGTAACTGGCTGGTCGAAAATGACAGCCAGTTACCCCTTTTTTTTCTGCTAAATTTCTTTTTTAGAGAACAACAACCGAGTTCTCTTCACCCGAAACACCGCTGGCTACGTATTTGTCGGCAGCCCCGTCGTTGGTCCATGTCGTACCATCCAAAACGTAGCGATACTGGTACTCGCCACCTACTGGCAGTTCAACGGTTGTCTTATACGAACCGTCCTTCTGCTTCTTCAAAACCTGGGATGAGGCATCCCAATCATTGAACTCACCGGCTAGAGCGACCGTCTTAGCACCATTAACGGCTTCGGCCGTCAATTCGAACGTTACTTTTGCAAGAGGCTTGCTTTTGAGGAATTGTTTGGCGATTGCCATATAAGTTTATTGTTTGTTTTCAACGCAAAGTTATAATACAAAAGTGTTAATAACATAATTATCAGCCCTTTATACCTTAATTTTCTTTAAATTGTACTAATTAATATAGACTGTTTTATACTTGCATATCTTAAAAAGATCCTATTTCATATTTAATGAACCCGAAAAATCACCTACCCGGTCAATATCCTTGGCAAATGCCGTTACCTGCTGATTATAAGCCATTCATTTCCTGACAAATAGATAGTCGCCCGTACCGAATGTATTCATCACGAACTGATTGGCACTGATTGACACAATATCATACACTTGCCCACTCAACGATGACATGCAGAGTGCCCGGATTCTGACCTTGTTACCTTCTATCGAGTAATTCCCACTACCGCACCCCAGAAAACCGTACTCAACCGGTTTCGTATTTTCGTAGATCTCGTTGAATTTTCCGTCATTGCCAAAGAAAACGAACACGTTTTTACCAGCAGGAACCGTGGTCGACGCACAGGTTGAACCACTTGTCGGTTTACAGTAAGCGGTTAATCGCCAGACACCCACCAGTCCATTGGTAGTGGGTAGGGCATCATTCGGCTTTGAACAGGAAAATAGCAGTAAAAGCGAGAGAAATAGCCCGTATTTCATGATTGATTGGCTTGTCTTCGCCCAATAGACCCATCAACCGGGCAAACCGTTGGAACAGTTTTCGAAAAAAGTTAATTCGGGTTTTGTTGCATTGGATACGACCGGTATTCTCGCGTCCAGTGCCAAAGCCCCTGGATGGCGATCAGGCAGAAGAAACCATACTCAACACCGACCAGTTTTACGCCCTTCACAAAATACATGTACGTGCTGATTAAGTCGATGACCAGCCACACCCACCAGCACTCCAGTTTTTTGTGAATCATCATGAACGTACCAATAATGCTCATCACGCTCGTAAACGAATCCAGATAGGGAAAGGCACTCGGTTTACTGAACAGGACAGGAAATAACGTATGCAGATTCTGGGCAAACATACCCAGCAAGCCAGTTGCCGCTACGCCCGCCAGTAACGTCGAAACAAGGGGTCGGCCAACCAACCGGGTAATGCGAAGTTCACGGCGTTGGTCGGCTTCCTGAGCAACCGGGTGGGTCCAGCGCCACCAGCCTTGTAGGTAGGTTATGAAAAAGAATACCTGCAAAAACATGTCCGGGTACAGTTGTACCTGATAGAACAGGAAGAAAAAAAGAAAGACACTCCCCACCGCAATGGGCCACGTCAGCACATTGGCACGGGCCGCTAACCAGGTAGCAACTGTTCCACTGACCACCCCAAAAAATTCGAGGTAACTCATGGGATAATCCCATAGCGTAAAGAAAATGGTATGGATGTCAAAAAAATCGGGCATATCCGGGTTAATCAACGGAGATTTCTCCTATTTAGCGGTGCGAAAGTACGGATTAACCCCTAAACCAAACCCTTATCCTATGCAACATATTGCCATGCTCGGCGGTGGCTTCATTGGCCGCTTCTACGCCGAATCCATTCAAGGCCAGCGCAGCCGCGACAAAGTAACCGCCATCTACGCCCGCCGTCAGGAAACGGCCGATAAATTCAAAGCCGATTACGGCTGCGACGTTGCCTCCACCGATATGGAAGCGATCATTGCCCATCCCGATGTGGATATGGTTTGTATTGCCCTACCCAACAACATCCACGAAACAGCCGTGAACCTGTGTGCAAAACACAAGAAATCGGTTGTTTGCACGAAGCCGTTGGGCCGCACGGGCGAAGAAGCCCTGCGCATGATGACAACCGTTGAAGAAGCAGGCATTTTTGCCGGTTACCTGGAGGATTTATGCTACACGCCCAAGTTCCTTAAATCGTTGGAAAGTGTCAAAAATGGTGCGTTAGGCCGAATTCTGTGGGCTAAATCCCGCGAAACACACCCCGGTCCCCACTCCGACTGGTTTTGGGATAAGGAACAGGCAGGGGGCGGCTGCATGCTCGATTTGGGTTGCCACTGCGTAGAAATATCCCGGAATTTTATCGGTAAAGACGTAAAACCCATGGAGGTCATGTGCTGGGCGGCCACGCAGGTAAAACCCATTGATGCCGAAGACCACGCCATTGCGCTGGTGAAATACGAAAACGGGGCCCTTGGTCAGTTCGAAGTAAGCTGGACTTTCCGGGGTGGCATGGATCTGCGCGACGAAGTGATGGGTACCGAAGGCACCATCTGGATTAACAATTTCCTGCGTACTGGTTTTGAAATGTTCACCACTGGGGTAGGGGCCGATTACGTGGCCGAAAAAGCCGAATCAAATACGGGCTGGCTCTTCCCCGTCGGCGATGAAGTAAACGATCTCGGCTACAATCACATGTTCACCGACATGTTCAAGTCGCAGGAAGAAGGACGCGACCCCGCCGAAACATTCTACGATGGTTACGTGGTAAACGCCGTGCTGGATGCGGCTTACAAATCAGCAGAAACCAAACAATGGGAGCCCGTGCATCTACCTGTTTGGCGCGGTCAGGAAGGACTCAAGCCCGAATCGACTCTGGTAGAATACGATGCTGACCATTACCTGATCAAGCAGGAAATGACCCACGATGGCCGGAACAAACTGATTCTGAAAGAGAAAGCCAGCGGCAAGATTATTGAGCGGGACGTGGTGTAATCGGCTGGCAGGCCGGGTTATCTGTTTGATCCGGCCTGATCACTTGAACAAATACCCTGCTACCATAGCGAACGGAGGTCTTCTCAACGTTAAGCAAAAACGTTAAGTTGGCGTTACGCGGTCTATTTCGTTTCTTGCAAGACTAAACTAAGTGTAGGTAATTCGATGTGGTTAGAAAATAAAAAAATTGTTGTCATTGGTGGTACAACGGGCATGGGCCTGTCGGCCGCGCTGGCATTTGTACGGGAAGGTGCTCAGGTCGTTGTGGTTGGGCGAAATTCGGAAAGTTGTGCCGCAGCCGAACAACAGTTGGAAGGCAACGGACTGGCCATGTCGGGTGATGCCTCTGACCCGCAAACGGCTCCCAAAGCTATTGCCCTTTGCCAGCAGATTTTCGGTGGTTTCGACGGGCTGTTTCACGTAGCGGGCGGTAGTGGCCGACGGTTTGGCGATGGCCCGCTGCACGATATTACGCTCGATGGCTGGAACTACACGGTTAATCTGAACCTCACATCGCTCATGCTCTCAAACCAGGCGGCTGTACGGGCATTCCGGGCACAGGGCGGGGGTGGCACTATTCTGAATATGGGTTCGGTACTGGGCTCGAGCCCCTCTCCTACCTACTTCGCTACGCACGCCTATGCTGCCATGAAATCAGGCGTAATCGGCTTTACGAAATCGGTAGCCGCTTACTACGCCAGCGAAAATATTCGCGTTAATGTCCTGGCACCTGCCCTGGTAGAAACGCCCATGGCACAGCGGGCCACACAGGATGATACGATCATGGCCTTTACTAAAACCAAGCAACCATTGGATGGGGGACGCATTGGCCAGGCCGACGACCTGGATGGAGCCGCTGTTTATTTCATGTCCGATTACTCGGCTTTTGCCACGGGGCAGGTGCTCACAGTGGATGGTGGCTGGAGCGTGAGTGAAGGGCAAATCTGAAAAAGGTTACCCCATGCTTGAGACTCCACGCCTAACCCTGATTCCACTTTCGCTGGACCAATTACGCCTGTACATAGCCGACAACTACAGGTTGGAACAGGCGATGGACATAAAGAAAGGGTGCAGGACGCCCGTTGAACCAACGCGAAGTATCGTTACTCATTTCACCATACCGCGTTTGATGGATGCTACGCTGGACCCACTTTATCATACCATGTGGCTGGCTATTGACCGGGAGAAACAGCAATTTGTGGCGGAAGCGAAGTTCAAAGGGGAGCCCGACGAAACGGGTTCGGTTGAGATTGGCTACGGTACCTATCCTACTCTTCGCCGACAAGGGTACATGACCGAAATGGTACGTGGACTGGTTGATTGGGTAAAGCGCCAACCGGATGTTGAACGAATCGTAGCCGATACGGAAGCCCAGAATGTAGCTTCTCAAAAAGTGCTCGAGAAAAATGATTTCCAGCTGTTCGACCGGGTTGAGGACATGCTTTGGTGGGAGTACATTGTTGAGTAGATAAGCTACATCAGGCCTCTTTTTCCCTTGTATAACGAAGATGCCCTACGGATGATGGAGTCCTTGATTCGCCAGTATATTAGCGCCTACAACGCCCTGAACATTGCTGACATGGTGGCCCTGCTGCACGACGTAATCGTGTTTGAGAATGTATCGAATACCAATGGAACGACCACAACGAGTGGTAAGGTTGCTTTCGAAGCGCTGGCGCGGCAGTCGATTGGTATGTTTCGAATCCGGCAACAAACGATTCGCTCACTGACACTGGGCGATCGAACAGCCGCCGTTGAAATTGACTACCACGCCATTCTGGCCATCGACTTGCCCACGGGCGCCAAAGCCGGTGATGCACTCACCTTGCGGGGCGTAACCATCTTCGCCGTCAGCGATGGAAAAATTGCCCGTATCAGCGATTATAGCTAATGAGTCGGTGCTAGAAGATTGATTCGTATACGCGCCTTAACTGACCACTGATTTGCAACCCGTCCCTATCAAAACTACCGTCGTTGGCTCGATGCCCTTTCCGGGCTGGCTCGAATTTTCCAGCCAGAATCTTTCGCAGTTCGGCCCGGCCGACATCAACGAGATGATTGACGATGCCGTGATTGCTTCCGTTCACGACCAAGTGGCGGCCGGTCTGGATGTAATTACCGATGGCGAGCAAACCCGTTTCGACTTTAACCTGTCGTTTTACGGCTATATCAACGGCATTCAGAACAACGAATCCGAATTACGCCGGTTTGGACCACCTGCGCACGACCAGCGGGGTAAGCACACCATTGTTGAGCCTCTAACCGCTCCTAACGGATTGGGTGTAGTGGAAGAATACCTCCGCCTGAAACGACTGGCCCCCGATGGGCAAGGATTAAAAGTCTCCATTCCAGGGCCCTATACACTGAGTGGTCGCCTGTTGCCGGGTAGTTTGTACAAAGATCGGTGGGAAGTAACGGAAGCCCTGTTGCCCCTGGTTAACAAGGAAATTACCACTCTGGTCGAATTGGGCGTACCCGAAATCTGCGTCGATGAGCCCTCCATGTCCTGTTATGCCTACCGGGAAGACACGAAGCGATTTGTCGATATTTTTAACCGGACGGTGGCACCGGGTGTGGGGAAAACCCGGCTTTCGATGCACCTGTGCTTTGGAAACTACAAAGGTCGCTCGGTTGGTAAAAAGACGATTGCGCCTATGCTCCCCGACTTTATGGACATGACCGTCGATGAACTCCATTCGGAAATGACCATCCTGAACTTCTCCGAAGTGCATTTACTGGCGCGCTTTGCCGAGAAGTTCGATGTAGCGGTAGGCGTAATCGACGTAAAAAGTTACTACATCGAAACCCCCAACGACGTAGCCGACCGCATCCGCAAATGCCTCCCCTATGTACCGGCCGAAAAACTGGCGGTTGCCCCCGATTGCGGCCTGAGCCAGACTGCCCGCTGGGCGGCTAAACAGAAACTGGTTAACATGGTGGCCGGAGCTAAAATCGTTCGGAGCGAATTATAAAGCCAATCTCTGTCATTTACGGCTCTGTCATTTCGACGCAGGAGAAATCTCACGCTTGATTTATAAGCTGCGTTGAGATCTCTCCTGTGGTCCAAATGACAGAAGCAAGATGATTTCCATCCCTTCCAAAAAAATTTCAACAAAATAACTAATACATTAGTTGTAAAACTAAATCATTAGTCATACCTTTCATTTACCATCCTATACAACGAAGAATACTATGCCGATACGTGAACTGACCAAAGCGGAAGAAGAAATAATGCGGGTGCTCTGGCAACTCAAAAAAGGGTTCGTCAAGGATGTACTTGCCGAATTACCCGAGCCGAAACCCGCATACAATACCGTTTCGACCATTATCCGGATTCTGGAGAAGAAAGAACTGGTTGGCTACACAGCTTATGGAAAAACGCACGAATACTACCCCCTGATTACGGAAGAAGAGTACCGCCGTTTTCAGACTGAGCAATTGATGGCTAATTACTTTGATAATTCGCTTAAAAAGCTGGTGTCGTTTTTCGTGCAGGATAAAAACATCAGCCTGAAAGAAGCCGATGAAATCATTAACCTCCTTAACAAACAGAAAGACCAATGAACGCACTCGATTATCTGCTAAAAGCCAATCTGTACGGTCTGCTGTTTGTGGGTTGCTACTGGTTGTTCCTGCGTCGGCATACCTTTTTCAGCCTAAACCGGGCGTACCTCCTGTTATCGGCGGTGCTATCGCTGGGATTGCCATTCGTTGTTTTACCGCCGAACACGGTCGAAACGTTACCCAAATTAGCCTTACCGGTGACCTTTATTACAGCACCCGAAACAATAGTTTCGACTCCCACTATTCAGGCCTTGCCCGCTAACGCTGGCATGGATTGGGAGAAAACGGGCCTGATAGTTTACGGGCTAATAGCACTATTGTTGCTGATTTGCCTGAGTGTTCGGATTGGTCGGTTACTTTGGCTGATTCGGCGGTCGCCCCGGCAATTAGAAGATGGATTTATGCTTGTTCACCCCAATGACCCGGCTATCGCGACGTTCTCCTTTTTTCGTTTTCTGGTACTCAACCCGACTGATATAGATAATTCGCTTATTCTCCGCCACGAACTGATCCATATTCGTCAGTGGCACAGTGCCGATGTGGTCGGCATGGCTATCCTGCGAGCCATCTTCTGGGCCTTTCCCACACTTTGGCTCACCGACCGATTACTACGGCAGGTTCACGAATTTCTGGCTGATAAACAGCCCCACCAACCCACCACCTACGCCCGCTTCCTGGTCGAGTACACCTTTGGTCTGCAAACCAACACACTGACCAACGGCTTTTTCAACCCCTCCCTGCTCAAACTCCGGATTCAGATGCTTCACCAACGGGCAACGGCCCGCTGGGCACTGGGCAAATACATGTTGGTGCTTCCGCTAGTGTTCGTTTTGTTAGCCATGACTACAGCGCGGGAAGAAATTCAGGCTGTAGTGACTCAGGCAACAGATGACACCATTACGGTGTCGGGGCAAGTGACGAGTGCCGTAGACAGAAAGCCATTGCCCGGAGCTATAGTCACTGTTGCTAACACAGGAAAAGGTACGCCTACTGATGCCCAAGGTCGGTACACTCTTCGGAGCGTGCCCAAAAAGGCCATGCTCAGCATCAGTTTTGTGGGTTTCACACTGAAAGTCGTTCCTGTTGATGGGCGCCAAACAATTGATGCCCGTCTGGAACTAACCCCAGCCGATGAGTTACCCACTATGGGTGCAACGGCTATGTATAAAGCTATCAAGCCAAACCCGGCCATGCCAATACGAACTCCACCTTCGTCAGAAACCATCAACGGGAAGGTATATAATGCCATCGAAGAAGCGGCTGTTTTTCCAACAGGTATACCGGGCCTGATGCAGTATGTAGCCCATGCCCTCAGGTACCCAGCTAAAGCCAAAAGTTCAGGAATTCAGGGATCGGTACTGGTGCAATTTGTTGTGTTACCAACCGGATCTATCGGATCGGCAACTATCAAAAAAGGTGTAAGTGGTGGATGCAATGAGGAAGCTCTACGGATCGTACATCAGATGCCCCGCTGGATTCCCGGTAAACAAAATGGTATACCCGTAGCCACGCAATTTGTATTACCCATAAAATTTGAACTCGAAAAGTTCGAAGACAAACGCACGGGGCAGATTACGCCAAACATCCAGCCTGATTCAGTCCGAAAAATCGGCACAGACATAGTTA
>JBBSTD010000095.1:0-24282 GCA_038236215.1 Cytophagales bacterium | reverse complement strand
CTTTGATTGGTTTAGTCACCTCAAAGCTAGGAACAATCTATAAAACGGCTGATTTTTGTTGTTTCAGTCGACTTGAGATAGCCGATGAAAGGTACAAAAGGGGAGAAAAGGTAATATGCACTGGAAATGCGAATTCAAGTATCATTTACTGATACCAGTTGTTTTTTGGAAAACATACGATTTTATCTATGTGTATATAATGACCCGTCACCCCTCTTTTTTTTCGGTTCATAAAAATGATATAGATGGTTTTGGTAATGCTATCAGTTCAGAAGCAGCCTGCTTTGTTATCTATGCAATATTGACGATATCGGTTGCTACCCTCTCGGCAATATGTATAGAGAGACCTTTTAGCCGGTTGAAGGTCTCTTACACAGGCACACTCTGTGCCAGACAGTAAGGAACGGGAAAAGGAACAAGGGAGGTTGATCGCCTGCTTTATCGTGTAACCAACTCAGCAAAACTCCATTCCTCGCTTTTAGACAAAACCGAATCGTCGGTGCGGTAAGGAATACGTTCGGGATCTATCACCAACCTGCTCAAAAATTGAGTAATCGTTGGCAGTACTATTCTGGAAAAGGAAATCGCCAACCTCAGTGAGCGCAGGAATCAGACAGGGCTTCTTTTGACCAATAAGTAAACCTCACCCGATTCGCATTACCGCCGATTAACCTGGTTCTGTGATAACTCCATTGCCAAACGAAAACTTTGGAATCGGAGCACCGAAGCGATAGCTCATTGGCTGAATGATAAGATACATTAAACGCTGGGACCCGCGCTCAATGAGCCTGTAGCTGACCCTAGATGCTGCTAGCTGGCCATTTGCCAGCAACATATTCAGTTATTGATGTTGAGCTTGGTCTACCAAGCATGAGTCTACCTTTTTTTCGGGTCGATTTAGCGCAAAGAAAAAAAACGCGGCCAACTGGCTGCGTTTTTTCCTGACTACTCATTTTCGCCTGTACCATTCAATGAATCGTTCTGCCGGTTAGCGCCAGCAGGGTGTTTCGGCTCCTTTAATCAGCACGGTCCGATTCTGTGCTTTGGTCCCGTCAAAATCAGCCGTCATTACGGTGCATTCTCCTGTTCCAGTGTTGCTAGTGCTGATGAAAATAATTTTCGAGCTATTGGGCGAAAAACGGGGGTCCAGGTCGTTGGTACCGACAGGCTTGGTTGACCGGGCATCGGTGCCAGCGGTCATCACCACCCAGGGAACCCGCGTAGCAAGCGTCAGCATGGTGATCTGCGCATTCAGTTGCCGTCCTGCTTCGTTTTGGAAACTATCTTTATCCGAGGTGTAAATAACTTCTTTCCCCGTGACCGAAAAGACGGGGTTCCCCACCCGGCTAGCCGGTTTGTTCAGAACCGTGGTGGTGTCTTTCCCCTGGGAAGTCATCCAGACAAACCGGTTGTCGTAGATACTGACGCCCGTGGTGCGGGCCACAATCCGGTCGCCCTGCCCCGTCCAGTCGCAGCCGGCAAAGGTGCGGCCGTATGGAGCCTGGGCCACCGTCCGCAACCCATTGCCCGCCCCGTCGGCATTGACCACATAGAGTTTGTTATTGCTCGGATAGAGTAGTTGCGTACCATCCGGCGACCAGCAGAACGAAAGATCGGAGGATAGCAGACCCGCTACCGGCACGGTCGTGGCCCGGTGCAGATGGCTGCCATCGTAGTTCATCACGAACAGGTGCAGGTCGGTGTCAACGTTTGACAGAAAGGCAATTTGCTTCCGGTTGGGGCTAACGATGGGTCGCCAGTTATTGCCCAACTGCGTTAACTGAATGGCGCTGATCCCATCGGTCGAAACGAAAATCTGATAGAAACCTGCCATACGCCGGGCAAATACATACGACACGTCGGGAAACGGGATGGTTTGAAAACTCCATATTTTACCCGTCACCGTGTTTACCCCATCCGAAACCGTTACCTGCCAGTAGTAAGTGGTGCCGTAGGCTAAGTCGTTAAGCACCAGCGAATCGGCGGTCAGGCCCGTCACGGTTCGGGTGGGCACGGTACTGCCCTCGCGGGTAATGGCCACGTCGTAGGTCAGCGGGTCTTTGTTGGGGTCGGTGGATTTCCACTTCAGAACCATCGTGGTCGATAGGGCACTAACGCCGGTCTTTTGTGAAACAAGCGCAGGCTCAGTTGGCAGTGGGTTTTCGCTGACCATATACAGCAGTGTCGTGGCGCCATAACTCGCCGACACCTCAACCGTCGTTAGTTCATCGCGGAAGCCATCCCGGGCGGCCTGGAGTGTGTATTTGCCCGCCACGATAGTATCGAAGCGGAACCGGCCGGTAGAGTCGGTCTGCACCGTTCGACCCGAGGGGCTAAGCCGGATGGCGGCTTTGTTGATGGGTTTGCCATCTTTCTTGCTCAGCACCTGACCGCTCACGGACCCGTATTGCTGGCCGCTGACGTACCCATATTGCTGCGGTTCAACCAGTGTTTCTTCATTGCACCCCCACAGGCTGGCCAGCAGGGATATCAGCAGGATAATTGTCGATAGATTTTTCATGATTACAGGCGATAAAAGATTGGATGAATGAGGGTTGTGTTTATGGATGAACAGGAACAGACCGCCGGGCCGAGCGCCCGAGGTAGAACGACAGGCCAACGGACCCGCGCAGGTAATAATCGGAATGCGTACCGGCCACAATACCGTCCAGCGCATCGGTCAGGGGCTGCTGGTAGTCCAGCGTGGTGCGCAGGCCCACAACCGGGTTGATGGCGTACTCGGCACCGACGCCCCCCGCCAGCATAGCGTACTGGGTACCCCGCACATCGACCGGCGACGTACCCATCCGTCGCGTGATGATGCCAGCCCCGGCATATGCCAGCGGGGTGATGCGCCGGAAAGGGAGTGAGCGATACAGAAGGTTAGCCTGAAGGGTGCTCACCGGGCAACTGAACCGCTGGTCGCTGGCGAGTGTGCCGACACCCGCACTGAGCTGAATACCGAATGAGCTGGACAGGTATACATCGGCCGTCAGACCGTAGCCGGTTCGGATGCCACGGGTGGGCATATCGCCATGATACTGCCAGACCGACGCATAAGGCTGAATGGTCAGCCGCGACGGCTCGACGGTGTTGCGAGCCCCGTGGATGTCGGTCTGGCTCATGTCCGTTTTTTCGTGCGCATAGGCCGCCAGCATGGCCTGGGCTTGCCTAGCGTCTTTTTCGTCGGCACTCCAGAGGTTGTCCTGAATACCTTCCAGAATCAGCGACTTCACCGCCTTTTCAATCGCTTCCGTAACGGCCATCTGGGCGGGTTCATTGGTGGCGTAGCCGGTTTCTACTTCGAGCAGACGTTTGAAACTCACGTAGCGGAACGTTCCGGCATCAATGGCCTGCGACAGAATGGTTTTGGAGGTGTACACCGTTTTGAGAATCTTACCCGTTTTGGTGGCTACAGCCCGCAAATAGACCGTGACCCGATCCTGCCGATACTGGCTGGAGCCGCCCGTGCCGAAGAACCGCAACCCCGCCCCGCCCGTAATGGTGTTGGCATCGTAGGAAACAATACCCCCTTCCAGAATGATGCCCGCAAACAGCAAAGGGGGCAGGTTGTCCGGCTCTTTGTACTGGGCCGTGCTGGACTTGACAATCCTTCGTTCGTTGAGCAGGTTGGCAATGTTTTCCCGCTCGATGGGCACAAACCAGCCGCTTTCTTCCAGGGCTTTCAGCAGGATGTTGGTGGTGCCCTGCGAGATAGCCGTTGAAAATCCCGAGCCAGTTTCGGTTTGCTTGTACTGGCCGGTCTGGTCCCGAAACTTATAAACGGCGGCTACTATTTTCTCGTGGGGTGCGGGCAACTTCCGCAGTTCGGCCGTGATGGCGGTTTCTTCGCCCAGGCGGGCCGACTGGGTACGGGTGGGCTGATTGAAGTAGGCGTTGCAGCCGGTCAGTAGCCAAATGAGGCTGGCGATGCCGGGAAGGATGAAGCTGATTTTTACGGCCTGGTCCATGGCGAAAAAAAGTTAAAAGCTTGAGGGGTATTGAGAAAATTCAGAAGTAAGGCACGGTAATGGAGCTTTCTCCGCCTTTACCATCGGTAATTCGGATAATGACCCCCTCGGCGGCATTGGTGATAACCACCTGCATATCGCCGAAGGTGAAGGAGCCTTCTTTCAGTCCATCCTCGCCAAACTGCTTATTGAGGATATTCTGCGACAGTCGGCTGAGCAACTGCCGCTGTAGGTTGTCGGAAAAGCTCTGGAGCGACGAACTGTTGCCCAGGCCCCCCAATCCACTTAGCGAAGCGGAGCTTTTGGCCGTGGGGTCTTTGTGCGTGTCCTGCGCCTGGGCCGAACTGAGCAGCCACTGGTAGTTGAAGGTGTTGCCACCAAACGCGGGGTTGTTGGGATGGTACACAAGGCCCTGAGCTTGGAGTTTCGATAGTCCCGCCGTAAGCACCAGCAGGAGTCCGATAACGATTAACTTTTTCATATACAGTCAGCATTAAAGGGTGTTCTGACTGTATATCGCTGGCGATGTGAAAGGTTAACGGCTATCCGCCATTTTCTTAAAAAAATAAGTCGTGGCTCCAAACGTCCATTCCGGCGCTGGAGCCACGATCTTTCGAGTGACCTGGTCAGTCTGCATCGGGTAATCAATGCCCGCTCTACTGCTGACTGCCTACTAGTTGCTTCATCTCCTGATAACTGGCTAGTTCTTGCCGAACCGTTTCCACGGCATTGGGTGCTTCGGCTTCCAGTAGCTCATAACGGACCGGCACGTACTGCTGCCAGACGGGCTGATCGTCGATAGTAATCTGGATCAGAATCTGGTTGGCAAAACCGGGGGCGGGTATTTCCTCTACCGAAATCACCACCTCGTCGAACTGAACCGTGGGTGCCAACCCGTGTTGCTGGCTCGTGTCGGCCTGCATGGGTACGATACTCCATTGCTTGTAGAATAGCTCGTAAAAGTCCTTCCCCGCTTTGGTGCGGGTATTATCCAGGATTAAGCTGATGCCACCGTTTTCGTTCAGCGCGTTTTCATCCAGTTTCTCCTCCAGAATCGCATTGCTACCCGAAGTAGGGTCCTGGGCCAGCGCCAGCAACGGCAAAAGGAGTAGCAGGAGTACACATAGTGGTTTCATGGTCAGAAATTGTTTTTGATAAGTAGCTGCATACCGCCCGTTTGCTCAATGCGCATCGGCACGCCCGGAGCCGGGCTGTTGCCGTCCTGCACCAACTGGTTGTTGTTGCCCCGTTGCAGCACCTCCAGTTGGCCGTTGTTCTGGCGCGACCGCCACAGGGCCGCGTTGTTGTCGCCCTGCTGGGCAAAGGAATAGCGGTTGTCGGAGCCAATGATTTCCACGTCCAGCGTGTTGTTCTCGCCCTGCTGTATTAGGCTGGCAGCATTGTGGCGGCCCGTTTCCTGAAACTGGATCTGGTTGAGCTGCCCGCTTTGCACCAGCGTTAGTTCGCTGGCCGACAGCCCGGTCCTATTCTGGCTGGCCATCGGTTGCCGGAAATACACCTCCGACTGGGCCAAAGCCCCTAGTGGCAGGCCGAATGCCAGGAGAAAAATGAATCGTTTCATGGGATTAGGAAGTTTTGCGTTAGTAAATTGGAGGGTATGAACCGCCAGCCCGAAACGGTTTCGGGCTGGCGGTTCCGTTTAGTTCGGCGATTGGGTAACGGTCGCGGTGTTGTTATTACCCGTCTGCCCAAAGCGAAGCACGTTACCGTCGCCGGTTTGGGTGAGCGATAAGGCGTTATAACTGCCACTCTGGGTAGCCGTTTCATAGTCATAGCCACCCGTCGGCAGGCCCGTTAGCAGGTTGCCGTTGCCCTCCTGCAGAAGAGTACCTGTGTTATAGGAATTGTACTGATAAAACCGGACCGTGTTAGCACTACCTGTCTGCGTGAGTGTTGCCTGGTTGTTTCCCCCATACCCCTGTGCCTGGAGGAAACCCGTATTGCCGTCGCCAGTTTGAGTAATACTAATTTGGTTACTGTTACTGAACTGGGCAAACACATTTCCGATGTTGCTATTACCGGTCTGACTAAGGCTCAACCGGTTATTACTGCCCTCGTAGACTGTAGCATCCCCCTGATTGTTGCCCCCAACTTGGCTGATAGTCACCTGATTATTGTTACCCGTAAGGGAGATTGCACTACCATAATTCCCCTCCCCCGCTTGCGTGAGCGTCGTCCGGTTGTAATTCCCTTCACCACTACCCGATGTACCATTGTTATTCGTACCATTCTGAGTTACTGTTGCCTGATTCTCATTCCCAACAGAGGCACCAGCCAGCGCAAAGTTCCCGTTACCCGCACTCGAAATCACCGTGTTGTTGTTATTACCCTCCTGAAAGAAGTAAGACTGGTTATTATCGCCCGTGACCGTAATGGCGCCAACGTTACTATTCCCCTTTTGGGTAATCTCGTAATCCAATATACTGTTGCTATTACCGACCTGACTAATCGATAAGTCATTCCCATTCCCCTTTTGAGTAATAGGTGCATTGTTCCCATTGCCACTCTGGCTTAGGGATAAAGTGTTAGACTGGGCTTGGGCAACACAGATAGAGGCTGCCGCCAGGGCGGATAAGATGATTTTTTTCATGAGTGACAAATTGTTTAAGGTGAATTAATTGTGCATTTGTTTCCCTGTGTATCGCAGGAATGGAGATGGGTTATCAAACCGATGAAATAAATCTTGAAAAAATGGATAACGAAACGTTAAAACCGCGATAGGTAAGGTGTACGGAGTCCGGACTAACTATCTGACTCCCTGATTGATTTTTGCGCTATAAATCACTAACTATGCCCCACGCACGGTTGCGTTTAACGCCGGTTTGTATGTCCACAGATGTGAATAACCCTTGCCTTGACTTCGAACAGCAGGGGCACCTGTCGTTCTATCAGGCTCTGATGGCCGACTACAAACCAGCCTGGGAGTGCCTGTACATCCGTGCTGCCCGCAGTTTCGTTCCCTACGCCCGGCAGCGCAGTGCCATATCTAAGGACGATGCCCTCGATATTTTACAGGAGGGCATGGCCGAATTTGCCATTAACCTGAAAACCGGAAAGTTCGTGTTTCAGGGGAAACCCGTGGCGGCTTATGTGTTCACTATTTGCCGGAATCAGTGGGTCAGTTTTCTGCGGAAAAATCACATCCAGAAGGCAGACACCTTTCAGGAAACCACCGACGATGACGAAACCGACACTTATAGCGGTCGCGAAACGACACCAAACAGTGACCGTGCTGACGGGCAGAATGGTACCCAATCAGATGAGGAACCCAACCGCCCGGATGCCAGCGCTGATTCGATTTGGGAGAGTAGAGAAGTAGACTGGAAAGCCGTTGGCCGGGCATTTGCCGAGGTGGGTGCCGACTGCCAGATCATGCTGAACTGCTTTTACGTAGAAGAAAAATCGCTGGGGGAGTGCGGAGCCCGCATTGGTCTGCAGGAAAACTCAGCCAAGGTAAAGCGGTTTCGGTGCGCCCAGCGCCTGAAAGCCTTATACAGCCAGTATAAAACAGCATAACGATGGAGCAATCCGATGAACTTCTGGAACAGATTGGGGCCTACCTGTCGGGAAAGCTAGCCGCCGATGAAAAAGACCGGTTCGACGCCCAATTGCGGCAGGACGAGGCCCTTCGGCAGGAGGTAGCCCTACAGCGTGAACTCAAACAGGGGCTGGTGTTCCTGGCCCATAAAGAGCGATTTCGACACATGCATGCTGACCTCGATAAGCGGGGTCTCCTGGCCGGACTTGACAAACCGACGGAACAACCGGAAACCCCGAAATCTCAGTTTTCGGAGCCAGTCTTTGTGCCGTTCCCGGAGAGTTATCCGGTTAGGGAAGCTCGCCCGGCTGTCCGGTTTGGCCGGGCGAGCTGGGTCATGGCGGCTTCGCTGACTTTGCTGCTGGGTGTGGGCTGGCTGCTATACCTGAATCAGCAGGAAAAGCGGGAGTTGCTGGCGCAGGAGGAGCACTTGTTTACTGATTTCTTCTCCACAACGCTGAAAGCGGCCCCGTCCCAGCCAGCCGATCCAGACCGGGTGGCAGCACCCGTCCCCAATAGCCAGTTGGCTACGGATTCGGTGCGGCTGCAAGCGGCCATCGCTGGTTTGCAGCGTCCTGACCGCCAGCCTGCCATCAGCGACCTGATTGCCCTTTCGGCCGGGCAGCCAGGGCATTGGCGCGCCAGTGCGCAGTGGTATCTGGCACTGGCCTACCTGCGAAACAACCAAATCGCCGACGCGCAGGCATTACTGCAAACCATTGCCCGGCTCAACGGCCATCCTTATCAGCAGGAAGCCCGGCAGCTTCTGACCCGGTTGCCCGGTTCCACAACCACACATTGACCATGAAAGGCGTACGGCTCATCGGGTTGCTACTCTGCCTGCTGGCCGCTTCGGCTTCGGCCCAGGTAGACATTAAACCCGGTTTACTGCTGGATGACGACCAGTACGAACAGGTATCTTATCCGAACATTGTGGCCAAAGGACCGCTACCACCCCGCGTTTCGTTCGAGCGATTCTGCCCCCCGGTGCAGGCCCAGGGAGACTATGGCACCTGCGTGGGCTTTGCCTGCGGCTATTACCTCCGCACGATTCTGGAGGCCAAAGCCCAGAAGCTGACGAACAAAGCCGACATTGCTAAACTGGCATTCTCACCAAGCTACCTGTACGAGAAAGCCAAAACCAACGGCGACTACGCCTGCACGGAAGGGGCGTACCTGACCAAAGCGTTTGGGGTGCTAAAAGAGGTGGGGGTGGTGCCTTTCCATCGTTTTCCGTACCCGGCCTGTGGTCAGCAAACCGCTACTGTCGATTCCCTGGCGTCCCGCTATCGCATTAGGGCCTTCGAGCGGCTGTTCAACGTGCGGGATGGCGACCAGAAAATAACGAATATTAAAAAAGCCCTGGCCAGCGGAAGCCCCGTGGTAGTGGGCATGGTTGTGCCAATGTCTTTCTTCGTGGCCGGAAAAGTCTGGGAATCGTGGCCGCAGGATGACCCGCAGGATACCCGGCTGCGGGGCCACGCGCTGTGCATCATCGGTTACGACGATAAGCAATTTGGGGGAGCATTTCGGGTGGTCAACAGCTTTGGCAAAGGCTGGGGTGATGGAGGCTTTTGCTGGATCAGCTACCGGACCATGACCCGCTTTGCCCGCTACGGTTATCAGGTTAGTTTTTGAGGCTGCGGGTCGTAATCTGAAGCCGGTCCTGGGCTACTTCGTGGTGGTTTTTAGTGCAGGTAACGGCTTCGATCATGGCCAGCATCGATCCGATAAAAATTATATTACCATCTTCTTTTCGGAGGTAAAGCATTGGATTGGGGTTGGTTGGCAGGGAGCAAAAGGCTTCGTCGGCGGCATAGACCAGCAAATGCTCCATGCCAAACGGAGCGGTACACTCGAAAGAGGCATCGGGCGCGATACGAACGTACTGATTCTCCTGGCCGGGTTTGATTTCGAAATCGTTTTCGAGCAGGGTCTTTGAGCCATCGGCCTGAAGATACACCACCCGCACGTGGCAGGGTCGGTTCGCTTTTGCTTCCAGAATGAGGGTATTCCCTTCCCAATACTCAACGCTCGACCGGCCCCGATCCGTCCGAACCGAAACGGTCAGAGCCGTTGGAACGGGCGAGGGCTTTTGCCGGAGGGTATCGCGTATTGCCGCAATCTGTGGGTAGTTGTCGGGTTTTAGCTTCAGGTTTTGCTGGCTGATCCACGTCAGCGGCAGGTCGGCATTCGTAAACGTTTTCAGCACATTGCCAGTGCGCGGGTCATACAGATTGACTATCAGTTGCAGGTTGTTGAGTTCCTGCTGGTACGAGCCCCGCACTGCCAGTGCGTTTTCCCGACTTTGGGCAGGCGACAGGACGCTGACTGGTGCCTGTTTTTGCAGGCAACGGCTGAGGGTGGCAAAAATCCGGTCCGACAGAGCATCGTTCACCCCGCAGCCCTGGTAAGTAAACATCTCCAGTGTAAGTTTCTGCGTGTGGGGAGGTAATTGCTCCTTTATCTGGTCGGCCAATGCAGTTAGTACGGCTGGCAGGTCTTTTTGCCCGGTTGCCGCCTGCTCAACGTCGGCGGCCGTAATGGTGAAGGCCGTTGGAGGCCATTTGTCAACTTTGCTGATGCCCGCTATCCGATAATTGTGGTACGTATTCAGTTGCCGGTCGAACAGGAAGGTAATTCGAAATTCGGCCAGGTACCGAAACTGGAAGGGTTTCCCCTGTCGATCAGTTCCCTCCATCTGCTTGTGCAGGTACAGGTTAATAAACGGTTGCCCATCATTGGTTTGCTGGAGATCATACCGGCCTTCGGCCAGATTCAGTGTATTAACAATTGGCTTGCCGCCCGTATAAATGCGGCTGTCTTTCACATATTCGTCAACGGTCGTATAGGCTGCTCCCACCGGCCTGAATTCGTTAAATACCAGCACGTCCCGGCTTCGAAAGGCATCGCGTATCAACCCACGAATGTGGTTTTGTAACGCTTCGGGTGGCTGATGGGCTTCGTAATGCGTCAGAATTTCCAGGTTAGTCAGGTACTTGTCCTGCACCAGCCGACGGGCGTCGTCGGCAATTCGTAGCCGATCCTGCTGGGTGTAGCCCTGCGCATTAGCCGAAGAAGCAACTCCCGCCAGTGCCCCGGCCAGTAGGAACAGGGGTATCAGGGTGTTCAAGCGGGTGTGTCCAATCATAGTAAAGGCTTGCTAACAGGGAAATTGAGGAAATCAATGACCGCCTTACCGCACCCTGGCGGGTGGGGTTTCGGAGAGCCGGACATTGCCCAGGAGCACCGTCCAGCGGTTTTCTTCGTAGAATGGATCTTTGCGGTTGCGCAGGTCTACTTCCATTTTTTTGGCCGTCTTTGCCCGGTACACCGGCTGTCCTTTGCGGTTAAAAGCCTGAAACCGCTGAAAATACGTGGCCGTGGTGAGGTAGCCCTGGTTCGTTTTTGCCCAGTCGCCCACCAGCGCCAGATCGTAGAACGTGATGGTGATGTCAGCGTATTTTTTCTCCAGATTTTTTAGTCGGCGCAGGTAAATGGCCAGGGGGTATTCCCGAACTACGTTATTCGACCCAACCTCCATAGTAGCGTCGGGTAGAAACAGCAGCATCGCATTCTCAATAGCCAGTTCGCGGATGTTGTTCTGCTGGTCGGGGTCGGCCACAACGCTCAGGTACTGCTCAAACTCGGCCACTTTCTGCCCGATCAACTGCCGGAAGTCGCGTAATTGCTTCTCACTCAACTGGCTTTCAATCACCATCTGATTATCGTCGAGCGGCAACGGGCACTCTTGGCCCTGCACCCTGGAAACCAGGGTGCAGATACAGGTTATTGTCCAATAGAGTGTTATCAGTCTGATGTTCATGGGAATTGCGGATACGGTCGGTCTCACCACACCTCCTGAATAGCCGCCCGTTTATAATGTTTGCCATCGGCGGCCACTTCCGAGAGCCGCTCGATGAGGTTGATTTGCTGGATATGACTGGCGTTTACATACAACCGCCGAACAAAGGTCTCAATAGGCTGCACTTCGCCCAGGGTCGAATTAACGTAAATATCAATCCGAGCCTGCTTCGAGAAAAAAGCCGTCAGGCGAGTCATGGCCGCCCGTCGTTGCTGATCGGACAGCGTTTTGTCGGTCAGTTCGTTCAACTGCCGGTTGATCAGATCGAAACTAAGCGCAGAATCGGCGGCCGGAATAAGGGAGGGTTTAGGGCGGTCAGTTCTTTCGGCCGTTGCCAGTACTATAGCTACGTCATAAATGGACTGCTTGAAGCGGGTTGCTTCGTGCCGGACGAGCCGGGTCTGGGTATCCCGGAGCAGCGTTTCCCAGCTTATGGTTTTGTTATATCGACTGGCCAGATCGAGGGCTTCATCGAACGAGCGGGTATAAAAACTGCCGGAGTCGGGATGCGCGCAGGACTGTTCCGGGGGCTGGCTGCTGGCAATCAGGACGTCTCCTGTCACGTTTAGAAAAAGCTGCCGGTAAGCCGCCTTCACCGAATCGGTAGCCAGCGGTAAGGCCTTCGGCGAACTCGTTTTTTTGATCATGCCGCGCATATTGCTCACCGTTTTATTGCAGCAGTCCCCCAGGGTGATGCACAGCCGCGCGTGCTTGGCCCTGAGGGCGGTGTGAAGGGCCATCAGGCTGGGGTTCTGCCCACTGACGGTCTCTTCTTTTTCGAGCCACAGCACCGGAAAACGCCCGGCACGCGCACGGGCGTTGTAGCCATGACCCGTATAATACAGGAAGATAATGTCGTCCGGACCGGGCGTTAACCGGCGCAACACCGCATCGAGTTGCTGGTTGCTGAACGCATCCCCCGCAATGACCTGTTCGTTTATCTGGAAATTGGTCGCGTCGGCTACCTGCACAATCCTGCGGTGCATGATGTCGATATCCCGTTTGCACACCGCAGCCAGCACCGGGTCGTTAGTGTCCGCCACCAGGATAGCGTGTATCGTCTGGGCGTATCCCACCCGCCCCCATAGGCTAAACCCCATGACTAACCCCATCAGCAAAACCCGGTATTGGCGGAGCGCACGCATGGCTTAGTTGATATTAAAAATAAATCGTCCTTTCAACCGCCCCTCATAATAGGGTGGTTGCTGAAATCCTCGATCTTCAAGGCCCTGGTCGATGCGGTTGACCAGCTCGATTACGTCGACATCAGGCTCACTGATATGCTTCACCAGTTCGCTGGTAAACAACCCGTTTTCCTGATCGCCATCGTAGGCCTGCTTACCCGGTTCGGTGGCATACACGATCATAGTTCCGACGGCGGGATTAACGGGTGGAAACATCCGCTCTCCGCCCCCCCGGTGCCACGACCGGTAAGGATTGTTCCGGCAGGCATCCCAGAAAACAAGATTAGCCCCTTTGGGGTTTGCATAGGCCATTTTTTCAATAATCTGACGCAGGGGATAACAGGCATAGCTAACGTCAGGCTCGGTTTTAGGCTCCGCATCGATTGGTTGCAGGAAGGTTTCGCCACTCACCATCAGCCCATGCCCGGCGTAGTAAAAGAGGCCGACATTGTGTGTGCCGAGGGCCTCCATAAATGCATCGAGGGTTTGATCCAGATCGCGCCGTGACAGATTCTCTTTTAACGTGACCTCAAAACCCAGCCGTTCCAACTGCTGCTTAACGGCCCGACCATCGTTGGAGGGGTTCGTCAGCTTATATTGCCTGTAGTTACCATTGGCAACAATCAGGGCCAGCCGCTTCTGGCCCGGCATCCCTTTACTGGCTACGCCCGGCGCAGACGTTTCGGGCTGGTAGATGATGACCCGCGACTCGGAGGTGACGCTGCCTGCGGCATTGGTTGCTTTCACGTGAATCTCGTTAGGCCCCGCCACCAGTGGAATAACGTCTGAGAACTCCGTCCCGTTGTTGACACGTTTGAAGCCCCGCGTTTGCCGGTTCAGTTCTTTCCCATTCGCAAAAAACTGAACCTGGGTGGCCGCATCGCCCGACGAAACGTGAACGGTTACGCTGGTCGTGAGTTTATGTTCCGTTACCTGCTTTGGCTGGGGTGTTTTCCAGGTAATGACCGGAATGGTAACGGCCTGTTTTTTCAGGTAGACCCAGTCGCTGCTGGCCGAAGTGGTTGTCGAGGGCTGGGCCGCCAGCGGACTTACAACCAACCAGAACAGGAGGAGAAATAAACTGTTTTTCATGGCTGTATCAAAAACGAAATTGAATACCGATGGATGGAATAGTGCCCACATAAGCCACAACGACGCCTGTTTGGGCAAGCTTCTTTTGCTTCTCGTTTTTTCTGCCCTTCAGAAACGTGTACGTCACATCGGTTAGCAGCAGGGCCACGGCGGTCCAGGTAGCCACCAGGGACTGATGATGCAGCCGGTTGGCTTCCGCATAGTCGGAATCGTTCAGCCGAATAAGATAGTCGTCATAGGCCCGGTCCGACCGGCCGTTCTGCACCAGCCCATAAATGAGCAGCCCGGCATACGCCCCCGTTATCAGGGGACGCAGCCCAACCCTGTGGCCCGGCTGCACGAAAATATTACCCAGGCCGGGTGCTACCACCGAAAGAAACGCGCAGGTAGGACCGCCCCCCACAGCCAATTGCTGATAGGGTCGTTTCACGCGGATGTTTGCCCGGATGCCATCGTCAATTCGTAGACCATCCAGCCGGTAATCCCAGTAGATCGTTTTGTTTTTGCCCGGCACCACCGCCCGGCCCAGGTCGCCGGTAACGGTGATTACGTTCAGTAGGCCCCGGCTCTGGCTTTCCACCTGTAGGTAAATAGAATCGCGAGGGGTTATACCAACGGCATCATACATCACCTTCACCCGTTCGCTGTCAACGTCAACCCGAATGTTTGTTATCGGGCCACCACCGGCCAACTGACCCTGGGCGCGGCTCATAGATAGGAGCACGACCAGCAGCCAGACAAGCCAGAGGGTATGATAAGCGGAGGCTCTCATCGATTGTATAATCGTTTTATTTCCACTTCCGTCAGGCCCCGGTTGTAAATGCGGATTTCATCCATCTGCCCGTTGAAGTTGTTCGCATCGTAGTTAGCCTGGGCACCAAAGCGCAGGTTTCCCCCCGCGCACCTGTCGATCGGGTTTGCTACGGGCTCTTTTTGCGTTTTTTTTAACTCACCATTAATATAGAGCCGGTGGGTCTGTCCGGCAAAAACGCTGACAAAGTGATACCATCGACTTAACTGGTAGGCAGGCTCATAATAACCTACCGCATTCTGAATGGGTTGCTCAACGGTACAGAGGCCATCGTTATTGATATCGATGATGAATTCGTAGCCCGGCGTGGGAGGATTCGGAGCCTTGGGTGGCCGCACAAACGCGCTGTACTGCTGATTTTCGTGACTCTGATAATTGCTTTTGTTATAGATATGACTTGAGCCAGCCAGTTGACTTGCCTGTAACCAGAGACTTATGGAAATTGAATCGGGGCGAAGTTTGACGTTATCGGGTATTTCGAAGTAATCATCCACCCCATCCAGTAACAAAGCCGACCGATTGGCGTCCCGGCGGTCCGGTCCAAAGGTTGCGCCATTTATCAGTTGTCCGTCCAGGTTATTGCCGCTTGCGTCGAGTCCATTTCCGTTAAACGGGTAGTACGCAATAAGTCCATCCAGCAAACTGTCATGCTGAACCGGCAAATCCCATTTTTTACAACTCAGAAGCAACGTCAAGCTTAAAAACCAAGCGCAGCTCCTAAGGATACGAGCATTTGTCCACCCCCGTTCCATAGTCCAGTTTCCTGGGCAGCCAACCTGGGCGCCCTAAACGAAATTAACTATTTTTTCTTTAAAAAAGCTAATTTAAAGGGTATGTAAGTCCGGGATACGCACCAGTAGCCGGAGAGGGGTATTTTTATTATCAAACGGCAAATTCCTGATAATCATCCGGATCAACTTATGCTCCGCGAAGGTCTTAATGCGGCATTCCCGTTCCTCCGGCACAGGTCTTCAGAAACAGGATGGTTTGCTAGTGTCAGGGTAGTTGAGTCGGCCGATACGGACAGCATAGTAGGTACGTAGCCACGCAGGAAAATTTACTTTGCTCCGTTCTTCATTGCAGCTTTGCCTTTGTCCAGCGGCAAGCAGGCACAGATACGTTGCCGGCTAAAAAATAGCACGACACCTAGTCTATTGATGCGTTAGCCCCTCATCAGTAGACTGGGTGTCGGCGAGTCCATCCCGAACGGCGGGCATTTAGCTGGATAAAAAGGTTGACCTTTCCACAAGAACAAAGTCTAAATCAGACCGATACCTAACTTGTCCCGTCGATGAAATGGCCTGATTTTACGACCAAGTCTCAAAACGAACAGTACTCTTTTTTATCCCGACCGGGTGATAATTGGCCCATACGGGTACTCATTGGCATTGGCCTGCTGTTCATGGCGGCTTTTTTATGGGTATACTTCCAACCTCAGAATCGGGGCGTATCCTGGCTGTTCATCCTGCTGACAATATCCGTACTCTTCAAGTTGCTTCGCCTGCTGCACGAGTGGTACCATTACTGGCGCGTGAAACCAGCCACTACGCCAAAAATAACCCGTACATGGACGGTTGATGTGCTGACTACATACTGCAATGGAGAACCGAAAGAGATGGTTATCAATACACTGCGGGCTATTCAGCGAATTACCTATCCGCATACGACGTATCTCTGCGATGAAGCCAATGACCCTTATTTACAACAGGTATGCGCTGAACTGGGGGTAATTCACGTAGCGAGACAGGATAGAATCGATGCCAAAGCCGGTAATATCAACAACGCCCTCCGGCAGGCAACCGGCGAAATCTGCCTCGTCATCGACCCTGACCACATCCCCGTCTCCGACTTTTTGGACCGGGTTCTGCCACACTTTGAAAACCCGATTGTCGGATTTGTACAGTGTGTGCAGGGCTATTACAACCATAAAGAGAGTCTGGTGGCTTTTGGGGCTTCTGAGCAGACATACAGCTTTTACGGGCCAATGATGACCGCTATGGGTAATTACGGTACGGCGCAGGCTATTGGGGCAAACTGTACGTTTCGCCGGTGTGCGCTGGATTCCATTGGTGGCCACGCCAACGGGTTATCGGAGGATATGCACACCGCTATGCGGCTCCATGCCGGGGGATGGGAATCCGTTTATGTACCGCTGCCCCTGTCCTATGGACTGGTGCCTGCTACCCTATCTGCCTATTACAAGCAGCAACTCAAATGGTCCAGAGGGACATTTGAGTTGCTGCTTGTAACCTACCCGAAGGTTTTTGGGGGATTGACGGGCTTACAACGGCTGCACTACGCTACCCTGCCCCTGTATTATCTGCTGGGTGTAATACAACTAATCGACCTGCTCATCCCGATTCTATCGCTGATGACTATGAAGCTACCGCTTCAACTGGACTTGCTACTGTTCGGTACGGTGTATGTTCCGCTCCTGCTTACGGGCTTTCTTGTTCGGCAATACGCCCAGCGATGGCTGATTGAACGGCATGAAGCAGGCTTCCACCTGGCCGGGGGGATTCTGGCCAGCGGTACCTGGTGGGTGTATGTACTGGGGTTTGTGTACACGCTGTTCCGGGTGAGAGTACCCTATATTCCTACGCCAAAAGACGACCAACCCCGCAATCATATTCTGCTGGTATTACCCAATTTACTGATGAGTGGCCTGACGCTGTTAGTCATTACGTACAGCATTTATTGGTACGGTCGGTTTGCCCTGAACAATATCTATTTCCAGCTGATGATTGGTTTTGGGGTACTAAATGCCCTCATCCTGATGCTGAATGTGCTGGTTGGACAGGAGAAAATGTTGTTGGGAATAAGGAATTGGATAAGCAGCCTATCAGCCCGTCGGGCGCAAGTCTGGAACGTTCGTATTCGAGTATGGAATCTACGGTATGGCCTGTATAACTGGCTCCGCCGGGCTGCTGTTCCGCTCTTCGGGGGTGTTCTGATACTAACTATCGGGATGGGGTTGTTTACCTATCGCAAGGCATCGGATACCGTTCCGAAGAATTTGCGCTACGCCAATACGCAGCCTTTTTACGTAGGAATGGCTTCGTATGAACACTTGCCAGCAGCTGGTACCCCCGTTTCGTCCCGGCCCATCATTCCTTACCACCTGAACTGGTCGGTAAAGACCCAGTCTACTATTCCGCTCCCGCCCAAACTGGATGTACTTAATCAGCTACCCCTGTTGTACATCGAGCCAGCAGACATACAATCAAGTTCGGAAAGGGGTATTCGTATATTTCTGCTCAGTATTATCAGGGGCGAGCGCGATGCCGCTCTTCATCGTTTCGTACTGGATACGCGGGCGTATAACCGGTTCGTATTCGCGAGTTTCATGCCGGAGTTTGATAATGTGGCCCGGCCGTGGGGCATGGAGCAAACGGACAACTTAATCCTTTGCCGACAGGCCTGGCAGCATGTCGTGCAATACTGCCACGACCAGAAAGCCACTAATATTACCTGGGTCTGGTGCCCATTTTTACCCTCAACGCTGGTGACGTATTATCCGGGAAACAGTTTCGTTGACTGGCTGGGTTTCAACGTAACGAATGACCCGAATCAGGCTCCTGATAGGAAAAATCACTCGTTTGCCGCTCTTTTTCAGCTTTCGCATACCGCCGTACGTACGCACCCTGCGTACAGTATTCGTCAGAAACCGATACTTATCACACACCTGGCATCGGTGGCCGGGCAACCGGATACCACCCAGTGGACGGTTGAAGCCATTGACTTATTACAGGAGCGATATCCAACCGTTCGGGGCGTTATTTTCGGGAATGAAAATGAGTGGCGCACTTACCGGCCAACGTTGGTATCGGCCAGAGCAGATTGATTTACTGAACGGGTTTTTGGGTAGTGACCTGAAAGGAGAAGTTGGCGGTTGCCACGTGGTTGTGGGTATCGAACACGTTCACAAACAGCCGGTAAGCCCCCGGTTTTTGGGGAAGATGAAACTGAATGATAGCCGTATCCGAACGGGTCATTAACCCCTGAATGGGTGGCCTGGGAATGCCTACATAGTCAGAACCCGGCTGCGCCCGGTGCTTCATGACCCATTCGTACCGTAGTGAATCCCGTTCGGGATCAGTTACTCGTATTTCTGCCTGATGCAGGGTGCCCGAAAGAGGGAATGAACGGTGTACAACGGCTTGCCCATCAATCAGTAGTTCTTGTATAACCGGGGCCATATTGGTCGGCTTCGTACCCCGCCAGAGTTCCTGCATCAGCCCAACCAGGGGCGTTTGTCGTCGCTGTTCATCGAAAATGCTGAACCAGGTGGAGCTTTCTTCCTGCTTACTGCCCCAGTAAAATAAGTAAGCACCCAGGCAGTTAAGTGGCCGGGGAGCAATATATTGCTGGTAAAACTGACGGACAAAATTTACTTTCTGCTGACTAGTTGGTTCATCGGGAGCATCCCAGGGAGCGGTAGGTACTTCCCAGTAGGCCGGGGCACCATATTCCGAAATGAGGTAAGGTTTTGTCCAGCCCCCTCCCCGAAAAAACTCGTCCAGCCGGGCGGTCAGGCCGTAGGAGTTTACCGCTAAAATATCAATTTCTGTGCATCGCTCGCTCACTAACCAGATGGCCCGTTTGCTGTCGGGCGATATAGCCGTGCTGGTTGGATGGCCGGGGTCGAGTTCGTGGACAAGTCGGGCCAGCCGATTCACTTCGTCGAAAACCTTAAAGTTATCCGCATCCTGTGCCCATTCATTTCCAACGCACCACATTAGTAGGGCGGGATGATTTCGGTAGCGGAGTATAGTTTTGCGGATTCGTTTATACTGCCGCTCAACGGCGGCCCGGTCGTCATAATCGAAGCCTTCCATCTCACGCTCTACCCACAGCCCAAGCATGACCGTAAGCCCTAGTTTATGGGCTTCGTCCAGAATTCGTCCCGCGTCAATATCATCCCAAACCCGGATGGAGTTACCACCGCACGTTGCTAACTCCTCCAGATGGCTGACTCCGCCCGCACCTTTTATGAAGTAAGGTTTTCCGTAATGCAGCAACTGGAAGCCACTGTCGCTGGAAATAATAGTCGTTGGCGATTGCCTGTTCGCTGTTTTTGCCTGTTGCTCGGTATCCTGACAACCAGTCAACAGCACGAACAAAAGACAGATACCCGGCCAGGGCAGCAGTTTCCGGAAGCATAAATGATCAGGCATCATGTAGTAATGACTCGTGCTGGCCGATAGGTCACCCCTGCTCATGGCTATTTCGGTCTGGTTTTATGTTTTTTCGCTAGTTAACCAGGTGAGTCGAAAATAGCAAAACGATAATCAAACGATGGAAACGCTCAACTTTAAGACCAATATCAAGTGTGGTGGTTGCGTAGCCACCGTGACCCTTTCCTGAACCACATCGAACAACTCGACGGCTGGAATGTAAACACCAACAGTCCCGAGAAAATACTGACTGTGCAAACTGCCGCCCGGCGACCCGGAGATAATCGAATTGGTGATGTTGTGAGGAAGGCTGTTGAGAAGGCAGGTTTTAAAGCTGAACCCATACCCAGGTCTTAGTGGGAGTATTAACCAAAACGGGGCCGTTCCACGAGAACGACCCCGTTTTGGTTAAGTCAGCGAGAAGGCACCCCGCCAGCCCTGTGCCTTAATAGGCGTCAACTGCCCGGCTTTGGTCGATAGGCCGACGTAGTTGGAATCGTTGGAAATATAACCAATGGCGGTAATACGTGCGTTGGTAGCTAGTTTTTCAAACGTCTGCGGACGAACGGTAAACAGCAACTCGTAATCTTCTCCACCGTTCAGAGCTGCGGTTATCGGGCTGATATTGAATTCATCGGCCGCTAGAAAAGTCTGGTCGTCGATGGGTAGATTTTCGTCAAAGATTATGGCCCCCAAATTGGATTGATGGCACAGGTGAAGCAGTTCGGAGGCTAACCCATCCGATACGTCAATCATGGCAGTAGGAACCACGCCGAGGTCGCGGAGTTCGTGAACAATATCGGTACGGGCCTCGGGGCGTAGCTGACGCTGAACCAGATAGGTTCGCTCTTCGGACAGGTTTGGCTGCATCCCGGAGTCGGCCATGAATACCTGCTTTTCACGCTCCAGTAGTTGCAGACCCATGTAAGCCGCTCCTAAATCGCCGGTAACACAGATAATGTCATTGACCTGTGCTTTATTCCGATAGGTAATTGCCTCTTTCGGCACTTTTCCCAACGCAGAAACCGAAATGATCAGGCCGGAACGCGAAGAGGTTGTATCACCCCCCACCAAATCAATGTTATACGCCTTACAGGCCGCTCTGATACCGGCATACAGTTCATCGATGGCTTCGACGGTAAACCGGCTACTCAATCCGATACTGACGGTTATTTGTATCGGTAGCCCGTTCATGGCTGCGATATCGGAAACAGCAAACGTTACAGCTTTGTAACCGAGGTGCTTTAAGGGTACGTAGGTAAGGTCGAAGTGAATGCCTTCTACGAGCATATCGGTACAAAACAGCCCAAAATCATCCCCCCAGTCAAATACAGCGGCATCGTCGCCGATACCCTGAATCGTTTCTTTGTGGGCTGGTTCTGGTATGGTTTGGCGGATACGTTCAATTAAGCCAATCTCGCCAATTGTGTTCAAATCAGTCATAGGGAGAGATAAAAGGTGTGTCTGCGGTTAACAGATTATAAAGGTAGAGAAAACAAATCATTAGCCATAATCTACCAAAAAGCCGCTCCGTAATTACCCGGAGCGGCTCTTCAATGAAAATAAAGTCACTGATATTCCTATGGATTGGTCAACGTGTACACATTGGTGGTACCGCCCGTTTTCTGACTCGCCGATGTGCGGGTGAGTTTCAGATTATTATCATCAATAGAATTGATGGTAAACGTAATCGAACCATTATCGCCGGTAGGGGATGGGTTCAGGTTCGTTAACTTGAGCGTGTTATCATCTGGAACAGAATATTGCCCAACGAATGTGTTGCCATCGTATTCTGTGTACTTAACAGTTGGGGCAGCACTTAAATCCAGTTTGAAACCAGCGTAGTTGCGAATGTTGTTTGCCGCTCCCTTTGTGTAAACGGTCGTGCTGTTTTCGTCTATCTTGCTGGCGGTCCATACTTTGGCAATGCGTTCCGAAACGGGTGCTACTTTATTGCTCTTACAACTCAGGATTACACTAAACAGCGCCAGTGCCGAAAAGAAAGCGACAGATTGAGTCTTTCTCATAATTAATTCAACTACACAAGGATTAGAAGTGGCTAAAGTTACGCTAATTTTGTTTTCTACCTGCAAAAGTAATGCCTAATAATTCACTGGCTTTATCTGATGGATAGAGCCACTTTTTATGCCTGATTCAGTACCGATCTTCTACTCCCGCTCACAGCTGGCATTGCGTAATGGACAGGACCGTGATGAGATATGGTGTGCATTCCAGGGAGTTATCTACGATTTGTCGGCTTCACGACTGTGGCGCAACGGAAAGCACTATGAGCACTGGGCGGGGCAGGACCTGACCGATGAACTGGCCGATGCCCCCCATTCCGACAGTGTATTCAACCGCTTTCCGGTAGTAGGAAAACTTATATAAAGCAACGGTAGTGGTCATGGAGAATCAGTCATGGTTATGGAGCACTTATGAATTGAGCTGATGAGCATACAATTAATTGCGGATAGTGGCTCGACGAAAACCGACTGGCGGTTTTTGGATGCCGATGGTACTATTCACGCCAGGCAAACGGATGGTCTGAATCCCTACTATCAGTCGGCTACCAAAATGGTAGATATCCTAAAAGAGCAATTGCTTCTACCGGAAAACGATGCCCGCATAGAGCAACTCTTTTTCTACGGAGCGGGTTGCAGCGGACCTTCTGTAAATGGTGTTGTGCGGGATGCCCTGAAAACGGTATTTCCTGATGCCCGCCATATCGATGTAAACAGCGACATGCTGGGAGCGGCCCGCAGTGCATCGGGCCATCAGGCTGGGATTGTGTGTATTCTGGGAACGGGGTCCAATGCCTGTTGTTACGAAAATGGGCAGATTACGCGGGGAATTCAATCACTGGGGTTCTGGCTTGGCGACGAAGGAAGTGGTGGATACCTAGGGAAAAACCTCGTCCGGGATTTTTTTCAGGAAAGTCTGCCAGCTGATCTGCATCAGGCTTTCCAGACCCGCTACGCGCTCGACCGGCCTGCGTTGCTCGAAAACGCCTACAAAAAGCCATTCCCAAATCGATATTTTGCTTCGTTTACTCCCTTCCTGTCCGAGCATATAGCCCATCCGTACGTTACGGAACTGGTAATTAATGCGTTTACCCTTTTCCTTGCCACCTACGTTAAACGCTTTCCGGAATCGGTAGAATGGCCCGTTCATTTCGTTGGCTCCATTGCCTATTATTTTGGGTCACAACTCCGTACGGCGGTTGAACAAACGGGATTAACAATGGGTAACCTCCTCAAAGCCCCCGCCGAAGGATTGGTCGAGTACCACCGGAATGGATAAATTTCCGGTGTTCGCCGTACCTTTGCCGGATAAAACGAACGTCGGGTAGGTGAAGAAAAGGAGGGAAGTCAGAAGGTTTTATGTATGCATCCCCGCTTTTCTGCTCCCTGCTGCGTTTAGTATATAGCAACCACGAGAATAGTAATGGCAAACCGGTATTTTTTAAAAGTTAAAGACATTGTTCGGGAAACGCCCGACGCCGTGACAATCAGTTTCTGGCACCCCATCAACGAGGAAATACGCTATCAACCCGGTCAGTTTCTAACATTTTTACTCAACATTAACAACCAGAAGGTAAGACGGTCCTATTCAATGGCCTCGTCGCCCCATGTCGATGTATCGCTGTCGGTATCCGTAAAAAGGGTGCCGGGTGGCCTTGCTTCTAATTATCTATGCGATAGTATCAGGCCCGGCGATGTGCTGGAAACCCTGGAGCCAATGGGTACCTTCACCCCGAAACTGGACCTGCAAAATCGCCGGACCATTGTTCTGATTGGGGCCGGTAGCGGTATTACACCCCTATTTTCAATGGCCAAGTCGGCGTTGCACGTTGAACCCAGCAGCCGGGTGTGGCTCATCTATGGCAATCGAAATCAGGCGTCTATCATTTATAAAGCGCATCTGGATGCGATGGAGCAAGCCTATGGTAAATCCAGGTTTCAGACCACTCACGTACTGAGCCAGCCATCGGCTGGTTGGGTGGGCGTTGAAGGGCGGCTGAATCAGCATATGCTCACTACGTTGCTGGAAGAAATGCCCGCTACTGACCGCGGGAACGCCAGCGTATATCTGTGTGGCCCCGACGGGATGATGGCCGAGGCTCGTTCAGCACTGGCGCTGGTCGGTGTTTCGGCGGAGCACGTTCATAAGGAGAGTTACGCTACGGCACCCGTTATGGCGGGCGATGTGGTCGAAGAACCCCTCACGGCTGCCGATAGTGGCACGTCCGAAGTAACGGTACTGTACGAAGGCAGCGAATACAAATTTGCCGTTGCTCCGCACCAGACCATTCTGGAAGCCGCTCTGGATCTGGATATCGACCTGCCCTACTCCTGTCAGGCGGGGATGTGTACGGCCTGCATGGGCAAGTGCATTTCAGGTAAAGTGAAACTGGATGAAGAAGATGGCCTGTCGGAATCAGAACTAAAGGCGGGGTATATACTCACCTGCGTCGCCCACCCCGTTGGTGCCGATGTGGTGATTGAGATTGACTAGTAAATAAAAATAACAGAAAGCGTGGTGGCCGGATGTAAAACCCCGAACCAAGGGTTGTGTTGTTGATGTGAGTCTTCGTGCGGGGAGGGGAGGGGGTTTAGTGGTGGG
>JBBSTD010000094.1:0-24374 GCA_038236215.1 Cytophagales bacterium | reverse complement strand
CAAATTTCTTTCGCCGGATCGTCAAGGATTATGAATACACGGTATCTTCTTCGGTAAGTTGGCTCTATTTAGCCAACATTCAGATTATGTTGCAACGTATCCAGACCTAACACCGAAGATAATTCCCCAACACGCTCTAAGAAAGAAACTGTTCGGGTAAGCCCGTCGCGGTATATTTTTTATCAGGGCAATCGTATGTGGTGGATTATCACGCCTTTGTTCAAATTCGATGACTTTGCTGTCATAAAGAACGAACTGGCAAAGCATGGAGCCATACTACAACTGATAGATGTCCGGTATGACTGGCGTTACACCTTCATCGACCATTTAGATTATAAGTTAGTCCGTGCTAATTCAGACGGTGGGACAGGTCAAAAAGGCAACGGAAAAGAAGATATCCCAATTTTAGCCAGTGGCGGCTATCTGGAATTGGACAGCACCTCAGACGAAAGAAAGTACTTATCAAGTACATCATACGCTAAGATTCCCTCTACTGCCCGAAGTATTCCTGAAGAGGTACGTAAGGTTATTGTTGAAGATGAAACCGTTGTGCAGGAGTTAGTCAAAGACCAGAAGATGGAGCCTATCGTACAGATTGGTATAAACAAATTTCTTAGTGGGCTGGGGAACAGGTCCCAGGTTTTTAAACGTAGCTTTTTTCGCAATACGGACACACGCACAAGCGGTATCACTACCCAATCAGATGGAACCCTTTCAATAAACGGAGAGCTAAAAAACGTCAAGGTTTTCATCAATGATTACGAAGCCTCACCCGAAGCAGTCAGGATTTGGCGTGCGAATCAGGTATATGCTGTCGTGAAAATATGGCAGTATGACGAGGCAAAGAAAGATTCTGCTACTACTGCCCTGCTGATTTATACCACAGAAGACAAGTAAGACCATGTACACCTTTACCAACCAGTTTAACGGGCCGAGTCTGCGTCAGCGCGTGGGCATGATGAATGGGCAGCGTTCTGGTTTTCAGGCTTGCTGGCGGTACGGTACTTGGGTGTTGTTTCTGGGGGCTATGGCTCTGGCCTGCCGACACGCTCAGACGAACGATGGCGATGAGTTTGTTAAACGGGGCATTCCCCCCTTTCCGCTCACTAATGCTACCCGTGTGCTGGTAGCAGAACTGGAAAAGCCAGGTAAGCCATGGTGGCGAATGACCTCTTTGTCCGCATTTAACGGAACCCGGATGATCAATGGTCGTCGGGTAACGATTATGCCCCTGAATAGCTATCCTGATATTCTAATCCTTCGCAATAACCATCTGGCACTCAAAGAGGCCGATGTGCAGCAAGCGAAGGTATTCATCAATGGTAATCCTGCGTCGGTTAAGGCACTTGCGTCGCTGACGTTTGAACAAGTCGCCGATTTGTTCATTTATCAGAAATGGGCTGACATGCCCGGTGCTGAGGCCTATCCGGAAACCTATCGCGTCTTCATCAGCACAACGCATAAAACGCCAATACCAGACAAGGTACGGCAGAAGTGGAAACAGTTCATGCAGGTCAACGCGGTGTCTGATTTTCCACTAGGCCACTCCAGTACGTTTTCGATGAATAAACTGCTCGAAGCCACTTTTTTCCGCAATAAGCTAGCGTTTGTTGAGCGGACAAAAAATGAACACTTACACCTTTATGACGAGTACCGGAAGGACATTGACTTATTCGTCAATGGTATTCGGGTGGACGAAAAGCAGATAACAGGCATGCACGTTCGCGAAGTAGATAAACTCTATACCCGCGAACGCCCTTTCGATGAATGGGCTGATGGGCCGGACCGAAAATCGCGTTACGTGCTATACGTCCAAACGGCACCGAAACGGGCCAAACGGGATAGTACGTACTACGTGTTTAGCCCCTTCTATTCCGGTGATTTTTGAGATGAGTCAGGCAAACGATAAAACAAACAACCCCGACCTTTCAGACCGGGGTTGTTTGTTTTATCAGGATGGCTTATTAGTGGGCGCGGGGCGGGGTGAGCCGCCTTCCGGACCGCGGGGCTTCTTCTTTTTCTTACCCGACCGGGCTGTGTATTTGGCGTCCAGTTTTTGTAAGTCACTGTTAAGCGTTGCCGCTGTGAGATGCTCCTTCTCGCCAATGGGCGTCAGGACATCAAATGACTCAGGAATAATACCTCTTTTGTTCAGATCGACAATCTCAATCACGCGGGCAATCGGTAAGGGATGCCAGGTACTTTCAGCCCCGTAACCAAACCACATTTGCTTGCGGAAGATATCAGTCTTCTGTAGATAAGCCCGCCCTTTTTGCGTTTCCAATGGCTTCTCAATGGTCGGAATGTCGCGTAACGCGTCCATGTACGTGTCAAGTTCATAATTCAGGCAGCACTTCAACCGCCCGCACTGACCGGATAGTTTGGCCGGATTCAGGGACAGGTTTTGGTAGCGGGCTGCCGACGTAGCGATGTTCTTAAAGTCCGTTAACCAGGTAGAGCAACACAGTTCGCGCCCGCAGGAGCCAATACCCCCCAGCCGCCCTGCTTCCTGCCGAAGACTAATCTGCCGCATCTCGATCCGGGCCTTAAACTCACCGGCCAGCATCTTGATTAGCTCCCGGAAATCGACCCGCTCTTCGGACGAATAGTAAAAAGTGGCTTTGGTATTGTCGGACTGAAACTCAACGTCGGAGAGCTTCATATTCAGTTTCAGGTCACGGCTGATTTCACGGGAGCGGTACAGGGCAGGCAGGTCGCGCAAAACGGCCTGTTCATGGCGATCCATGTCTTTTTGGGTCGCTATTCGATGGATGACCTTTGTATCGTCATTGATTTTTACCGCCCGTTTCTTCACCTGTAGTCTCACCAGTTCACCCTGGAGCGATACGGCCCCAATGTGAAAACCAGAAGGCATTTCTACCACCACATAATCGCCCGTTGTCAGATCGAGTTGATGAACGTTACGGTAGTACTCTTTCCGACCGCCTTTAAACTTTATTTCAACGACATCGTACCGGTTCATACCGGGCATAGTCACATCGCTCAACCAGTCGAACGAATTCAATTTATTACAACCGCCAGTACTACATCCTCCGCTTCCGCATCCGGTTGTAGCCGTTTTCTCCCCGTCAGATGCCCCTTTCTGGGTTCCACATCCGCCGGTGGCACAGGATTTACAACTCATATATATTTCAGTTAACGGTTTACAGTTTTCAGCGTCGGCAAACTACGTCAGAACCGTCTGCTGAAAACTCAATCGGCGTACCGAATCAGGTCTACCCCGATATCTTTACGGTACTGCTTTCCTTCAAATTGCACCGTCCGGGCCGCTTCCTGCGACTTCCTGACGGCATTTTCGAGCGAGTTTGCCTGCGCTGTTATGGCCAGAACACGGCCACCATTGGTTAATACCTGCCCATCCTGACTAAGCGTTCCGCCGTGGAAGACCATTATATCTTCTAAACGCTCCAGGTCAGAAATGATTTTACCCGTAGCATATTCACCGGGATAACCGCCCGACACCAGCACCGTTGTAACGGCCGTTTGGGGCGATATGCGAATGGGAATTTTATCGAGCTCGCCATCGGCCGTAGCCATCATCAATTCAACAAAGTCATTTTGAATACGGGGCAGGACTACCTCCGTTTCCGGGTCTCCCATGCGGGTATTGTATTCGATAACATACGGCTCACCATTCACCTTCATCAACCCCACGAAAATAAAGCCCTGGTAATGAATTCCATCCTGCTGCAAGCCCAATAGAGTAGGCTTCACAACTTTTTCCTCTACTTTTTGGAGGAAGGAGGGACTGGCAAATACAACCGGCGATACCGCCCCCATACCACCAGTATTTGGGCCGGTGTCTTCTTCACCAATGCGTTTGTAATCTTTTGCTTCGGGAAGAATTTTATAGTTGACCCCGTCGGTCAGCACGAATACGGATAGCTCGATACCCCGCAAAAACTGTTCGATTACGACTTTACTACCCGCATCACCAAACTTCTGACTGGCAAGCATGTCGTTCAAAGTTATCTGGGCTTCAACTATAGTTTCGGCAATAATAACGCCCTTGCCGGCCGCCAGGCCATCCGCTTTCAATACCACTGGCAGCGTGTGCGTTTGCAGGTAGTCAAGCCCTTCCTGTAGGCTGTCTATGGTAAAGGTCCGGGAGGCAGCCGTTGGTATGCCGTGCCGCTGCATAAACTGCTTGGAGAAATCCTTGCTACCCTCCAGTTGGGCACCCTGGGCGTTTGGGCCAACGATGCGCAGGTCGGCTAAATCGGGTTGTTGCCGCAGAAAATCAACGATTCCATTCACCAGTGGCTCTTCCGGGCCAACAATAAGCAGCGCTATCTTTTCATCCCGAACCGCTTTCGCTACTGCCGGATAGTCATTGTAGGAAATAGGTAAGTTGGTTGCTACCTGTGCTGTTCCGGCATTGCCCGGTGCTACAAACAGCGTGTCACATAGTGGGCTTTGTGCCAGTTTCCACGCGAAGGCGTGTTCCCGTCCACCCGACCCTAGTATAAGTATGTTCATAATGAATGATAAATCGGCCCGCCGAAGCGGATGAATGGTAAATGATGAATGATGCTTGCCGGATGGCATTCATCATTCATCGTTCATCACTCAGTTTGCTACTTCTGACAGAAATTTGATACGCATCAGTCGTAGGTCCTGTTCTGTAAAATCGTCGCCCCCAAACTCACGCAGAGCAATGGCGATGTTGTCACTATCGGACCGCATGAAGTAGTCGAAAATCTCCTCCTGTCGGTCTTCGTCCATCACCTGATTGATGTAGTAATCAAGGTTAAGGCGTGTGCCAGAGTAACAGATATGTTCAACTTCCTCCATCAGGTCTTCCATCGACAATGATTTCGCTTCGGCGATTTCATCTAAGTCAACTTTGCGGTCGATCTGCTGAATGATAAAAATCTTAACTTTCGATTTATTTACGGTCGATTTAACGACTACATCCTGAGCCGTTTCAATCTCGTTGTCTTCTACATACTTGGCAATCAGATCGACAAAAGGTCGTCCAAACTTCTGGACTTTACCCATACCCACTCCGTTGATCTGCGCCATTTCTTCGCCCGTGGTGGGGTAGGTGGTGGCCATCTCTTCCATGGATGTTTCCTGGAAGATTACGTAGGGGGGAAGGTTTTTTTCTTTGGCAATCTTTTTACGAAGTGCTTTCAGCAGGCCGAGTAACTCTTCGTCATAGGCTACTCCACCGTTAGGCGTCGAATCTTTATCGTCATCTTCCTTCGTATCGGCCGTGAGCTGGGCATAGTCATGATCCTTCGACAGAGCGATTGGGTAGGGGTCTTCAATGTAATTCATCCCCTTCTGCGACAATTTCAGGATTCCGTAGTTGTCGACATCTTTTTCGAGGTACCCATAAATGGCAATCTGCTTGATGAGTGAGCACCAGTAGTTGCAGTCCTCACTGAATTCGCGCCCCTTGCCGTATACGGCCAGCCGATCATGCTCGTAGCTGGTAATGTACTGATTATGCGTAGCGGTCAATACATCGGAGAGATGAGTTACGTCAAAACGCTGATCGGTTTGCAAGACCGTTTGTAAGGCCAGCACCACCTCATGCTGTACTTTCTGCTTCTCTGTCGGTTTCATGCAGTTATCGCAGAAACCGCAGTCTTTGTCCATGAACTCGCCGAAATAACCCAGTAATTGCCGACGGCGGCAAACGCCCAGGTTCGAGTAGGAAACCATTTCGGCCAGCAGATGCCGGGCATTATCGCGTTCGGTAACGGGTTTGTCTTTGTTGAATTTCTCCAGTTTAACGATGTCGTCGTAGCTGTAGAACATCAGACAGTTGCCTTCCAAGCCATCGCGTCCGGCGCGGCCTGTTTCCTGATAATACCCTTCGAGTGATTTAGGCGCGTCGTAGTGAATCACGAAGCGAACATCAGGCTTGTCGATACCCATGCCGAAAGCAATTGTTGCGCAGATAACGTCGGCATCTTCATTCAAAAAGGCATCCTGATTGTGCATCCGGGTTTGGGGGTCCAGACCAGCGTGGTAGGGGAGAGCCTTCACGTCATTTACACTCAGCAATTCGGCAATTTCCTCTACTGTTTTCCGGCTCAGGCAATAGATAATGCCCGACTTCCCTTTGTTCTGCTTAACGTACTTTATGAGTTGCTTTTTGGCGTCAACTTTTGGTTTTATTTCGTAGTACAGATTCTTCCGGTTGAACGATGTTTTATACAGATTGGCATCCTCCATCTGAAGGTTTTTCTGGATATCCTGCTGCACTTTGGGGGTAGCCGTTGCGGTCAGGGCAATAACGGGCAGATTGCCAATATTATCGACTATACCTCTTATTTTTCGGTACTCCGGCCGGAAGTCGTGCCCCCACTCCGAGATGCAATGTGCTTCATCAATAGCGACAAAGGAGATGTTGGCTTTCTTTAAAAAGTCCAAATTCTCTTCTTTCGTTAAGGACTCCGGAGCAATGTATAGTAACTTGAGCGTTCCATTCAGTGTGTCTCTTTTGACCTTGTTCATCTCGGCCTTGGAGAGCGTCGAATTCAGGAACTGAGCGTTGATACCGAAAGCGTTCAACTGGTCGACCTGATTCTTCATCAGGGCAATAAGGGGCGAAATAACCACTGCTGTGCCATCGCTGACAATAGCAGGCAGTTGATAGCACAGCGACTTGCCGGCTCCGGTGGGCATAATAACGAACGTGTTACGTCCGGCCAGGATACTATATATAATAGCTTCCTGCTCGCCCCGGAACTGACCATATCCAAAAATTTCTTTTAGTCGATCTCTTAGCGTTGTATGGACCGACTCATCAACCTGCATCATTCTACAAATCGTACAAAAGTTACTTTACTCTATCTGCTTCCCGTATCTTTGCCTAATAAAGTTAGCGAATATACATCGCAAACTATTCCTGATTAGCAAAACTGACGTTGAAAGTAATAAAAAAACCTACGAGTATGGCGCGTTCGGTGCTTTTGGCGGAGGCAGATGCTATCCGTAACGCTATCGATTTGCTCGACGATCAATTCGACGCTGCGGTCGAAACGTTGCTGCAAATGACGGGTCGTCTGGTGGTAACGGGCGTGGGTAAAAGTGCCCTGATTGGACAGAAAATTGTGGCTACCATGAACTCCACCGGAACCCCTGCACTATTCATGCATGCCGCCGATGCTATTCATGGTGATCTGGGAATGATTCAGGCGAATGACGTCATTCTGATCATTTCTAAAAGTGGCAGTACGGCTGAAATAAAGGTGTTACTACCCCTGCTGAAGCGGGTGGGCGTTACGTTGATTGCGCTGGTCAGCGCCCGGGATTCATACCTGGCCCGCCATGCCGATCATGTACTGCATGCTTATGCGGAATACGAAGCCGATCCGCTCAATCTGGCTCCTACCACTAGCACAACGGTAGCACTGGCACTGGGCGACGCTCTGGCAGTTAGTTTGCTGGAGCTGCGTGGATTTACCCGGCAGGATTTTGCCCGTAATCATCCCGGTGGTTCGCTGGGCAAAAAGCTATACCTGAAAGTGGCCGACATTTTCCCCCACAATCAATGCCCTAAGGTTTTAACGGGTACGTCAATTAAAGACGTGATATTCACTATTTCGGCAAACCGACTGGGTGCTACAGCCGTAGTAAATGAAGCTGGTTTGCTGGCTGGAATCGTTACGGACGGTGACATTCGGCGCACGGCTTACGAGCATGAGTCTTTCTGGCTGCTTTGTGCCCGCGATGTAATGACCGCCGGGCCCGTTTGTATCAGCCCTGACGAATATGCAGTAGCTGCTCTACAGGTAATGCAGGAGCGGGATATTACCCAACTTGTTGTGGCGGAAGCAGGACATGTTCACGGATTCATTCATCTGCATGACCTGTTAAGAGAAGGGCTGGTTTAACCCATGCTTATTTACTCCCCGGCAAGTAGCTCTCCCCGAAACTAATTATTCCATCCAATCCAGTTTACTGCTATCCGTTACTACACCTTTTGAAATTTTGTTGAATGGATGTGTGGAAATGTTAAACAAAATCCCCACTGTAGATTCCCCATAATGGGGGAAATATTCCACACCTCACCTGTACACACGAAAACGCGCATGATTTTGGCATGTAAATTTATTGGCGTTAACCTATTGATAAATAGATAGATAACTGCTGTGGTTTCGATTGGAGTGGGGTATTTGAAAATCGTGGTTGTTTTTTTGTCTTGAGGTATGCAAAAGAGCCTAACTGAAAAACAACGGAGCTATGACAGCCATCGAATTTACAAACCATATCGGCAAAGTATCTAAATCACTACGCCCATTCGCCCTGCGCCTGACGAAAGATGTTGAAGATGCAAACGATCTGTTACAGGACACGTTACTGAAAGCATTTACCAACCGCGACAAGTACACGGATGGTACGAATCTGAAGGCTTGGTTATATACAATCATGAAGAACACGTTTATCACCAACTATCAGCGTATGGTGCGTAAAAATACCTTCATCGATACGACTGATAACTTACACTACATAAATTCAATCGAGAGCAGCACGGATAATATGGCTTATTCGTCATTTGCCCAGAATGACATCAACCGGGCAGTGAATGGTCTTGACGACACCTATAAAACACCGTTCATGATGCACTTCCGTGGTTTTAAATACCATGAGATAGCCGCAAAATTAAACATCCCAATTGGAACGGTGAAGAACAGAATTCACATAGCCCGGAAGGAGTTAAAGGATCAATTGAAAGTTTATGCCTATTTTAATGCATAATGTGATACTTTTTATAAGCTACTGCGTCTAATTCTTATTAATTGAGTAGTTTTTGGTTAAAAAAGAGGAAGGTTCAAAAAAGTTAAGTGGATTCCACTTAACTTTTTTTTGTGCCAAACTTTTTGTAATCAGGGGGTTATTCATGGTTGTGCCTACTATAGTGATGATGATAGGGCCTGCCGTTTTTACTTCCCATTTTTGTTCTCCGCTTACCGACTGCCTATCTTACCAGTCGCTTTACTATGCATTTGTATAAACAAAGTGCTTCATCAGGTAATTATCTGTTGACTACACCAATACGTATAGACTGATGCCGCAGCGTATTTTAGTTATAGGGGCCGGGTTTGCCGGGCTGGCAGCCGCTACCAGTCTTGCCGACAAAGGGTACGACGTTACACTTCTCGAAAAAAACGACATGCCCGGTGGTCGGGCACGCGTTTTCCAGGCCGAGGGCTTTACGTTCGATATGGGACCAAGCTGGTATTGGATGCCCGACGTATTTGACACTTATTTCGCCCGATTTGGAAAGAAGCCATCCGATTACTATAACCTTGTTCGGCTTGATCCTTCGTACTCCGTCATTTTTGGACCGGACGAAGCCGTTGACCTGCCCGCCGGTGTCGATAAACTGGAATTGCTTTTCGAACAGATAGAACCTGGCAGTGGGCTAAAACTACGTGCCTTTCTCAAACAGGCTTCCTACAAGTATGCCGTAGGCATGAATAAGTTCGTCTGGAAACCAAGTCGTTCGATTACTGAATTCATGAGCCTTAAACTCTTGTATGATGTCACCCGCCTGGACGTCTTTCAGTCCTTTGCCACGCACGCCCGTAAATTTTTTACCCATCCCCGTCTGCTAGAAATCGTCGAATTTCCGGTGTTATTCCTGGGTGCAACGCCCGAGAACACACCCGCCATGTATAGCCTGATGAACTATGCCGAAATGGCACTGGGAACCTGGTACCCGATGGGGGGGATGCACGAAATTGTGAAGGCGATGGTTAGCCTGGCCCAGGAGAAAGGCGTCAAAATTTTACTGAACCAAGCCGTTCAGAACATTGAGATTGTTGATAAGAAGGCGCAGCGGGTCATTACCGATGCCGGTATTTTCGAGACGGATGTGGTAGTAGCGGGGGCCGATTACAACCACGTTGAAACCAGTCTGGTCGACCCGGCTTACCGGAATTACGACGATGCTTACTGGCAAAGCCGGGTTATGGCTCCTTCGTCGCTATTGTTCTATTTGGGTATCAACAAGCGAGTGCCCCGTTTGCAGCATCACAACCTGTTTTTCGACGAAGATTTTAAAGTCCACGCTCAGGAAATTTACGAGACCCCCCGCTGGCCTTCCAAACCGTTATTCTACGCGTCGGCTCCATCGAAAACTGACCCTAGTGTTGCACCGGAAGGGTGTGAAAACCTGTTTTTACTCATTCCGGTGGCCCCTGGTCTAACGGATGATGACGCTACCCGCGAACACTACTTTGATCTGATTATGACCCGCCTGGAAGCGTACGTTGGTGAGAACGTACGTGATTACATCGTATTCAAACGGAGTTACGCCCACAACGATTTTCAGCAGGATTACAATGCTTTTCGGGGCAATGCCTATGGGCTTGCCAACACGCTGCGGCAAACGGCTTTGCTAAAGCCATCATTGAAGAATAAAACGGTCAACAACCTGTTCTACACCGGTCAGTTAACGGTACCCGGCCCTGGTGTACCCCCGTCGCTGATATCGGGGTTGGTAGTGGCTGATGAAGTTGCCAAAGAATTTGGTTAGTTTTCAACTTGAATGAGCAGGGAAGACAGGGGTAGATATATCGCTATGTTATGCTTATCTGGTTTCCGGCCATATCTTTCCTGCGTTTCGTAAAAACTGTTGCTTAAACCCACTGTTGCTTAGACACTATGATGGCGTTGTTCAATAAAACCGCACTGGAATGCAGTAAATTAGTTACTGAACGGTACAGTACGTCGTTTACATTAGGCATTAAAACACTGGACCGTAAATTCCACCTGCCTATATACGCCATTTATGGGTTTGTTCGGTACGCCGACGAGATTGTGGATACGTTCCACGATTTCGATAAAGAGACCCTGCTCAAACGATTTAAGTATGATACGTATCAGGCCATCGAAGAAGGTATTAGTTTAAATCCCATTCTGCAGTCGTTTCAGTTAATCGTTAACGAATACAAGATTGAGCATACGTTGATCGAGGCCTTCCTGAAGAGTATGGAAATGGACCTGTACAACCAGGATTATGATAAGGAAGGGTACAGCGAGTACATTTACGGCTCGGCGGAGGTAGTGGGCCTGATGTGCCTGCGGGTGTTTTGTGAAGGCGATTGCACCGAGTTTGACCGATTGAGGGGCGCTGCCTCAAAACTGGGATCCGCCTTCCAGAAGGTGAATTTTCTGCGCGATATGAAGAGCGATTTCGTTGACCGGGGACGTACTTATTTCCCCGGTGTCGATTTTAGCAACTTTTGTGGCGGTGCCAAGGAACTAATAGAAACGGATATTCAGCGCGACTTCGACGCGGCTTATATCGGCATTCTGAAATTGCCTCAAGGTGCCCGAATGGGCGTTTATCTGGCCTACATATATTACCAGACACTGTTCAATAAAATAAAGCGGCTTCCTGCATCCCGCGTTCAAAATGAGCGGGTTCGCGTACCGAACCCGCAAAAATTTGCTCTTCTGGCCCAAACCTACCTGAAGTACCGACTGAATGTACTTTAACGTTCGGGTTGTTCGCTAAACGCTCACACCCGCTTTTTCGAGCGTTCCCAGTACTCCACCCAGTACCGACAAATACGCCTGAACGGCTTTGGCCAGTTTGGGTTTACGCGTCTGCATATTCATGTCTACTTCGTGCATGAAATTGGTCCAGTTGGACGCATTCAGGCAGTCCAGCGCGACGGATATCGTTGGCGTAAGGGATCGGGCTGTATGCCACCAGCCGCAGGGAATGAACAGGGTTTCGCCGGGGCCAACTACGAACGTGACGGGGGTTGCTTTTGCGAATAACGGGTACTTCTCCAGGTCTGGGTTATAAATATCATTCACCGCCGAAACCCATAAATTGTCCGGTTTAGGGTAAACGTAGGGTGTTTGATCCGGTGGAATAACGGTAAATTCTTTCTGCCCGTACAACTGAGTGATGTACGCATGCAGACTCATGTAATCGTAATGTACGTACGGAAACTTTGCGCCCGGACTGCCAAAGAAAATCTCCAGCGTATTAGCCCCGGACAACAACCGATTAGGCAGGAATTTGCTCTTAATACGGTCGGGGAGGGCGTATTTGAGCCGGGGTAGTACGTCGGGCATCAGCTCCGGGTAATCGCTCTCTATCTGTAGAGTGCAGGGATAGGGCGCTGGATTTGCTTCGGTGCCCGTCAGCATCCAGTCGATATAATCGCCCAGCGTGTAGGTTTTTCCGGCTATGCTCACCTCCCGGTCGCCGTAGTTTTCCTTAAAGAAAGCAGGGGTAAACTTGGTCTTTGCTGACCAGTCAGCGCAGGCATCGCCGATCACGACGGGGTAATTGCCAAAAAGATGCTCTTTCTTAAAGGCCTCATAACTCAAGTGGTACTTTTTTTCGACCACAATACCCTTGTCACGGGCTAGTTCAACAGTCTGGGTAGTCATATTTCAGTAGATGGGTTAGTATTAGTGTTGCTTCACGAATCGGAATTTAGACGCTGAATATCCGAAAAGTAGACATCGTATAGACTCTGTATTTACTATTTGGTCAGTTTATGCATTTCCCCAAAGTCATCGGCACCCGGCCCTGTTTTATTTCTACCTATCTTTGCTTAAAATTAGTATACCCTGCCAATGGTCGTTGAAGCAACCCTTTCGTCAGCTATTCTCTCCCACTATGAAGTTGTTGTCGGGCTGGAAATACACTGTCAGTTGCTTACGGAAAGCAAAATTTTTGCGGCTGATGCCAATGCGTTTGGTGCTGAGCCGAACACCCATATCAGCGTTATTACCCTGGGGCATCCGGGTACGTTACCCAAATTAAATCGGAAAGCTGTCGAGTACGCCATCCGGATGGGGCTGGCCTGTGGCAGCGAGATAACCCGCCATAATGTGTTTGCCCGGAAAAATTATTTTTATCCCGATCTGCCCAAAGGCTACCAACTGTCGCAGGATAAAGGGCCGATTTGCGTAGGGGGTGGTGTGCCCATCACGGCGAAAGACCCGCAAACCGGCGCCCCGTATCAGACGACCATCCAGCTTCATCATATACACCTGGAAGAAGATGCCGGTAAATCCATTCACGATGATTCGGGGGTGACCCGACTGGACTATAACCGGGCCGGAACACCCCTCATAGAAATGGTGACGGAACCCAGCATTCGTACCGCCGATGAAGCCGGGCAATACCTGGCCGAGGTCAGGAAGCTGGTTCGGTACCTGGACATCTGCGATGGGAATATGGAGGAAGGCTCGCTGCGCTGCGACGTGAACGTGTCTATCCGGCCCAAAGGAGCCACGCATCTCGGCACGAAGGTTGAAGTGAAAAACCTGAACTCGATTCGGAATGTGATGCGGGCCGTTGACGGTGAATTTCTCCGGCAGGTACAGCTAACCGAAACGGGCGGACGTATCGTGCAGGAAACCCGCACCTTCGATGCCGCCACGGGCCTTAGCCATGCCATGCGCGAGAAAGAAACCATGAACGATTACCGCTACTTTCCTGACCCCGACCTTACTCCCCTGGTAGTGTCGGACGAGTGGCTGGCCAGCGTTCGGGCGGATATGCCCCTGCTTCCGGCAGCACGGTACCAACAGTTTATGAGCACATACGGCCTACCTGATTACGATGCCTCGGTACTGACCGATGCCCGGGAGCTGGCCGATTATTTTGAAGCCGTTTGTGCGCACACGACCAACTACAAAGCAGTATCGAACTGGATAATGGGCCCGGTGAAAGGGCAGTTGACCGAAAAAATGCTGCGCGACCGTCAATTTCCGGTTTCTGCCGAACGACTGGCTACGCTGATTACGTTGATAGATGAAGGAACCATAAGCCAAACGGCTGCTCAGCAGGTTTTTACCCTGATGGTCGACCAGCCGGGTGCGTCACCTGCCGAGCTGGCTCAGCGGAGTGGTCTCATTCAGAACCGCAATACCGATGCGCTGCAAACGTTGGTAGAAGAAGTGCTGTCAGCATGGCCCGATAAAGTAGCCCAGTACCGGAAAGGTAAGAAGAATCTGCTCGGGCTGTTTGTGGGGGAGGTGATGAAGAAGTCGAAAGGCTCAGCCGACCCCAAACTGGTCAATGAGTTATTAACAAAGACATTATAGACACGATGAGAAACCTTATTTTTAGTCTGGCCAGTTTGCTGGTCATCAGCTTTACCGCCTGTGCCCAAACCCCAAAAACGTTTACCGTTACGGGGAAAGTAGCGAAGGCAACACCGGGCCGGTATGTGTATCTGGAAACCAACGCCCAGCCAACCCGTAAGCTTGACTCGGCCAAAGTAAACACCGACAATACGTTCACCTTAACCAGCAACGTAGCTGAGGGTGGAGAAGTGTTCATCCTTAATGTGGGTGGCGACCAGAAAATGGCGTTACTGGCAGAAGGGGGCGAAACGCTGAACGTGCAGGCCGACGGGTACCGGATGGATGGGAAGACCGGACAACTGGGGAAAGCAATCATAACCGGCTCCAAAAATATGGAGTACTATGAAAAGCTAATGGCTCTGAGGACCGGAATGGAAGCGAAAGTGACCAACTGGAACAAACAAATTGCGGCTGCTACCGAGAAGAAAGACAACAAGAAAATTGCCCAGATCGAACAGGAGTACCAGACTGCCGAACAGGAAGTTGTCGATAAAGTGAAGGCCATGCTACCTGCTATGGGTACATCGCTGGCGTCGTTGTTTGCGCTTAACTTCATCAATATCGACACGGACTTTGCCGTCTATGATGAAATGGCGCAACGCTTCGAAAAGGAGAATCCAAACAGCCCCCACGCCAAATCGCTGATTGGCCGGGTGGCCCGCATCAAAGGTGTATCGGTAGGGGCACCGGCTCCCGAAATTGCCCTGAGCGACACCACCGGTAACCCCGTTCCGCTGTCGTCCCTGCGGGGTAAGTACGTACTGGTCGATTTCTGGGCTTCGTGGTGTGGGCCCTGCCGGGCCGAGAATCCGAACGTGGTTCGGATGTACAACAAATTCAAGGATAAAGGCTTCGCTATTTACAGCGTTTCGCTCGACAAGGATAAAGGGAGCTGGACGAAAGCCATCCGCAACGATAACCTGACCTGGAATCATGTATCGGACCTGAAATTCTGGCAGTCGGCGGCTGCCCAACAATACGGTGTTCAGGCCATTCCTGCTACGTTTCTGCTTGACAGAACCGGCAAAATCATTGCCAAGAATCTGCGCGGGGATGCCCTGGAACAAAAATTGGAAGAAGTACTGAAAGAGAACTAAAAAATGATGCGTTATGAATGATGAATGGGCTGATGCAGGATTATTTCGCGTCAGCCCATTCATCATTCATAACGCATCATTCCTATCATAACTTATTATTTTCAATCGTAATGAAGATTGCCATTGTAGGTTGCGGAAATATGGGCATGGCCTTTGCCAAATCGTTTTTACAGTACGATCTGGTGAAGAAAGATGACCTGTTGCTCATCGAAAAAAGTAGTGACCGTTCCGAGTCGTTGAAAGCCGAAAAAGCAGGCGTAGTGGTCGAAACTATTGGGCCGCACGTTGGCGAAGTGGACCTGATTATTTTGTCGGTGAAACCGCAAGATTTTAACAGTGTTCACGAATCATTGCGGGCGGTGGTCCAGCCTCAGCAGGTGATCCTGTCCATTATGGCGGGCATTCCCATTGGGCAGATTCAGGCGAAGCTGGCTCACCCGCTGGTGGTGCGGGCGATGCCTAATACCCCCGCCATGCTGGGGATGGGTATCACCGGATTTACGGCGGCCAAAGAAGTTGACTTAGCTAGTCTGCGCCGGGTAGAGAACCTGATTAATGCCACGGGCCGGTCGATATTTCTGGAAGATGAAGCCATGCTCGATGCCGTTACGGCCCTGAGCGGCAGCGGCCCTGCTTACTTTTATTACGTCGTGAAGGCTATGATCGAAGCCGGGAAACAAATGGGTTTCAGCGATGCGGTGGCTTCCCTACTGGTAAAGCAGACGATGCTTGGCTCATACCACCTGATCAACAATGCCGATAAATCGCTGGATGAACTGATCAAAGCGGTCGCTTCCAAAGGGGGCACAACGGAGGCCGCCCTGCGTACGTTTGAAACCGGAGCCCTATCCGATACCTTGATAGGCGGTATTAAAGCCGCTCAGGTGCGGGCTACTGAGTTGTCGGAAGGATAAATGAAACAGGGAAAACGCAGGAACGATGCTATTGCCTGTAATCGTTGGGTATTGTCTGCTATTTTCCGTCAACGGGCGATTTAAATCGCCCGTTGACGGAAAATCTATTACCTAACTGGAAGAAGTGAACCTTTTTCCAGCTATTATGTGAAGATACATTGCATTCGCTGTGCGGTTTCCTGGGGAATTTTGCCTTGTTCATCCGAAGGTATACCGGGTTTATTATACTTCGGCACGGAGTACCTCAAGGGGTGGTTTTACCAGTACATCGCGGCTGTTGAACACCCCGATCAGGATTGTTAGACCCGTTACAACGAGGGTGATAACCAGCAGCGGCAGGGCATCGGGTCGGTAGGGGACTTCGAACACAAACCGGGCTAATCCCCACGTACCGGCTATCGAGAGTAAAATGCCCGATAGGGCCGCTACGAATCCCAACATACTATATTCCAGGAATGTAATGCCCAGAATCTGGTTTCGGCTGGCACCCAGCGTCCGGAGCAGTACGCTCTCGCGGATTCGTTGGAACTTGCTGATAACGACTGAACTGGCCAGCACCAGCAAGCCGGTCAATATGCTAAATAGGGCCATAAACTGAATAACGAAAGAAATCTGAGCCAGAATTTCGTCAATCGTTTTTAGAATCAGGCCGAGGTCGATGGCGGAAACGTTCGGGAATTGGCTTACCAATCCGCGCTGTAATACGGCTGATGCCTGATTGTCGGGTACCCGCGTCATCAGTACATGAAACTGGGGAGCCTGCTCCAGGACACCGGCTGGAAAAACGACCACAAAATTGGTCTGTACCCGGTTCCATTCTACCTCGCGGGTGCCGCCCACAATCGTTTGAATGGGAGCACCCTGCACGTTGAAGTTTAGCGTGTCGCCCAGTTTAAGGTGCATCCGCTCGAAGAACCCTTTCTCGATGGAAATGTAACTTGCTCCGTTCGCCTGATAGGGAGCCTTGCCCGACGCCAGCTTCTCCGACGAAATCAGGGAGTCGCGGTAAGTTATCCGGTATTCGCGGGTGAAGGCCCACTTCGGCGGTTTTTGGGTCGTGTCTTTGCGGACTGTTTCGCCGTTTTTCCCATTGATATCCATCAGGCGCATCGTCACTACCGGCACCTCCTGTAATATCGGTAACTTCTGCGCCTGCACCAGCGATTTAACGCCTGCCAGTTGCTCATTCTGAATGTCGAACAGCACCATGTTGGGTTGCTTCCCGCTGCCCGATAGTTCGACCCGGCCCAGCAGTAGCCCCTGCGTAAGGTATAATGTCGCGATGAGAAAAGCCCCCAGACCAATGGAGGTTATCAGGATAAGGGTTTGGTTGTTGGGGCGGTATAAGTTTGCCAGGCTTTGTCGCCAGGTATAACTCCACGAAGCCGGGAAAAAACGCCGTACCAGCCAGATCAACCCCAGGCCAATGGCCGTCAGCAGACTGAAGGCTACCACCAGCCCACCCGTAAAGCCAACGGACAGCAGCAGGTTTTTGGTTTGCCAGTACGCGAAGCCAACAATGAAACAGACAACGAGCCCGTAAACCAGCCACCGCAGGGGATCGCGACCCTGCAAATCATCTTCGTAGGAGGAGCGCAGCGTACGCAGGGGAGACACGTTGCGAATGGCGAGGAGCGGTAGCAGGGAGAAGAGAACGGAGATCAATAATCCCGTGCTAATACCCCCCAAAATAGCGGGGGCCGAAAGAGCCGTATCGACGGTGATGGGCAGGAAGTTCCCAAAGACGTGGGGAAGCAGCAACTGCACCACCGATCCCAACATGGCCCCAACGGTAGCACCAATTAGCCCCATCAGGGTCGTTTGGTACAGATAAATCAGGAACGCCTGCCGACCACTGGCACCCAGCGTCCGCAGAATAGCTACCGAGGCTACCTTCTCCTTTACGTACAACTGCACGGCACTGGCCACGCCGACGCAACCCAGCAGCAGCGCGACGAACGCTACCAGACTCAGGTACTTGGTGAGGTCGGCGAAGGAGCGGCCAGTCTGGTTTTTACGTTCGGTGACGGTATCGTAGTTGATTCCTTCCTTATCCAGCCGGGCAGTCAGGGGTTTAATAAATTTGTCGGCATCAACCGTACCAGTCGCTTTGTCCGGTGCCAGCTGGTAATAATACTTGTAGGCGATGCGGCTACCCCGCTGTAGCAGGCCCGTATTGGCCAGAAACTGATTGGGGACAAAAACGGTGGGAGCTACGGTTGCCGCAATGGCCGCCTGCCCCGGCGTTTTTGTTACCCGCCCCACAATGAGAAACGATAGGTTGCCCACCCGCACCGAATCGCCGGGTTGAACACCCATTTGAATCAGTAACGCATCATCCACCAGGGCTACCCGGCTGGTAGCTTGCCGGAACGTCTGAACAGCGGATGCCGGCTGCACTTCCCACGTTCCGTAGAAGGGGAAGTTTCCCTGTAGTCCTTTCACCTGGGCCAGCCGCACCCCGCCATTTTTGGGCGTAGAGACCAGCGACGCAAACGATACTTCGTACGCCCGGTTGCGGCCCAGTGTTTTGAGCAACTGCTGTGTTTTGGCCGAAGGCGCCCGCGTCCAGGAAAGTGTCAGGTCGGCTCCCAACAGTTCGCGGGCCTGGTCGTCGATGCTGCGGGCCAGGTTATCGCCAAAGGAGTTGATAGCCACCAAAGCGGCAATGCCCAGCACAATGGCCGACATAAAGAGTAATAATCGTTGTCGGCTTCGGCGGCTATCGCGCCACGCCATTCGGAAGAGCCACATTTTTTAATGAGTGAATGAGTGATTAGGTAAATGAGCGAATGAAACGGGCGTATGATATATTATCACTCTTTCACTCTTTCGCTGATTCGCTCTTTACTATCGGCGATGACGGTTCCGCCTTTTACGCGGATGACGCGCTGGGTACGGGCGGCCAGTTCCAGGTCGTGCGTGACCAGAACGAGCGTGGTACCGGCTTCGCGGTTGAGTTCAAAGAGTAAGTCTACTACGGTAGCACTGGTGTCGGCATCGAGGTTGCCGGTAGGCTCGTCGGCGAAGAGTAGTTTGGGACGGTTGATGAAGGCGCGGGCCAGCGAAACCCGTTGCTGCTCACCCCCCGACAACTGCGCCGGATAATGATGACCCCGGTCACCCAGCCCCACCCGTTCCAACAGTGCCTGCGCCGTTTTGGCCACATTTTTCTCGCCCCCCCGCAACTCCAGCGGCACCATCACATTTTCGAGGGCGGTGAGGGTGGGCAGCAACTGGAAGTTCTGGAAGATAAACCCCACGTACTGATTCCGGATTGCCGCCCGCTGATCTTCCGTCAGGGTATCCAGCCGGATGTCATTTAACTGTACGCTCCCCGATGAGGCCCGGTCCAGCCCGGCGCACAAACCCAGCAGGGTTGTTTTGCCGCTACCCGACGGCCCCACGATGGCGAACGTATCGCCCGGTTCCAGCGTGAAGTTAACGCCCTGTAGTACGGTCAGGTCCCGACCGCCACTGTTGTATGTTTTGGTGAGATTTTCGACGTGAAGAATTGACATAAACAAAAACCGGTTGACTTCTCTTTACTTTTTATAGTACTTATTCCTACTAATTATAGTGCTTACACCTACTAACTACGGTCCTGATTATGAAGTTCTGTTTAAATCGCCAAACCCCCGGTTCTGTGATAGGCGGCCTGCTGCTCGTCCTGACGGTTTGGGGCTGTAACGCATCCGATTCAAAAACCGATACGGATAAATCAGGGACTACCACCACCCCAACTAGTGCGAAACCAGCGAATGCCGCCCGGAAGAAAATTGTGCTGTTTTACGGCAATAGTCTGACGGCTGGCTACGGCGTTGAGCCATCGCAGGCTTTTCCGGCCCTGATTGGTCAGAAGATCGACTCGGCGGGGTTGGATTATACCGTGGTGAATGCCGGGCTGAGTGGGGAGACGACCGCGGGTGGCAAAAGCCGGATTGGCTGGGTCATGCGGCAGCCCGTGGCGGTGTTCGTGCTTGAGCTGGGGGGGAATGACGGACTCCGAGGGCTACCGGTTTCGGCCACCCGGCAAAACCTACAGGCAATCATCGACACGGTTCGGCAGAAAAGCCCCCAGGCTACCATCGTGCTGGCGGGTATGCAGATTCCACCCAATATGGGAACAACCTACACAAAAGAATTTCGGTCACTCTTTGCCGAACTGGCGGATAAAAATCAGCTAATCCTGATTCCATTTTTACTGGAAGGTGTGGGCGGGATACCAACTCTGAATCAATCGGATGGTATCCATCCAACCCCTGCCGGGCACAAAATTGTGGCTGCTACTGTATGGGAAATACTGAAACCCGTGCTTGTGAAGTGAGCAAGCGGGTGGTTTTACCCGTTGATTTTTCCAAAAACAGGCCGAATGTAACCTCCCTTATCGTAGAAATGAACCCAATTGTTTAGGCCGTAGGGTAATATTGATATTAAAATTAGATTAAAAATTTAATGCTTAATTAATACTTACTGAATCAAATCTGTAGACATATTGGATTAAACAAGCGTGTTTTTATAACTATCTTAACAAATGATATTTTTCAATAAAGAAAAGTAGGCGAATAGTGAGTTATGTATATATATAAACCCGTTTTTTGCTGTTTAGTATAATAAGAGTGACAAGTAGTAACAGATTTTAATAAAAAATTTCTTAGTATGTTTGCTGCTGAAAGCAATTAAAAATCTGCCTTACCTCACCATCATACGTACCTATACACATCATGATCCTATCAACCCCTGTTTTTGTCGCCTTCGGTACGCCCTTGTCTAGCAGACCGGGCACTATTTACCCCGCCCATATCAATACGGGGAACGCTTTAGAGTAAAATCCACATACGCGGTATCTCCCCTTTTGGATTTAATTATCATAAATTTCTTGTTATTGATAAATAGTAACATTAAGTTTACTGCACAGTAATCTAGCTAAACCATATAAGTACATATTATCTACCTGTTGCATACAAACATGCATTGGCTGGATTATGTAGTGTCAATCACGTCGAATGACCCTTAAGGAGCAAACAGCAGTCGAACTTTACCCAATTCATGTACGCATGAAAAGTACCCTACTGACTATTCCCTCTGCTGTTGATGAGTCCACTATGGATACAGAGTTTATGCGTTTTCCGAGTCTTCCTAATAAATTTTCATATCGCAACCTTTAGATTAAACTTTACTTTACATGAGACCATTCAAATCAAATTTCAAAGCACTCCTTTATGGGGTATGCCTGATGGCTGTCCTGTACAACTGTAAGACAAAGGACGTTGACTCGCTCACGCCTTTCACGTACACCTTCAAGGGTATTGATAATGTCAAACTGCCCGATGCTCCTGCTACTGCTCCGGCTGCCGTGAGCGTTACCCAGGGTTCTGTAACCGTATCGGCGCAGGCCGCAGCCATCAGTGCAGGGCTGGGTACTATTGCTGCTACCGGACAGGTACCCGCTACCATCACCGCTGCCACAAACGACTGGGGTAAGGTGGTTTCACCCGAGAAGGCAACAGCTATTATGGCAGCCTTTACCCCCGACGTACTGGCTAACCTGACAGCAACCGGCAAGTTGCCGAGTTCCCTGAAAGCCGATGTGGACGCTATTGCTAACAATCCGGCACTGAAAGCATACATGCCCGTGCTAACCCTCCCAACGGTGAATGGAAAGCCAGTGGGTGGACGACTGGCTGGACCCGTTACCGTTGCTGTCGTAACCACAACTAATGATGCCGGTACCGATGCCTGTAAAGCAGCGGCTGGTGCGGCCTTCACCACGGCCAAAACAAATCTGGATGCCCAGCTTGCTACCCAGAAAGGCACCGTTACTGCGGCCTATGACAAAGTAGTAGTGACCGCCAACGGCGAAGTGGTTGGTTGTCAGTCACCCGTTCCGGCTAAATTTGATGCGCTTGTAGCGGGAGCCAAAGCCCAGTTCGATGCTACGCTGGCGGCACTGAATACCGCCAGAGCTGTACTGGGCGATAAGGATTATGCGCTGCTGATGGTTGATGCCTACGTAACCTACAGTCGCATTATTGAATCCTATACCACGCTCGAAGCGGCTGAGCTTACCGTTTGTACCCAAACGAAAGATGCTAAAATTGCCGCAGCAGATGCCGCCCGGAATATCGACCTGAACACCGTTACCAATAACTACAATACAGCACTGGCTGCATTGACCGCTGCCCGTGACAAAGCCATTGCCAGTTGCCACAACCAGGGTAACGGGGGTTGATTTATTTGTCTATCATTTCACTCCCACTTATTAAACGATATCGAACTCATGAATAAGAAACCTATCCTTGTTGCCTTAGTAGCCGTATTTGGCGGTTTGCTGGTACTGCCTGCTCAGGCGCAGGTCAATCTCAAAAGTATCAGTATCGGTGCCAGCTACTGGAACCCATCCCTGGACTACTGGAACAATAAGTCCACCCTGGTGGACTTTAATAAGGGTGCAGGTGCCAAGCTTTCGGGTAAAATCATGCCGACAGCCGCGCTGGAAATTGGGCTGGTAAAGGGCCTGTCCCTCGGTGGCCGGGTGGGAATCTGGCAGAGTTCGGCATCCAGCCCGCTGAGTATTGCGGGTATCGACCGGACCGAAAAACTGACGGTATCGATAATTCCGGTCTCGCTCGATCTGAAATACACCTTTGAACCGGCGGCTGTAGTGACTAAAACGGGCGATACCGAAGCGAAGCCAAAGAGTCCTTTTCTGACTCCCTACATTGGTGTGAGCGTTGCCCGCTATTTCATCACCAACAAGTTTGACCGGCAGGTAACGGGTGGCACCGGATCGGTGAATGAGACCCAGTCGGGGAACAACTACGGGGTACAGGTATTCGTGGGTGCTGAGAAGAAACTGGTCAAGATGCTGTACGCAGCCCTTGATGTCCGGTACCACCTCGGTAGCTACAATCAGGTGGTGAAAGGGGAAACGACCAGCACCACCGAGAAAGTAAGCCTGAACGGTGTAGAAGCCGGGCTCTCGCTCCGATTGAAGTTTAACTAAAAAAACGTGTTTAACACGGTGCCTACTTTTGATTCGTACTACCCACTCTGGTAATTAGTCTATTCCTGTGGTAAACGTATACCTACATCCGTTCAGAAAAAGTCACGTGGCAAAGACCGTTCACACGGTTTTTGCCATGGGGCTTTTCCTGATGTACGTAGGGTGTCCGATGGTACTCCAGGCGCAGGTGAATATTTCCGGGAAACCAGGGTTACTGTACGTGCCATCGGCCGAACTGGTCACTGATGGTACATTTTCAGCGGGGTACGCATACAATCCATCAAACTACGCCTTCCGGTTCAATCAGAAGAATTCGGAGAGCATTTGTTTTATTAATCTGGTTGTGTTGCCCCGCCTTGAAGTGAACATAAATCTGCTGAATCCGAATGGGCCAATTCGCTTTGGCGATAAAGGGATTGGTGACCGGCAGATTGATGTGAAATATGTGGCATTGTTGGAAAAGGGGAACCGGCCTTCTGTGGCCATTATTCTTTCCGCTCCTTTCGGAATTGATAACTCGCTCATCACGAATGCCCTGGTAGCTACCAAACATGTTGCTGTTACCAAATCAATAACCGCAGCATTCACCGTAGGTGTTGGAAGTCCCTATTCGGTTTTTCGGGCCGACGTAAAGAATGACCAGGATTCGGATATATTCTCGGGTTATACGCTGAAAGACAAACGGGATAAACCGTACTACTACCTCGCCGGACCTATTGGGGGCGTGAACCTAAATTTCGCCAAAAAAGGGGGGTTGTTGGTTGAATGGGATTCGCAACACGTCAATGTGGGGGCCTACGCGCTATTGTTCAAGCACTGGACCGTACAGGCTGGGGTGCTCAATGGCAACCAGCTTACCATTGGTACATCCTACGCGGTGCAAGTGCTCCGGTTACCTAAACGACTCAGCAAACATGACGGAGCGTAAGGGAAACGGGCATACGGCGAACAGCCGGAAACTGGGCGGTAGAACCACCCGGAGAGGCACGGTACGATTGGGAATGCCCGGTGCCCTGCTTACGCTGAGTTGTATTGTGGGCCCCGTTCGGGCTGGTATGGCACAGCAGCGGCCAATACTCAGCTTCGAAAACGTAACGGTCGATAGTGCCGAACACCGGATTTACTACGAGCAGCGGTTGTACCGGAATCCACTGGTTGGTATGCTGGAACTAGCCAACGCATTGCCGACTACGGACATCAGCGAGTTTGTGCCCCTGTTTCAGGGGGTACCCATAGCCCGATACCGAT
>JBBSTD010000093.1:0-24376 GCA_038236215.1 Cytophagales bacterium | reverse complement strand
AGGCCCATAATCTTGAATAGATCGTCCAAGAAGCAGTAAATTGCAATGGTTTTGTCAGTCATCTTGAGTAAGATTTAGAGTGTCAGATACTCCAAAATTACCCAAGAGGCTGGCAAGACCTATATCTCGCAACTTGAATTACTTTATATAAATTGAAAAGGTCTTGCGAACGGTTTACCTGCTCATGGTGGCTGGCTTCTTTATCTCGTTTGCGGCTCGGTCACAAACGAACATGCCTTCGCGTCGGGACGCCGATATTAGTAAATATTTGCAGGACCTGTTTCCCGTACAAACAGAGGGTATTGATTACCAAGCCGTTTATGATGCACTGACTCAATTATACGCCAGTCCGCTTGACCTGAATACGGCAAGTCGGGAAGAACTGGAAGCTACCTACCTTCTCACCGAACGCCAGCTGAACAATTTAGCGAGTTACCGTACCGAATTGGGTAATTTGTTGTCTATCTACGAACTACAGGCAGTACCCGGTTTTGACTTACCGACCATCCGACGACTACTCCCTTTTGTGACAGTTACCGGAACGCCGGGTTTGTTTGGTGCTTTACCAACCCCAACGGACAACTATCTGATTGTGCGCTACGAGCGGGTAGCGGAGGTGCAGAAGGGATTTACGGAAGCTACGCCCGACAAAAAAGGGACCCTGCCAACGCGCTACCTCGGCAACGCCGGGCAATGGTACGCCCGCTACCGCTACAGTCGGCCACGCGCTTTCAGCATCGGGCTGACGCTGGAAAAAGATCCTGGCGAACAGCTAACCTGGAATCCCTGGACCAATCGCTACGGAGCAGATTATATTTCCTTTCATGCTCAGGTTCAGAATCGGGGGCGCTGGCGGAACATCCTGCTGGGCGACTATCAATTACAAATCGGGCAGGGGTTAGTGCTATCGGCGGGGTTCGTACTGGGGAAAAGTGCCGAAACGGTGCAGACCGTTCGTCGCCCTACTCTGGGTGCCCGACCTTATACATCCCTGACCGAATACGGTTATTTTCGGGGTGCTACGGCAACGTATGCCTTTCATAAAACGCTGGACATTACGCTCATGGCATCCCGCAATCGTCGCGATGCCAACATTGTACCGGATAGTTTGGGTAATGGGACTATTTTCAGTTCACTACAAACCTCTGGTTTTCATCGAACGAAATCAGAAATTGAAGATCAGGGCAGTTTGCTTGAAACCAACTTAGGTGCTCACGTACTCTATCACAACCAGAACCAGTTTCAACTTGGCTTTACAGTACTACAAACAACCTTCAACAATTACTTTCAGAAGCGGAATTTGGCCTACAATCAATACGATTTTACCGGAAAGCAAAACCTTGTTGCTGGCCTGCATGGCAGCTACATCTGGCACAACTGGAATCTATTTGGCGAGGTGGCCCACAGCAGTGGCTCGGCCAAAAATTCGGGAGGTATTGGTGCGGTAGTGGGTGCTTTAGCCAGTTTGACCAAAAAAGTAGATATAGCACTCCTCCTTCGCCATTATGACCGGAACTTCCATAGTTTTTATGGGAATGCATTTAGCGAAGGAACCCGAAGCAACAATGAGTCGGGAGCTTATCTGGGCCTGAAATACACCGTTTACCGAAAAGTGACGGTGGGCGGCTTCATTGACTTCTACCAGTTTCCGTGGTTAAAGTATCTGGTTGACAAACCATCCGGCGGGTTCGATTATTTGTTGCAGGGCCGTTATACACCCAACCGGCAAACGGCTTTTTACGCAGTTTACCATGAAGAACACAAGGAGAAAAATCTGACCATCGGTAAGGTTAAAGACGTTGTTGGCACCACGCGTCGGAGTTACGCACTCAATGCAGAGTATAAACTTGTACCGGGTTTATCGCTGCGTTCGCGGGTGCAGTGGGGCAGTTTTACCTATTCCGGACAATCAGCTTCTCAGGGATTTGCACTGGTACAGGATGCGACCTTCGATTATCGACGACTCAGTTTGAGCGGACGGATTGCGTTGTTTGGCACGGATGACTATGATAGCAGGCAGTACGTATACGAGCGGGATGTACTATACGCGTTCTCGTTTCCAGCGTACTTCAATCACGGCGTTCGCCATTATTTACTGGCGCAATATAGACTGAGCCAGCAGTTGGACGTTTGGGTACGCTGGGCCAGAACTGACCTGACCAATCAAACCACTGTTGGTTCCGACCTTGACCAGATTAATGCTCCGCACAAAACGGAAGTAAAGGTTCAGGCACGCTGGCGTTTTTAACCAGTCACTTTTCCATTTCCCGAATTAGCTTATTGGCATTGATAAACTCATTCAGTTCGTCTACGCTGGAATGAGTCAGTGTATCGCTGTTACCCTCCCAGAGTTTTTTGCCCTTATAGAGAAACATGATTTTCTCGCCAATTTCCATCATCGAGTTCATATCGTGCGTGATTACAACGGTAGTAATCTGATACTCGTTGGTAATTTCACCGATTAGCTCATCAATTTTGGCTGACGTCAACGGGTCAAGTCCGGAGTTGGGCTCGTCGCAGAATAAGTATTTGGGGTTCAGCACAATAGCCCGGGCTATACCGACGCGCTTTTTCATTCCACCACTAATTTCGGATGGCATTGAATCTTTAGCCTTTTCCAACCCGACGCGCTTCAGACATTCCATTGCCCGGTCTAGTTTTTCATTCTCCGGCTGGTCGGTGAGCATATCGAGCGGAAACCGAACATTATCCAGTACCGACTTTGAGTCGAACAGAGCCGACCCCTGAAATAGTACGCCCATTTCCCGCCGGATGGCCTTCTGGTCATTCAGAGAACTGGTCAGGAAGTTTCGACCGTCGTACATTACCTCACCCGAGTCCGGTTTGACCAGGCCTATCATACACTTCAGTAAAACACTTTTCCCCGTACCGCTACCACCAATAATCAGGCTCGTTTCGCCAGGTTGAAATTTGCCTTCGATACCCACCAGAATTTGACGGTCATCAAAAGCTTTTGATATGTTTTTAATCGTAATCATACTCAATGAGTGAATGATAGAATGAGCGACTGATAGAGTAGCGTAATAACCGACTTATGCATTATTCACTCATTCTATCATCCACTCCGCTTCGGCGTACCGATTTAAAATTAAGTCAGCAGCATCTGCGTCAGAACGAAATCGGCGGCTACAATAGCAATGCAGCTGTTAGTTACAGCCGCTGTTGAAGCAGCACCAACTTCCAGTGCTCCACCACTAACCCGGTATCCCTGATAAGCAGAAATCGTTGAGACCAAGAAGGCAAACACGACCGTTTTAATCAGCGCAAATACAACGCCAAACGGCTTATACTCGAACCGTAAACCCGATACGTATTCGTCGGGTGTAATCACGCCCGCCAGCGTACCCGCAATGTACCCGCCCAGAATGGCCAGAAAACCAGCCATAATTACCAGTAACGGAAACATAAGAACAGAGGCTATCACCTTAGGCAAAATAAGATAGGAACTGGAATTAATTCCCATCACTTCCAGCGCATCAACCTGCTCGGTGATGCGCATGGTGCCTAATTCACTGGCAATGTTGGAGCCTACTTTCCCCGCCAGAACGATGCACGACAACGTCGGTGCCAACTCCAGAATAGAGCTATCCCGTACAATGAGCGCAATGATGTTTTTGGGCACGAAGGGATTCGTCAAATTATACGCCGTCTGTACGCAGGTAACGGCCCCGATAAATGTATTGACCAGGGCGACTATAAAAATAGAACCTACACCGATAGAGGTACATTCGTCTAGAATGAGTTTCGAATAAACTCGGAGTTTCTCCCGATTACGGAAGAGTGTACCCAAAAAAATGAAGTAATTACCTAATCTTGACATAAACTGAGTAGCGAAACGGACAGGCTACCCCGCCGACGGACAGCGCATGATAGTCCTTCGGAAGAACCCCCGGAAAGATAGAATGGTTTCTGATGTAACTTGCACAGTAGACAGAAGGCCATTGGTTTAGAGTAGTACAATTACAGACTATCAATTTAATGAATCCACTAATTATTGTAACGGGCGGCACCAAAGGTATTGGGCGCGCCATAGTAGATCGGTTCATTGCCGAAGGATTTGACGCTGTTGTCTGCGCCCGTTCCGTTGAGGATGTACCCGCACAGGATACACTATTCCCCGTAGCAGCCGATCTCTCTACCCGTGCGGGAGTCAAGGTGTTGCTCGACTATATTCATTCATTGAAACGACCAGTCGATGTACTCGTCAATAATACGGGTGTTTTTTTGCCCGGCCAGATTCAAAATGAAGCAGAGGGAACGTTCGACCTGACAATGAATACCAATTTGGGTAGTGCCTACCATCTGACGCGCGGCTTACTCAGCGGCATGATTACCCGTCGGCAGGGCCATATATTTATGATGTGTTCAACGGCCAGTATCACACCGTACACCAATGGCGGCTCTTATTGTATTTCCAAATTTGCCCTGTTGGGCATGAGTCGTGTGCTGCGCGAGGAGCTAAAACCCCACGACGTGAAAGTGACGGCCGTTTTGCCGGGTGCCACGCTCACTGCCAGTTGGGAGGGGACCGACTTGCCGGAAGAACGGTTTCTGAAGCCTACCGATGTAGCCGATAGTGTGTGGGGAGCTTATTCGCTTTCCCACAGTGCCGTAGTGGAAGAAATCCTCATTCGCCCCCAACTAGGCGACATTTAAGGGTATTTACCACACAGTTGGCGACTGATAACAATTCACTACTGACTCTTTTGTATCTTGCGCCCAGCTTTATTATTCCTAAGCGCTGGTACGATTTCATTATTAAACTGACTATAACTACGAATGGCTTCCGTTGAGTATCTGGGTATTGACGTTGGAGGCACGAACGTCAAAATGGGTATTGTCGATGCCAATACTGGCAAAATATCTAACTTTTACAGTCATGACACGATTAGTTGGCGTGAGTCGGGCCACTTTATTGATCGTTTTGGCGATGCGGTTTCCCTGCAACTATTAAGTCATAAGGATATAAAACAGGTAGGCATTGGCTTACCGGGTATGCTCAATCGCGAACGGACGATTCCGCTTGAAATTACGGCTATTCCGGAAATCAATGATATTCCCATGGTCGATTTGCTGAGTAAACGTTTTCCAGGTATTCAGTTTTTTCTGGCTAACGACGCGAATGCGGCCGCTTTAGGTGAGTATTACTTTGCCGAAGAAAAAATTACGGAAAACTACATCTTCATTACCCTCGGAACGGGGATAGGTGGGGCTGCCATTATCAATAAAAAGATTTTTACGGGGGGGGATGGCAACGCCATGGAACCCGGTCATATCCCGTCACGTAATAGTCGGGTGCTGGAGCGTAATATCGGCAAGGTCGAACTGCTTCAACTGGCCAACGAACGCCGGACAGCGTTTAAGGATGAAACAATGCTGCCTGATGACGGGAATATATCCACAACGGGTCTGGTAGCGGCTGCCGCTGAGGGGGATGAATTAGCCTTGCAAGTATGGGGCGAAGTAGGCGAAATGCTCGGCGAGGGATTAGCCGCCCTGATTAAAATACTGGATATAAAGCAGGTATTGATTGGTGGTGGTTTGTCGGCTTCCTTCGACTATATTATGCCTTCCGTTCACAAAACTCTGGATTACTGGCTCAATGACTATTACAAAAATGGCCTGAGTATCAAACGGGCTACCCTCGGGAATGACGCCGGTTTACTTGGCGCAGCTTCGCTCTGTTTTGAATAAACAAAGGTTGAAATCGTATGGGGCTGCCGCGTGTAATGAACACAATAGCGTCAGCTCCATACGATTTATCAACTTACTACCTTCTTTCAAACAATATTTACTTCTGGAGAAATCAGGACGCCGAACGTTTCCTGTACGGATTGCTGTATTTGCCGGGCTAGTGTCATAATCTCGTTTCCGGTAGCCTTATCATAGTTGACCAATACCAACGCCTGTTTCGCATGAACACCTGTATCGCCCGCTCGGTACCCTTTCCAGCCTGCCTGTTCAATGAGCCATCCCGCTGGTATTTTTACGAAATCATCCCCAATAGGATAGCCTGGCAATACTGGATATTGAGTTTTTAAGTGGTCAAACTGTAGTTTCGGAACCTCAGGATTTTTGAAAAAACTTCCTGCATTACCAATTTCGGCAGGGTCGGGCAGTTTGCTGCGCCGGATGCTGATAACGGCTTCGCTGATTGCCTTGATTGAGAGATTATCGTCCGATATGCCCATTTCGGTCAGCGTTTCCTGAATAGCTCCGTAGCGGGTATGAAAAATGGGATACTTATCGAGTTGAAATGTTACCGTGGTAATGATGTACTGGCTTTTTAACTCACGCTTGAAGACGCTTTCCCGGTAGCCAAATGCACAGTCGGCATGGGAGAAAGTCCGTTTCTCGCCCGTTTGTATATGCACCGCCGTTAGTGACTCAAACACCTGTTCTAATTCGACACCGTAGGCGCCAATATTCTGCATGGGTGCGGCACCCACCGTTCCTGGAATCAGGGATAGATTCTCCATACCAGCATGGCCGTGTTCAACGCAAAACAGGACCAGTTTATGCCAGTTCACACCCGCTCCGGCCGTTATATAGGTATGATCATCATCCTGACGGGTTACCTCGATTCCCTGGATATTAATATTGATGACCAAACCGTCAAAATCCTGGCACAGCAGCACATTACTCCCCCCGCCCAAAATCAGTTTGGGCGTATCTACAAACTCGGTTAACTGGAGTAACGTATGGATATCTTCTTCGCACGTAATCTCAACCCAATACCGTGCCTTGGCATCGATGTGAAACGTATTGTAGGGCTTGAGTGATACATGACTTTCTATAGTCAACATGTCTTATGGACGATGAAAGCCAAAATTAACCAAAATATGGAACGGCCTGGCAGGTTGAATTAGTAGATTAACGTATTATAATGTCAAAACAACTATTTTTGTACGCTATCGAATGATGTTTATGTCTGGCAGATTGTACGGTTTTTTACTACTCACGGTATTACTTATCGGTGGCTGTGCGAGCAGTCGTTCTGTATCCTCAGGCCGGGGTTCAGCTACTGTCGATTATAATAGTTATAATGAGGACCTTTCTTCGGTGCGGCCGGTTTATAACTCCACGTCCCCTATCCCGTCCGCAGGCAATCGCCCAACGGTACCCGTTGCAGCCCCAGCAACGATACCCCGCAAACCGGATATCCGTAAAGTAGCGGCTCCCGTTGAAGCACTGCACATTAACCGCAAACTCGACATGGCGCTTGATACGCTGGCCACTGAAAACCGCTCTATTCGTTATGCTCCGGGTTACCGAATTCAAGTTTATGTAGGAACGCAACGTCAGCAGGTGGAAGATGCCAAGTTACTAATTACGCAAAACTTCCCCGAATTGAACCCTTACCTGAGTTATAATCAACCAACCTATAAACTAAAAGTAGGCGACTTCATGCGCCGTTTAGATGCAGAACGCTACTACTCGGCCATTCGCCGGTTAATCACATCGGCGCAATTACAGCCCGACAAGGTGGATATACGGCGCAGTTTGTTGATAAAGTAGTTTATGAATTTCACTGGTATACACTAACTTTGTCTGGTCAAAGTAACTTTAAGCATTGATATTGACCTCTTTAAATAAATGAAAAAAGCATTAATTACCGGAATCACCGGACAGGATGGCGCTTATCTGGCCGAATTACTGTTGGCAAAAGGCTACGAAGTTCACGGAATTAAACGTCGGAGCTCGCTCTTCAATACGCAGCGTATTGACCACATGTACGAAGATCAGCACGAAAAAAACGTACATTTCATTCTTCACTACGGCGACTTATCGGACTCGACCAATATTATTCGTATCATCCAGGAAGTTCAACCCGACGAAATTTATAACCTCGGTGCTATGTCGCACGTGCGGGTAAGTTTTGACGAACCAGAATATACGGCTCAGGTGGATGGTATCGGCACGTTGCGCATTCTGGAGGCAGTCCGTCTGCTGGGGCTTACGGAGAAAACCCGCATTTATCAGGCGTCGACATCTGAACTATATGGCGGTGTGCAGGGCCACGCTCAGTCGGAAACGACGCCATTTTATCCCCGCTCACCGTATGCTGTAGCCAAGTTATATGGCTACTGGATTACTGTCAACTACCGGGAAGCGTACAACATGTACGCCTGTAATGGGATTCTATTCAACCACGAATCGCCACTACGGGGAGAAACATTTGTAACCAGAAAAATTACCCGGGCGGTATCCCGTATTGCTCTGGGGCTACAGGACAAGGTATATCTGGGCAATCTTGATTCCCTGCGCGACTGGGGTCATGCGAAAGATTATGTAGAGGCAATGTATTTGATTCTGCAGCAGGATAAGCCCGAAGATTACGTAATTGCTACTGGTGTTACAACCAGTGTACGCGATTTTGTTCGGATGTCGTTTACTGAAATTGGCGTTGAACTCAGCTTTAGTGGCGAGGGCGTTTCTGAGGTTGGGACCGTCGTGAGTTCAACCAATCCTGAGTTCCCGGTAGAAGTAGGAAAAGCAGTCGTTTGCATTGACCCGCGTTATTTCCGCCCAACAGAAGTAGACTTGTTACTTGGTGATCCAACCAAAGCAATGACCCAACTAAACTGGAAGCCAAAGTATGATTTGGCTGCTCTGGTTAAAGATATGATGGCTGCCGACATTGCGCTGTTCCAGCGCGATCAGCTTCTCTCCAAGAGCGGTCATCAAATACTGAACTACTACGAATAGACTTATCCGATTACCCAGGTAATCAGAGTCAACTTTCTACTAAGCAAAAAGCCTGTCAGTGTACACTGACAGGCTTTTTGCTTAGACAATTCAAAAGTTATTTAATCCATTATACAGGTACTGCGTAGTAATACATCCGCGAACTATTGGGATACATACCAATCAACATCAGTCCTTCGCCTTCCTTCACGGACGACATAATAGCCTGAAGTTCTTTCGTCGTTTTAACGCTTTTACCATTTGCTTTCACAATAATAAACCCTTCTTCTACATCCGTTTCGGCCAGTTTACCGCCTGTAATTTTCTTCACCCGAACACCACCGACAATTCCGATTTGTTTGGCATCCTGAGCAGATAGCTCTTCAAACTGGGCACCCAGCGAACTCAATGAGCTGGTAGCAGCAGCCGTCACATCTGACTTTTTGATTACATCACGACCACCGTTCCGGTTGCGCAATTCTACTTTAAAGTCACGTTCGCTACCATCCCGGTTGACCGTTACGGTTACGATGTCACCTGGACGACGACGACCGATAATTTCACGCATCTGAGCGTCTGAATCAAGCATCTGTCCTTCCATTTTTACAATAACGTCGCCCTTTTTCAGGCCAGCGGCTTCTGCGGCACCTTTCTCAACAGCTTCCTGAACGTAAATTCCACGACCTACTTTAACGTTTTTCTCTTTCGCCACTGTGCTGTTTAGCTCAATGGGGAGAATACCGATATAGCCACGCTGTACATTACCATACTTGAGCAGATCAGCCGATACTTTCTTAACGAGCGATACCGGTACGGCAAAACCATAACCACTGTAGTAACCCGTTGCCGAGGCAATGGCCGAGTTAATACCGATTAGTTCGCCACGCAAATTCACCAGCGCACCACCTGAGTTACCCGGATTTATGGCGGCATCCGTCTGGATAAACGCTTCAACCGGCGAATCGGGTTTTGGATCAGTTTTGCTGATGTTCTGATCGAGGATACCAATTTTACGACCTTTCGCACTCACAATACCAGCCGTAACGGTCGATTCCAAATCGAGTGGGTAACCAACTGCCAGTACCCACTCACCTAGCTTCAGGCCATCCGAATCGCCCAGGGTAATAGCCGGCAAGTCGGTGGCATCTACTTTAATAACAGCCAGATCTGTTAAGGGGTCCGTACCAATTACTTTGGCTTTGAAACTCCGTTTGTCGGTCATAATAACCTCAACCTCATCTGCATCCTGCACAACGTGGTTATTGGTAACGATATAGCCATCTTTGCTGATAATTACACCAGACCCTGATGCCTGCCCCTGTTGGCGACGTGGCTGTTGCCGCTGCCCACTCAACTCATCGCCGAAGAACTCCCGAAAAATATCAGGCACTTGTTGTTGACGAACGGTACGGGTCATCGTTGTACGAATGTGAACAACCATGGGTGTTACTGCTTCGGCTGCGGTAGAGAAATCGCCTGGTGTAGCAGTAGGACCATTCGGCATAGATGCCAGTCGGCCCAGGATCGTCGGAGTTGATGACGATTCGTTGAAAATTACGTCCCGGTTATTGAAGCCCAGGAAGTTGTAAGCGGCCAGCGTGATTACACTCGAAAGGAGAGCCATCATCGCTAATAGTTTCCAATTGCTTTTCATGATTAAATGGGAAAATCTAAGTTGCTTTTTGTGTATTTATACTTATAACGGAAAGTGGGTTCCTAAAAATTCGGCGGATGTATATCCTTAACAAAATTTAACAAGGCTTTGTTGGACCCAAAAAGTACGAACAAAAAGCTCGCGGAAAAATCTCTCGTTGACACCATATTGATAGTACCAGGTCGTTGTCCGTCTAATTATCAATGTCAATTTAGCGAGGGGCTTCACCTTAGTTTCCTTCCGCTTGGGAACTTCAGTGTTTAGCAAATTAACCGAAAAAGTTCTCAGTCAACGATGGTCAATTGTTGCTAGTGTGTATTGGTGGCTTTAGTACTATTGGCTGGCTTCACGTTGAAAAATGAATTTATGATACCGTATACTCATTATTTGTCAAACCTTGTGCCAATCAGGCAAGTACGTTCTTCGCCAGTCATTTTGACACTTTCATCATTGGATTCCCCACTAATTCAGGTCATTTTGACCTATGGTGCAAGAACATGTTGTCTGAGAAGAAGCATTCAGAGCAGAAAGAAGGCCGTTGTGCATGCGGGCGGGCGTAGAGAAACACAGGAGAGGATAGTCTACTGGATAGCCAGCATCTCGAATGCTTTTTCGGCAGCAGCCTGTTCGGCTTTTTTCTTGCTGTAGCCGCTGCCTGTGGCAAACGGTTCATCGTCGACCAGAACTTGAGAGATAAATTCCCGGAAGTGACTATTTCCCTTTTCAGATACGATCTCGAATCGTATCTCTTTTCCGGCTCGCTGCGCCCACTCAATCAAACGACTTTTATAATTACCGTTATTTTGCACTACAGAATCAATATCGTAGTGGGCAAGCAAGTCTTTCAAAATAAACCGGCGTGAGAATCGGAAGCCCTTGTCCAGGTAAACAGCACCTACCAGGGCTTCGAGCGCGTCGCCGTACATAGATGTACGTGCGGGCATGCTGCGTGTTCGGCTCCCATCGTATTCAATAAGCTGGTCAAGACCTATTTTTCGGGCTATGCCGTTTAAGGTCTCCCTGTTTACGATCCGGGAGCGGATTTCCGTAAGAAATCCTTCGTCTTTATAGGGATATTTTTTAAAAAGATATTCTGCGATAACCATTCCCAGAACGGCATCCCCCAGGTACTCCAGCCGTTCGTTCGACTCCCGAAAACCTTCAATCGCCGTTGCCTTCGATGCGGATGTGTGGCGCAAGGCAAGATTATACAGGCCCAGATTAGATGGTCGGGACCCAATTATGTTCGCTATGGAACGACGCAGATTTTTGCGGGGGTCGCCGGATCGCCGAAACCAGTCTAACGGATTAAATAAATTTCGAGGCAGAGCGATTTGCACGGCTCAGCTGGGTTTACGGAAGATAACAATGGCGTTATGCCCCCCAAATCCGAAGGCATTACTCATAACGGTCGTTATTGAGCGTTCCTGAGCGGTATTAAATGTTAAGTTAAAGCGCGAATCGATTTCATCGTCGTCGGTGAAATGATTTATGGTTGGTGGTACCAGTTGATGTTCCATCGCTTTAATACAGGCTATTGCTTCGACAGCGCCAGCGGCTCCGAGCAAATGCCCGGTCATTGACTTGGTTGAACTAATATTCATCTTAAATGAATGCTCACCAAACAACTGATAAATAGCCTTGAGTTCCTGCGGATCACCTATCGGTGTAGACGTACCGTGCGTGTTGATGTAGTCAATTTCTTCGGGAGCAATACCCGCATCATTGAGTGCATCCTGCATGCCCAGAAAGGCGCCCAGTCCATCAGGGTGCGGTGCGGTAATGTGGTAAGCATCCGACGACATCCCACCCCCAATTAGCTCCGCATAAATTTTAGCTCCACGGGATTGAGCGTGTTCGTATTCTTCCAGAATAAGTGCCCCTGCCCCTTCGCCCATCACAAACCCATCGCGGTCTTTATCATAAGGTCGGGAAGCGGTTTCCGGGGAGTCATTGCGCTCCGACAAAGCCCGGTTGGCATTAAAACCACCGATGCCTGCCTTCGTAACGGCTGCTTCAGAGCCACCTACCACACACATGTTCAGGCGCCCTAAACGAATGTAGTTAAAGGCATCAATAATCGCATTATTTGTGGAGGCACAGGCCGAAACAGTAACGTAGTTTGTTCCCCGAAATCCGTAGCGCATCGAAATTTGACCCGAAGCACTATCGGCAATCATTCGGACAATAAAAAAAGGATTGATGCGGGGCGTACCATCACCTTTGGCGTAATCAATCATTTCATCTTCAAATGACTTGAGCCCGCCGATGCCCGATCCCCAGATAACACCAACCTTATTTTTGTTGATAGTATCAAGATTCAGGCCGGAATCCTTTACAGCCTCTTCCGTAGCAATTAGGGCATAATGGGTAAAAGCATCCATTTTGCGAGCCTCTTGCCGGGGAATATACTGTATGACATCTACCCCTTTCAATTCGCAGGCAAAATGCGTACGAAATTTGCTGGCATCGAATTTTGTAATGAGACCGGCACCGCTCACACCAGCGGCTAAGTTGCTCCAATAAGTGGGTACATCATTGCCAATGGGTGTCAATGCACCAAGGCCGGTCACTACTACTCTTTTGAACGCCATACAGCTTTACTGCGTCATGATTAACGAAAATTCAGCGTCTAATTATACCAATTGACGCTGTTTTTCAGCCCTTTACTAATTTCCTCTGAACGATTGTTGCGTTTTCAGACTGGCTTACCAGCGAAACAATCGTTCAGAGGTACTACTACCATTTATTTACCAATGTGTTTTTCCAGGTATTCGATAGCCAAACCAACCGTTGAGATTTTCTCAGCCTCGTCATCAGGGATAGGTAAATTGAATTCTTTTTCAAATTCCATAATCAACTCGACCGTGTCGAGCGAATCGGCACCCAAGTCATTCGTGAAACTTGCCTCTGGGGTCACTTCTGATTCTTCGACACCCAATTTCTCAACAATGATATTCTTAACTTTTTGTGCAATGTCCGACATTTTGGTAGTCCGTTGTAGTTAAAAAACTGCGCAAAGAAACGTATTTACGTTTGTATTATCAAACAATTTTTTAAACGTAAAATCGTTTGATAATACCCAAAAATTGCACATAGTCGACTGAATTTCAATCTATTGCCTGCTAAATAGCGACTGTATCAACGTATCAAAACTGATTTACAAACATAGGTAGGAATGATTCCTGTGCTTCGAATTAGGACTTCAGCATCTTGTGCCTGCGTATTACCGGTCAGGACGAGAGCAGTATCCAAACCGAATTTATTACCCCCCAAAATATCGGTTTGCAATGTATCGCCAACCATCAGAATATCCCGTTTACTAATATGCGTTGCATTTTCCAGTCGTTCGTAAGCAAACATAAAAAGCTGGGCATCCGGCTTTCCAAACCGGATAAATGTCTTCCCAACAATTGTCTCAATCATTTTGGCCACGGCACCAATGGCAATGGAAACGCGGGTTTTCGATAACGGATAGGTGGCATCTGTATTGGCAACGATGACGGGTATATTTCTCTTTCTGAGCAAGTTAACGGTTTTTGTCAGGTCCGTATTCCAGTCGAAGCCTTCGTCATCCAGTAAAACTAGCGCATTGATATCCGACACATCTTTCAAATCAACCTGGCTGATCGGCAAGGTTTTCACGCCAGTCGTTTCGAGGTAATGAGCGGAATTTTTGGTGCCTAAGTAGGCCACTGTTCCGTTATGAACCTTCAGGTCCAGGTACTCCCGCGCCAGCATACCCGACGATATAATTCGATTGGCTGTAATGGCTGACAACCCCTGACTATTGTACGATGCCGCCAATTCTTTTGGTCCCCGGGAGGCATCATTCGTCAGAATGTAGAACTCCTTACCTGTTTCCTCTAACCAGTCGAAGGTTGACCCAAGCCCCGGAAGTATTCCTTCTGAGTTTTTGAGAACCCCGAAAGCATCGAAAAAGAGTACTTTATAATTGGTTGCTACGGTTTTGAAATCGGAAAGCTGCATGGGGCAACAAGTTAATGACAAGCGGACGAAAAGCAATGAGTGGATCAAAATGGTGCTGATTGCCACTGTCGTATTAGACCCTTTTTATTTTCTACTATCGACACGGTTACGCCCGGAAACCGCTTTACCAACTGGCGGCTTTTACGCCAACCAGCCACACTGAATACTTTTGTTAGTGCATCGGCCCGATAGCCATCCGGGGCAAGGACCGTCACCCGAACAAAATGCCTGAGGCCCAATCCCGAACGCGGGTTCATAATGTGTGAGTACCGATGACCCTTGTGTTCCAGAAAACGATAGGCGTCGCCGGATGTAGTAATGGCGGCTTTGGCAAGCAATATAGCAGTCGTATCGCTACCGGCGGCCTTTCCCGACCCAATCCCAACGCGCCATCCCATAGTACCCGGCGGGGCCTCATCAGCCAGAATATCTCCACCAATATCAATCAATGCCGCTTCAATCCCGAACCGATGCAAAACAGCCATACCCTCGTCGATGGCAAAGCCCTGTCCAATACCACCCAGGTCCAGCCGCATTCCAGTCCGCTTTAGCTTCACGGAACGGGTTGAACTATCCAGGTCCATCAACCGATACCCAACGGCCTGTCTCGCCCGACAACGCTGTCTTACTGACGGGAAAATCTGCCGCCGAACGGCTCTGCGCCACAGTTGCGATAACGGCCCAATGGTCGGGTCGTAAAGACCATTGGACTTTTGGGCAATCATTTGGGCTTTCTGCAGCACATGGAATAAATCGCGGGAAACCGGTACATACCGTCCGCTTCCTGCCGTTGCCGACAGTCGATTTATCTCAGAATCATCCAGATAATCGCTCATAACGTAGTTCAGCGAATCCATCCGGTCCGAAACGGCAGCGTAGGCCTTTTGAGCAATCAGACTGTCGGGCGCGTAAAAAATGACGTTAAACTGCGTTCCCATCAACCCGCGTCGAAACGTGAAACGCTGTACCGCTTCCGATTGGGCGAATACAAGGCCAACAGGCCACAGTATGAACACAATGGCCAATCTGGTGAACAAAAATCCCGTCAGAACGTGTTTGATTTATAAGAATTGAACAATTAAATCTCACTACATATGGTTACTATCCGTAACAAATTCGTGGTACTGGCCGCCGTATTCTGGCTGCTGGGTGTTATACTGATTGTACTGGGCGCTTACGGACGCAGTGCAGGATGGGACGTAACACCAACGCTGTTTACGACCGGTATTCTGGCGCAGGCCGCAGGCTTCGGTTTTCTGGGTTATGTGATCATGCAGGCCGCTTTCTCAAAGAAAAAGTAGTCCGTATTTACACCCGTGCTACCTTATTGCGTAAGTACATGTCAGCCAGTACCAGGGCGGCCATTGCTTCCACGATGGGTACCGCACGAGGCACCACACAGGGATCATGCCGTCCCTTGCCCGAAACGGTTACCGGTTGCCCGTTTACATCAACGCTATCCTGGTCCTGCATGATAGTCGCTACGGGTTTGAAGGCCGTTCGAAAGTAAATGGTCTCCCCATTACTAATGCCCCCCTGAACTCCCCCCGAGTGGTTGGTTTTCGTCCGTATCCGACCATGCGCATCGGTATAAAACTCGTCGTTGTGCTCAGAGCCGAATAACTCTGCTCCCGCAAATCCGCTACCGTATTCAAAGCCTTTTACGGCATTGATACTTAGCATAGCTTTGCCTAGTTCGGCGTGGAGTTTGTCAAAAACGGGTTCGCCCCAGCCCGTTGGTACACCCGTTACAACGCAATCAACTACACCACCAACCGAGTCTCCCCGCTTACGGATTTCATCGATGTACTGAAACATTTGTTCAGCCATATCTGGATCGGGGCAACGAACGGCGTTTTCTTCAGCGAGGGCCAGGTTCAACTCGGCATATGGCTTTTCCAGTTTGAGTTTGCCCACCTGCGATACGTAGGCATTTATCTGGACATCCTGTTGCTGAAGCAACAACTTGGCAATGGCTCCGGCGGCAACACGAGCGGCCGTTTCGCGGGCTGATGAGCGCCCCCCTCCCCGGTAATCGCGTGAGCCGTATTTTGTTTGATAGGTATAGTCAGCGTGCGAAGGACGGAACTGTTCGGCAATATGGCCGTAGTCTTTACTACGCTGGTCGGTGTTGCGGATGAGCAGTGCGATGGGCGTTCCCTGCGTTTGGCCGTCAAACAGACCAGACAATACCTCAAATTCGTCCGCTTCCCGCCGTTGCGTCGTAATACGCGACTGGCCGGGTTTGCGCCGGTCCAGTTCGTGTTGGATGAATTCGGTATTGACCGGTAATCCGGCGGGGCACCCATCAATGACAACGCCGATACCCGGCCCGTGGGACTCGCCGAAGGTAGAAATTTTAAATAATTTACCGTACGTACTACTCATGCGTATTTAACTAATAAATATTGGATGAAAGAACCGGTTTCGACAGTACATCGTTCGGTAGCTTATTTTTTAAAAAACACCACCAGCATCCCCAGCAGCATAATCACAATCAGCACATTGGCAATGGAGCGAACCAAGGTCGAAGTACTAATTGGCTGTTCGGTACTGTCCATAGCCTCAATGCCTGTATACAACGAGTTAGCAGCCGGGGTTCCATCTGTTCCCGCCTGGTTACTTGGTACTAATGCCTGTGCCCGGGCTGTCTTTTTTTTACCGCCGACCAGTAAGTTAATATGCGGCTGAATGGTATCGTACCGGGCAGTTCGCGGGTCGAAGTAAATCCATTGGAAGTAATTCACCAACGAAATAAGTCCATTTTGGTGAGGCACGATAAAATAGGTGAACGTTTTATGGCCTGTAATCTGGTTACCATTCTGGACAACGGTATGCCGTTCTTCGGGGGGAAAAACATCAAAAGCAGGCACCTGGTTTATGAGAGTGGGGGATGGTAAGGTCGCGATATTGCCCTCTCCCGTTATCGTGAATGTATAGCGAACACTTTGTCCAGCATTCACTCCCTGCCGTTCCAGTCCCTCCTCCAACTGAAACGATCCCACCGGCACCCGTCCACGCAAGGGGTGTGGTGGTAAGGGCTTCACCACTATTAACATTGGCCTGCTGGTAAATACGACCGTTTCCGGCTGCGATGTCGGTGGCCCAATAACAGGCTTTGGCCGCGCTAATTGAAGGGCTACCGCTGGTAGCTTCAGGTTTTGATTTGATAGCGGAAAGAATACGGATTGAAAAATACGGTACTCCCGAAACTTCTTTCCTTTGATGAGGACCGGAACCGGCTTTAGCTCCGTTATGGCCATATTCTCCTCCCATGAATTAGCCGGACGAATTTTTTTTGTAATGGCCTGCAGTTGGCGGTCGAGTGCGGTAAAGCTTAGTTCGTACGGGTAATTGTCGGCTACGAAAAAGGACAGCGTGAGCGCAACTCCTTCGCCCGCGTAAATAGTCGATTGCGAAGCCCGAAGTGATAGAAAAGCGGCATTGCCAGAAGCGGCTTCGGCCAGAGCAAGGGTATTACTTTGAGGAGCAGTCGTTGATTTTGAGGGCTGCACAATTAGTGTTCCCCCTTCTGAATGGACACTTTCTCCGTCAATCTCTATAGTGAATGGCAGTAAGCGAAAACGACCGGCGGCTTGTGCCTGATACGTTTGAGTAACAATCTGGCTGTTAACCGCTTTCCCATCTATTTCAGTTGGTGCCACACTAGTCGATATTCCTTTCTTGTCGAACCCAATGATGTCAGGGAAGGATACGGTTACCCGTTTTTCTGCGTTAGGAATAACAACTGAAATAGTAAAAGGTCGCTCGAGCGGAAACGTAAGTACACTTAACTCGATAGATAATGTATTATCAGGTATTTGCCCAAAACTAATGAGTGTACTTAAGAAAAATAATGCAAAAATTTTGCGGAATATTGCAATTGACATTGTAATTTTGAACAACAAAGTATTGAACAAATCGTTACGGCTACAGGGAGAAACTTTGTACACTTCTTCAGCATCCATAAGCTTCCTAAACAACAATATCCTATGCTCTCTATGCTCGAATATATCAAAACTATCCTTCAGAAGGTAAGTTTTGACCGCTCTTTATTCCAAAAAGAATTGGCGAAGGCCATCAAGCTACTCATCCCTAAAGAAGTTAAGCAACTTAAACGCTGGTGTTACGCTCAATTCGGTAAAGTGTATCGTGTTGTGCTGAACCGCTGTTTCGCAGGACGGGTCCGTTTTACCTAACTACTAACTCAGGTCAACCTAAAAACGCCCCCGGCTCGAATGAGCCGGGGGCGTTTTTGTTAGTTCACAACGTCACTTTATGCCCCATCTCCGGTATCTCAACCGTTTTAAATCCGGCCTCCTGCAAGTGTTCTTTCCAAACGAGTTGCTTGTCATATTCGCCGTGGACCAGAAAAACGGTTTTTACCTGACCGGCATTCTGGCAGCTCAGAAAGTGGAGCATCTCTTTGTAATCCCCATGGGCTGAAAACGAATCCATAACCGCCACGCGGGCAATAACCGGGTATCGTTCCCCAAAAATCGTCACTTCTATATCACCCCGCTTCAAAGCACCTCCCAAACTACTGGGCGACGCATAGCCAACCAACAGGATAGTTGTATTCGGTTTGGTAATGTTATTTTTGATATGGTGCTTAATGCGTCCCGCTTCGGCCATGCCCGACGCAGAAATAATAATACAGGGTTCGTTACTATCATTGATAGCTTTCGACTCGTTCACATCCGTCACGTAATGCAGATTTGGAAAATCGAAGGCATCACCGTCTTTTTTGATGTACGCCAGTATGTCGGGATTGAAGTCATCCTCGTGATCACTCATCACTTTCGTGGCCAAAACAGCCATGGGGCTATCAATGTACACCGGAAACTTTTGGGGCAGCCGACCCTCACTAGATAATTGGTCGAGTGCGTAAATCAACTCCTGCGTCCGGTCAACGGCGAAGGCGGGAATAATAAGTTTACCCCGTCCTTCTACGCAGGTTTCCTGCACGATATGGAGCAGATGCGCTTTCATATCCGGTTCGACTTCGTGCAGCCGGTCGCCGTAGGTCGACTCGCAAATAATGTAATCGGCCTGGGGGAAGAGGTCGGGCGAGCGAAGAATCTTATCGTCGGGGCGGCCAATATCACCACTGAAAAAAAGGTGCTTTTCGGTGCCGTTTTCCTTTATCGTCAGGCTGACGGCGGCACTGCCGAGCAAATGCCCGGCATCAGTCAGGAGCCCGGTTACCTCGTCGCAGATAACGAACGGCGTCCGGTAATCGACTGGTTGCATCTGGTCCAATGCCTGTTTTACATCCGTCTCATCGTATAACGCTTCCAGTTCCGGGTCGCCCCGACGGGCACGGCGCTTGTTAACGCGTTCGAGGTCACTTTCCTGAATCCGGGCACTATCCATCAACATCACTTCGCAGAGGTCGATGGTAGCAGCGGTGGTGTAGATGGGTCCACGAAATCCCTGCCTGATCAACCGGGGAATCAGCCCGGTGTGGTCGATGTGGGCATGCGAAAGCACCATGTAATCAACCAGCGATGGGTCGAAGCCAAACTGCTGATTCAGTTCGTCGGTATTAATGCCCTGAAATAGCCCGCAATCGAGCAGGATTTGCTTGCCATTGGCCGTAGTGAGCAGATGTTTGCTGCCCGTTACGGTTCGGGCCGCGCCAAAAAATTGAATGGTCATGATTTAGGTATGTTCTCGGTGAATCTATCCGTTAATTTGTGTAGCACTCCGTTTTTTATAACTACTGAGCCGCACAAATAAACGGAGAGTTACACGGATTCGTCATGCTGTTTGTTGAAAAAAGTAAAATCATCGCGAAGCGTTTCTGGAAAGCTCCCGTAGTCAAAACGGGACTGGCGGCTCTATTGATTTTTTTTGGCCTGGATTTTTTCTTCCCCGTAAAGACCGCTATTCCCTATTCAACGCTGATTACGGCACGCGATGGCTCCATTCTCCACGCCTTTTTGAGTCGCGACGATAAATGGCGGATGTACGCCGAACTGGACGAACTTACACCCACCCTGCGCGATGCCATTCTATTCAAAGAGGACAAATACTTTTACTACCATCCCGGCTTCAATCCGGTCTCCATGCTACGGGCGGGGACTAGAAACCTGTTGACGGGTCGGCGCACGTCGGGCGCATCGACAATTACCATGCAGACCGTCCGATTACTGGAACCTAGGAATCGGACCTACGCCAGTAAGTTCATCGAATTATTCCGGGCGGTGCAACTGGAAGTCCACTATTCGAAAGACGAGATTCTGCAACTGTACCTAAACCTGCTCCCCTACGGCGGCAACATAGAGGGGCTGAAATCAGCCTCGCTGCTTTATTTCGGAAAACTCCCGGTGCTACTCAGTCTGGCTGAATTGACAACACTCACCATTATCCCCAATCGTCCGTCAAGCCTACGCCTGGGCGCTCACAATGAACTGGTGAAACAGGAGCGAAATCGCTGGCTTGTGCGCTTCCAACAGGCCCGACTTTTCGATGAGCAAACGATTCAGGATGCCCGGAACGAACCACTCGAAGCCTACCGGCGGGAAGCGCCACAGCGGGCACCCCATCTGGCATACCGGCTCCGGGCCGAAAATCCGAACGCACCCATTGTTCATGCTACCCTGAACCCAACCTTACAGGCCACGGCCGAACAGTTAGTCGAGCGATATGCCAATCGAATCCGGGCATTCAACATTCACAATGCCGCCGTACTAGTTGTGGATAACCAGACGCGGGAAGTGGTTGCGTATGTAGGCTCGGCCGATTTCACTAACGCTTTCGATGGTGGGCAGGTAGATGGCATCCGGGCGGTACGGTCGCCGGGAAGTGCGCTAAAGCCTATCCTGTACGGCCTTGCTTTCGACGCGGGATTGATTACACCCAAAACAAAACTCACCGATGTACCGACTAACTTCGGCGGGTACGAACCGGACAATTACGACCGGCGATTCAACGGTCCGGTTACGGCGGAGTTTGCCCTGGCCAACTCACTGAATATTCCGGCGGTGGCCCTGCTAAAACAAATGGGTACCTCAACGCTGGTAGCCACCTTGCAGAAAGCCCGATTTTCGGCCGTAAAGCGGCAGGCCAAAGAACTGGGACTTTCCATGATTCTGGGAGGTTGTGGCGTTACGCTGGAAGAAATGACGCGCTTGTACGTCGGACTGGCCAACGGTGGGAGATGGGCCATGTTGAATTTCACCCGTGCGTCAGCCCCGCAAACCAACGTACCGAAGCAACCCGACGGGGTCAGCTTACTCTCGCCCGAAGCGGCTTACCTGGTTACGCACACCCTGACTCAAATTACGCGCCCGGACTTGCCGAACAATTTCGACAACAGTTATCACCTGCCTCGCATCGCCTGGAAAACCGGCACCTCATACGGTCGGCGGGACGCGTGGAGCATCGGGTATAATCAGCGATATACCATCGGGGTTTGGGTGGGCAATTTTTCGGGGATCGGCGTTCCCGAACTGAGCGGTGCCAACACCGCCACTCCACTCCTATTTCAGCTTTTCAACGTCCTCGATTACAACTCGCCAACGGGCTGGTTTCAAACACCTAAAGAAGCCAGCGACCTGTCGATGCGCGTCATCTGCCCCGAAACGGGCGATATTCCGGGCGAGTTTTGTTCGAACCCGACGACGGATTATTACATTACGGGCGTTTCGCGCTACCGAATCTGTCAGCACCGGAAAGCGGTTTTGATCAATCCAGCGGCTACAGTTTCGTACTGTGTGCAGTGTAGCCCGGATTCAGGTTTCGTCCGCCGTTCTTACCCGAATTTATCGCCGGAACTAACGGCTTTTTACCAGAGCCGCCATGTTCCATTTGAGGCCGTTCCCCCACACAATCCGACCTGCGAACGGGTATTTGGCAACGAGGGACAAACAGGGCCGCATATCATCAGCCTGAACGATGGTAGTGAGTATTTCATCAACCCCAAGCAACCAGCGGAAATGGAATTGAGTTGTCAGGCACCCAATGATGTACAAACGGTATTCTGGTACCTGAACGATAAACTGTATCGACGGGCGAAACCAACCGAAGCCATCTTTTTCAAGCCAACACCGGGTACCTTGAAGGTTTCTTGCGCCGACGACAAAGGCCGGAGTAGCGACATTCGGGTGCTGGTGAAGAATGAGTAACCATTTGTTCATTTTGCTTTTCTCCCTGTTATCAGTTCATTTACAGGTTTAAAACCATTAGCCGATTCGTGAAAACAATCTTTGCCCTCATTGTCTCGTACCTGTGTGCGACAGCGGCCTTCGCTCAGTCGGCCACCGACCCTAGTCAGGACCCGCTTATACTAACCAACGCGTTTTTTAAAGCCTTGCTCGATGAAGATAGCAACGCGATGAGTAAGACAATATCCAGCGATTTCAGTCTAATTAGTTTCGACGGAAGCCTGGTTGATGGCGAGTTAATGATACAGGGCATTGGGGGCGGTTTTATAGTCATTGAAACGGCTACTATTTCGGACGCGCGTACCCGCCAGTACAACAGTGATGCCGCCGTAGTTACCGGCAAATGGAAGGCAAAAGGTAACGTGCAGGGCCAGCCCTTCGACAACACCGTTACCTGCTCGGTTGTGTGTGTTAAGCAGCGTAATTCCTGGAAAATTACCAACGTTCAGTTTACGCCCGCACCACAATAACCGCTTAGTAACCTGGTCATTGAAAGTTAGCCCACTCCATCGTTTCTGAGTGGTTTTCTCGTTTATATTCGACCACCCTTTACCCTACCATCATGCAAAATCACCTACCGTACTACATTCGTTTCGGGTTACTTTCCGGCCTGCTCTCGTTACTGCTTTTTCAGTGCTCCCGACTGCCGTTCAACGAAGTAGCGGTAGTCGGGAGTAACTTTGGGGATATCGTTCAGCAGACCCAGAATCTGACGTTCACCTTCAATAAAAACGTTGGTCCCACCAATCAATTCGGTGACTGGGATTCTACGCAGTATGTGCGCTTCATTCCCGCCATTCAGGGAAAATTCAAGTGGACAGCCCCGAACGAGCTGGTCTTTTCGCCGACAAAATCACTTGACCCGGCAACCGATTACCGTGCCGAACTGACCGATAATTTATTGAAGCGGTCCGACAAAAAAGATCTGAAAGTATCAGGTGATGACATTGCTTTTCACACGCCTTACCTGCAACTGAGCAGTGTGGAGAACTGGTGGTCACGGTCGCGCGAAACGGGGCAGCCGGTGGCCAAAACCCGCCTGAACTTCAACTACCCTATTTCATCGGCAGAGGTTGCGGGTAAAGTAAGTGTTGCCGCCGATAACAAGGCACTCACCCTGCAAACCGCCCCCGGCGATTCGCCCAATGCGGTGGCTCTGACCCTCACGAACGCCCCGGCCCAGAAAAACGGGGTGCCTTTACTCATCAAACTCGATAAGGGAGTGAAAGTGCCGAACACAACCTACGTGAGTAAAGAAGCAATTGAAGAAACCAGCACCCTGCCCTCACGCTTTACCATTGACATTGCCGATGTACAAACAAGCTACGAAAACGCGCAGGGCGTTATTCGGGTCATTACGACGCAAACAGTACAGGCCGATAGTCGGTTGAGCGCGTTTTACACCATCCAGCCCGCCGTTGAAACGACGGCCGAACTAATCGAGAACGGCTTCATTATCCGGGGTAATTTCAACGAGGCCGACACCTACGTGTTGACACTGACCGACCAGATTCGGGGGGAATTGGGCACCAAACTGGAAGAGCCAGTAACGCGTGATCTATTTTTCGGAAAAATGCCCGCCAGCATTCAGTTTGCTAATAAAAAGGCGTTGTACCTGTCCTCAAAAGGGGCGCATAATGTGGGGCTGAACATTGTTAACGTCCCTAAAGTACAGGTGAAAATTGCGAAGGTCTACGAAAACAACATCCTGACTGATGTTACGCAGCCTTAGCCAATAGAGTAGATTGACTTTTTAAGCTGTTTAACTCCCGCAAAGCCAATTTTGTCGCGTTTAGCGTCAGCAACGTTTTTAACGCAAAATGATTTTTTGAGGTCGAAAGCCGCAAAGCTT
>JBBSTD010000092.1:0-24444 GCA_038236215.1 Cytophagales bacterium | reverse complement strand
TTTCCCGTCCGCCCCGACGACCACGCCCGGTTTTCGGCTACGTACCGCTATTACCAGTACCATATAAGTTGCCGGAAAAACCCGTTTCAGGAGGGTATGACGTATGTGTTTACGTTACCCCTCGATGTAGAAGCTATGAACCAAGCGGCCGCGATTTTCCTGAACCACACGGACTTTGAGAGTTTTAGTAAGGTCAAAACCGATGTTAAGACCTTCAATTGTCGCATTGACCGGGCCGTATGGGAGCAAAAACCAAATGGCGATCTGGTGTTTCATATTCAGGCTAACCGCTTTCTGCATGGTATGGTCCGGGCCATTGTGGGCACGTTGCTGGACGTGGGGCAGGGGAAAAAGAGCGTTGCCGATGTGGAGCGTATCATCCTCGCCCGCGACCGGAAACAGGCGGGTCAGGCTGCCCCCGCAGCGGGGCTGTTTCTGACGGAGGTGGGGTATGATTTGCCGAAACCTCTATGAGCCAGTCAGTAGATCTACCTTGACCGTTGACAAATCGGACTGCCGAAAGTACCACCCTATTTGCTGAATGTTTTCAGGACAAGACATCAAAAGGTTGGAACGTTCCATAAGCGTTGATCCAGAACCAGATCTTGACTACCTGAAACTGTTATCTCCCGGTATAGGCGGTGCTTGGGATGTACTAGCACGTTGTGAGAGATGTCCATAACCGCCGAGGGAACTCCTAGTCCTAAATCAAGCGGACTCTGAAACCACTCCCTAAAAATGGACTGTGTTAGGGGTAAAGCCGTGGGATAAGCCCACTCATCGGGTAATAAATTAGCATAGATCCAGCGAACTTCATCAGCTGGAATCTGTAGCGTGAAAATGCGCAAAGCAGGCAGTTGGTCGTAAGGTATTTTAGGAAAGTGGACTAATGTCTCCAGTAGTGCCAGGGCGGGTGAGCTAGCCGTGTATAGAATACCCACACCCGGTGGATTCCATCGCCCCCCTGCTATCTCGGCGCCAATTACCGATAGGGGATCGTCCCAATAAGGCTCTTTTAAAATGCGATATACTTCCACTGCAATGCCTCATTACTAGTTGACTTAACTAAATACCCCGAATTCGATGCGGGTAAAGACATTATCAACCAGTTTGCAGCCGGTAATCGTATCCAGTAACGATAGAGGGGTCGGATAAGCGGGCAAAGGTCCTGCAGAAATTGCCTTTTGAGTGGCCAAACGCTCCCGACGGGCCTTTGCTGCCACTGACAGATCGGTTGGTCCCTGCTTAGTACCCATCTCGATTATAGGAGGAGGGATATATGATGTCACGGGGGAAGCAAACCCTACCTCAGGAGTTGCCAACTCGGCTAAAGGCGTACGGAGCCAGCTATAAAATCCTTGCTGGTGCCCGTCAAAGACATTCAGTCCATGCTGAAATAATTTCTCCAGCAATAACAGCCGCTCAGAGAGTGGAACGGATAATTCGCCTTGATGATGGTTGTATAAATTTCGTTCTGTGATGCCTAAGACAAGCGCCATTTGCTTTTTGGTCAACCCACCTAAAAGGGCCACCTGGTCGACCCGGCTACGCGGCACCCTTTGGCGAGCTTGTAGAATGAGATCAGCGGTAGAAAAGCCCCAGCCAATACCAGAACTATTTACAGATGGCGTTACCATAGGCTTTATGAAATTTTTCGTAAATATAACTGAAACATTTCAGTATTAATTTCAACTCATTTGGGTCGCTCGTGATAGTGAAGGAACACTGCCCGCTGTAATACTAAACCCAAGCAACAGAGTAGAACAGGCTCGTAGCCCGTGCCTTAAATCAGTGGTTCGGGGACAAAACTGCGCGACCAGGAGCCGGATCAATACATCGAGAGTCTGAATAGTATCAACGTTCAGGAGAAATCTGTATTACTTAACCGACACGGGCTTTGTGGGGTCGATACGGAACCACAGCAACGCACTCGCCAGCATACAGCCCGCAATCATAAACAGGGGATAATTGAAGTTTTTGGTGTGCTCCACGATGATGCCAAATAGAATGGTGATGAAGAAACCACCTAGTTGCCCGGCAAAATTCATCGACCCGGCCACCGTACCGGCATTCCGCTGGCCAATGTCAACGCACACAGCAAAGGCAACGGGCAAGGCCAGGTCTTTCATCAACACGCAGGTTGCCAGCAGGTAACCGGCCATCTGGTTGTCTTTGGTCAGGCCAGCCAACAGAAAAAATAAGCTCGACAGCCCCAGACCCGTTACGCCCACCGCCCGACGGCCAATCTTTAGCCCGTAGCGTTTGGTCAGCACGTCGCTCAGACCACCGCCCACCAGACAGCCAATAGCGCCCAGGAAATAGGAGAGGGAGATGAAGTTCTTCGTCTCGTCTTCACTCAACCCGCGCCCTTCCTGAAAATACACCGACGACCAGTTTGTGAAGAAGTACGACCCGTAGAAAAACAGATGGCACATAAGCATCAACGCCCACAAATCGGGATTGCGGATAATGGTGGTCCAGGGAATGCGGTGGTCGGTTGGTTTGATATGCCGACCGGCTTCAATTTCGGCTACTTCGGCGGTGGGGATACCGGGCATTTCGGCGGGTTCGTCCCGAAACCAGGTGTACCAGCCAATCGCCCACAGCACGCCCAGTATTCCCAGTAAACCGAAAGCCCACCGCCAGCCCGCCCAGTGTACCAGCGGAATAACCAACAGGGGCGTCAGCGCACCCCCCAACCGACCGGCGGCCCAGATTACCGACTGTGCCCGGCCCGTTTCTACCGCCGGAAACCAGCGGGCAATCACGATGGACGCATTGGGGTAGGCACCCGCTTCGCCCGCGCCAAACAAAAACCGCACAACGAGGAGCGATACAAAATTGAACGCCGTACCGGTAAGGGCCGTAAACCCCGACCACCAGAACACCACCCGCGTCAGTACGCGCCGGGGGCCAAGGGAGTCCCCCAAGGAGCCGGTAGGAATTTCAAACAGGGCGTACGACAGTGAGAAGGCTCCCAGAATCCAGCCGAATTGCTGATTGTCGAGGTGTAAATCCGCTTTGACGTACTTACTGACCACATTCATGCAAACGCGGTCGAGGTAGGTGATGGTGGAGAGCAGGAATAAACCGGACAGAACACGGTAGCGAACGTTCATAAGCGGTACTGAATGGGCGAAGTAGGAAAATTCAAAAATAGGTATGAATTCGACTTTCTACACAGGTCTGGCTGCTGTACTTTTACAGCATGTCAACTGTAACTATCGCCCCCCTGGCCGAAAGCCTACCCGCTTTTCTGAATACACACGATTTTTCGGCCATCGCCGTCATCGTCGACAACCATACCTTCCGTTTCTGTTACCCCAGTCTGAAAGAAATGCTCCCGAAGCATACGCTGATCCGAATAAAAGCCGGGGAGGAGCAAAAGCACATCGCTACCTGCGAATTGATCTGGGATGCGTTTACCCGGGCCAACTTCGACCGGCACGCGCTGGTGCTGAACCTGGGCGGGGGCGTTATCGGGGATATGGGCGGCTTTTGTGCCGCTACCTACAAGCGGGGAATTGCCTTTGCACAACTGCCCACCACCTTGCTAGCGCAGGTGGATGCCAGCGTAGGCGGCAAACTGGGTATTGACTTCAACGGATTCAAAAATCACATTGGGGTATTCAAACAGCCGAACGCCGTCTTGATCGACCCAACCCTGCTGGAGACCTTACCGGAGCGCGAACTACGGTCGGGTTTTGCCGAGGTGATAAAGCACTGCCTTATTGCGGACGGGGCTATGTGGGACCAAATTCGTCGGCGTGACCTCGATGAGCAGAACTGGCCTGCGCTGGTAGCCCATTCCGTAGCCATAAAACAGCGGGTGGTAGCGCAGGACCCGACCGAACAGGGAATTCGCAAGATTCTGAACTTCGGCCACACCATCGGGCACGCCGTGGAAACGTATTTTATGACGGTTCCGCAATCGGGTCAATCCCGAAAGCGGCTGCTGCACGGCGAAGCCATTGCGGTGGGGATGCTGGCCGAATCATACATCGCGTGCCATAAAAAGATGATCGACGAAATACAGCTGACGGAAATCGAAGAGTACCTGTTTTCCGTATATGGAAATGTACGACTAACGGAAGCGGATACGGAGCCAATTCTGGCACTGACCTTACAGGATAAGAAGAATCGGGGGCGGGAAATTCGCATGTCGCTGCCCGACGGAATTGGGAGTTGTGTGTTCGATATACCGGTTTCTGCCGCCGAGATGCGCAGGGGGCTGGAGTTTTACCGAGGCCTCAGCAATTAATAGATTATTTGGCGATAGGGTATTGCTTGCCAAACAATTACAATTATATTTGAGTTGAAACCAAGTTGCTTAATATCTATAATTATCAACCATAATTTATCTATCGAAAAACTCTTTACAATTGTGAGTATGAAAAAGTGCATCGGAGTATTGTGTATGCTGGCCGTTGTTGCTATGGCGGGTTGCTCATCGAGCAAGTTGTTTGTAGAGCATGATTATAGCTACGAAGGTCATTTCAAAAACTATGAGTCCTTCAATTTTTTAGAGTGTGAATTTGTTGATTCTACGCTGCTATGTTCCGATATTCAGGATGCCATCCGGCATCAGATGGAGGCACGGGGTTATCGGGTCAGCAATCGAAGCCCGAACCTACTGATATCCTACAACATCTTCCGGTCCGATCTTCGCTTCCGGGGCTATCAACAGCCCGTTATTAAAGACTGGGTGTTGCGCGAAGATGATGAAGCTACGTATAAGCGCATCGACTATAACCTGGATGAAGGTACGCTGATGATTTCACTCATCGATGCCGAATCTTATCAGGTAATCTGGAAGGGATACGCGTCTAAGATGATGCGCAACCAGAATTTTAAGAATAACTACTTCAAAGGGATTGTCCGGTCCATTTTTGACCAATATCCCCTCATGGCAACAGCACGATAACGTAGGTTGCTAAACTCTATATCATTTCAACAGGCGAGGCATACTGTCTCGCCTGTCTTTGTTTAGTAGCTACCTGAAAAGCTTCGGCAAATCAGCCTGTCTTACTTTTATCCGTCCTGACTACAGGAAGCCTGCGGTAGGGTAGACGTATTGAACGAAAGCCGTTAAGCTCCCACTTCGCCATCCCCGATTGCTTCACAATTAGTTATTCCATTACCTTTACGAAACTGTATGCACGCATACCATAAGAAAGGAAAATGGAACAAACGTATCAATCTGTATCATTATCGGAGAAGGATGGCGTCATGACGATTTCGTTGTTGGGGCCTGGTAAAGGCAACGCGATGGGGTCGGAGTTCTGGGAAGAGCTGCCCGCAGCGATGGACGAACTTAACAAGCTGTCGCACATCCGATGCCTGGTTTTTCGGGGTAGTGGTGACCATTTCAGTTACGGTCTCAACCTGCCCCAAATGATGCCCCAACTGGGTAAAATGACCACCGGTACCATACTGGCTGAGCAGCGGGTGGCCCTGATGGAGCAAATTCGGCAGATGCAGTCCGGCTTTCAGAAAATGCACGAATCACCCAAACCGGTCATTGCGGCTGTGCATGGCTGGTGCATTGGTGGGGGAGTGAATATGATAGCCGCAGCCGACATCCGGCTTTGCTCCCGCGATGCCCGGTTCAGTCTGCGCGAAGCCAAACTCGCCATCACACCTGATATTGGCGGACTCCAGTTTCTGCCCCACATCATTGGCCAGGGATTCACCCGTGAAATGGCTTTTACCGGTGCTGACTACGACGCGGCTTTCGCCGAACGCATTGGCCTGGTCAACCACGTCTACGACACGCCTGAACTACTGTTCGAAGCGGCCGATACGCTGGCACACCAGATTGCCGACAACCCTGCTTCGGCGGTGCAGGGTGCTAAACGGGTACTTAATTACGGGCTGAACAAATCCATCGAGGATGGTTTACAATATGTAGCGGTCTGGAACTCAAGCCAACTGCAATCCGACGATTTTTCCGAAGTGATGCAGGCTACGCTGGAAAAGCGAAAAGCCGCATTCAACAAAAAATCAAACCGAGGCTATTAAATGGTGAAAGAGCGAAAGAGTAAAAGAGTGAACGGGCGGAATTTTATACGTCAGCTTCTCTTTCACTCTTTCACTCTTTCATTCTTTCGCTCTTTAAAGATGCTAACAACTGGAATGCTGCGCGACGACGCGCTTAAGGGGAAAACCATTATTGTAACCGGGGGGGGCACGGGCCTCGGTAAATCCATTAGCCGGTATCTGCTTCAACTGGGTGCCAACGTAACTATTTGTAGCCGTCGGCAGCATGTGATTGACGAAACGGCAAAAGAGCTAACGGCCGAAATGGAACAGTTCGACGGTGCGGGTACTGTTCTGGCGGTGCCCTGCGATGTGCGTAACCCGCTGGAGATTGAAAACGTGATGGCAAAGACGATTGAGCAATTTGGCCGTATCGACGGACTCCTCAATAACTCCGCCGGTAACTTCATCAGCCCCACCGAGCGATTATCGTACAAGGCCTTCGATACCATCGTGGACATTGTGTTGCGGGGAACGTACTACTTTACGCTGGCCGTCGGTAAATACTGGATTGAAAACAAAATTCCCGGCACCGTACTAAACATCTCGACTACCTACGCCACCACCGGGTCAGGCTACGTGGTTCCTTCGGCGGTAGCCAAAGGCGGGGCCCTAATCATGACCAAATCGCTGGCGGCCGAGTGGGGGAAATACGGTATCCGGCTCAATGCCATTGCGCCCGGCCCGTTCCCGACCAAAGGCGCGTGGGACCGGCTCTTCCCCGAACCCCTGGCGAGTATGATGGATCCCACCAGCCGCATTCCCCTGCACCGGGTGGGTGAACACGGCGAACTGGCCAACCTGGCCGCTTTTCTACTCTCCGACTACTCCGGCTATATCACCGGCGAAAGCATCACCATCGACGGGGGCGAGGTCCTGATGGCCGGTGAGTTCAGCCACCTCGAAAAAGTAACGGAAGAACAATGGGACATGATCGGGAAAACCATCAAACAGGCGAATAAAGAGAGTAAGAAGGAATGAATTTTAGTGACGAATGATAAATGATGAATCCTGTTAGCCAGTCACTCATCATTTATCATCGCACCGGCGACCCGGTCCTAATTCATCATTAAAATTCGCACTTTTATCTCGTAAAAAAGGTTCTATTTACGGACTAAAACACGTTAAAATGCCAAACTGGTTTCTCGGAAAAATCCGCTATCAACAACCCATTGACGACGCAACCGTCGGGACTCGAAACGAAGAATTTATCAAGCAGAAAACGGTTACCGAAGCGTATCTGGTTGATGCCGTCAGCTATACCGATGCTGAAACCCGACTGTATCAGGAGATTGCGGCTAATACCCCGGACTTCGAGATTACGGACATTTCGCGCATGAAACTGGCCGATGTTTTTCACACCGATGATGGGGGCGATATCTGGTACAAAGTGAAGGCTATGTTCATCACCGAAGATGAAAAATCGGGCAAGCAGAAAAAAACGCCCAGCCTGATGCTGGTCAATGCCCACACCCCCAAGCAGGCCTACGAACAGATTGAGGTGAGCTTGAGAACTGCCCTCGACCCGTTTGAAATCACGGACGTGAACATCACTAAAATCCTGGATATTTTTCCGTACAACGAAGAAGAGAAGCGCAACCTGCGGCCCCTCAGCGAATTGGTATCGGCTGAACCGGAAGCGGAAGTTGCCTGACCCCTTAGCCTACAGCCGTTCCCTAAAAGAACGGCTGTATGTTGCGAAATTCCTCATTTTTAGGCCCCAAAAGTTGCGTTGAATCCATTCAATGCAGATATTTGCCCCATTATGAAGCGCACCCTGTTCCAATTTCTTAACCTGATGATGGCCTGTGTCGTACTGCTGAGCAGTACTGGCTTCGGGTTGCTGGAACATTCGTGCCATATGCGCGGTAAGAAAAAAACGATGGTTATCGCTTTTACCGAGCACAAAAAGCAGCCGGGTTGTGCGTTGGATAACCAGACCCCTGTAGATAATCAAACTATCGTTAAAAGAACGGACTGTTGCGGGAATGAACAGCACTACGAGAACATTGATGTCTCCTCATCGCTGAGTCAGTTTGTTGCCAAACTGGTCAAGATCATTACTGAATCCGTTTTGACGGGTATTGTGGCGGTCTTTACATGGCTTATCGACTGGGTTTTTGCCAAAGATTCGGCGTCGGTTTCCGTTTTTTCTCCTCCGCCCGCGCCTTCCGGGCGTACTATCCTGACGCTCATCCAGAGCCTGCTGATTTGATTCCGTTGATTGATATGACTGCTCAGTGTCCTGTATGGCACTGCTTTTTGGCATTTCATCTATAATCAACGAACTCATGCGCTTTCTCTCAATAGCTATTATCCTGCTGCTCAGTGGGATCTATTCGTCTGCTCTGGCGCAGGCCGATTCAACAATAAAAGCCAGTCCCCAAGCCATGCTTCGCGGAACCGTGGGCGAACTGGTCAATGGCAAACGCGTACCCCTGGTAGGCGCAACAGTCTTGTGGTCAGGCTCTACAACCGGTACCGTTACCGACACTGACGGACAATTCCAGTTGGTCGTGCTAAAGGGTTATACTAGGCTGATTGCCAGCTACGTAGGGTATAAGCCCGATACAATAACCATTACTGACACGGCAACCGAACTAACGCTGACGCTTCGTAGCGAACAAACGCTACAAGAAGTGACTGTTTCGGGAGCACCGGGGCAGGTAGACCGAATGAGTACTATCCAGACGGAATTCATCAATCAGCGCACCCTGGCTAAGGCGGCCTGCTGTAATCTGTCGGAAAGTTTCGAGACCAATGCGTCCGTGAGTGTATCGTATAGTGACGCCGTTACGGGGTCAAAACAGATTCAGTTTCTGGGCCTGGGCGGGCAATATGTACAGACCAACGTCGAGAATATTCCCACCGTGCGTGGGCTGGCCACTACCTTCGGGCTTAATTACATCCCCGGCACCTGGATTACGGGTATCGACGTGGGGAAAGGGGCCGGGTCGGTGGTGAATGGCTATGAGTCGATGAGTGGTCAGATGAATGTTGAACTGCAGAAACCCGACGACAAGGATAAGCTTTTCCTGAATGGCTATGTCAACAGTTTCGGGCGGCTGGAAGGCAATGTTAACTGGTCGCAACCACTGAGTAAAAAATGGAGCATGGGTGTGCTGGGCCATGCCAGTACGCAGCGTACCGAACTTGACCAGAACAAGGATGGTTTTCGCGATTTGCCGTTATATACGCAGGTAAATGCGGTAAACCGGTACAAATACAGTGGGGAGCGATTCATGGCGCAGTTTGGCGTGAAGGCCCTGTACGAAGACCGGGATGGGGGGCAGCTATCGCGATTCGGTGCATCCCGGTATAGTTTTTTGAACACCACAAAACGCTTGGAGGTGTTCTCCAAAACGGCTAAACTGTACCCCGATAAACCGTATAAAGGGTTAGGATTAATCCTGAACGGCGTGCATCATGAGCAAACGGCCCGCTTCGGTTTTTCGCCGTATAACGGCCTGCAACAGACCTTTTATGCCAACCTTATTTATCAGAGCATAATTGGTACCACGAACAACGCGTTCAAGGCCGGGTTAAGCTATCTGCTGGACGACTATCGGGAGCAGTTTCGGGCTATCAATACGGCCCGTACCGAATCCGTACCGGGGGCGTTTATAGAGTACACTTATACCTATCCCGAAAAACTGACACTGGTACTGGGTGGCCGGTTTGATTACCATAACCTGTTTGGGGCGCAGTGGACACCACGGGCACACCTCAAATACAACGTGAGCAACAACGTTACGCTGCGGGCTTCGGCCGGGCGGGGTTTCCGGACGGCAAATCCATTTGCCGAGAACTTCGGCTACTTCGTTAGTTCGCGGACCGTTTCCCTTAGCAAGCCATTGCAGTTTGAATCGTCGTGGAATTACGGACTAAGCCTGACGAACGATTTTTCGTTGCTGGGTAAAAAAGCGTCGCTGGTGCTGGACTACCACCGAACTACTTTTCAGAACCAGCTCATTGTGGACCTTGAACACCCCGGCGAACTGTATTTTTACAACCTGGCCGAGTCGGCTGGGAAAGGACGCTCATTTGCCAATAGTTTCCAGGCCGAATTGAACGTGCAGCCTGCCAAACGCCTTGAAATAAAAGCAGCTTATCGGCTTTTCGATGTGCAGCAAACGATGGGTGCTCCCTTCGGCGAGGAGCGGCTTCTCCCGAAAATGATGATGAGTCGGGACCGTGTATTGCTCAATGCGGGTTACGCACTACCCTACGACAAATGGAAGTTCGATGCCACACTGCAATGGAACGGCCCCCGCCGGATTCCGTACCTACACGAAGGCTACGTGCATACTGGTTACCAAAATATGCCCGTAGATATGGCGCCAGGATTTTACAACCTCAATGCTCAGGTTAGCCGGGCTTTTCTCAGTGGTCTGGAAGTGTATCTGGGGGGCGAAAACCTGACGGGTTTCCGGCAGCTAAATCCAATCGTTTCGGCAGAGGATCCATTTGGCACCCAATTTGATGCTGGCTCCCGGGTCTGGGGGCCGATTACGGGTCGGATGGTGTATGTTGGTGTTCGCTTTAAACCCCAGCACTGATGATACTCACGATTCGAAATATGGTGTGCGACCGCTGCAAACGGGTGGTGAGCGAGGAACTGGAAAAGCTGGCTATCGTTGTTCTTGATGTTGAGCTGGGCGAGGTGATTATTGATGCGTTGCCTGCCGGGCTAACCCTTGACCAGGTGCGGCTAACGCTGCAAAAAAATGGATTCGATTTAATCGATGACAAAAAACAGGTAGTGATAGAGCAGATGAAAGTAATTTTAATCAATGAAATTCAACACCTGAAAGGGGAGCGGTTGCCCACGGAGAATTACTCTGCTTTTCTGGAACGAAAAGTAGGTTACGAATACTCGCACCTTAGTCATTTGTTCTCAAACAGCGAGGGGCAGACGCTGGAAAAGTATATTATTGCGCTGAAAATTGAGAAGGTGAAAGAATGGCTTCGGTACAATGAACTGACGCTGAGTGAAATTGCCTGGCGGTTAAGCTATAGCAGTGTTCAGCACCTGTCTGCCCAGTTTCGGCAGGTGATGGGGCAAACGCCCAGCCAGTTCAGAAAAGCCAATCGGGTAAAACGGCGTAACCTGGATACTATCTGACCCCTAACGAGAGTTAACTGATAACGGCGTCAGCTCTTTTGTGATATGTTTACCCCTTATATGACTAGTAGTAGAATTATATGGCTAACCCTGTTAAACGCCTGCTGGGGACATCGACCAGACTGCTTTTGAAGGCGTTTCGCCTTGATTTATTAACGAAGGAAGAAACCGTTGTTTACCTGAATAACTTTCAGATAGATAATAACTCGCAAACTTGTATCGAATTGCCCGGCGTTCCCAATCAATCGGACGGTGACAGGCCCGTTTTTAACCGAACGGATGCCATTACCCACGCTGCCTACGTCTGGCATTTTGATGATACCACTACCCAAACCAGTCAGTTACCGTACGGTGGAATACGAGCGAATGGTAAAATTCTGTGTACTGACTTCCAGACCTATCATCTAGTCAGGAATTTCCTCGGGAGCAAAAAGCGAACCATTGTAACATATGATACATTGATTGCCCCCTGGAGTCATTTTTCTGATGGAATAATTTTTGGCGGGTATTACGATTTCGTGATGCTGATAGCGGCAAAACTATGCCGGATGAAGGATGCATTGCTGCCCGAAGTTTTTGCCCAGGCAGTCGTTTCTTACCCACTCTTCCATACGGCCTACGAGCAGGAATTGCTGGCGCTGATTGGAATTGCACCCAACCAGGTTTTTGATAGTCGCACCCACGATGTTCGGTTTAAGGAGTGCATGCTGGGTAATAGCGGGCACTGGTTCTATCCGCACCCGGCTGATATCAGGGCATTAAAAAAGCAGGTAGAAAAGCAGGTAAAATTTCAGCCTTCAGCCAAGAATCGTATCTATGTGAGCCGTGCCGGACGCAGGCGGGTCGTCAATGAATCCTCGTTAATTGACCTGCTCAAAAAGTACAACTTCACTATCATTGAGGATAAGCCCCGATCCGTTGCTGAACAGGTGACTATTTTTAAGAACGCGTCCTTCATTTTGGGGCCACACGGTGCCTCCTTCACCAACATTATTTGGTGTGAGCCGGAGACACACCTCTTCGAGCTTTTCGCGCCTACCATGATTGTCGACCATTTTCGTTATCTATCCCGGATTATGAACATGAATTATTCGGCCTACCACCATGTGTTGACGGTGAGTGATAAAAAGAAGGCTCTGGAGGAAGATATCTTCGTATCCATAATGGATTTGGAACGAAGTCTGGATGAACTGCTGGGTAAGCCTCAGGCAGAAGAAACCGGCTTGTAAACATCAACCGGAATTATATAAAAACTCTGAGTCGTTTCAGGGGTTATCCTGATAGAACCAGGACGGGTATAATACTCAACTTAACGACTACTATGGAAACCATGACCATGAGCAAGCATGTCGATACCTGTTTCGACTGCGCCAAAGTCTGCGAGGCCTGTGTAACGGCCTGCCTGGAGATGGCCGACAAAGACAAAAAGGGCCACGACATGACGGCCTGTATTAAACTGTGCCGCGATTGTGCCGACATCTGTACCCTATGCGCCCGACTAACGGTGCGTGGTTCTCAATCGATGGCCTCCTTTATGACCGTTTGCGCGGAAGCCTGTGAAGCGTGTGCCGCCGAGTGCGAAAAACACGCCGACCATAATGCCCACTGTAAAGCCTGCGCCGAAGCCTGCCGCAAGTGCGCGGCAGAGTGCCGCCAGATGGCTGGCTAATCAGTATTGGAAATTCACTATTCCTGCTTTAACTGTCTAACGATGACGTATTTACCCACCCTGTTAATAGTTCTACTATCGCTGATTCATTCCCCGGCTAAGGAAGAGAAACTGATTGGCGCAGGCATCCATCCGGCCGTGGCGACTGATCCGGCTGGGGTTGTCCATGTAGTGTATGGCCGGGGTGGGCTCATTTTTTATGCCACATCGCACGACGGCGAAACGTACGGCGAGCCCATACGGGTCGATAGCATGCTGGGGTTACACCTGGGTGCTTCACGCGGTCCGCAAATTGCAGCCACCGCTACATCGGTGGTGATTGCGGCCATCGATAAAGCGGGGAATATATGGGCCTATTCACTAAATCGAACCACGAATAAATGGCTGCCACGGGTGCCCGTTACCGATGTGCCCGATATAGCCAAAGAAGGATTCGTATCCCTGACGGCCGGATCGGGCAATACCTACAATGCCGCCTGGCTCGACCTGCGGGGTAATAAGCGCAACAAGATTGTTGGTGCTCACTCGGCGGATGGCGGGCGAACCTGGTCTGCAAACCGAATAGTATACAATTCCCCGGATGGCACCGTTTGCGAGTGTTGCCAGCTTTCAGAGGTGAGTCAGGGGGAAAATGTAACAATTATGTTCCGAAACTTTCTGAACGGGTCGCGGGATATGTACCTGATAGAATCTACGGATGGCGGTAAATCGTTCGGGAAAGCTCACAAGCTGGGCGAAGGCACCTGGAAACTCAATGCCTGCCCCATGGATGGTGGGGGCCTGTTCGTGACCCCGAACGGGGCTGTATCAAGCGTCTGGCGACGGGCCGATACGCTGTTCTCCGCCCGGCCCGGTCAGCCGGAAACTGAACTGGCAATCGGAAAAAACGCAAAAATTGTTACAACGCCCAAAGGCGATTACATTGTATTTCAACGGGAGGGGAAAATCTGGACCATCACCCCCAACCAGCCCAATCCAGCCGCTATGGCTCCCGGTGGTTATCCCAAATTAACGCTGCTGCCTAGCAATCGGGTGCTGTGTTTGTGGGAGCAGGAGGGGACCATCCGCGCCCGGATTATTAGCTGATTACCCACTCAAGAACGGTATGAAAAATAGTCTTTTACTATTGCCACTGAGCCTGATGACCCTTGTGGCGGTTGGTCAGCACGAACACCACGAAGGTATGCGTATGCCAATGAAGGGGAAAGCTACGGCTGATTCGGTCCGGCCGGTGAATCATTCCATGCAGGGGAATAGGGGCAAAATGCAGCAGGGTATGGCCATGGATAGTGCGTCCAGCGGTACCATGATCATGCCGAACTACGGCCTTACCATGGACCCTGCTATGGGCGGCACATCCATGCGGGGCATGTCTCACTCGCTGTCGCGGAACCTGCCCATGAATCGAAATGGTTCCGGCACGTCCTGGCATCCGGACAATACGCCCATGTACGCCTACATGAGTCAGCCGTCGGACAACAAGTGGAGCTATATGCTGCACTACGCCATATACCTGCGGTATACCAGTCAGAATATCAATAATGCCGATAAGCGGGGCCGGGGGCAGCAGTTTGGGGCACCCAACTGGTTTATGGGAATGGCCCAGCGTAAAGTAGGGCAACGGGGACTTTTTCAGGTACGGGCCATGATTTCCCTTGATGCGCTCACTGTTGGTCCGGGCGGGTACCCGCTCCTGTTCCAGACCGGCGAAAGTTATAAAGGGCAGCCGCTGATTGATAAACAACACCCGCACGATTTGTTCTCAGAGCTATCGGTTAGTTATAGCCACGCCTTCAGCAAAGACATTGACCTGTACGGCTACGTTGGCTACCCCGGCGAACCAGCCATGGGGCCACCGGCGTTTATGCACCGGATTTCGTCGTTCAATAACCCCGATGCCCCATTGAGTCATCACTGGCAGGACGCTACGCACATTTTGTTTGGCGTAGCTACGGCAGGATTCCGCTACAAATGGGCGAAGGTAGAAGCCTCTAGTTTTACCGGTCGGGAACCCAATGAGAACCGCTATAACTTTGATAAACCCACCTTCGACAGCTACTCGTACCGCCTGTCGGTGAATCCGTCACCGTCACTGGCGTTGCAATTTTCGCAGGGGTTCATTCATAGCCCCGAAGACCTGCATCCCGAAGAAGACGTAACGCGCACCACGGCATCCGTTTTGCACAGTAAAGGATTGGGGCCGAACAGCTACATTACATCGGCGTTTGTGTGGGGGCGCAACAGTTACCACGGAGCCGGGGAAGGTGAAAACTCGTTCTTGGCCGAAAGTAGCTGGCAGATGGACCGGACTGCGTTCTACGGGCGCTACGAAAACGTTACCAAGTCGGCCGCAGAATTGGGTTTAGCGTCGGATATTGATCCGGGTTTCGGTGGGCCGCTTAGAGCTAATTCATTACTGTCGATCAACAGCCTGACCCTGGGTATAAACCACCGGCTGGCACAGGTCCACAATACTGATTTCGTGCTGGGTGCTCAGCTAACGGGAGCCATACCAGCCAAAGCCTTGCAGCCAGTTTATGGGAACACGCCCCTTTCCGGTGAAATTTACCTGCGCCTGTCGCCCAGCCTGATGACCATGCGCAGCATGACCCACTCGGGGCATGGGGGCATGGGAAGCATGAAAGGCATGCGTCACTAAAAGTCCCGTTAATGGGGCACCAATTTATCTTAATTCCCGTTATTTAATCACTGTAAACCATTGACCATTATGATACGTAACCTGTTTTTGACTACCCTGACTTCACTCGTACTGTTAGGGAATGTGTTTGCCACAGCCTCTTTGCGCGACGATAAAGACAAGGAAGTAAAAATCAAAACGTCTGCCATCTGCGGTATGTGCAAAGCCCGCATCGAGCGGAATCTGGCCTTCGAGAAGGGAGTGAAAGAATCTAGTCTGGATGTGAAAACGAAGATTGTAACCGTCAAATACAACCCGGCCAAAACGGATGTTGCTAAACTGAAGGCAAACATCAGCAAAACCGGTTATGACGCCGAAGAAATTCCTGCCGATGAGGTAGGGTATAATAAACTGCCCAGTTGCTGCAAGAAAAATAGTACCATGGACCATCAATAGGTCAAGGTGGTAAACACATAGTGTAGCCCGGTCCGAAACAGGTTTGTTTCGAGCCGGGCTACGTTTTTGGGGATGCCCCGAATGAGCGTTTTATAGTCTTTTGGGTAAATGTTGCCCATCAGACACCCTCCATATCGGCCAAACCGGCAACGGAGCGACTGGTAAAGCGGCTGGAGGCTTTTTGGAGCCTGGTACAATTTGTCTGGCTGGAAAACAAAGGGCACAGAATTAAGTATGTATACGAATACAATGCCCTCTACGAATGGCTTCTGAAGCAACACTAATGATATACGAAAACTCGCTGGACTTTGCCCGGCAACTCGATGCCGATGACCCTTTACGGTCCTTTCGCGACCGGTTTCATCGTCCCGAACAAGCTGGTAAACCGCTTGTTTATCTGTGCGGGAATTCGCTGGGATTACAACCCAAAACCGCACGGGAGACCCTGGAGAAGGAACTGGATACCTGGCAAAATCTGGGTGTTGAGGGCTGGTTCCATCAGGCGGAATCAACAGAACAGCCCTGGCTTCGTTACCACGAAAGCTGCAAGGCCGACCTGGCGCAGATACTGGGTGCGGAGCCATCGGAAGTGTGCCCCATGAATGCCCTGACCGTTAACCTGCATCTGCTGCTGGCCTCTTTTTACCGGCCCACCGAAAAAAGATACAAAATCCTGACCATCAAGGGCGATTTTCCATCGGATCAGTACGCGCTGGAAACCCACGTCAAACACCGTGGGTTGAGCCCCACCGATACGATTATTGAAGTAGCCCCCCGTCCCGACGACCGGCTCATTCATGTTACCGACATTCAGCACGCGCTGGCCGAACACGCCGATGAATTGGCACTGGTCTGGATGAGTGGTCTGAACTATTACACGGGGCAGTTGTACAACATGGCGGCTATTACCGAAACAGTCAGGCAGCACTGCCGCCGTGGAAACGGCCGTTTCCACGGAGAAATACCCATTGGTTTCGATCTGGCGCACGCCATCGGTAACGTGCCGCTGCGACTACACGATTGGGGTGTCGATTTTGCTACGTGGTGTTCCTACAAATACCTCAATGGCGGTCCCGGCGCCATATCGGGGGTGTTTGTCCATGAAAAACACCACGACAAAGATCTGCCGCGGCTGGCAGGCTGGTGGGGATATCGGGAAGACGAACGGTTTGCCATGACCCCCGGTTTTGTGCCCGCGCCCGGTGCCGACGGCTGGCAGGTGAGCACGCCCAACATCCTGGCCCTGGCCCTTCACCGGACCTCGCTCCGTATTACCGCCGAAGCCGGTATAACCGCCCTCCGGCAGAAAAGCCAGCGGCTAACGGGTTTTCTAGCCTATATCCTGGCCCCATTCACCGGCATTCAGCTATTGACGCCCGATGACCCGAACCAACGGGGTAGCCAGCTTTCATTACTGGTTCGTAAACAGGGGAAAGCACTGTTTCAGCATCTGACGGCTCAGGGTATCATTGGCGACTGGCGCGAACCCGACTGCATCCGGCTGGCCCCCGCACCCCTCTACAATAGCTTTGAAGACGTTTGGCGGGTAGGGGAGGCTCTGACGCAATTTTTTCAGACGCGCAAAGAGGGGGTTTAAAGCCACCGGGCCGCGTCAATTATTGACGCGGCCCGGTAATGCTGGTTTGTTGTATACGCTGGTGGCCTTATCGCCATCCGCCACCGAGTGCCCGGTAGGTATTGACGGTAGCGTTAAACTGCCGCATCCGGGTTTCAACCAGTTCCATCCGCGCTTCCAGCACGTCGCGCTGGGTTAGCAGCACCTCTATATAGTCGGCGCGGGCGGAGGTAAACAGTTTGAGCGAGATGTTGGTCGACCGTACGAGGGCCTCCACCTGGCCGCTTTTGGTGGTGTACTTTTGCTGTAAGTTGTTAATGTTCGATAACTGGTTAGCCACCTCGATGTAGGCATTCAGCACCGTTCGCTGGTAGCTATAAACGGCCTGTATCTGTCGGGCACTAGCCGAACGGTACAGGGCTGTAATGGCATTTTTATTGATCAGGGGCCCGGTTAGATCGCCCAGTAGCGAAGCCATTAGGGACTGGGGCAGGTTAAGGATGTACAGCGGGTTGTAGGCCATTACCCCCAGCGAAGCTGAGAGGTTCAGCGATGGCAGAAAATTGGCCCGCGCCACGCCAACGTCTAAATTAGCCGCTTCCAGATTCCGCTCGGCCTGCCGGATATCAGGCCGGTTTTCGAGCAATTGCATTGGTACGCCCGCCGACAGCGCATTGGGAACCATTTCAATGAAATTCTGGGGGTTCCGGGCAACGTGCTGCGGAAACCGGCCTATCAGAAAATTAATCCGGTTTTCTTTCTCAACAATATTCTGCTGAATATCGTACTGTAGACTCTGCGTTTTGAGCACTTCGGCTTCAAACCGGCGCACGGCCAGTTCGGTTACTTTGGCGGCTTCCTTCTCCTGCCGGATTATGGACAGTGCATTGTTAAGAACAACCAGGTTCCGCTGGATAATGTCTAACTGCGTATCGAGTGAGAGTAATTCGTAATAGTTGTTGGCGATTTCGGCAACAATGTTCGTTACCGTGAAATTCCGCCCCTCTGAGGATGCCAGATAACTGGCTATCGCCGATTTTCGGGCGTTGCGCAGCTTGTGCCAAATGTCGACTTCCCAGTTGGCAAACGCACCGAAGTAGAAATTGGGCAGAACTTCGGGTGTTTCTATGCCGGGTTTTATATCCGTAACCGCATCGGCCGCTCCCTTACTGGTGTACCGGGATACTTTTTCAACGCCGGCCCCACCACCCAGACTTACCGAAGGCCGGTAGGCACCCGCCCGGGAAAACACCTCGTTGGTAGCAATCTGAATTTCCTGCGTCGTGATGTTCAGCTCCTGGTTATTACTCAGGGCTGTGTCAACCAGGGCGTACAGGTAAGGGTCCGTGAAATAATCCCGCAGGGACAAGTGGCCCGTGTTTGTCGAGTCTTGCGAGCCGTTATAACTCGCCGGTACCGATTTGTTTACGGATCGCAACGCTATGCGTGGTACCGTACAGCCGCTAAAGAATAGGGTAATAAGTAGTATCCCTACCCAATTTATTTTTCTATGCTTACACATTGTTTTCAACTTCTTCGGGTTGTGGGAAAGTGTCTAATGAATGAACCAGATTTTCGGTTAACGTACCATCCTCTTCGTCTTTAATCATCTTTCGACCATCGGCCAGACTGGCAAATATATAGTACAGGCCGGGTATGATAATGACCCCGAAAATGGTTCCGAACAACATACCCCCCATGGCTGAGGCACCAATGGTCCGGTTGCCAATAGCACCAGCACCCGTTGCACGAATCAGCGGAATCAGACCCGCCACGAAGGCGAAGGAGGTCATCAGGATAGGGCGGAAACGAACCTGCGCCCCTTCGATGGCTGCGTTTAGAATGGTTGCGCCCTGCTGTCGTTTCTGAACGGCAAACTCGACAATCAGTACGGCGTTTTTACCCAGCAGACCAATGAGCATGATGAGTCCGATCTGGGCGTAGATGTTGTTTTCCAGCCCCATCAGTTTGAGCAGCAGGAACGAACCAAATACCCCAACCGGCAGCGAGAACACGACGGCCAGCGGAATGATAAAGCTTTCGTACTGGGCAGCCAGCACAAAGTACACGAAGGCCAGTACAATCAGGAACACATACAGCGACTCGTTACCCCGGATGGACTCGTCGTAGGATAATCCTTCAAACGCAATGTCGTATCCTCTTGGCAAGGTCTTGGCGGCTACTTCCCGAACGGCCTGGATGGCATCGGCAGTGGTGTAACCCTTGGCCGGTTGCCCCTGGATAGCGGCTGAGTTATACAGGTTGAAGCGGGTAATCTCGTTCGGACCCTGCCCTTTTTTAAGCTTCATGAAGGCCGAGTATGGTACCATCTCACCCATATCGTTTTTGACAAAAAGCTTTAAAATGTCGGAGGGTAACTGACGGAAAGAAGGGTCGGACTGTACGTACACTTTAAAGAACTGATTGAACTTAATGAAGCCCTGTTCGTAGGTACTACCAATCATAATATCGAGGTTTTCCATCGCTTTTCCGATGGTTACCCCTTTCTGCATGGCCAGTTTATTATCAACCTCCAGTTCGTACTGCGGATAGGTAGCGGCAAAGAAGGTGAACATACCCGCCAGTTCTTTCCGCTTCCTCAGGTCGTCCATAAATTGCTTATTGATTTTATCGAACCCCTGGTAATCCGTTTCGAGGGTTTTGTCCAATAAGCGCATCGAGAAACCGCCCGACGTACCGAATCCGGGAATAGCTGGTGGTTCGAAGAATTCAACAATGGCCCCAAGCCCTCTCGATTTCTCCTCCAGTTCGGCCATGATCTCCTTTACGTTATGATCTCGATCTGCCCAAGGCTTCAGGTTAATCAGACAGGTACCGGCGTTTGACCCCCGGCCTTCGGTCATGATCTCGTAACCGGCCAGCGATGATACGCCTTCTACGCCTTCCACTTTTTCGCAGATTTTCTGAAGCCGCTGCGCTACCTGATTGGTTTGTTCCAGCGTTGAACCGGGTGGGGTCTGGATAATACCGTAAATTGTACTTTGATCTTCGTTCGGAATAAAACCCGATGGCAGAATCTGACTCTCGTAGAATATACCCACGCAGAAGGCCAGTAAGATGGCAAACGTAACTACCCGTCGGCTAACAATTAAGCGCAGCAGACCGACGTATTTGCCGGTGACTTTTTCAAACCCACTGTTAAATTTATCGAGCGCTTTGGTCAGCAGGTTTTTCTTCTTCTCGTGCCCATTATGGTTTTTTAGCAGCATAGCGCACAAAACCGGTGTAAGCGTCAGCGCAATCAGGGCCGAAATAACAATGGCACTGGCCATCGTGATGGAGAACTGTCGATAGAATGTACCCACCGGACCCGACATAAACGAGATGGGCAGGAATACCGACACCATCACCAGCGTGATGGCGATAATAGCCCCGCTAATCTCGCCAAGCACTTGTTGTACGGCCTTAAACGGCGTTATATTCGGATACTCCTCCATCTTGGCGTGTACCGCTTCCACCACCACAATGGCATCATCGACCACGATACCGATGGCCAGTACAAGCGCGAAGAGCGTTACTAAGTTGATAGAGATACCAAAGAACTGAATGACGAAAAACGCGCCTATCAACGATACCGGAACGGCCAGAATCGGAATCAGCGTGGAACGCCAGTCACCAAGGAATATGAATACGACTAAGGCAACCAGTATGAACGCATCGCGTAGGGTGTCAACCACCTGCTCGATAGACGCGTCCAGAAATTTAGATACGTCATAGCTGATTTTGTAGTCCATTCCTGGCGGAAAGGATTCTTTCATCACCTCAAGTTTCGCTTTTACGGCTTCGATTACGTCGCTGGCATTGGTACCATAGTTCTGCTTCAACACAATAGCCGCCGACGGGTGACCATCGAGATTGGAGTAGATATCGAAGAATTCGCTGCCTAACTCGGCCCGGCCTATATCTTTCAGGTGGATACTTTCGCCACTTGGATTGGCCCGGATAATGATATTTTCGTACTCTTCGGCCGTGTTATACCGGCCTTTATACGTAAGCACGTATTCCAGCGACTGAGCTTTTATGCCGGAGCTCTGACCAATCCGTCCCGGTCGCCCCACCACACTTTGCTCGCCAATGGCACCCATTACGTCTTGTACCGAGATTTTATACGCCCTCATCCGGTCGGGGTTCAGCCATATACGCATGGCGTACCGGCGGCTACCCAATATCTGCGTCCGGGCCACGCCTTTTGTCCGGTTTATTTCCGGAATCATCTTCACGGTAGCGTAGTTGAACAGGAACTTTTCGTCCATATTCTTTCCCTTGGCGTAGAGGTTGACGTACATCAGCATACTGGGCTGAATGGGCGTAATGATAACCCCTTCCCGCTGTACCAGCAGGGGTAAAAGCGGCATAACCTGGTCCACCCTGGTTTTTACCCTGATTACCGCGACGTTGGGGTCGGTACCCGGCTCGAAAATAATCCGCAGGGTAGCCTCACCCGCACTGGTGGCATCGGTAGCGATATAACGCATGTCCTGCACACCATTGATAGCCTGTTCCAGCGTAATCAGCGTGGATTTAACCAGTACGTCGGCGCTGGAGCCGGGATACGCGATGAATATATTGACGGTAGTCGGAGCAATATCTGGAAACTGAGAAATAGGTAATTGCTTGATCGCCAGCATACCCACAAAAACTATCATGATTGATATCACAATAGCAAATACCGGTCTGTGAATGAATTTTGTGAACATATCTTTTACTGTTTAGACTATCTGATTATTCGGCGTACAGATTTAAGTTGGAAAGGACCTTTTCAGGCTTCACGAAGGTGTACTTTATCTTTTCGTTTTCCTTAACCTGACGTAAGCCCTCCAGCAGGATCTTATCGTTCACATTCAGACCGGATTTAACCACAAAAATGTGCGGTATTTCTGAGGCTAAGATGATTTCCCTTGATACAACCTTATTGTCTTTATCAAGCACAAAAACATACTTCTTTTCCAGCACTTCAAACGTACATTTCTGCGGAATAAGCAGCGCATTTTTAAGCGGTACTGTCATTTGAATATTACCCGTTTCACCGTGCCGCAACAGACCGTTAGGATTCGGGAAAGTGGCCCGGAAAGCAATATTGCCCGTCTCGTTGTTGAAGTCGGCCTCAATGGTTTGCACAACACCCGGATACTTAAACATTTCCTGATTGGCCATCAGGAGATTCACGTTTGTCAGGTTTTCAGACTTCGCTTTATCCTTGAAATTCAGGTATTCAGCTTCCGGCACGTTAAAATACACCCACATCTTACTGTTGTCAGACATGGTTGTCAGCAGGTCACCCTCGTTAATAAGACTACCGAGCCGTACCATGAAGTGATCCATAATACCATCGAAGGGAGCGCGTACTTCGGTAAAGCCCAGGTGAATTTTGGCAACCGATACTTCCGCATTGGCCTTGTCCAGTTTTGCTTTGGCCAGGGCAAGTTCATTTTTGGATACGATGTTGCTGTCGGCCAAAGCTTTGGTATTTCGGTACTCAACGTTAACGAAATTGGCTTCGGCTTCGGCCTTCTGGAGTTCGGCCTGGTATTGGATCGGCAGAATCTGAAACATAAGCTGTCCTTTGTGAATATACTTACCCTCATCCACAAAAATTTTCTGGAGGTAACCCTTTTCCAATGCCCGTACTTCGATGTGCTGATAGGCATGAATCTGGCACACATAATCGCGCGTAACCGTTGTGTCTTTCCTCAGCGGGCTAGTAACCAAATACTTGGCCTCCTCTTCCTTCTCTTCTTTCTTTTCAGAACAACCTGTGAAGAATAGTAGGGCACATAAGCTCATGAGCGAGAGCATGAGGATTTTCTTCATCATCATCTTGTTTTTTTTAATGGTAAGCATCGGTTGTATCGATTGGTTAAAGGGTATTGAATGGTGAGACTATATGCGCTATCGTTTTGACGAGATGCCCTGAATAGCAATTTTTTTGTCGGGAGGTGCGTTGGGAAGCTTCGCCAGGCGGTTAATCAGACTATCTTTCTGCTCGTTGGCTCGCTTACAGTCGGAGAGTTGCTCCTGCCAAACCAGGATGTCTACTGGGTTAACTGAATTGCCTGATTCGTATTCGTAAACACCACGCTTATCTCGTTGCTCATACAGCAGAAAGCCATTGAACAGGAGGGAAAGAGCCAGTGCCAGCCCGAAGCTATAAAGCAAAACTGAGTCTAACCTTCGTGCGGGAAAATTCCGGCGTTGCATTGCTTGTATCTGTGTTACTTTACCCCAAAGCAAGCACCGGAACATTAAAACGGTGTGAGAAGGAAATTAAAAGATATTAGAAAAGTTTAAAACGCGCTACGTCCATCCTATTTATAGATAGGGTTTTGATTGAAAAAGTCCTATTAATTGTGATTTAAAGTAAACTGGCTACTCATGAATAGTAGCACAGGGACAACGAGTACAATCTGTTGCTCTGACAGGAAAAAAGAAAAAAGATAGACTTAACTAATGGCCCCACTGGTACCCTGGTGGCTTTGACTGAATCGTTTGTGTGGGTACCCGTTCAAGACGGTGCTGACGCGGTTTCTTCTGGTTCCCCAATTGATAGAGGCCTCAAAAGGCAGTTGTTTTGAGAGAAACTAAGCCCGTGTTGTTGCTGACAGAGCGGACGCGGCATTGCCTGACAGCCGTCAAACTCTGTCAGCAATCGGGCGATCCGATCATACGGGCAGTGGATCTGTATTATACGCTGTTACCCAAGTTCATTTCCAGTAGAAACACTTTCGGCAGGCACTGGATTACAGCGATTCTACCCTCGTGACCGACAGGCGGGCTATGGCCTAAGAGTATGTTTTGGATAGGATAAAATTGAGAGTCTGTCGTATCTTGGAGTTACCAAGCTACCAAGATTATGAACGAATCGTTTCAAGAGTTGACAGACTCTCAATGGCAAGTTATCGAAAAAATACTGGACGACCACC
>JBBSTD010000091.1:0-25119 GCA_038236215.1 Cytophagales bacterium | reverse complement strand
TTGGCTGGCTCAATTTCCGTCGTCGGTTGTTCCGAGATGTGGAGAAAACAATAGAAAGTTCGGAAGCAATGCTCCAAATTGCCTTCATTTCTATTTTACTCAACAGATTGGCCAAATAAAATTCCCAAACATACTCTTAGTGTGCCCTGGTTAAACCTGGGACCCTACACCGTAGGTGCCCAGCCTTTCTGGTATTCCCGTTGCCAGAGTTTTTCGGCAGCCGGGTTGTTCCTGATGTGGCCGTTGGCCGGGTCAATGGTCAGCATACCGCCGGAGCGCAGGGCAATGTTGCCCAGTTGGGCCAGCAGCGTACTCTGATAACCGCCCACAATATCGGAAGCCACGGCCGTCCCTTTCTTAATCCCGTCGAAGAAGTTCTGGATGTGAATCGCGTCCAGCGCCTGCGACGGGTCCATCCGATTGCGGGGGTCGATGACGAGATCGTTTTTGACAGCCTTGACCAGTTTGTTTTCCAGGTCGAACACCTTATACGAGTTGCCCGATTCGATGAGCACCGATCCTGTTTCGCCGTAAAAGATTACCCCGACGCTGGTACCCTCCACGGTGCGACCATTGCAGCTTCGCCCCTCCCAGGTCATGGCCGTGTTGTTGGGAAACTCCAGACTGATTACCTGCGTATCGGGCGTCTGCCAGTCGTCTTTGTAGCGGTAACGCCCGCCGGACGAGGTGACTTTAGTGGGGTAGGTTACGCCCAGACCCCAGCGCATCAGGTCGAGCATGTGGGTACCGTTGTTGAGGGCTTCGCCGGTGCCCCAGTGCCAGAACCAGTGCCAGTTGTAATGCAGGATGTTGTCTTTGAAGGCCAGTCGGGGGGCGGGGCCCTGCCACAGGTCGTAATTCAGCCAGGCCGGTACGGGGGCTTCCTTACCAATCCCAATGGACGGTCGGTTGTTGGTGTACCAGCCTTTCACAAAATAAGGCCGACCGATGGTTCCGCTGTGGACTTCCTGGATGGCCTGTGCCACATTGGGCCACGACCGGCGCTGGTTGCCCATCTGAATCACGTTTTTGTACTTCTTCGCCACCGCCAGCAGCAGTTCGCCCTCGTGCGGATTATGGCTGCACGGCTTTTCGAGGTAGACGTGCTTGCCCGCTTTGGACGCCAGGATGGCGGCTGGTGCGTGCCAGTGGTCGGGGGCGGCAATAACCAGCGCATCCAGGTCTTTATCCTCTAGAGCCTTCCGGAAATCGGGTTGATTTTTTGGTTTCGACTGCTGAATTCTTTCCACCGTTGTGAGGCATTTATCAGCCGCCCTACTGTCCACATCCGAGATGGACATGACCTCACAGTTGGGCTGCAGGGCGAAGTTGCTTGCCAATGCCAGGCCGCGACTGTTGACCCCCATCATGCCCACCCGAACCTTTTCGTTGGCCCCCAGAATGCGGGCGTAACTCCGGGCACTGAAACCAGGTAGTACCCCTCCCACCGTCAGCACAGCGGTACCCGTAATGGTTTTTTTGATGAAGGTCCGACGGGCATTGCCGGGGCTGGTCGATTGGGGCTTATCCATAGGAAATGTTGTTTTATTGGGTCAGCGGCTTACTTTTTTACTTCTTCGCGTACGCTGGCCAGGGTGACAGAGGCTCCTCCGCGCCGTTTACTTTCGTCGGCGGCTTCCATGAACGCAAACAGTTCAATTGTTTCTTCGGGCGTTACGGGCAGGATACCGGTTTCGAAGTAATTGATAATCTCGCGTAACAGGGGCTCATATCCATTGTAGGGCCCCAGCCGAACATTCCCGGAGGTGAGGTAAACCGTTCCGCCGTAGTCGTGCTTGCCCGTTCGGGTGCCCCGGAAGGTGCCAACTCGCCCATCGGCCCAGGTGCCCACGACTACGTCCGTCCCTTCCGTATGCGTCCGCACCACCGACTGGCAGCCCGTTCCCATTACCGTATAGAGCGCTTCCACGCCGTGAATACCGTACCAGAACAGATCGGGGTGTGTTTTTTCCAGCACTGCCGGACTAAACGTATCGGCACCCAGCACCTGGCTTTTATCAATTCCCCCGATTCCGGTGATGTATCGTAGGGACGACGCCGAAAAGAGGGGAATTTTGTAGCGTTGGGAAGCATCAAAAATAGCGACAACATCGGCCAGCGACGCGGCCATGGGTTTGTCAATGAACACGCGTTTCCCGGCTTTCAATACGGGTATAACCTGTTCCCGGTGCAGCCGCCCATCATTAGTTTCCAGAAGAACAACGTCCACATTTTCAAGCAGTTCATCAATCGAATTAACAATAGTAACGCCCTGCTTTTTAGCCTCGTCCGTGTAGCCGGGTATTCGTTTCGCACTGCTTTCAATATCCCGGCTACCATACGGATAAGCCGCCACAACTGTATACCCTTTGTAGTCGGCACTGGCTCCGGCACTATTGAGCACCTTCACAAAAGCCGTACTATGGGAGGTATCCAGTCCAATCATACCAACGCGTTTTCCGGTCGCGACGTTGCCACTATTTGCCCAGGCTAACTCAGGTATACTCGCTGCTGCCCCCCCTAAAGCAGTCTGCTGTAAAAACGTTCTTCGGGTAAGGAGTAGGTTGTTAAAGCTATTCATGCAGGGAAGAGTAGTTTGGGATTAATGTAGAAATCCGGCAGGAATTCTTATCGGCTGACGCGGATAATACGGCCCTGGGCATCGTCGGTGATGACGTAAATGGACCCATCAGCGGCCTGGGTGACGTACCGCATCCGCTGCTTCTGGTCGGTCAGTAGCTGTTCTTCGCCTACCACTTTATTGTTCTCAATCACCAGGCGGTCCAGGTGCATACCTTTCAGGGCGGCTATGAACAGGTTATTTTTCCACTCCGGGAACATCGTCCCGGTGTAAAACATAATACCGCTGGGGGCAATAGATGGGTCCCAGTAATAAACCGGCTGTTCCATGCCTGCCTGCGTTGTTTTGCCCCCGTTTACCGGTTCGCCACTGTACTCGATGCCGTAGGCAATGGTAGGCCAGCCGTAGTCCACACCCGGCCGGATGATGTTCAGTTCATCCCCGGCATTGGGGCCGTGTTCTGTTTCCCATAGGTCGCCGGTTTGTGGGTGGAAAGCCAGTCCCTGCGGATTCCGGTGGCCCATCGACCAAATTTCGGGCAGGGCTTTCGGAGTACCGTTGGCCGTTGTCGTGTATGGATTACCGGCAGCAACCGTCCCGTCTTTATTGATTCGGATTATTTTTCCCAGCGACGAATCGAGTGCCTGTGCTTTCTTGCGAATTTCGTCGTCAAATCGCTCCCCGAAAGTAACGTACAGCCGTCCCTGCGCGTCGAACAGCATCCGGGAGCCATTGTGGTTAGGGCCACTGTATACGGGCGAAGCGCGGTAAATAACCTGCACATTTTCCAGTTTCGTTTCATCAGTCGACAGGCGGGCGCGGGCTACCGAGGTAACGCTACCGCCCGCAACGGGCTCCACGTAGCACCAGAAGACCTGCCGGGTAGTAGTAAAGTCCGGGTCGAGTTTTACGTCGTACAACCCACCATCCCCCTCAGCGCGAACGGCAGGTACATTGGCAATTTCTTTCCCCACCACGCCCTGCTGCGTCACAATGCGCATCGTTCCTCTTTTTTCCGTCACCAGCATCCGGCCATCGGGCAGAAATACCAGCCCCCAGGGTTGAACCAGACCGCTGGCCACGGTCGTCACGGTAAATGTCGTCGTTGATTTTATACTGCCAATTCTTGTTTGCCCCGCAAAAGCGGGTTGCTGCCCCTTCGCTATCGTTGGGTGCGTTTCGACAGGTGCCCCCGTTTCAGAGCGGGGCGATGTGATGGCCCGGTTTTGACCGAAACCTACGTAGCTGGTCAGCACAAGAACCATTATCAGGCAACCGATAAAGGAGACTTTTATACGGGAAGTCAGTGCCGGGGTGCTCAGCAACAGGTCAGGAAATGCGTTCATAAAGCAGTTGAGTAAGTTATTTTCATAGTACCACGCCAGCAACTAATCCAACCAGAATTAGTACGTAGGGAGGAATTTTGGTGTACAGTAACATAGAAATGGTAAGCAGTACAACCACGACCGATGGCCAATGCGGGGTCATTGGCTCGAACAGGGCGATGGCCGCTGCTGCCGTTAGCCCAGTACTGGCCGCGTTGATGCCACCCAGCGAAGCCCGTACCACTCGGTAGCGTTTGAGTTGTTCCCAGAACCGATACACAAAGAAAATCAGGAAGGTGCCGGGTAGGAAGATACCGGTGGTGGACACCACACTACCCCAAAACTGCCCCTGCACGCCCATATCCCGCATGGAGAGTGCGCCAATGTACGAAGCAAAGGAAAACACAGGGCCGGGCATGGCCTGTACCAGCCCCAGCCCCGACAGAAACTCCTCGCGGGTGAGGTAGTGCTTAAACGCCACAAATTCGTTGTACAGCATGGGCGTCAGTACCTGACCGCCCCCGAACACGAAACTGCCATTCCGGTAGAAGTTCTCGAACAGCCGTACGGGTAATAACTGCGTGTAAGCGCCCAACAAAGCCGCCCCAATGAACACGCCCAGCCATAGAAAAAAATTTGACCACTGCACACGCAGAGGCTGTTTTTCCATTCGTTCGTGTTTCTGATACGTCAAGGCCGTAACCAAACCGCCAGCCGCGATCACGAAGGGTGTCATGAACGGCGACCGAAACAGATAGGCCACGAGCACAGCAACCAGGGCCAGGGCCAGTGTTACTTTGTCTTTGATAACTTTCTGCCCGATTCGGTACCCGGCCACCACCATAAATCCAACGGCCATGGGCTGAATGAACCGGGTAAACTGGAGTGACAACTGGTGTTTTTCCAGGTAGTAAATTCCCATACCAGCGGCTGTCATGATGCTTACGGCCGGTAAGACCCAAATGAACAGGGTTAGGTAAGCGAGGTTAGGGCCGCCAATTTTAAAGCCTAACGCCGTAATCGTCTGCGTAGAGGTTGGTCCCGGCAGCACCTGCCCCAGGGCGTTCAACTCCAGCAGTTCCTCTTCGGTCAGATAGCGTCGTTTTTGAACCAGTCGTTCATAAAACATGGCCAGATGCACCTGCGGACCGCCGAACGTGGTAAGGGCAAGAATCAGTACATCTTTCAGAAAGATGAAGTACCGAATTCGGCGAACGGGCTGGGCAGTCGTTAAGTAGGGCAGCATTAGCAGAAGAAGGCAGGAGCGGCCAAATTATAATGAGTAGGTAGCCAGTAATTGACAGACAGCCCCGAATGACTACCCACCCCAACTAGCAAATACCTATTTTTTCTTGAGCCCCAGCTCCATCAGTCGCTCGTCCAGAAAATCACCGGCGGTCATATCGACATACAGTTTTGGGTGCTGGGTATCCACACAACTGGCCAGACAGCTTAGGTTCATGTCGGCGCGGGGGTGCATAAAGAAGGGTATTGAATACCGCGACTGGTTCATCCTCTCCCTCGGTGGGTTCACCACTTGATGAATCGTCGACTTCAGTTTGTGGTTGGTAAGCCGGTCCAGCATATCACCCACGTTCACCACAACCTGGTCGGGCAAGGCGGTAATGCCAATCCATTTGCCATCGCGCCGGAGTACTTCCAGCCCATCGGCCGAAGCCCCCATCAGCAGCGTAATCAGGTTAATGTCGCCATGCGCAGCTGCCCGAACGGCTCCGTCGGGCGTTTTATCAGGGTCGAGGGGGAAGTAGTGCAACGCCCGCAGAATACTGTCGCCGTTGCGCACTTTATCGTCGAAGTAGTTTTCTGGCAGTTCGAGGTAGAGCGCAATGGCCCGCAGGAGCTGCTTCCCGGCGTTTTCGAGGGTCCGGTACGCTACTACGGTTGCTTCCCCAAATTCCGGGTATTCGTCGGGCAGGATATTGGCGGGCATATCGCCCTCCGGCTCCGGTTGCCCAATGTGGTAGAACTCTTTCAGGTCGGCCACTTTAAATCCTTTAGCCGTTTCCTTTCCCTTGCCAATGTAGCCACGCTGACCGTTCAGTTCCGGGTGTTCGTACCGTTGCTTAAGGCTGTCGGGCGATGAGAAGAAGGCCTGCGCCGATGAGTATAGTTTCTTCGTCAGGTCCTCCGTCAGGCCGTGGTTTCGGATCGCCACAAAGCCAATTTGATTAAAGGCCCGGCCCAAGTCCTGCACAAAACGCGCTTTTTTGTCGGGGTCACCGGACGTGAAATCGGCCAGGTCCAGCGATGGTATTTCGTTATATAATTCCTCTGTTGCCATTGTTACCACTCAGTTTAGGCAAAAATACGAAAGATTACCCAAACGCAGCGATTAGCTTATTCTGTGACATTCAACCGGGTGGCAGGCTCGTTAGTCAAGACCGAAAAGACCGGTCTGCGCCCGGCCATTGGGCCCATTCGATTGCCGGGGTAGCTACGACGACGGGTAGATAGCACTGGAACAGGATCTTTCTCCAGCGAAATCAACGGTTACGTTATGGTCTTTTTTTGCCGGTATACTGCCCACCTTTTCCTGTTCTTTTGCCTGGTGCAATCGAGTGATTACTGCTACGGCCAATCGTTGTTCCCCCCTACCGTTCGGCGGGTACTATTTCTGGGCAACAGCATCACCTACGCCGGGAAATACGTCACCGCCATCGCCATTTACTACCGGTCGCACTACCCAAACCAGCCCATCGAATTTATCAATGCTGGTCTGCCGAGCGAAACGGTTTCGGGACTTTCCGAAGATGGCCATGCCGGTGGCCAATTCCCCCGCCCCGACCTGCACGAGCGGCTGGGTCGGGTGCTGGCGCAAACTAAACCCGACCTGGTTTTTACCAGCTACGGCATGAATGACGGCATTTACCTGCCGTTTGACGAAACACGTTTCCAGAAATTCAAAGACGGTATCGAGTGGCTTCACGATGAGGTCGTGAAGACGGGGGCCGCTGTCGTTCATCTTACACCACCGATTTATGATGACTTAAAAGGCGGGCAACCTGGATACGGTGCTGTCCTCGACCAATATTCGGATTGGCTGCTAGAGCAGAAAACGGCCAAAGACTGGCGGGTAATCGATGTTCATTACCCCATGAAGGAGTTTCTGGATGCGCATCGAAAAGTAGATTCGGCGTATAATGTTGCTGGGTTTGCACTGGCAGAAGACGGGGTGCATCCGGGCGATGTGGGGCACTGGATCATGGCCAGAACTATCTTGTCAGGATTGGGTGCCAAAACAATTGCCTCAGCACCGGACCTCAAAACGGCAATGGCTTCGGTGCCAAATGCTGTTCAGTTCATCGAACTCATAACCGAACAGCAGACCCTGATGAAAGATGCCTGGCTAACGGCTACGGGCCATAAACGACCCGGCCTGAAAGCAGGGTTACCACTGGAAGCAGCCAAAGCCAAGGCAGTTGCTATTGATATGCAGATAAAAGCCCTACTTCCCTGACTAAATAGGGGTGGAGTCAGCGGTAAGTAACTGATTCTGCGAAAAACCAAACCGGTTCGCCTAGGCAGCATATACGCTACATGGGCGAACCGGTTTGGTTTTCCTTTATGCTATTGAATTAGGAAAAATTCTTCCCGGCTTTATTCCAGTCGATTACGTTCCAGAAGGCATTGACGTAATCAGCGCGCTTGTTCTGGTACTTTAGGTAGTAGGCGTGTTCCCACACGTCGATACCCATAACGGGGGTACCTTTTTTCTCGGCCAACGCCATCATCGGGTTATCCTGATTGGGTGTCGAGATAATTTCGAGGTCGTTGCCATTTTTGATCAGCCACGCCCAGCCCGAACCAAAACGGCCCGTTGCGGCTTTAGCAAACTCCGTTTTAAAGGCATCGAATGAGCCGAACTTTTTGTTGATGGCATCGCCCAGTGCCCCTTTTGGCGCACCCCCGGCGTTGGGGCCCATTATATTCCAGAAAAACGTGTGATTCCAGTGCCCACCGGCATTATTCCGGATGGCCGCCGATGTTTTGGCGTCGACACTTTTAACGATTTCGTCGATGCTCATCTTGGCCATTTTCTCATTTTCGGGCATACCTAGTGCCTTGTTCAGGTTCGTCACGTAGCCCTGATGGTGTTTGTCGTGGTGAATTTCCATCGTCATCTTGTCAATGGATGGTTCTAGGGCATCATAGGCATAAGGCAGTGGAGGCAGCGTAAAGTTACCGTCGGCAGCAGTAGACCAGCCGAACGAGCGGGTAGCTAACAGCGTAGCGGATGTACCAAAGGCTAGTTTCAGAAATTCAGCGCGATTCATGTGCGTGTTTGTTTTGGGGGGAAACGAAAATTGTGAACGACCGTGTCGTCAGTCTATTATCAAAACGGCCTATACGGTCGAATGTTCGGTGTGCAAAGCAAAGAGATTTTTGCACCGGGCATTTGCCCGCCTTCAATGTAAAAGCTATTCGTAGGCAATCCGGCTCAGGATGCTCCGTCCGAGGGTTACTTCGTCGGCGTATTCAAGGTCGCCCCCGATGGGGACTCCCCGGGCAATGGTGGAGATTTTGAGGTTGAAGGGCCGGAGCCTCTTTTGTAGGTAGAAGGCAGTCGTATCTCCTTCCATCGTGGGACTGATAGCCAAAATGATTTCCCGAACCTGTTCCGCGCCCGAACCGGCCAGCCGGGTCATGAGCGAATCAATCTGCAAATCGCTGGGGCCAACGCCCTCTACCGGAGAGATGATTCCCCCCAACACGTGATACAGCCCTTTATACTGCGCGGTGTTTTCAATAGCCAGCACATCACGGGTATCTTCCACCACACAAATCAGCGACTGATCGCGCTTATGACTGGCGCAGATCGTGCATATATCATTGTCGGACAGGTTATGACATTTCCGGCAGTATTTGACGTTGATCCGCATGGCCGTCAGACTCCGGGCCAGGGATTCGGTTTGATCTTCGTCGCGTTTGAGGAGATGGAGCACCAGCCGAAGGGCGGTTTTCTTCCCGATACCGGGGAGTTTCGACACCTCATTGACCGCGTCTTCTATAAGTTTGGATGGGTATTCCAAGGCTTTGCCTAATTAAAGAGTGAAAGAGTGAAAGTAATAAAGAGCGAAAGAGCGGGAATTGGCTGACGCATCAACTTTCGCTCTTTCACTCTTTATTACTTTCGCTCTTTAATTTAATACTTCCGCGTTGATGCCCCGGCGGCAGATTTCGTTGCGCATGGGGACCAGTTCGTCCCAGGAGCCGTTTTTAACGGAACATTTGCCTTTGTAATGAATCAGCAGCGTACACTGTTCGGCCTGTTCGGGCGTGTGGGCACAAACGTCGATGAGGGTGGAGATTACATGATCGAAGCTATTGACATCATCGTTGAACACCACCAGGTTATGAACGTCGGTCTCGACTACTTCATCCAGCACATCAACATTGGTCGACCAGTCGTTTTCTTCAAAAGGTTGCATGGAAAATAAAAGCGTGTTTACTTAGCAAATTTACGGCAAAATGGCCACTAAAAAAAGTCATTACCGCCATTATGAGAACCCCAGTTGCGGCTGAAAAGTTGCTTTATTCTGCATGAACACGACTCTTGCTCTGGTGATTTTAATCGTCTATTTTGGACTGTTGATTGCTGTTTCCTTTTACACGGCCCGGGGTGCCGATACCACTACTTTTTTTACGGCCAACCGGCAATCGCCCTGGTGGCTGGTGGCCTTTGGCATGATCGGCACGTCGCTGTCGGGGGTCACGTTCATTTCGGTGCCGGGTGCGGTGGGCACCATTGGCTTTTCCTACTTTCAGGTCGTACTAGGCTACATTGTGGGTTACCTCGTTATCGGTACCGTACTGATGCCGCTTTATTATCGGCTCAACCTGATTTCTATTTACGGCTACCTCGAACAGCGTTTTGGTTTCTGGTCGTACAAGACGGGGGCGGGTTTCTTTATCCTGGCTCGAACTATTGGCTCGGCCGTTCGGCTCTACGTAGCCGTTGGGGTGCTGCAACTGGCGTTGTTCAACGCCCTGGGCGTTCCGTTCGAGGTGTCGGTTCTGATTACTATTGCCCTCATCTGGGTGTACACGTTTAAGGGGGGCGTTAAAACGATTATCGTAACGGATACACTCCAGACGGTTTTTCTGGTTACAGCCGTAATACTGACCATAATCCTGATTTCGCAGCAATTGGGCCTGTCATTCAGCGGGCTGGTACAAACGATCAAAAACAGTCCGATGTCGCAGGTATTTTTCTGGGATGCCAATGACCCGAAGAATTTCTTCAAGCAGTTTATTGCCGGAACCTTTATCGCCATCGTCATGACGGGCCTGGATCAGGATCTGATGCAGAAAAACCTGACCTGCAAAAATATCGGCGAGGCCCAGAAAAATATGTTTTGGTTCACTATCACGCTGGTTTTTGTCAACTTCATGTTTCTCTCGCTGGGGGTTTTGCTGTACGTTTTTGCCCAGCGCGAAGGCATTACCATCCCCACCCGCACCGATGATCTATACCCCTTGCTGGCCCTGAATCACCTCGGCCTGGTGGTGGCCATCACGTTTTTACTGGGTATCACGGCGGCTACCTACGCCAGTTCCGACTCGGCCCTGACCGCCCTGACCACCTCCTTCTGCGTCGATTTCATGAACGTGGAGAAACGCCCCGAAGCAGAACGGTCACGCATTAAACAAATCGTTCACATTGGCTTTTCGGTGGTGTTTTTTATTGTCATTATCATTTTCCGGCAGTTGAACAGCAAGGAAGTTATTACGGCGGTGTTCGATATTGCGGGTTATACCTATGGGCCGCTGCTGGGGTTGTATGCCTTTGGAATGTCGAATAAACGGCCGGTTACGGACTGGGTAGTGCCCTTTATCTGCCTGGCTTCACCGATACTAACCTACGTTGTCAATGAAAACTCAGCGGCCTGGTTTGGCGGGTATAAGTTCGGTTTTGAGCGGTTGCTGCTTAATGGTCTGTTTACGTTTATCGGGCTTTGGGCAGTTTCGAAACCGGGCAAAGAAGCGGAACCGGTAAGGGCGTAAGCAAGGGGCTGACTGATCAATACGTATTCCCGACTCCCTGTTTTAAACCGGCAGGTACACGCTGAACGCGCTCCCTTTTCCGGGCTGGCTGGTAGCTGTAATCGCTCCTCCGTGATTAACGACCACTTTTTCGCAAATGGCTAACCCAATGCCGGTACCGGTGTAATGCTGCCGGCCGTGCAGTCGCTGGAATACCTGAAAGATGCGGTCTACATATTTCGGGTCGAACCCAATACCATTATCCACTATGTCGAAGCGGTGGTAATTCTCTGCCCAGTGCGTTGGCTTTATGGAAGCAGGCAGCAAAAGCGACGAAACCGTTTGATGGCGAATTCGAATAACTGGTGGGGTATCCGGCTGGCGAAACTTCAGGGCGTTACTCAACAGGTTCAGGAAAAGCTGCCCTAATTGAGAGGCATCCCCGTGTAGGCTGGGCATCGATTCCACGATAATCTGCGCGTTCGTTTCGGTAATAACCAAGTCCAGATCGTTCAGTACGGTGTTGATTACGTCCCTGATGAAAACCAGTTCGACGGTATCCCTGCGGTTCGCTATCCGGGAAAACGTAAGCAGGTCTTTGATTAGCACCGACATTCGATTGGCTGCCGATTGCATCCGCTCCAACAGATCGGCTCCTTCGCCCAGCTTCGCCCCATACTGGTCCTGTAGTAAGTTGCCAAAGGATTGAATTTTACGCAGGGGCTCCTGCAAATCATGCGAGGCAACAAAGGCAAACTGTTCCAGGTTTTGGTTCGACTGAATAAACAACCGGTTGGCTTCCGCCATCTCTTCATTAGCCTGCACCAGTTCCTCGTTAGAAGCAGCCAGTTCCTCGTTGCTTGTCTCCAGTTCGCCCGTGCGTTCCTTTACCTGTTCCTCTAATTCGGTAGACAGGTCACGATACCGTTCTTCACTGGCCTTAAGTTCATTCTGGTCCATGACCTGCCTGGTCACATCTACAGACATGGCCATGATGGCGTACACCGCACCCGCAGCATCAAGCAGGGGTTTAAAAATAAGATCAAAATAATAGGTATTCAGCGAACCACCCACTTCCAGCCTGGCATCAGCCGCCTTTTGCTCGTACGTTTTTCCCGATGTGAATACGTTATCCAAAATTTGCAGGAAGGGTTGCCCATCTAGTTCAGGCAAAATATCGGCTAGGTTCCTGCCTAGTAGGGAAGATCCCTTTCCCCAGTGGTTAATCATGGTGGAATTGATCACTTCTACCCGTAGCTCCCGGCCAACAAACAGACAGGTTGCCACGGGTGCTTCTTCAATGAGCAGGCGGAATCTGCGTTCACTTTCCCGCAGGTTTTGCTCTATTTTTTTGCGCTCCGTTATGTTTGGGCTAACGATTGCCAGACCTGTCATTTCACGGGATGCAGTATCCTTAATGGCTACGGTATTCCATTCCAGCCAGAAGGGGTTCCCGGTACGGGCGTTTACAAAGCGAATCTCCTGGGAGAAATAGCCTTTTCCCGGCAGTTCAGCCAGGAGTTTTTTGGCCAAAGACCAATCCTCAGGATACACGCAATCCTGGATAGTTTTTCCGGCAGACGTATCCCAGCCCAACATGGCCAGAGCAGCCGGATTACCGTATTCAATAGATGTATCAACTGCAGCCATGCCAATAAACTCGTGGCTGGCCTCCATGATGGTAATCAGTTTTTGCTGTTCTTCTTTAGTTTTTTCCTGTTGGCTTATATCCTGTAGTGTCCCATTGAACCGGTAAGCAATATGGTCATCATTGAACCACGCCCGTCCTTTGGCCCGCACCCGTCGCTCCTGCCCGGTTTTTGGGTGAATGATGGTATAATCAATGTCGTACTGACCACCAGATTCATGGGTTAATACCTGTTGTATGGCATCCGTTACGCGCTGCTGGTCTTTTTCGGCAATGACCCCAAGTGCCAGTGGCAGATCTATTTCAGCTTCGGGAGGCAAGCCGAACCATTCTTTTAACCGATCATTACCGGTAAACTGGTTAGTAAAAGGATTCAGGTCCCAGGTGCCCAGTTCGGTGGCCTCGATCGCAAAATGCAGTTGGTCTTTGCTTTCGGTCAGTTGGTTCAGGATCGTTACCTGGTTGGTCGTTTCCATGCAGGTAGTCAGCACACCTACCCGTTTACCCGTTTCGTCGATGACCGGGCTGTAGCTGAATGTCCAGTATATGTCTTCAATTTTCCCATTGCGGTAAAAAGGAATAAGGTGATTTTCGTTCCAGGTTGCCTCACCGCCAGACAGCACCTGATCGAGGAGTGGTTTAATGAAGTCCCATATTTCCGACCAGATATCAACGGCCGGTTTGCCGAGCGCATAGGGATGTTTGCCTTCGTTTCCCAAACTGGGGCGGTAAGCATCGTTGTAAAAACACGTAAGTTGATTCCCCCAGAAGAGGAACATCGGGAATCGGGAGTTCAGAACAATGTTGAGGGTTGTCCGTAAGCTCGGCGGCCAGGTATCCGGCGTACCCAACGATGTTTGCGCCCAGTCAAACGAACGGATTAAATGGCCCATCTCGCCCCCACCGCTCAGGAATGCATGCGTATCGGTATGTTGGCTCGGCTGCATAAGGTGAAAGATAGCGATTGGGTGGAAATAAGCGGGGCATTCTACATCATGATACTAAGGCGTATAAAACAAATGACCACAGGAACCATCAGGAATTTTCCCCAAAGTACTTAGTAAGGTTAACCCGGCCACCGTATAATATGTTATGACAATACCTCGATATATCAAACAACCTCAATGTAGAGGACAAACAAGCGTACGGTAGTCTGTTCTTTACATTGAGGTTGTTCTCGGAAAGTGCCGCAGGGTAATCAGGGGAACTTCGGAAACTTGCTGAAATCAGGCTTACGCTTTTCCAAGAAAGCATCCTTACCTTCCTTTGCCTCCTCCGAAAGATAATAAAGTAGGGTAGCATCCCCCGCTAATTGCTGAATACCAGCCTGCCCGTCGAGTTCGGCGTTAAGCGATGCTTTGAGCATTCGCAGGGCGATGGGGCTTTTCTCGAGTATTTTACGGCACCAGTTTATGGTTACCTCTTCCAGTTGGTCGAGGGGAACTACTTTATTGACCAGGCCCATATCCAGGGCTTCCTGCGCGTCGTACTGGTCGCACAGGAACCAGATTTCGCGGGCTTTTTTCTGCCCTACTATCCGCGCCAGATACGAAGCCCCAAAACCCCCATCGAACGAACCCACTTTAGGGCCGGTCTGCCCAAAACGGGCATTGTCGGCGGCAATGGTCAGGTCACAGACCACGTGCAGCACGTGACCACCGCCAATGGCATATCCGGCCACCATGGCAATAACGGGCTTGGGTATCCGCCGGATTTGCATTTGCAGGTCCAGCACGTTCAGGCGGGGTACGCTGTCTTCGCCGATGTAGCCGCCATGCCCCCGCACCGACTGGTCGCCACCGGAGCAGAAGGCCTCGCCCCCTTCGCCCGTCAGGATAACAACGCCAACGCGCTCATCCTGCCGGGCCAGTTCCATCGCTTCCGACATTTCCTTTACGGTTTGGGGCGTAAAGGCATTGCGCTTGTGCGGGCGGTTAATGCTTATTTTGGCGATTCCCTCGTAATAACTGAACAGGATTTCCTGATATTCTTTAATCGGTTCCCAGGGGTAGTTGCTTGTCATAATTGGTGAAAGAGTGAAAGAGCGAAAGAATGAAAGGGTGAAAAAGCGGCCCTTTCAATTCGCTCTTTCACCCTTTCGCTCTTTCACTCATTAAAAGAAACCTCGTGATACTTCACATCCCAGGTGTGGTCGGCCATCATCCGGACGGTAGCCAGGCAGCGTTCAAAGGGGAACTTGCGTCCCCATTCGGTCGGACCCACCATTGAGAGCAGGTCCGTACCATTTTTACGCGTATAGAAATGGTAGGTGTGCCCTACCACGGGTTCAAAGCTCATTTGGGCTGAGTAAATTCGCTCCGACACCTCCACCCGGTTGCGGATGGCCGTTGCCTGTTCGGCCAGTAGCTGCATTTGCCTGTACAACTGGCTCAACTGCATATCGGTTTGCTCGCGCATGGCCGCTACGGCCCGACCCGTTATTTTCCCTTTGTCTTCGGGACGGATAACGGCTCCCCCTGCTGTGTGCGCGTAGGCCAGTAGTCCCGGCGATTCGGCAACTTTATCCGGCGAAATTGGATTGATGAAAACTTTTGCTTCTTCCATACTTGTTGATTGGGTAACCACCCTGTAAACGTCTTTGTTCACTGTCGTTGAATGACAAAAAATAACGCATATTTACAGCCTAAACCGGCATAACGCCACAAAAGTAAACGAAAACCGGCATGGAAGCTACCCTCCCGCCCACCGAACATCCCGCATTACCCCGGCCTATTTCCGTTCGCTCAGCCGGTATTGGTCTGGTTACCCTGCTTTTAATGCATCTGGCTTTCGGCTGTTCGGGGCAGTCGGGAAGTGATACAACGCTGGTTCCGGTTCAGGGTATTAATTTTACGCTGAATCTGGCCGATAAAGCCAATGAAAATCTGACCGTTAAGGGTGGATACGTAGTAATGAGCAATGTTATCATTGCCCAAACCAAAAGCGGCAATTTTGTGGCGGTGGCGGTCAACTGCACCTTCGATAAGACAAGGCTAGTCTTTAAAGCCGCTGAAAATCAGTTCTATTGCCCGCTCGACCTCTCCCGATTCGATACAACCGGTAACGTAGTTTCCGGCCCGGCAACCCAACCCCTGACCGTCTACAAAATAGAGCCAAACGCGGCAGCGGGCACGCTGGTGGTCCACAATTGATATATGCTGTATGACATAGGGTATATGATTACAACCTGCGTCATATACCCCCTTAAAAATGGCTCTCTTCCTGACGCAACACACGCCCTGGCCCGCTCCCCAAACACCCTACGAAGCGGAAGCCCTGGCGTTTTGCCAGGCCTGGTTAACGGGGCAGAAAAATTTTACACTGCATACATCCGGCTCCACCGGAACCCCAAAACCCATCACCCTCACGCGGGAACAGATGCAGGCAAGTGCCCGCCTGACCGGCCGAACACTGGGCTTATTGCCGGGTGATACAGCCCTGGTCTGCCTCAACATTCGTTACGTGGCGGGTATTATGATGCTGGTGCGGGGGCTGGAACTGGAGCTGCCCATGACCATTATTGAACCGGAAGCCAATCCATTCACAGACTTTACGCCTGGCCCCAATTCCTTTGCGTTTACCGCACTGGTACCGCTGCAACTCCAGACCATTTTATCGACAGGAGATGAAAGTCAATTGGCGCTGTTGAACGGCATGAAGGCCATTCTGGTGGGGGGAGCCGCTACCAGTCCGGTTCTGGAGCAGGCATTGCAGAGTATTACCGCACCGATTTACGCTACCTACGGCATGACCGAAACGGTGTCGCACATTGCGCTCCGGCGGCTCAATGGCCCTAACCGGAGCGAGTCGTTCACAGCCCTCGACGGGGTTGACCTCGGCGTCGATGAGCGGGGCTGTTTGCATATCACGTCGGCGGCTACAAACTACGACCGCATCCAGACCAACGACGTTGTTGATCTGCCCGACCCGATGCACTTCCGGTTGTTGGGACGCGCCGACCGGGTCATTAATAGCGGGGGCGTAAAGATACAGCCCGAACAAATCGAGCAGATTATTCAGAAAATACTGGCAGAAAGCGGGTTAGGGACGTTAACCCGTTTGTTTGTGGCGGGCCTGCCCGACGAGAAACTGGGTCAGCGGGTAGTGGTGGTCTGTGAACAGGTTTCCCTTACCGACGCCCAATGGACAGTCATGCAGGCTGCCATTCGGCAGAAAGCAGGCCCCTACGCCGTACCGAAGGAGTGGATTACGGTTCCCCAATTTGCCGAAACAGCGACGGGTAAGGTTGACCAGCGGGCTATACTTGCCGGAATACACTAACTTTGCCGCCTGTTATTTACTGTTTTATGGCCTTCCAACGTCTTCAGATTCGCTACCAGACCGCCCGGTCGCTGCCCGCGCCCTACGCTCATTTTTACACCCTTACTCTCCAGCCTATTGGCAATGGTACGCTTCAGGCTGACCTGGCGATTACGTATCCCGACCGCGACGATATTGATGACGATGAACTGATTGCCGAAGGATTCAGCCGGGAAGACGATCTTACCTGGTCGGGTAACCTGCCCAAAGCGTGGGCTGACACGCTGGCTGCGTTAGTCCGCGACACCCGTCTGCAACCGTTCGACGAAGATGCGCTGGGAGAAGACGATGACTATTGGGCGATAGTCCTCGAAATCAACAACGGAACCAAAAAAGAGGGCACTCCTCCCAATGCCAGCGACTGGCAGTATACGATACAGGAGTTGATACAGGCTGTTTACGAACGCCTGAACCGGGAGCGCCCTTTTGAACTGACGTACCTGGATAATCGGGGAGGTGGGGTTAGCATCGAACGCCGGTTGACGGCTTCCTTTGCCGAACGAACCCTGACACTGATGAGCAATCAGGGCCAGCGCGACCAAAAGCGGTCCTTGCCCTGGGATACGTTACAACCGATTATGAGCAAAGTTTACGAAAACGACTACAACCCCGACGAGGCCCAGTTGAAACGCCCTGCCCGCAGCGGCCAATGGCTCAATCTGGGTGGCGAAGAGTGGTATGATGTCAATAACAGTAAGTCATTGACCCGGTGGCTAAGTGAGTTATAGGCGCCACACTTCCGTCGATACCATTCCGCCGACCTGCGCTTTTTTCTGACTGAGTTGTAAGCCCGATTCGGCGAGCAGTTTCTGCCAGTCAGCCAGTTGGCGGGTCTTCATCCCGGTTGTCAGCTGAAAAAAGCGAACCATCGTCCAGAGCAGCATTTTACGCCAGCCCGTTACGGAAGGGACAAAATCGGTCGCCAACCAGATTCCACCCGTTTTTAGCCTGTTATAGAATTGGGGAATCAGGGTCGATTGCAGGTATTTTTCGGTGAACACGTCCAGCACGAAGGGCGTAATGATAACATCGAATGATTCCTCCGGTTTCAGGCACGTCTCATCCCCTACCCGAAACGTTACTGAACCCACTACGTTGTGATTAATGACCCGCTTGCTGGCCAGGGCCAGCATTTTAGCGGATGACTCCAGATAGAGAACCTGGCCTGGCTGACACAGGGTAAGCACCTGCTGGAGTAGCCAACCCGTTCCGCCCCCCAAAATCAGTATCCGCGCATTGGCCGGAACCTGATTCAGGAATACGACCTGCGCCCGTTGCAACCGGTGACCGAAGACCAAAAAAGCGAGGAAATCGTAAAAAGGGGCGACCCAGTTGAAGTCTGCTTTTCCAGCGGGCGTATGCTCCATACTGCGTTTGTATTCCTTTCGGGAAAGAGTCGTTTCTTTCCGTAGTAACTATATTCCGAACAGCCGTCCTTGTTGACTGGCGATAAAGAGGAACAACTATTTACGCCAAAATGAGACGTTGTTGAGTTGGCTCAGGCAAAGGTAAATTTCTTATAAATTGCGCTCAGTGCCACGTTATTTCCCAACATCGTAATTGACTCAGTCAGGGCATGGGCACTGGTGTTGAGCCACAGGCCGGGTGTTTCCGACCGCACGTACGAGATAACCCAGGGCTTGTGCTGACTCACGAAAAGCACTTGCTGAAGAACCGGAATCTGCTTGTACAGCTCCAGTTTCTCACCCAGGTCGTATGCCTGCGTACTTTGCGAGAGTACTTCCACTAGCAGTATAGGGTTTTTCACGGTAGCCGTCGATGTGTTTCCACTCGGCAAAATCAAATAATCGGACTGTCCCTGCACCACACTCACATCTGCATTAACCGAGTCGCCCGTGGCTTCAATGAAGATTTTGATATTACTGCTGAACACAGTTAAATCATCTTGGCTATCGAATAAAGAAACCAGTAGATAATTGAGCCGGGAAACTAACGACTCATGGGGTAGTGATGCCTGCGACATGGAGATGATTTCACCGTTTATGTATTCAACAGTATATTCGCATTGTTCGGCAAAATCCAGGTACTCCTCGAAGGATGCGTTGACCCGAAGAACATCGGGCGCGAGACTTCGTTCGGCGAGGGTTAGCGGCAATAGTTGCGTGGTGGTCGTCATAACTGAGTCAATTGGGATAAACAGTAAAGCTACTGAAATGGGGGTAAAAAAGACAGGCCCGCATCGGGTTGATACGGGCCTGTAGTGATTGCAGAATTGAGGAAGTCAGGAAATCACCGCAATGAGTTCCTTCACTTTCACGGTCTCCGCTTTGTTCCCCGCTACAGTTACTGCTTCATCAAACACAGTCAGCGTAATGGGCTGCGCTGAAGCATTCGCTACCATTACGTCCTGCTGCGTGACAGTGATCTGCAACATGGCACCCCGGAATCGAATCTTGAACGATAGCGACTGCCAGTTGTCCGGGCAATAAGGAGCAAGACTAAGGTGGGAATCAGTACCCACACCTTGCTTCACCCGCATCCCGCCAAATCCCTGCACCACGGCCAGCCAGGTTCCGGCCATGCTGGTGATGTGACACCCGTCTTCGGTATCGTTGTTGTAATCGTCAAGGTCGAGCCGGGCGGTGCGGAGGTACATCTCGTAAGCCTTGGCTTTCATGCCTAGTTTCGACGCCTGAATGGAGTGTACGCATGGCGACAGCGACGATTCATGCACCGTCATGGGTTCGTAGAAATCGAAATTCCGCTTCAGCGTTTCCGTATCGAACTCATCTTCAAAGAAATACAAGCCCTGTAGCACATCGGCTTGTTTGATGAAACACGACCGCAGAATCCGGTCCCACGACCAGTGCTGATTAATGGGCCGCTGCCCCCTCGGAATGTCGGACACCGGCATCAGGTCTTTGTCCAGAAAGCCTTCCTGTTGCAGAAAAATGCCTAGTTTCTCGTCCTGCGGCAGGTACATCTTTTCAATGATATGCCCGGCGGTAGCCAGTTCCTTCTCCTCCCGGAAGTGAATCCGGTCAATCAGTTCGGCGTATGTATCAGGGTCAAGGGCTTTCACTTTACCAACGGCTTCGGTGGTATAGCGGAGTGTCCAGGCGGCAATGTAGCTGGTGTACCAGTTATTGTTGACGTTGTTTTCGTACTCGTTCGGCCCCGTTACGCCCAGCATGACGTACTGCTCTTTCGCGGCCGACCAGTTGACCCGCTGACTCCAGAACCGGCTGATGGCAATAAGCACTTCCAGCCCGTACTCAACCAGGTACTGCTCGTCGCCGGTGTAGCGCACGTAGTCGTAGATGGCGTAGGCGATGGCTCCGTTGCGGTGAATTTCCTCGAAGGTAATTTCCCACTCGTTGTGGCACTCTTCGCCGTTCATAGTTACCATCGGGTACAGAGCGGCCCCGGCCCGAAAGCCGAGTTTCTGCGCGTTTTCGATGGCTTTTCCCAATTGCTTGTACCGATAAACGAGCAGGTTTTTGGCTACTTTCTGGTCAGCGGTGGCGAGGTAAAAAGGCAGGCAATAAGCCTCGGTATCCCAGTAGGTAGAACCGCCGTATTTCTCGCCCGTAAATCCTTTCGGCCCAATGTTCAATCGTTCATCTTGGCCGGTGTAGGTCTGGTTTAGCTGGAAAATATTGAACCGGATGCCCTGCTGCGCGGCTGCATCGCCATCAATGACAATGTCATTCATTTTCCACTTATCGGCCCAGGCCTGCTTTTGCTCGAACAGCATTTTATCGAAACCCTTCCGGGTGATGCGCTGGATGGACAGATGCGCCTGTTTCATCAACTCGTCCGGGTCGTAATTGAGCGACGACAGGTTTACGGCGTATTTATAGATGACGGTTTCCTGATCCTGCCGACAATCGAGCGAGATACGGTTGGCTACGTACTTCTCGTACTTGATGGGCTGCGACTGGAAGTCCAATTTTACGCCATCCTGCTCGATTTCTACGGACATGCCCGTAGCCACATGGAAGGCCGTTTTTCGGGTACGCAGTTCGATATACGCTTCCCCATAAGCCGTTTCTTTCCGCACTTCATCCCAGAACGTTTCGTCGTAATTGGCATCCCGGTTACGAATATCGCCGTTGATGTAAGGAGTAACCGTTATTTTACCGTCGAAGTTAAGCGGCTTGATGGCGTAGCGTATGGCCCCGGCCTCATCGTCCACAATGGAGCAAAATCGTTTGGCATTTACCTGTAGCTGTTTACCGCTTTTCAGTACGGCCACGAACGAGCGTTCCAGGTACCCTTCCTGCATATTGAGCACCCGCCGAAAATCGCGCACGTCGCACTGATTCAAGTCGAGGATTTCGTACTCCACCTCGATGTCAATACCGATCCAGTTGGCCGCATTGAGCACTTTGGCAAAGTATTCTGGGTAGCCATTTTTCCACCAGCCCACGCGGGTTTTATCGGGGTAATAAACCCCAGCAACGTAATTGCCCAGCAGAGTTTTACCGGAATATTTCTCTTCGAACGACCCGCGTCCGCCCAGACGGCCATTGCCCAGCGACATCAGGCTTTCGGTAATTTCATTAAAATCAGGGTAAAAACCGTCTTCAACAATGTTCCAGGGGTCCTGGGTAATGTACTGCTTCATTAAACGTAACGAGTGAATAAGTGAGTAAATGAATAAGGGGGTTGGCGATGTAATCCATTAATGCGTTGAATTCGCCAAAGCAGCCCGTTCTGCTTTGGCCCGGATAGCCTGATTCAGGTGCCTTTCGGTATGGGCTACCAGCATCCGAAATGTGTCTCCCAGCCTGATTTTAAGCCACTGGCCAAATAAGCTGGCCACTTTTTCCTGATTCCAGTCGAGGTAAACGGCTTTATCCAGTAGGGTGTTGAGTAGTGTTTGCAGTTCGTTGAATTGGGCCAATACCACTGCCGGGTCTAAATCAGCCGCTGACCGGGGACGAATGATGCCTGGTGCGGGCACTTTCATTTTCACCTGAGGGTCAACCACATACAGCATCGCTTTGCCTACCCAATCGCTTTCCAGCACCTGGTCGGTGGGCTGGGTTTGTAGCAGTCCCAGGGTATCCACTTTGTGTTGCAGGTTGCGGATATAGTAGCGTTCGGCCAAGTTCAGGTGCTGCAAACATTCCACGATACTCCAGCCGGGCGATGACCGGTTGGCGGTTGGTTTCCAGCGGAGTTGTTCGTCGGAAAGGGGCGAAAACTCCCGCTCAACGGTTTGCAGGATGACCAAAAGGCGTGCTTGCAAATCGTGGGCTGTCTCGAGCTTTTTCATGGATATTGGTTCTATTGGGACTGTATCTGTACCTGCTGAAACATCTCGATATCCCGCTTGGAATTAAGGTCGATACTACCGGCTTCAAACGGCACTTCGGCGCAGTCATTGCGGTGGCGAACGATAACCCACTGCACCCCCTTATCCCCGTCTAACTGAAGCAGTTCGGTAATGTAATCGCGGTAGAACAGAGCGGGAACTCCCAGTTGCGTACCGTACCGACAGGCAACAATACCGGTGCCTTTTTCTTTCCGAACATCGACCATATGCAGCAGTAAGCCCAGCGAAACCAGGGGTTGGTCGGTGTGCAAAACCAGTACCGTTTCAATTTCTTTTTTAGTCAGATACAGGGCTGCCAAACCCGTTTTCAGCGACGATGCCTGCCCCGTCGGCCAGTTTGGATTATCGACCAGGGTGACGGGCAAACCGGCCAGTTCGGGAGCGATCTGAGCCCGTTCGGCGCCCAGCACCACCACCACCGGACCCCGTTGCAGGGCCAGTGCCGTTTCGGTAATCCGGCGAATCAACGACTGCCCTTTATAGGGCAATAACTGCTTGACTCCCCCGCCCATTCGCGACGAGTCGCCAGCCGCCAGTATAATCGTTCCTACGTTCAACACAACGTTTTTTGGTGAAAGACGAAGGTAGGGAAAAAGTAGTAAAAGGGTATAGGCATACCCGAACAGGCCAATAGTAACCTACAGTGTTTTTGCTTTCAAATACTTATCGAACCAGTTCAGGTAGCGTTCAGCGCGGTCTTTCAGGTAGCTTGGCGTGGTGATGCCGTGAAACTGGCCGGGGTAAATAATGAGCTGCGTGGGTACGCCCAGCGACCGGAGTGCCTGGTACATCTGCTCACTACCGGCCACCGGCACGTTAAAATCCTTCTCGCTGGCCATAAACATCGTCGGGGTTTTGATGCGGTCCGCTTTCAGGAACGGATACGACAGTTTCAGCCATTTTTCCGGATTTTTCCAGGGGGCACCCAGTTCATTTTCGTACTGGTTCGTGTACTGGTCGATGCCGTACATAGCCAGTTGCAGGGAGCTACCCGCCCCACTGGCGGCTGCTTTGAACCGGGTGTCAGTCGCGATGGTGTAGTTGGTCAGAATACCGCCGTAGCTCCAGCCGCCAATGCCCAGTCGTTCGGGGTCGGCAATGCCTTTCTCCACCACGTAATCGGCCGCGCCCAGAATATCCTGTACTTCCTTATTACCCCAGTCGGCGTAGATGGCTTTGGTGAAGTCAAGGCCGCGCCCGTTGCTGCCCCGGTAATTAACGGCTACCACCGCGAAACCCCCAGCCGCCATAATTTGCCGGTAGAGGTCGAACGAAAACTCATCCTGCCCCACCGGCCCGCCGTGGATGAAGAAAATAGTGGGCATTTTTTTGTTGGCTGGTGCATTGGCGGGTTTAAACAGTACGTTCGATACGCTGGTACCATCTTTACTTTTCGAGGTAAACCCCTCTACCGTAGCCAGTTCCAGCGGGGCCAGAAAGGCATCACTCACGTGCGTCAGTCGGCGGGGGGTGCCATTTTCGAGGGCGTATAACTCACCGGGCAGTTGCGGTTCGCTGAATCCCGCCAGCCAACTCCCGGCCGACACGGGTTCCAGATTCCCGTAGGCCCGGTTGCCACCCGCGATTTTCGTAAATTTCCCATCGGCCAGCGTATACTGACCAACGTAGGTTTGCCGATCGTCGGCTACCAGTACCCCAATGGCTTTTCCGTCTTTCGACCAGCGGGGATTACGAACGGGTCGGTCCAGCGCCTTCGACAGCAGTTTCGGTTCACCTCCATCCTTACCCATGACGGCCAGCACCGGCTGGTCGTACATCAGGAAATCGCCCGATGCCGTTGACCGCTGGTACGCAATCTGCTTCCCGTCCGGACTCCACACGGGGTCATTGTCGGAGCCGGTCCAGGTCGTCAGCTGCTTCATGGCCGCCCCTTTCCGGGCATCCATTACGTAAATATCGGTGTTCTGGTTTTTGTCCGGTTCGGCGGTACGATTGCTCACAAACGCCAGCTGCTTCCCATCCGGAGACCACACCGGTGCTGTTTCATCGTAGTCACCGGTGGTTAGCGTATCGAGTTTTTTAGTAGTGATATCGAACACATACAAATGCACGGCACTGCGTTCCAGATACCCTTTCGTATCGGCCTTGAAATGGTAGCGGTCCATGACGTAAGGCTTGCGCACTTTCGTTTTGGCCGAATCCGCGTAGTCGGGGTCGCGCAGGACCAGGGCTAGTTTCTTCCCGTCGGGTGCCCATTCGTAATCTTCGAGGTCAGTTTTAAGGTCTGTCAGTTTTTTGGCTTCGCCCCCGCGCCGGTCCATCAGCCAGAGCTGCCCCTTGGTGGCACCCTGCCGCGCCGACACGAACGACAGGTATTTCCCGTCGGGACTGAACCGGGGCCGCGATTCACCGTCGGGACTACTGGTCAGTTGCACCGTTTCCTGCCCATCCCAGCTCACCATCCAGATATCGGCGTTGCGTTTATCCTTCGTCGTATCCACACTCGACAGCACGTAGGCCACCCACTTCCCATCCGGCGACACCTGCGGGTCGTTGATGGTTTGCAGTCGGTAAATATCCTTCGGGGCGATGGGTCTTTTTTTGGCGGGTATTTGTGCCAGGCTAACCGTAACGGTCAGCATTACTAAACCAAGGAGTATTATTTTCATGGGGATGAAATGAGCGTACGGTACCGGAGACGAACGTACCGACAAAATAACCGCTATTTTCGTTGGATAAGGCAGCAGTAGACCAAAATTTCTTCGTCTATTACCAGATTATTCCTTTTTTTCGATGGTGTCCCGATTTGTGAAGTCGTTGACTCACCATGAACGTAAACATCGGCCCCGGTGACTTCACGTAGTCACAAGAAGCTAACCTTGTTTATGCTTGTTTGGGAGACTTCTTGCGTCCAGCTCACTTCATCAGGTTGTTTACTCGTATAGATTTTGTCCCAATAGTGGCTGTTTTTTTT
>JBBSTD010000090.1:0-25183 GCA_038236215.1 Cytophagales bacterium | reverse complement strand
TGGGGCAGTTTCCAGCCAAAATGACGATGTTCGACGCGCTAAACCCCCCCAGACCCACCCAGCTACTTAACTAAAAACGGCCATATTGGGCCATCAGTACTCCCTGCTTTCATTGGGCAGCCCATTGCCTGTTAGTAATACTCTGAATGTCGACGTATTCGCAAACAACCTTACAGAATGACCCCTTATAAACGCCGTGCCTTTCTGTTGTCGCTGGTCGGTGCAACTATTTTGGTTGGACTACTAAGCAGTTCGCAACCGCAGCGGTCTGCTGATTCGCCCAAATCAGCCGCCGAGAAATTAGCCAATATCCGCGTGCCGGACGGCTACGAAGTAAGCGTTGCCGCCGGGCCAGACCTGGTCGATTTTCCGATGTTTGCCACCGTGGACGAAACCGGACGCATGTTTGTCTATGAGTCCATCGGCCACGTCTATAAGAAAACAAAGGATGCGCTCGACAATCCGCAGTTCCGTATCAAACTCCTGACCGACACCAATGGCGACGGGACCTACGATAAAAGCACCATATACGCCGATAAGGTGGGGTTTCCGCAGGGGGGCGTGTTTTACAAAGGTAGTCTCTACGCTACGTCGGCCCCGGACTTGATCAAATTCACCGATACTAATAACGACGGCGTGGCCGACAAACGAGAGGTGATTCTGACGGGCTGGGTGCTGAACGTCAATGCCAATAGCGTCATTGGCCCCTTTGCCGCGCCGGATGGCTGGCTCTACGTGGCGAGTGCGGGCACGGGATTCGACATTACATCCAAAGAAGGCAAACGGATGAAGGGGGGAACGGGCCGCATCTGGCGGTTTCGACCCGATGGGTCGGGGCTGGAATGGATTTCGGCGGGGGGCATGAACAACCCCGTCGAGCTGGCCTTTACCGAAGCGTCCGAACCCATCGGCACCGAAACGTACTTCACCGACCCCCAGGCCGGGCTGCGCGATGCCCTCGTCTACTGGACCGAAGGGGGTGTGTATCCCAAACCGAGTAACCGCATTGCGCAGGACAGCTTAATCCGTACGGGCGAACTGATGCCGGTCGTTACTAAGTATTCGCGGGTGGCACCGTCGGGGATTGGCCGTTACCGACATACGGCACTGGGGGCCGATTTCAAGGATAATCTATTCAGTGCCCAATTTAATACGCACCGGGTGCTGCGCCATACGCTCGTCCGCGAGGGCGGGTCGTTCCGCACCGAAGACTCCAACTTTTTCTCGACCGACGACGAAGATTTTCACCCCACCGACGTGCTGGAAGATGCCGACGGGAGTTTGCTGGTCGTTGAAACGGGGGGCTGGTTTATTGAAGGCTGTCCGCTTTCGCAGGTATCGAAGGCCGAGTTGAAAGGTGGTATTTACCGGGTACGCCGGAAAGGAATCACGCCCGCCACTGACCCCACCGGCAACCGCATCGACTGGCCCAACCAGACCGCACCACAGGCAGTCGGCTACCTGACCGATGCCCGGCCTACCGTCCGCGACCGGGCCGTAGAACGACTCGTTGACCTTGGCACGGCAGCCGTAGAACCGCTGACGAATGCAGTGAAGCAATCAAAAAATATCGATGCCCGCACCAAGGCCGTTTTTGCACTGTACCGGATTGGTACGGCTCCCGCGCTGGTGGGCGTTCGGGCGGGCCTGGCCGATGCGAATGTACAGGTGCGCGTGGCAGCGGCTCGCGCGGTGGGGCTGGCGCGGGATGCTGCGGCCATGCCCACGCTGATACAGATACTGGGAAACCGCGATTTGGCCACCCGCCGACAGGCCGCTACGGCCCTGGGGCAGTTGGGTCAGGCCAAAGCGGTTCCGGCCCTGCTGTCGGCAGCCGCCAAAAATCAGGATCGCTTCGTACGGCACGCTTTGATTTATTCGCTTATCACCCTCAATCAGCCCCAGCCGGTGGCGGCTGCGCTGACGAACCGATACGTCAGACCGTCCTCACCGTTGGTACGCGAAGTGGCCCTAATCACCCTCGACCAGATGCGCCCCTCACCCCTGCGGGCGGGTCAGTTAACCGCCTTTCTTAACAGCCCTAATAAAGACCTACAGCGTACCGCCCTGTGGGTTGCCTCGCACCATGCCGACTGGTCGGGCGAGATGACCGCATTCCTGAAAAAAAGATTTTCGGGAACGCCCCTCACTGCCGATGATGAGCAACTGTTTGGCGATATGCTGGTGGCGTTCAGTCAGGATATTCCGATGCAGCAATTCATGGCCGATCAGCTTAAAACGGCTCCGGCTACCCGAAAACTGTTTCTGCTGAACACAATGGCCCGCTTCCCGAAAGAAAAACTACCCCTAAACTGGGTGGACGGTATCGGGCAGCAGTTGCTGTCGGCCACTAACCCAGCGGTGCAGGCCCGCGCCCTCGAACTGACCGGCCTGCGCAACCTCACCGCGCTGACGGGCCAACTTCGGCAGGTGGCCGATAACCCCAAACTGCCCGCGTCGCTACGGATGGGTGCAGTCAACACGTTGCTGAAAACCCAGCCCACTTTCTCCGAACCGCATTTTACGTACATGTATGGCCAGCTTAGCGCTGGGGCCGATGCGCCACTACGCCAACAGGCAGCAACGGTACTGGCGCAGGGAAAACTTACGAATGGGCAATTGCTGAAGCTGACGCAGGGCTATCTGCCCAACGCCGACCCCTTCATTCTGCCGCGCTTAGTACCGGTATTCAAAGGCAATCATCCGGCACCCATTGGATTGGCTCTGGCCAATACGCTGACGAATTCGTCGGGGTTGGGGAGTTTTTCGGAGGAAAGCATAACCGCGCTTTTTGCCGAGTATCCCGCCGAGGTAAAACCAGCTGTAGCGAAGCTAACCACGAAGCTGGCCGGGTTGCAGGCCGGGCGATTGCAGCGGCTGAACGAACTGGAAAACCTGATTGTAGGGGCCGACTTGGAACGGGGCCGGGTGTTGTTCTACGGCAAAGCCATCTGCTCAACCTGCCACCGGGTGCGGGCCGAAGGCGGCAAATTTGGCCCGGACCTAACCTCGATTCAGAAAGACCGATCGGCGCATGACCTGCTCGAAGCCATTGTGTATCCCAGTGTCAGCTTCGTGCGGGAGTACGAAACCTACCGCGTCAAGACCAAAACCGGCGAACATACGGGCATTATTAAAGAGCAAAACCCGTCGGGTATCGTAATGGGAACGTCGCAGACGAGTTCGGTACGGATTCCTCGTGCCGATATTCTCTCGATGGAGATGCAGAACACGTCGATGATGCCGCAGGGGCTGGACCAGCTCATGACCAAACAGGAGATGGCCGATTTACTGGCCTTTCTGCTGGGGCAGGATCAGGACCCCGAAACCGATCAGGCCATTTTGCGCTAACGCTTTTCCAACTCTATCATGCATCGTCGCACCTTTGTCAGAAATACGCTTGCCGCCGGAGCCACCCTTATGGCCAGTGTGGATGCCGTCGGGGAAAGTCTGACAGACAAAGCCTCGCCGTTTAAAACCAAGTTTTCGCCCGAATTCGGAATTTTCAAAGGGCTGGCCCCGACTGACCCCGTCGATGAAATCAAGTGGGGCTACGATCAGGGATTCCGGGCCTGGGAATCTACGATGCTCTTCCGCCGACCCGTGGCTGAGCAGGAGCGCATCAGCCGGACGGTGCAGGAACTCGGCATGGATTTCGGGCAGTTCGTGGGTACGCTGACGTTCAAAGACGTAACATTTGCCGGGCGCGATGCCAGTCTGCGCGAGGGCGTTCTGGCCGACGTACGGGCTTCGGTCGAGATTGCCAAACGGATGAATACGAAGTTTATTCACAACGTTCTGGGAGCCGCTGACCCGCGTCTGCCCTGGGATTTCCAGTTCGCCAACGCCATCGACCTCCTCAAACGCATTGCCGATATCTACGAACCGCACGGGCTGATGATGGTCATGGAATCCATGAATCATCGAGTAGACCATCCTAATATGTTTCTCCATACCATTCCGCAGGCGTATGCCTTGGCCAAAGCCGTGGGCCGACCGAGCGTGAAGGTGCTCTTTGATTTTTATCACGTGCAGGTGCAGGAAGGCCACCTGCTATCTACCCTCGATTATGCCTGGGACGAGATTGCCTACATCCAGATTGGCGACAGCCCTGGCCGCAAGGAACCCACTTCCGGAGAAATCAACTTTCCCAACGTGCTAAAACATCTCTGGAACAAGGGTTACCGGGGCTTTGTAGGGCTGGAACATGGACTGACCAAACCGGGCGCAGCAGGTGCCGAAGCCGCGTTGAAAGCCTATCGGACTATTGATTTGTCGTAAGCCATGACCCAGAAAACCAGACATTCCCAACTAAATATACCCCGCCGGGAGGCTGTGCAAACTCTGCTGATGCTCATCGGCGGCACTCTGTCGTTGCCCGTGCAGGCGGCTTTGCTGCGCGAAACGGACAACAGAAATCCGGGGCGGTTTTCTGCTGAAGAACACGCCCTCATCGCCGAACTGGCCGAGGTAATTATACCAACCACCAACACGCCCGGCGCTAAGGCTGCCGGCGTGGGTGAATTTGTCAGCTACATCATCAGCCATTGCACCGATACCACCCAGCAGGGAGCCTTCCGGCGCGGTTTGCAGCAGACCGATGCGCTGAGTCAGTCGGTACACGGCAAACGATTCGAGTTACTCGACGCCACGCAAAAATCCGGCATTATGGAACAGATCACCCGGCAGGAAAAGGCGTTTTTTATCACATTGCGTGAGTTGACAATTGTGGGCTATTTCACCTCCGAAACGGGTGCCACCCAGGCCCTCGATTACGTAGCGATACCCGGTCGTTTTGAAGGCGACATCCCCCTAAAACCGGGCCAGCGGGCCTGGGCCATTTGAAGATGAATCTTAACATTGATGCCGAAAAAGACCTGCGCTACGATGCCATTGTCATTGGCTCGGGCGTAAGTGGCGGGTGGGCCGCCAAGGAGCTGACCGAGAAGGGCCTGCGCGTGCTGATGCTGGAACGGGGCCGACCACTCGAACACGTAACGGGCTATACGGAGGCCATGAAAACGCCCTGGGAAGCCAGCGAAACCGAACGCCTGGGTAGTCTTGCCAAAAAACACCCTCAGAGTCCGCCGGATGCGGGTGTCGCCAGTAGCGCACCCAGCTACTGGATGCCTGATGCCAGCACCTCCTACCGGCAGGAAAAGCCGTTTCGCTGGATGCGGCCCAATATTGTGGGGGGTAAATCCATCATGTGGGGGCGGCAGTCCTACCGGTTTAGCGATATTGACTTTGACGCGAATGCCAAGGAAGGGATTGGCGTGGACTGGCCCATTCGCTACAAGGACATTGCCCCCTGGTACTCGTACGTGGAGAAAATTGCGGGTATATCGGGCGAAAAACTGGGCCTGCCCCAACTCCCCGACGGTGAGTTTCTGCCGCCGATGGACATGTTTTTTATCGAGAAAGAAGTGCGGAAACGTATCGAGAAAAACTTCCCGGGCCGGCTCATGACCGTAGGGCGTTCGGCCAATCTATCCGAAGCCACTAAAATTCAGCTTGATAACGGGCGGGCATCCTGCCAGTACCGGGATAAGTGCAGCCGGGGTTGTCCGTTTGGCGCGTATTTCAGCACGCAGTCCTGTACGCTTCCCCCCGCCGTTCGCACCGGGCGGCTTACCCTCCGACCCGATTCGGTGGTGACCGAAATTCTGTATGATGCACAGAAACAACGGGCAACCGGGGTGAACGTGGTGGATGCCATTACGCTCGAAAGTCGCCCGTATTTTGCTGATGTTATTTTCGTATGTGCCAGCGCGATGGCGTCTACGGTGCTGCTGCTCAACTCGGTATCCGACCGCTTCCCGAACGGACTGGGCAACGATTCGGGGCAGTTGGGACATAACCTCATGGACCACCATTTTCAGATTGGCGCGTATGGAAATCTGGAAAGCGGGCAGGACCGGTATTTCTACGGGCGACGGGCGAACGGCATCTACATTCCCCGGTATCGCAACATCGGTGCTGATAAGCGCGAGTATCTGCGTGGCTTTGGTTATCAGGGGGGTGGCAGCCGACAGGACTGGCAACGCCGGGTGGCTGAACTGTCCTTCGGCGCGTCGCTCAAAGACGAACTGACCCGTCCGGGGTTATGGACAATGGGCTTGGTGGCCTTCGGAGAGCACTTGCCTGACTTCAAGAATCGGCTGTATCTGGATAAAAATCAACGCGACAAATGGGGAATGCCAACGGTGGTATTCGACGCGGAATTTGGCGAGAACGAAAAGAAAATGCGGATCGACATGCTAAACGATGCCAAGGAAATGCTCGAATCAGCGGGACTAACCGGCGTCGGCGGGTACGACAATGTGTCGGCGGTGGGGGGAGCCATTCACGAAATGGGTACGGCCCGCATGGGTCACGACCCCAAAACGTCGGTGCTGAACGGCCATAATCAGGTTCATGCCTGCAAGAACGTGTTCGTGACCGACGGGGCCTGCATGACTTCCTCCTCATGCGTAAATCCATCATTGACGTACATGGCCCTGACGGCCCGCGCGGCAGATTATGCGGTAAGGGAGCGGAAAGCGAAACGTCTGTAAAGCTGATTTGGTCAGTATCGGCCCAACCCGGAAGAGGTATTGGTTTTACAAACAAACTGAATTTTCCTATGCTTTCTGGCGAAACACATACCTCTTTATCCCGGCGAACTTTCGCCAAAACACTGACGGCGGGCATTGCTTCGCTAATTACGCTGCCGGTACTGGGTGAACCTGCGGTAAAGCGATTTGACCGATTGGGTTTTATTTCTGGGCTAGTCAATAAAGAATTAAAGCAGGACTGGCAGGGGACGCTCAAAATAGCCGTCGACTCTGGATTCAGCGAGATGGAAACGGGGAATTTCTACGGTGATTCAGCGCCGGATTTCCTCCGCTTCTGCGACCAGATTGGCCTGAACGTTGTTGGTGGGGGTGGTCTTCCCCTCACCGTCAGCTCTGACAAAGTGGGGCCGAAATTAGACAACCTGAATGCCCTCAATGCCAGATACGCGGTGGTGTACTGGCCCTGGTTAGTCGGAGGTCCGTTTTCACTGGCCGACTGTCAGCGCAGTGCTGAACTGCTCAACAAGCTGGGTGAGTTGTGCAAACAGCGGGGACTCACGCTATGCTGGCACAACCACGATAAAGAGTTTATCCCGATGGAAGCCGGGTTGCCCTACGATTACCTGATGGCCCACACCGACCCCGCTCTGGTGACGTGTGAAATGGACCTGTACTGGGTCACCAAAGGCGGGGCCGACCCACTGACTATGCTCCGGAAGTACGGCGGTCGCTACACGATTCTTCACGTGAAAGACATGGCTCCGGGTCCAGAGCGGGACTTCGCCTGTCCCGGCAGCGGCCTCATCGACTTCAAACCCCTGTTTGCCGAAGCCCATCGTCAGGGCGTCCGGCACTTCATGGTGGAGCGGGATAATGTTGTCGATGGCCTGGCCTGTTTGCAGGCAAGCGGTCACTATTTACGTCGGCTACGGTTTTAGACCGGATAAGTGGTCGCTTCGGGGGAATTCCTACCATGGAAGCTCCTGCCAGATTCATAAGAATCTGGCGACTGGCTGATGGATACACTGGCAAGTTGATTGCTAATACGCCACAGCTGGATGGGGGTGGGCGATAAGCAGGTGTGTTCGGGGCAACCGGCATTATTTGGTGGTTTCGACCAGTATTTTAACACTCAAAGCACGAAAATGAACGCTGTTAGACTGATTTGCACGGGCCTGCTACTATTGGTCGCCACCATGTATTCGCTTGCCCAACCCATTAAATACGAAATACGTCCGGATGGAGCATTCGATATAACGGGATCTTCTGTTAGCCTGACCAATTGTTACCCGGCTATCAACAGTAACTCACTGAAACCCCTGAAAATAGTTATAACGGCAAAGGGATCGTCGAAGACCATTCAGTATGTTTTGCTCGACGGTATTCTTGAACTCAATTTCAACTACCAGGAAAATGCCTTAGTGATAAGGCCTTCCCTTAAAGGGGTAAAAACAAAAATAGATTTTGTCTCGATACTGAGGGAAGCCCGAACAACGGGTGTCCATCAATTGTATCGGACGGCTACGCAGATAATGGGGCAGGGTGGCCTGCACAACTGGCCTACCGACAAAACGGATCTGAGCAGCTGCGGTCCCTTAACGGGCTTAGTACCAGAATTGGGCAGCACCCTGGTTATTTCAACGCGTGATTACAGTAAATACAATGCCTTTACAAATGTATTTCCGACAAACAGATACGGCGGAAAGAAGCTGATCGAGGTTTGCATAGCCACTGAGCAACTCCCCGTAGCAGCGTTGCCAGCCGTTTATTTTACCGAAAATGAGTCTGCTTCCCAGGCCATGCAATGCGAAGCCAACGCCGTTGCCCAATTCATGCACGTAAAAAATGACAAAAAACAAACCTATCACTGGTGCTCCTGGTACTATTCTTACTATTACCTGACCGAAAAAATGCTGTCGGGTTATTTAACCGAATTCAACACTCTCAAGCCACGCGTTCCCATTCAAACGGTTCAAATCGACGCCGGCTACCACCCGCACGTGGGCGATTGGCTTGAGCCGAGCGAAAAATTCCCGAACGGACTTGAACCGTCCATCAACGAAATCATCGCCAACAACTACAACGCCGGCATCTGGATTGGTCCCTACATGATTGGCAACCGCAGCAAAACCTACCTGGCCCACCCCGACTGGATTCTGCGTACCATGGACGGAAAGCCCATCATTAACATGGCCATGTATGGCGAAGGACGGTTGTGGGGGGGCATGGACGAAGAAATTTATACGCTCGACACCAGTAATCCGGCCGTCATGGAGTACCTGCGCACCGTTTTTCGCACGTTTCGGAAAATGGGCATCACTTTTTTCAAAACCGATTTTATGCTGTACGGAGCCGTAGATTCGCACAAGGTAAAACGCCATACGCCGGGCAAAACATCCCTGCAATACCAGCGTGAATTTTTCGATATGATTCGGCAGGAAATTGGCCCCGAATCCTTTTGGCTGGGTTGCATTGCCCCCTACGCGCCCATGCTTGGGTACGCCGATGGGATGCGGGTTTCGGCAGATATTTCGCCTAACTGGCAAGGAGGAAAAAGCATGTTCGATGAATCGAAGGGCGCGCAGCACATCAACAACATATGGTGGCAAAACGACCCTGATGCCATTATCCTGCGCGAAAAATACAACGACATGACCGATGAGGAAGCCCGGTCAATGATTTTGTGGATCGGGATGCTGGGCGGCATGATCAATACCTCCGACTTATTCCGCGAAATCCCTGCAGACCGCACGGCACTATTCCGGTTTATCGAGCCATCCGATACCAAACTCACGGCCACATTTCCGTTTATCAACAAGCCCGAAAAACTGGATATACTGGTAAAAAATTACCCGTTGAGAAAATCAGTTGCGATCCTGTTTGCCAACCTAACAGAGGAAACCGTTATGGCAACGTATACGTTGAAACGGTTGACGGGAATTTCTGCAGGCACCTGCTATAGCTGGAGCGAGAAAAGCAGTGAAACACTGGGCATAAAGTCCGATATCACCCTCACGCTTAACCCCCACGAAAGCAAACTTATCTACGTTGCCCCCGACGGCAATTCACCAAAAGGCATGAATCTGGGCGGTAAACAATGAGTGTATGCCCGTAGCCAGTCACCCGAACGCGCTGCTTGGTCACGTTGCATTGGAAGGTATTTGGGTAGCTAACACATTTATGGAAAATTTGCCAGATTACTGGACATACATCGATTGGGGTATTGAAGGTGTTTGAGTTATGGATTCTAAGTAGCGGATAAGTAGAGTTAAAGACTTATCCATATTTAAGTGGTTTGGCTGAACCGTCGTACTGAGAAATTGTAGTGTTTTCGTCGGCACAGTACTTCCTAGCGGTATTTAGACAAGAAGTCGCTCGAAAATCCTTTTAAAGGCTTATAGTGTAGGTTGAGTAGCGTTTCCCCTACGTGACGTATATATTTATTTCTGTACACGCTCCCCTCCTACTCAACCGGCCGTTTTCGTCCAATAAAAAGGTAGATGATGCTTTTTATTGAACTTGTTAATTTACTATCAATGAATGAGTTGTGTTAATATCGATTACCACTAAAATCGTTCACAAAATCCTCCGTTTTCTTTACTTGACCTCGTAATACATTGACTAGCTGTACAAATGATTGTTGATGGAACATTTCGTATGAATGGGGGCGCTCCCCCTTGGTTGCTTATCGAACGAATACCGTATTAATCATCTTTTGAGCCAGTCTCATTTTTAACCCGGCCTACCACAGTAAACAGCGGATCACTCCAGCCACGCGGGCTACGATCAAGGACCTCTATTTGGTCGAACAGGCCGGTTTGCTCATAATACGAACGGACCAACTGCTGATGTCCCTGATCATCGAGCGATTGCCAGATGGCAACGGCCTTGGTAGGAAACATGCGATTGGAGAACACGGTCAGGAACGGACTGCCGGGCCGCAACACGCGTGCCAGCTCCCGGTAAACTATCACCGGCTGCGTCAGGTACTGCACTGACACCGTTACCATGCCACCGTCGAAGGTATTGTCGCGGTAGGAGAGGCTGGGCATTTGGTTTAGGTTCTGTACCACGTACTCGGTGAGTTGTGGGTTGGCCTTCAACTCGACCTCATTCATGCCCAGTCCGGCCACGCGTCCGTACGGTACGTTGGTGGGCAGGTGGCTTACCCAACTGCTCATTAGATCGAGAATATTGCCGCCAGCGGGTAAATACTCGGCATACAAGTTGGTGGTGGCCCGGACGGCGGCATCGTCGATGTGGTTGACCAGGCGCGGCTGCCCGTAAAATTTCAGGTCGTCGGTTTCGTCGTACCGTTGAAATGGGTTGTTGGCGGTCATAAGAAGCAGGTAACTGATCAGGAGCCTAACCGATCGTTTATAGGGGATGTTTTGCTCGATCAGGCGCAAGAGTGATCGAGAAATGAGCGAACTTACCCACCGTACTTAGTCTGTTTTATCTGTAATAATCCGTGTTTTACTGGTGGGCGGTTTGTTGGCTTAGTACCGTTTGCCGGTCTGATACAGCGTCACGGGGCCGATACCACCTATCAGCCGGTGTTGCGTCCGCAGTATCACTTCTCACTCCGTGCCCATTGGATCCGCGCCCCCAACGGCCTAGTCTATTTCGACGGGGAGTACCACCAGTTTTACCAGTACAACCCCTTCGGTGTGCGCTGGGGATATATGATCCTAGGCCACGTCCTGAGCCGTCAGCTGGCTTACTGGCGCGAACGCCCGCCCGCCATTACCGAAGAAGACAACACCATGATATTTTTGGGAAGCGGTGTCATTGGTAAAATGACACCGCTTCGGTTTTTGAGGAGGCCGTACCCCACCCTCAACTAGTCCCCATCCAGGGCCGCTTCTACCCGCAGATACAACCGCCGGACATGGGTGGCCATAGACTGTTTGCCCAGGGGCGTGCTGAAGCCAGCCACATTGAGCTGCTGAGTAATTCGGGGGTAGCTGTACCCGGCGGCCCGCAGAGACCCATCAGGGCCATGGCCCGGCGGCTGTGCTTGTTGTCCTAGGCCATTTCCTAGCGGACCTGCACACCCACCAAGCCCGCAGCTGCTTTTTTAGCGTTGGCCCCTCCCTTGTGCCCCTCCCCTACCCTGAGGCGTTTCTGGTCCAGGGCCTGCTTAGTCCGTAGGCCGATCAACTCCCGATCGGCGATAGCCATAAACAAGGTGAGGGTAAACTTATCCAGGTTAGGAATATTGCAGTTCTCCAGCCGACCAGCCAACTCCCGGTAGCCACAGATCCTGTTCAGTGTTATGGCTGAGCCGCTCGATTTTAGCCACCACCAGCGTAATGGGAATGTTAAGCCTAAGCGTTTGCACAGAACAAATGAGAAAGGTCTTGCTTGGGAGTAGACGGCGTTGCTGCCGCAGTCTCACTTAGCTCTGAACGTGATCAGTTTCGATCACCAACTTAGGCTGGCCACTCTTCCAGGCCTGCGGCAATGCGCAACGCGCGCTGAACATCTTCCCAGTAGTAGCCGCTGTCGTAACCTGTTGACAACCGATCGCAAATACTGAGAAACTCGCTGGCTGCTTCTACCCGTTTCTGCTGGAGCATTTGTTGGCTGGGTGCAGTCGGTTGTTGGTCAGTATTGTCCTCCATGGTGAGTATGGTTTGCCCGATGAAACACAGAAAAAGCCCCGCTTGGCGTACCAACGAGGCTTGAAGAAACTTAACAAAATTAAAACGCTATTTTGGGAGTTTTATTGTGGCCCTTGCAACAGTAATGACTCTATTTCTCAGTTTATTTAATCTAGACAATCAACATGTATGGTTGTGAGTTAAATGACAGATTTTGTGTATAGGGGTGAAGGTCAAGTGAATAACTATTTCAAGGACGACTAGCTATGTACATGTAGCTTGATTTAAACCCTCGTCGATTATGCCTAAGATACTTCATGAATTTACTAAAATAGATATACTTTTACATCTAAAAACAATCTAAAATAGATGTAAAAGTATATCTATTTTAGATTGTTTTTAGATGTAAAAGTATACTAGAACTGTTAGAAGAATGAATTTACTTTTATACCTTTATTGCATCGAATAATAATCTAAATATCGTTCTGGATGGTAATCTCTTTCAATTCGATTAAGGGGGGCGTTGGTAAAAGCACTTTGGCCGTCAATTTTGCTGCGTGGCTAGCCAAGGAAGGACATGACGTGTTGCTTGTTGATGGCGATGAGCAAGAAACAGCTTCTGACTTTACGGCATGGCGGGAACAAACTCTTGGTACTACTGGATTCACGCTCGTAAACATGACAGGGGCTAATTTGAGGAAGCAGGTCGAGAGCATGCGTTCCAAGTATGACCATATCGTGATCGACACCGGGGGCAGGGATACTACTAGTCAACGTGCAGCACTTTCGGTGGCTGATATCGCAATGATACCTTTTGCACCTCGAAGTTTCGATTTATGGACGATCAATAAAGTTATCGAGATAATCGATGAGATTCAGGCTGTTCGCACAGAGCCACTGCTTCCTTACGCATTCTTAAGTCGAGCCGACATTAGGAGCGCTGATAATCGGGAGGTTTCTCAAGCGCTTGCTGGCTTCGAGCAACTGATCTTTCTACCTTTCCCTATCTGTAATCGTAAAGCTTTTAGCAATGCAGCAGGGATAGGGCTCGCTGTCTTCGAGACAGAAGTGCCTGATTTAAAAGCGGTCGCTGAAATAAATGCACTCTTTAACCACGTAATGCATGGCCACAACACTTCCACCAACGCGTAAAAAAATCGCCACCGAAGCTGAAATAGAGGCTGTCATTAATAAAGGGGGTTCAACCACTATTAACAAGGCTGAAAAATCGCCTGATAACGAGAATACCGTGAAATTCTTCAATTTACGGTTGACTTCTGGCGTTCTAAAGAGGATTGAAGAATTAAGGGCAAAGCGCCCACGCAAACTTGCAAGTCCCAAGCTGGGGATTTCGACTCATGACTGGATGCTTGAAGCCATTGAGGAGAAGATGCAACGTGAAGCTAAGAAATACTCTGTTTGAGTATCTATTCTTACACTTAAGATGGGCCAGCAGCGTTCGGTAATTTTAATTGATTTAGCCTAGACAAGCTGTCAATCAAAAGTCAATTTGATTGAAGAGTCCCGCACACCGATGGGAAAGAGGATTGAAGCAATGTATCGGGTAGGGTTTGTCTTTATTTTTAGTAAACCGTTCATAATCTTGTAATCAAGCTCGATAAATTTATCAAGCTTCATTTCTTCTGCCAGAATTGCCTTTTGTTGTAATCCAGAAAAGGTGTATCGCTTAGAAAGAATGGCTTGTACATTTGCCTGTCGTAGTGGTAGATCCAATGTCAGGATACTTTCTTTCAGATCCGTATCTATCTCCTGGCGGAGTTGCTTTTGATTGTTCTGATTTGATTTGTCCTGCTTAAGGTAAACTGAAAAGTGCAATGTGTCAACGGCTCTTCCAACTCGCATTTCTTTGCACTCGACATATATATCCGTTCGTTTATTGATTTCTTCTATACACGGTGTAAGTACTTTCTGTTTGAAGTTTGAGTACCTCTCATAACTGGTTGCTTCCAAAATTCCCTTCAGGTCATTAACTCTGACCCGCCACTGATGAATATCGACAAAACGGCATAACCGTACGTACAAAATTTGCGAATAATCGCGTCCAAGCGACATGGCAGCTTCTCGTTTAAATTTAGCATAGCCTTTGCCAAGCGTACACATTGCAGGAACGATAAGACGATCAACGTGAACCTCTAAATATCCATTCTCGTAGAACACACGCGGGAAAATAGCTATTGCGCCAACTTTTCGTTTTGTAGGATCAATAATATCCATATGATCCACAGTTATTATTGATTTTTCGATTAGTTGCTGAGCAATGACTTCAAAGTTCGAGTAGGTTAACTTATTAGTTAATATTCCTCGCTGTTTAGATTTGGGCTGACTAATCGGGTCTCCAACCTTGTTGGCAGCATCAGGTTTAGTCAGGTATAGATCCCGGACAGGGATTGAGAAGACAAGATTTTCAGCGGGAATCGGTAGTGGCTCATCGCGATTGGCAGTTTGCAGCTCACCCATCTTCGCTAAAATGTACCAATAAACACGGCGATCGATGACCGATAGTTTATGTTTATTCTTAGCTAGCAATAAATCGAGTGGCTCCTGTACCACCGAGGCAAGTTTTAAAAGCTGTGTGGACTCAATCTCAAACAGCTTTATCTGAGCACTTGGTTTACTGGCAGTCGATGTATCCCGTTTCATGTCTTTAGGAGTGTACCGTAAAACTAATTCATTTCTTATTGGCAACCAAGTAAATCAGAAAGTTGCCAATAAGAATCTATAAATCAGTCTATTGCCAATTCATAATGAACCTTTAAATTCAGTAAAATAGCTGTTGGCGTAGTTTACCGTGTCAAACCCTGAGCGGTATAACAGTTGCCTTAACACAGCTAGCTGTCAGTTTTTCTCCTTCTCACCAAGCAGCGAATAGTAGCTAGCCTCTCACTCGAATCCCATTTTTCCGGGTAGTCAATGGAAAACGGCCTAAAATGAGGTAAAAAAACCTGGGAAAGGGTATTAAATACTTCCCAAAGTTATCCACATAACAAAAAAGGGCTAAGCACAGACAGCGGTATATCGGTTGCCTACGGCGGTATAACGGTTGCCTTCAGTTCGGTATAATAGTTGCCTTGTCGGTATAACAGTTGCCCTCAATCGGTATAACAGTTGCCCTTAATCGGTATAACAGTTGCCCTCAATCGGTATAACGGTTGCCTTTAGCGGTATAACAGTTGCCTTTAACTTTAAAATTTCTTTGTAAGTAACTATACGTCAATTTGTTAAGAGTAAGAAAAAAAAGATGCAAGTCTCGCGCGCGCGATCAAGTCAAAGCAAGTGGATACAAGTTGATTTGAAACAACAGTTTTTAAAGTGTAGGGTTATCCACATAGTACATTTATTTAGCAATTCGTTGAAAACTTGAAAAAAGCAGAATAAATAAAATTCAGTTCAATAACTAAGTTTCCCTTTAAGGGAAATATATTTGTAAAAATAATCTACCAAACACTTATGGAAGAACAACCCACGCATGCCAAACGAAAACACTACGATCCAGTCACCTATGCGCATTTGCTAACGGACCTGACTCAGCTGATGGAAGAAGTACCAAAACTAAGACCTGATCGCAATGCTTGGGATATTGAAGGCGATTGGGCAGCTACTGGTACAATTTATTTCGTTGATGCCATTCATCAACCAATGTTTGAGGCAATTAGAGATTTCGACTGTCGTACCATCAAGTTAGTCAACTTGGGTCGTCCGGCCGTACGTATCACCTTTTACCGAAAACACCGGTATTGGTTGCTAAAAGACAAAGATTTACCAATAGATCAAAAGACCGAACAAATTCAGGCGCATATTGATGAATTGACTGTAAAAGCCCTGGCTTTGGAAGCAAAGATGGATAAAATGATACCTCAGAAACAAACGGAGGCAAAAGGCTTAATCGGGGCATTCTGGCAACAAATCGATGTATGGCGTGAGATTATGAGCAGCCCTAATCAATACGAGGTAGCCTTATCGAATTACAGTCGGCAGCACTTCTACGTGACCATTAATTATAAGTATAGATTGCCATCAGGGGATTTTACCAATGAACAGGAACACCTGCTTAACACGCAACGGGATCGCTTGGGCGACATCACCCAGATTCGCTATAACATTGTATTCATTGATCCGCTCGACATTCTTCGCGACCACCCATATCAGAATCGGGAAGTTGAGGGTTATCTAAATAATTTTCCAATTAAATCCGATACAGGACGACAGACAATTTACGCCCGTAGACGACCGGAAATAAACGGGTACCCTGATTAAATGTACTATGTACCTTTTGGCAGAACTACCCTAATTGGGTCGCGTTGCAGAATCGTAATATTGCCGACGTATCCGGGGTTGAAGGTTGCAACTACCAAAGCGGGCCAAATATCAAATAGCCCGCTTCATGTCAACCAAAAAGGTGTAAATCAGGGTTAAAATGGTCTTTTTGGCCAACTAAAACCATACGTTTTCATTTGACTACAGGACAAATGAAAAGGAACGTTTATACTTGTCAATCAGTGTTTTACATTCCTATTTGATATTTGGCCCCGATTGGTAGTTGCAACCGTTGAAGCAAATGGTATTAGGCCCAGGCAAAAGGGCAAATAATGGTGGTTTGTCCAGTTTATGGTTCAGAAAGCCGTACCTTTCTGAACCATAAACTGTTACCAGTATAACTGATTGGAAACATCCTAAAAATAAGGTCAAAAAATAGGGCCAAAAATGATTCAGCTTTTCGCTTTGTGACACCGACTTTTTGAATCGAGATTGCCAAGTAAAGGATTTTCCGGGCGGCCGGTGCCGTACGATTCGGTAGAACTGCCCTATTTCGAGCATAAAACCCTATCTGCCGCAGATTGAGCGGACATTAGTTACAGGATGAGGTTTTATGTACGATTCTGCAAACGCACCCAACTGAGCCAGTGAAGCCATCACATGAAAAATTAGCTCACCCGTTGGAGTGGTCGTGTCAATGTTCTCCTGATAAGAGATAAGGTCAACCCGTAAACTCTGGAATTCTTTGAGTGCGTTGACCAGGGCCTGGGTACGTTTATAGGCGCAAAATAGGCTCAACAAGCTACGAACTCGTTATAACGACGGTCTACTAGCCTTACTCAGTAAAGTCGCTTAGAAGTGATATTTAGGCTTTATATGTTAACCGCGAATCCTGCGCTTAACCTTCTCTTTTCGGTGCCCAATCCGAACCAAGTAGAACAACCATCCTGATAAAACCACGCCTATTACGACGATGACGACCCAGATTTTACCGTCAGAGCGTAAAAGTTCGGTTAGCTGATCCATTGGAAAAATTTGAGAAGTAGTCTAATTGGGTAATTCAGTGGGCTGATTGATAGGCGTGTTCGCTTCTTCCTGCTCGTCTAACTCAAGATCTAACCGGCGCAGTCGAACCCGAAGCTGCGTAATCCAGAAGCCCAACAGGGTAAAGCCCACAAAGGCCGGGCGGATAATGCGTTTGATCGAATTGTCAGCGTCATACTGATTAAAACCTGGATTGCCCCCGTTGCCCGGATGTAATGAATCGGTTATCCGAGGCAGAATTAAGATTAGCGGAATAAAAACGGCAAAGGCGAAGATGTTGTAGACGGCTGAGATGCGACCCCGGCGCATGTCGTCATCAAAGGAGCCACGCAGTACGAAGTAGGCTAAGTATAGGAGCATTCCTACGGCTACCCCATTCGTTTTTGGATCATTCGGCCACAAATCTCCCCAGGCAAAATAAGCCCAGACTGATCCGGTTATACAACCCAATACTCCAAATAACAGAGCCGTATTAGCCAGCTCTACCGCTATAAGATCATCATCTGTCCTGCCTTTCCTTAAATAACGGATTGAGAAAATAGCCGACCCCAGCAGCATGCTCATCATGGCGATCCAGAGCGGAGGATGAAAAAACGTGTTGCGGATAGCCTCGTGTAAAATGGGTAATTTCGGAACCGGACTCATCAGCCCAGCTATGAAGACATACGCCAGAATCAGGACGGTCAACGCCTTCCACCACCAATATTTAAGTATAGCCATAGAGCGTATCGATCAGAGCAAAGATAGTTATAAAAGTCTCTCCAAAGAGCCTAAACGTCTTATGTGCTTAAAATCAGGAGAGTAAAGTAAACTACTAATGGAGCAAAGAAATAAATATGATTAAATTTTTATTTGATGAATTATCCTTCCGCTTTTTGTATTTATCTTCATACTTCAAAAATTTATTGAATATGACACCTCATTACGACTTAATAGCGGACATACTTATTTACGCTTTTGAAGCTTGGATAGCCTACGTATTTTTTACGATGTCTCAATTATTGCGCATGCAGTACATTGAACGTATGGCTTATCCTACTGCTCGTTTGATTACCAAATTTTTCGAGTACTTAGCTTTGTTTATAAGTGGTACACTACTAGTTTCAATCAGCGATTATCATGGTACTATCTATTACGTAGGTGATTTGCTTTTACTAGGTTTCTTTGTACGTCAATTTGTCAAAAGTGATCAGCTTCAACGCAGTGAATACCTACGCCATTATAACAATAGTAAGAGCAAACTCATGACTCGTATGATCATGAACCTGATTCACTACCCAATGCATCATGATAACTAGGGTGAGGGATGTTGTCACGCCTTCGTTCTACGAACATCGGCGAAAAGTAATTATCTCTGATAATTAGCAAGAGGGAACGGGGCTACGCCACCGTTCTACTCTTGCCCCTTTGGGGTTTGCTCTGATAATCAATTAGTTGAGTTAATAATGTGTATACAAGAGTCATTATAAAATCATTGTTTTATATTTAACTTATTGACTATCAACTAAAAAAGTAATTATTTGCTCATAAAAAAAGTATGAAAAAGTATAAAACCATCAGTGTTGACCCTGACACGTTTGAGGGCTTGAGTCGGCTGGCGGATCGTCATAAGCTGACTAACAAAGGGCTCCTGGAAGCCATGCTCCACTATTTTGAAACGACTAAAGCCGACCCCCGTGACCCTCGAATGGACAATCCAACGGAGGCGATTAAAGCGTTGGATAAACGGCTCGTATCGTTTATTAAGGAGCAGGAAAAAAAGACACTGCATCCGATGAAAGAAGCCCTGTTTGATTTGGCTTCTTCAGAAGGAGCGACGCGAAAACACGAGCTGCGCATTGTTAATAATAACGTAAAGAAAATTATTGCTCACCTCAGAATTGAGAGCTGACTATGCAGACCAAATTTACTAGCCCGGTGAAGGGAGATAATAAAGGCAGTTGTCTAAAACTAGCGACGTATTTAGAAAAAGAGAATGATAAAAAAATAGAGATCGAGCGCAGCTATTTTTTCTCGATGGATCGCGACCGTTGTAATAAATGGGAAGTTGTTCAGCAGATTGATAACAATGGGAAAGGCCAGGGCTTAGAGCGAAAAGATGACCGCTTTTATTCGCTGGTGATTAGTCCCTCTCAAGCTGAATTAGCGCACATTGGGGATAACGCGCAACTTCTAAAAGAGTATACACGGCAGGTGATGGACAACTACGCGGCCAACTTTAACAAGGGTATCAGCAGTGAGAATCTGGTGTGGTACGCCAAGATTGAACACGAGCGAAAATACGGTTTTGACAGTCCCGGGGTGAAGGCTGGACTCGCCCAGGTGAACGAGCTAAAAATGGGTGATCAGCGGCACATTCATATCATTGTTTCTCGCTGCGCGGCCCGTGAAAACGGGCACGTTTTACAAGCCGAACGGGTGATGACCAACCACGACCGAACGATGAGCCTATCCCCGATGACCAACCAACGGGGGATGAACGGGGGGGCTGTGAAATCGGGCTTCGACCGAGACGCGTTCTTTCGAGCTAACGAACGCAGCTTCGATGAGCAGTTTGGCTACGGGCGGAGTCTGACCGAAGGATACGACTATTGCAACGCCTTGAAGAATGGAACTCACCATCAATACGAACAATCGCTTAGCCAGTCGAGAGGCATAGAGATGAACAATGAACCCACTTTGCAACGGTCGATTGACCGCTCCGCTGGCTTATCGGCGGGTTTCTAAATAGCGCTAAACAAACACAAGAATGGGACAACCATACGAGGGGAGAGAATTTTGGAGAGTGATTGGCAAACTGATTGTGTTCACCCTGATTGCCGCTATTGGGGGGGTGATTGTTAATACGGCCGTCTATGCGATGCTGCATACCGTAGGCTTGCACCGTTGGTCGGTGGGAAAAACCATCATCGACTGGTCAGGTTGGTTAATGGGGCTTTACTTCTTCTTCCAGCTCGCGGCTCCGGGTAACAAAAAGCCCAGCATGGGTAAAGCCAGTGTGACGACCCGTACTAGCTTACGAGTCAAAGCGGGTGTGTACAACTTAGCCACCCAGGAGGGTGACATTCGTAGTATCAAAATCACTAAGCCTACGCACCACACCTTGATTGCGGGTTCACCCGGTAGTGGTAAAAGCTTTAGTCTGTTAGAGCCCATCCTGATGCAGGCCATGGCGCAGGGCAAAGCCGGTTTGGTCTATGATTACAAGTTTCCCTCCCTGGCTCCGCTGGTGGCAGCTACCGTGCCCGAAGGGACCAAAGACTATTACATCAATTTTGATGACCTGCGCTATTCCCACCGGGTCAATCCAATTCATCCCCAGGTGATGACCGAGATGGCCTATGCCAAACAGTTTGCCACCACCATCGTGAAGAACCTGGCGGGAAACGGAGGGGAGAGTCATGCTTTTTTCACCAACTCGGCCATTGGCTATTTGGGTTTGATCTTGTGGTATCTACGTACCGAGCAGCCCCAGTTATGCACCCTGCCCCACGCGATCCTGCTGGCTTTCCAGGAGACGGAGAAAGTGGTCCAACTGTTGGAAATGAGCCGCGACAGCGTGATCCGCACGGCGGTGAAGCCCATTCGCACGGCGCTAAAATCCAGCAATCAGCTCGCGGCTATTGAAGGCACCTTGCAGCAAGGGCTACAAACGCTCATTTCGGCCAAGCTGTTTTGGGTGCTGTCGGGCAATGACTTTCACCTGGACTTGAATAATCCGAAAGACCCAAAAGTCCTGGTGCTTGGGAATACGGCCAAGCTCGATGAGGTGTACGGCCCCATCCTCGCTTTGTTGGCTACCGTCGCCTTGAAAGAGATGAATCAGGCGGGTAGGGCGGATAGTATCTTCATGGTCGATGAGTTTCCGACGATCTACATTCCCCGCTTTGAGACGTACCCCGCTACCTGCCGAAGTAATGGGGTAGAGGTCATTATTGGTATCCAGGATTTCGCCCAGATGGAAGACCGCTACGGCCGGACCATGAAAAACGCTATCCTGGGTACGCTTTCCAACCAGTTCTTTGGCATGCAAGCCAATCTGGAATCGGCGAAGTACGTTTCGGAACTATGGGGGAAGGAGGAAGTGCAGACGACATCGACAAGTCAGGGTGAATCCAGTAACGGCCACCGGCAGGGCAGCAACGTGGGCCAATCGGTTAGTCTGACCCAGCGGCAGCGCATCCAGGTGCAGGACGTATCGAATCTGAAACAGGGCGAATTCTACGGTAAGCTGTTTCAGAGCGATTACAGTACCTTTAAGGCCCAGTTACGGCCCGTCGAGCGGCCTGCTTTCGCTAGGTGGAAACCATTTACAGACGTAACAGAAGCCATGTTGGAAGCCAACTTTAGCCGCATCGAGCAAGAGATTGCGACGCTCATGCAGGGGTTGCCGCCTAAACCACTTGAACCGCTGGCTCCGGCTCCAGTCCCTAAACCAACGCCAACATCTACTCCACCTACAACCAAACCGAGCCAACCTGAACCAGGCTTAGCCGACGATTTTTGAGGATGCATAGCCTTCGGCGACCCCTTAGCGGGGAGCAGGCTGATCAGTAAAGCGGGGGTAGTTCAGCAGTTAATAACTGCTGAACTACCCCCGCTTTACTGATCAGCGAGTATTAGCCCTACTCACTTTTTAATGACTTCGCCGAATTTACCAAGGGCGAATAATTCACGGTCGGCCGTCGCCGTTGTTTGAAAGAAAAATCAGTCTGCTTCGGCAGCCCGGTCACAAACTTAAGTGCATCGCTGAAAATGATACGTTGATTTGTGACCGGGGTGGGGCGCCACTGCGACGCCGGTGCGAATGGTAATTTGAGATTGAGCAGAGGTAATACTGGGTCAGTCGGTTTAACTTCGGCAACTGTTGCATTAATTGGGCGATTAGTGAGATGCATCTACGCGTGTCGTAGCGATTCTCTAGGGCAACCTATCCCTAGCTTTCTTTCAACTCGCTGGCCTTGTGCTTTTCCGATTTAGGCGCTCCCCACCATTCCGTTAAAGTTTGTTAAGCAGGCAACCCCTTGGGAAGATTTCGCATTACTTTAAGCAATGATGGCAATCCCTTGTCCAAATCGATAAACCTTTATGCTGAAAATATTCTCCCTACTAGTATGGCTGCTTCTGGTGATGATGGCCGGTTGTGGTTTCGACGACGAATCTTCTCAGCAACGAGCCGACAACTCAACAGCTTACCAGGCAGGGTACCAGACCATCTCGATCGTCGATAGTTCGAGGACCTACAGGCCAAACGTTGACGCCAGCAACCATCTGTATTTCCGACCAATTGAGATTGACCTATGGTATCCTGCTCAGCCGACATCAGCTGATTCAACGTTGCGATTTGGGCACTTTTTGCAATCGCTGCAAGAACGGGCTAATCTCTACAGTGCGCCTCAGCGGTACGACAGTTTGCCCATGACTGTCGCGAAATCATTCTGTGAGGGCTTCGGCTGCTCAAGGCCCGGCCTTCTTTTACAGTACCCGACCCATACCTTTAATCAACCGAAGCCAGTAGCCAAACGATTTCCCCTGATCTTGTACCTGGCCAGTTTCGGTTCAATGGGGTACGAGAATTACCTGCTATTTGAATCGCTGGCTCGCCAAGGCTACATGATTGCCTGCATCAATTCAATTGGTCGGTATCCAGGCGAGATGACGATGAAGAATGCTGACTTGATGGAACAGGTCCGAGACGCGGATCAAATCCTGGACCGGTTAAAACAAGATAGCCGGATAGACACGACGAAAGTAGGCGTGTTAGGGTATAGTTGGGGCGGCCTAGCCGGGGCACTGCTGGCTATGGAACGGCATGACATAGACGCTGTGGTCTCCTTGGATGGCTCTGAGGTTCATCATTATGGCTACACAAAGTCAGAGGATCAGGATTTTGAGCAGACGGTTAACACTCCTTTCTTCAAGAACGCGACCTTGTCAGTGCCTTACTTGCGTCTAGAGAGTAACCCCCAACCTAAGACCTCAAAAAAGGATTCTACTTATAACTTTTTAAACAAGGTTAATGCCGCAAAACGAGTTGTAAGAATTGACTCGGCTGGCCACCAAGATTTCTCTTCCTTGTCAACAGTTGTTCGCTCGTCGGCCAACTGTTCACTGCCTAAAGTCTACCGTACCATCTCTACGCTTACTATCTCTCACTTTAACAAGTATCTAAAATGAGGCACAAACGAGACGAAACAAAAGAGAGCTCCGATGTCACTTTAGTGTTACTCCCAGCCTGAAACTAACACAGAGAAATGGTTTATAGCTGTGGCTATAATAGCCGAACTGCAGGCTAAAACGGTTTCAGCGCTAGCCTTATATGTGATTAATTATGTGCTATTTCACGGGTTTATTTCTACGTACACCCGCCGTTTGACGGTCAATTGTAGCAATAACCATCAATTTGCTTCATCTCGCCAAACGCTCATAAATGAGACAGAGAAAGTTCATAATCATGCCTATTTAATTGGTTGGTTTTCACCTAACTAGTGTCCGCGTCGCGAAGGATCATAGAGCCGCTCATCAATCTCGAATACTTCCGACCTGACGACTTGACAACGGGAAAATAGTTCGTGGCGAGGGTTGATCAAGTAGTTTGCCATGATGGGTACCACCGAACTGGGCACCTGGACGACTAAGTGGTCCGGCCTTTGCAGCCAATCCACTAGAAAGGTTTGGGAGAACAGAGGGCCACTACCAGTGGCTCGCCAATCAGCGGGCAGGTCCTGCTCTTGAAAAGAACGTGTCGAGTCCGGTACCTCAATGGTGACTAAGTAATACTGAGGTATGTGTTTAGGATTAAGATGCACCATCACTTCCAGTAAGCTTAAGGCTGGGGATTCAGTGGTATACAGCAGCGATAGCCCCTTGGGGTTCCAACGGCCGCCATACAAGGCAGCTCCTTGTCCCGACAGTGGCTCATGACGATAAGCGGCCTGTAGTAAACGGTAAACTAACATGTAGTCAGGTGAGTAATTCGAGGAGCGTGTTAGTAGAAGATGCCGTGCTCAATCCGGCCTAACACATCATTGACTTGGGTGAAACCGGCAATGGTCGTTAGCGTTTGCAACGGTGTACGACCATCTAACTCGCCTAGTGGATAGCGCAGCCAGTCCTGCAAGGCCTGCTCATCGTCAGCGTACACCCGCAGGCCATGTTGGATAACTTGCTGGAGTAACTCTACCCGTTCGGCCGTGGGTCCGCTCAACGCCGTTTGGCGCCGTAATCGGTGTAGGGTACTTTCCGAAAGCTGCAACAGGGGCGCTAATTCTTTAAGGGTAACGCCGAGTTGTTGAGCTAACTGGTTAAGCCGTGCATCCAGTCCATTGGGTTTAATTTGAACAGGTCGTTTGGCTCGCAGTCCCGTTAGCTGGGGGGCTAAGTGCTGATTGGTTTTCATAGCTACAATTATCAGTTGACAATTATACAACAATCAGCTGACAATTGCAAGTTCCCCTTTAATGGCGTAGGGATCTTGATTAAGCAATTCTGAGACAGTTGAACCGTATGCTACGAATAATAATTGATAGCTTTTAAGGTAATCGTCTTATAAAATCCTCGGAGAGCATAAAAAAGCCTGGGGTGAACCGACGATTTTCGTACTTTAGGGTAAGCCTGTCGTCACCCCATGAAAAAGATAAAACGGCCGACACCTGAACCGGTTCCGGCTAAACCCTACGAGTATCTCTATCAACTTAAAAT
>JBBSTD010000089.1:0-25444 GCA_038236215.1 Cytophagales bacterium | reverse complement strand
GAGTTGCTAGTCTAGGTGTGTTGTTTTGGATTATAAAAATAGTTTCAACAACAGTGGGAGAAACGGCTGCTGATTACGTTTCAGTAAATTTAAAAGTAGGTTTAATAATGACTACCATTTTGATGGGCGTTATCACAATTGATTACTTATGTATGGTGATTGTTCTCGTAAACAATAGCGACTGGAGGTCATTTTAGGCACATAAGGAGCCATGCAACAAAGCCTTTCATAATATGACCTTTCGTTTTTTTATTGCTCAATAAGGACATAGGTAGCAATCAATTCTGAATTAATTTAGAAGTATGCCTATTCTTTGGCGATCGAATGACGCACAACTCCTAAATATACGTATCATAAGCCTGACTTTGGCCTTTTGAAAGAACATCGCGGGGAAGCGTCGATGTACAGTTCGGACGATACGAAGCCATTTTGTATTTTATCCTCGTTAAATTTAAAAATTGTTTCACCATCGCTTTTACTATCCTACGTTTTTTTATGGAGCCGGGCTAACCAGTTTAAACCCAATGATGCCAACGATGATGACACCGCCAAAAAATAGTTCTGAGAGCGACCAGCCGGCTTTGAGCCAAACAACATCCGCCAATTTTATAAAGAGCAGTGAACCAGCCATCCAGACCGCAAAGGCCAGCGCCGTTGGGACAGTCCGCATTGCAACAGTTAGTAGTACCGACGTAACCAGACCAAACACTATATAGGCAATCCAGGGAAACAGGACGGGCAGGCCACCGTTGAATCGGTAAAATGTTGACCAGCGCAACGCTTTTAGCCCGGTAACGCTGAGGTATTTCAGCGAATAGGTCCAGGCCACTTCACTGAAGGCGGCACCCAATAGGCACAACCAGGATAAAACAGATTGATTCACGTTAGTAAATAGGTTAAAATAACTCACCAATGTTGAAATAGACACTCTGAGACTTCCCCGTGCCTAGGCTACAATCAATGGTTAGATTCACGCCTGATAGCTTGTTGAGTTTGAGCCGCAACCCAGTACCGTCTGCTGGTCGAAGGCGGTACTGGGTTGCGGCTCACTGGCCGTCTGAACGTTCGTAAAGATAACCCCGCCCAGTACGCCATTGCGTAAAATCCGGAACCGGTATTCCGATTCTGCGTACAATAGATCTTACCCCGGAAACGGCCCTGGATGTAGCCCCGGCCCATTTTGTCATTGGTATCCCAGCCCGTTGTTGGCAAGTCCAGATAAGGGGGCATCCCGGACAGGGTAAGCTGGTTGTAGCTCCAGAAGGCCATAATATTGGGTGAGCTTAGGGACCATTTGATGTACCTACGCACGTCGATCAGTATGGATTGGTAGTCGGTATCACTCCCCAGCCATTGCAGGTTTTCCCGTAACAGCACATTAGCGAAGAAACCGGCTCCTGGATTAAGCAGGTTCGTCCGGCCATCATATAGAAAATTGACCCTCAGACCCGATAAAGTACTTTGCTTTAGGCTCGTCAGTGTATAGTCGCCGGTTGGTATGGGGTCTCCGGTCTTTTCCGGTGCTTGTATGTTCCAGTGATAATTCAGGCTATACCGGCCCACCGAACGGCTTAGGGTCTGGTAAAGCCGGAGGTAGTTATAGCTGATCAGTACGACGTTTTGGGTCTCCGTGGAGCTACCCAGCCCATAGGTTGATTGCGGATAATGCATGGCCCGCCAGTCGGTCGTCAGGTTGAACCGATTGCGGGGAAACCACACATTGGCAGCGGTGTGAAAAATAAGTTGTTTGTTCTGCGTATAAGCCATGGTAGGGTAGACGGAGGAAACGTTGGCTCCAGCTGTCCGGAAAGCGATTTTGCCGCCTAGGTAGGCCGCCAAACGGGTTTGGGGTTCGTAGCTGATACTGGGCAGAATCCAGGCAAATATCCGCCCGGTGGGCATCTGCGGTTCGGCTTCAGTAGAGACGTGAATCCGTGGGAAAAACCGGTGCATATAGTCTAGAACATCACGCTGATTGGTTGATGGCTGATTTTTTGGCTGTTTGGCAGATACCGTATCCACTTCCTGCGCCTGTACCATTTCTGGTTCAATACAGAACGCCACGCTCCTTAGTACAGCGGACAGCCGGACGAGATTCATCATTGCCTGCCGCGTACCCCCCCCTTTTCAATGATGAATTTATGCATGGGATTTGGCGGAGGTAGTACCCGGGCGCACAAACGCGATAGCGGGATGAAGCGAACGATCGGCTATGCGCTGGAGGGCATGGACAAACGTGGCAGAACCCGTTGCGTGCCAGGCTCGAAATTTTCGGCTCGCATCGAGCTGATAGACAGGCAAATACGCCAATAGTTTAGTCAGGCCGAATGATTGTACGACCATACCTGCCCCGGCCCGCTGGCCGTCGAGTGCATTACAGGATTGCTCATAATGATTTGGCTGGGGGCGCATCTGCACGGGTTTACCCTGATAGAGCGCTTCACAGACGGATTCAAAACCAGCCGTGGTCATTACCGCCCGGCAATGCTGTATCGCGTGCAAATAGCGGAGGCTGTCGAACCGGCAGTACAGTAGGGTATCGTCAATAGGTTCCTCCGGGTGGGTAGCCAGGGCGTGAAAATAACGAATCGGCACCTGGGGTTGTATCCGGTGGGTTTGCAGCACTTCGCTCATCAGACCGGGCTGGGTTGTGTACGCCAATACATACGCATCCTGCCTGGCATGAGCCGCTAAACTCGTTGCCTCGCGACGAAGCAATGGGGGCATCACCCGCAACCGGTGTCGCGGCTCATCGGGTTGCTCATCGAACGACAGGCCGAAGAGTTCAGTGGCCCGCCAGGCGTTGAGATGCACCAACCCTTTAAACAATAGCCGATCCAGCCAGCGACCGGCTGGAAAGGGAAACCCAGTATGGAACGCCATGCATTGGTGGCCTACACAAACCATCGGCGCCGACGGTCGGTATAGCCCGTAGGTCAGGCCGCCGAGTAACTCAAAAAAGTTGACGACCACATCGGGCTTTTCCGCCCTAATGGCATCCCGCAGTTGCCGCAGGCTACGCTGGAAGGTGCTTACCCGGCTTACCATTCCCCACAAGGTCTTTTTCCAGTCCAGCACGTTTGTTTCTGGATTATACACCAGTGCCGGGCCGGGCAGGGGTGTAAAGGGAGCCGGGAAATGGTCAGCAAAGAACCCTGGTATGGTTCCTTCACCCGCCACGTTAACCCAGGCTCCAACTACCTCATGGCCCGCAGCCTGTAGTATCTGGGCTAATGAGATAGCCTGGGTAAGGTGGCCGCGCCCTTCTCCCTGTATAATGAAAAGTATCCGCATGGTTTCGTTGGTCTTTGAGGTGAAAACCCAGAATAAACCCAGCCCGTCGACAATATCCGCTTACTTTAACTGCCACAATACCTGCACTTGTCCGCCCCAGTATACATCTTCGGGCCGGTAACCGACCCGCTTTATCTGCGGACTGATGTAAGGCGATGCCCGCAGCAAAAACCGTTTCCATGGCCGCTCAAATCCCAGCGAAATCATTGCATTATTGAACAGACTGACGGGTACGTTACTTTCGTTAAGTCCCTGCTCAAAGTCCCGCCCGTTGCGCTCATAATCGAAGGTGACGCGACTTTGGGCCAGTAAATCGAAGTTGGTGCCTATACCTAGCCGCAACGCCCAAGACCGGCCCAGGGGGTAGTGATATGCCACTGTAAGTGGTATTTGGAGGATTGTATACGTTTGGTCGATGTTTTGAATCTCATCGCCAGGCGCTACGTTGGGTGCGTACGAAGCACGAAAATCCTGGCCTTCGTGTTCCTCAAAATCTTCGGGCGAATGGTATTGAAAACCAGTTTGACTCAGTAGGCGTACGCCAGTCTGCACACTCCAGCGGGGGTTCAGGCGTATCTCGCCCAGCACTGAACCGCCGAGTTGTTCATTACCCAGGCTAAATCCGGCCCCGCCAAAGAACTGTGCTTTGGATAAAGACACCATTGCCATAGGCAACCGAAATGCCTTCCGAACGGGCGACGTTCCGTGTGCATCAGCTGGCCAGTATACGGGCCGTCGTTTAATGAGGATGGACAGATTTTTCGTCGTTAGTGACTTAGCCACTAGCAGGTTAGTCACTGACAATACCTGTTCTATACGCTGATTTTCTGGCTCGTAAGCTAGTTGACCAGAATCTGCCGCACTAGGATCAGACTGATTCATGGCTGCTTTGCTGGCCATACGCTGACGCTGAGCGACTATGCTTGCCCGGTCGTCTGACTTAGTTTGTCGCCGGGTTTTGGCGGGAAATACGCCCCGACGATTGGGAGCATCTGTACTGGTAAGGGTAGTATTTCGTAGTGGACTGGCTGCGTTTGGTCCTTCGTTGATTTCTGGCTTTGCCGCTACTAGGGCTTTTAGATCAATGGTTTTCACGGTAGGTTCGGTCACCATTGTACAGGATGAATCCACCGGTAGCTCAATGCCTGAGCGTGCTAACGGTCGCCCGGGCAGATTAGGACCTTTCAGCGTCGATTTAGCCAATTTACCGGTAGTCGTTTCGGCGGATTCGCTGCTGGTCCTTGCGGGGTCTTTGGCTTGCGGAACGATTTGATTTGGATTGTTTGGGGACGGATTATCCAATCGGTTACCGGGATTTCCTGACAACGGCCGAGCCGTCCGGGTATCAGCAGTTAGGGGAGCTGGTTTATCCAATGGCATGGGGCCGGCCTGGGGGCGGTCACGATAGCGGGTTACATACACCGTATCGGTCCGAACAACGGCCTGAACTATAGGTGCGCTTTTCTGCGCTAGCGCGGGAGGGGCAGTGCGCAACGAATCGACGGCGATTTGCAGAGCCGTTGTTTTCTGATATTGTGCCACGTTGTACAAAAGGGAACCAAGCAGAATCAACCCACCCGCGACATAGCCAGCAAGCCCACCCCAGCTGATGCCCGGCGTGGGCGGCAGGTGCTGGCTCACATAGCCATAAATGCGCTCAACCTCCTCGGGACTGCTCTCCTCAGACAGTCCGCTCAGTTTGCGCCGGAATTCTTCATCGAAGCGGTCAGTTTTCATGTCGTCCCGAATGAGGCCAGTTGTAGGTTTGGTACAATTGGGGATAGTAAAGTTTTATCATCAGTTGCAATTTTTTGCGTGCGTCGCGTAGGTTCGATTTAGAGGTGCCCTCCTGAATGGTTAATAAATCGCTGATTTCCCGGTGCGAATAGCCATCTACGGCATACATCGTGAAGACCATACGATAAGCCGGGGGAAGTTTCTGTACTAGGGCCAGAATCTCCTGGGTCGAAATGGCACCGATGATATCATCATTCCAGTCGGGTATGTCCATATCGTCCAGACTAATTTGGGTGGCCCACTTTTTATTTTTCCGGTAATAGTCTACGGCCGTATTAATCATTATAGCCCGCAGCCAGGCTTTGAATGACTGGTCATTTTTGTAGCTAGGGAGGTGGGTAAACACTTTTAGAAAGCCATCCTGAATAATTTCTTCGGCTTCTTCAGCCCCGGCTGCATAGCGTAGGCTGATGCTTCTGGCGTAGCCCGAAAACTGACATATCAGGCAGCGTTGCGCCCGTGCATTGCCTTCCATACAGGCCCGTAACACACTGGGCAGATCGCTTTCGGTGAAGCGGGATTTGGCTTTGAACAGCAAAAGTCAGCAGGTTTAAATGTCCTTCCATTTTCCCCCTACGAAAATGGACACCGAAAGGTGGGGTGGCATGCTGATTATTTTCTGGAGAACTATTTTTTCACCTCCACACCCCACCTTTTTCTATGTCTTTCCGTAATGGCAATTAGTACCATCATTCATTCACTTGGTCCAGTACATTCATTCACCTTTTTTCTATGAACAAGTTCAATAACCTCATTCTTACAGCTTTTACGCTTTCTGTCTTCGGCGTATCAACTGCTCAGGCCCAGGACAACATCCTGTTGAAAAATGGCACCGAAATCAAGGCTAAAGTGCTGGAAGTATCCGGCAGTCAGCTCAAATACCGTCGGCAGGACAACCCCGATGGCCCCATTTACACCACTGGCATCGCTGATGTGCTGCTCATCAACTATGCTAACGGCACCAAAGACTTGCTGGGTCAGCCCATACCCGCTTCGGGTACACCGTTGCTGAACGCTTCGGTACAATCGGCAACCAATCAGCCCGTTTCTGTTCCGGCTATCGACCGTCTGCGCTACCGGTCGGGCTGGTTTAGCCGAGCGTTTACCGATGGTTCGGGCAATGCTATAGCCAACCGGCGGGTGCAGTCGCTGATTTACAATCAGCCCGACGCGCTGAACGCGTTCGACCGGGGCCGCTCACTGCGTCGGCTATCGATAGTAGGAGCCGTTGGCACCCTGGCCCTGCTGGGTACGGGTGCGGCCCTTGCCATTGGCGGAGGCTTCGGCGATGGTAACGGTGACCACAATAACCGCGATGGCTACAAGAGCAATGACCCAAACGATAACGACCCGAATACCCCCGATAACAACCGGGATGGTCACGAAGGCGACGGGGCCGTAGTCGGGTACGCCTTGGCGGGTGGGGGCGTATTGCTGGGTCTGGCTACGGTCTGGCTCGACCACCGGGCTACGGTCCAGTTTCGGCGGGCGGCCAATGGCTACAACGCCCAGCCCGCTACAAGTTTAAGGGTTGGCCCCAGTTCGCGGGGGATGGGCGTAGGGATTGCGTTACGTTTTTAGGTGTAACCCCGCTGATCCACTGCGCAACAAAATCATCGGAATGGGCTGGACGGGTTCGTTTCGTCCGGCCTAATCTTAATCGACAAGAGCCATAAGTAGACTTGATTACGTCCTGATTTCAACATTTGTTGAAACACACTTTCTCCCTTTCACTCTTTATTTCACAATGAAACACCTTCTGATTCTCTGTCTCCTAAGCGTACTGATTGCCGCCTGTTCAAAATCAAACGTCGTTCCAGCTCCCGATGCGGGGTCTACCGTAGCAGGTACTTATCCGATAACGTTTGTCGAAGCTGACTCGGCCGGTACGGTGCTGTACAGCTATACCCTACCTTATATGGCAACGACCTCGACCGGGGCCGTAACACTGTCAGGATTACTGACAGCCCGGCGCGACTCGGCCAGTGCGGTATTTTTGACCCAGACCATCAAAACTACGGGACATACCGATCAGACTGCGGTTATTGGTGAAATCAGCCTAAAAAGCAATAGTTCTGGCTACGATATGTTCCTGGGCAGTCAGAAGATTGGCACTGCCGACGGTAAAGTCATCAGTATTGACGCGCAGCAGACCAGCTCTGCAACGGGTAATATTTACCGCAATGTTATTACCGCTGCCAAATAATACGCGGTCCAACAATCACCACTCGCCATGAAAAGGACAATATGTCCTCTGCTACTGCCTGAGCCAGTTTAAGGTATTGCATTCCATTGAGTTGTGTCAGCCGCATAAAACATCGCCCTAATGAATCTATCAACGTTATTACTGGCCCATCCAGATAGTTATCGTACCGGTTTACTCACCTTCTGCCTGTTGCTAGGCTGGTGGCTCCAAAACTGGTCCGGTGCATTTCACCCAACGAGCAAATGGCATCATGCCCTACTGAATGCTCAATTTGTGTTGTTAGGCATTCCCGTACAGGCGGGATTAGGGCTGGCATTTACGACCCTGTTTCGCTGGGGACAGGCACATCCGGTCGGTTTGTTGTGCCGCTTGCCGCACCATCCTGGTTTCTGGGGTGAGTTTCTGCTGACGTTTATATTACTCGACCTCGGCGAATACGGCTACCACGTACTGATGCACCAGGTGAAGGCGTTGTGGCGATTTCACCTGGTGCATCACACCGATGAGCAGGTCGATGTGTCGTCAGTGCTGCGCGAACATCCGGGCGAGACGGCCATCCGGCTGGGCTTTACGTTTCTTTGGGTGCTCCTGTTAGGGGCTACGTTCTGGGCGTTACTGTTGCGTCAGTGTATTCAGATTGTGTCCAACTCGCTCGCCCACGCCCATTTTAGGCTGCCTGATCGTATCGACTGGGTGGTAGGTTTACTCTTCGTAACGCCCAATCTGCACCAAGTGCATCACCATGATAAGCAACCCTATACGGATACTAATTACGGGGATGTGCTGACTGTCTGGGATCGACTGTTCGGAACGTTTAGTCGGCTGGAAGCGTCCCGTATTCACTTTGGCGTGGATACCCAGCCCACACCGACAGAAACGACCCCCTTTATCACCCTGCTGACGATGCCATTTGCATCGCCCGACCTGATGACCGGGCAATCAACCCAAAAAGCCCGGAATACTACTGCTTCAGGGGTTGGGTCAACCCCGGCCAAACTCGTAAATCAATGACAATTAGTCTGAGCAGCATACAGCAACACCTGTTCGATCCGTTCGGAATACCGCCCGATCAGGTGGGGTGGGAAACCAATTTTTGGGATGATCTGAGTTTAACCGGAAGCGACATACAGGCACTCATCAGGCACCTGACTACCAAGACGGGCATTGTATTTCCAAACGATCCCGCCCACCAACTATCGAATATGTTCGATTTGATGGTGTATGTGCTGATGCGCTCGCCGGAATACACCGATGTAGAAACGTATTTCAGTGCTTTGCTATATCCGATCCTGGAACTGAGTCCCGACGAGTTCCGGCCCTTCGGTGTAGCATTACTTCACCAGCTAAACCTCAATTGATGCGCTGTTCACTCGTATTAATCCTACTCATTGCCTTGTACGGCCCGGTTACCGGTCAGTCGCTGACGCTCAATGGTTACGTGCGCGATGCCCGCACCGGCGAGGTGTTGATTGGAGCCGCCCTAACCATACCCGCCCGGCGCGTGGGTACCACGACTAACACCTACGGCTTTTACTCGCTCACGGTGCCACCTGCCGATTCGCTGACGCTTGTAATCAGTTTCGTAGGGTATGCTTCGCAGGTGGTGCGGCTGCGTCAGCCCGTCAGTCAGCGGCTTGATCTGACCCTAAGCGAGAATGCTAGCGCACTTAATGAGGTGGTCGTGTCGGGCGAACGCACCGATGCGAACGTGCGCGGGGCGCAGATGAGTATCCTGAGCGTACCCATCAAACTGGTAAAATCATTGCCCGCGCTGTTTGGTGAACGCGACATTCTGAAAACCGTGCAGACCTTGCCGGGCGTGCAGGCCGGGCAGGAAGGCACCACCGGCTTTTATGTTCGGGGCGGCAACAGCGACCAGAATTTGGTACTCCTCGACGAAGCCCCGGTCTATAACCCCAATCACCTGTTTGGGCTGTTCAGTACCTTCAATACTAACGCCCTGAACCGGGTCACGCTCATCAAGGGCGGCTTTCCGGCGCAGTACGGCGGGCGGCTGTCGTCCATCCTCGACGTGACGATGCGCGAGGGGAACGCCAAAAAATTCAGCGGGCAGGCGGGCATTGGGCTGATTACATCTAACCTTACCCTCGAAGGGCCGATTCAGGGCGGGCGCGGCTCGTATATCGCGTCGGGTCGCCGGACGTACCTCGATTTGCTGCTGCGGCCCATCGGCCTGACCAACAGCCAGAATACCTATTCGTTTTATGACCTGAACGCTAAAATCAACTATCGTCTTGGCCAGCATGACCGGCTGTTTCTGAGCGGCTTTTCGGGCCGAGACAACGCGCAGTACACCGGCACAAACAGTCTGAACTACGGTATCCGCTTTGGCAACGCTACGGGTACCCTGCGCTGGAATCACCTCTTTGGCCCGAAACTGTTTGTCAACACCACCGTTTTGGCCAACCGATACCAGCTTAGTTTATCGACCCTGCAAAGCGGCTTTGTGGCGCAATTATACACCGGCGTCCGGGATGTGTCGGTCAAAACCGACTGGGAGTTTTACCCTTCGCCCAAGCACACCCTGCGCTGGGGTGGCATCCTTACCCGCCACGTTTTCTCGCCCCTCTCGAATTCCAGTAAACTGCCCAAAAGCGGCAAGCTGCCCACGTTTCCGACCGACAGTATCAACCGGCAATTAGCCACCGAAGCGGCTCTGTATCTCAACGATGACTGGGCCATCTCGAACCGCCTGACGCTGACCACCGGCCTGCGGCTGCCGCTGTTCTGGAACGGCCCGGCGCAGTACACGCGGCTCGAACCCCGACTCTCGACGCGCTACGTGCTGAGTGCGCAGTCGTCGCTGAAGGCGTCGTACACCATTATGAACCAGTTTTTGCAACTGGTACCCAACTCGACGGCCTCGCTACCCACCGACATCTGGCTACCGAGCAGTGCGCTCGTACAGCCGCAAACATCACAGCAGGTTGCCATCGGCTGGTTTCACAATACGGCCGATAATGGCTACGAGTTCAGTTTAGAAGTCTACGCCAAGGATATGCAACACCAGGTGCTGTTTAAGCAGGGTACGCAGCTTCTAGTCAGTAGCGACATCAACCAGAGTCTGACCTTTGGGCGGGGCTGGAGCGTGGGCCTCGAAGCCTACGCCCGCAAAACCACCGGGCGGCTCACGGGCTGGATTTCTTACACGCTGGCCAAAACCACGCAGCAGTTCGACGCGCTCAACAACGGGCAGCAGTTTCCGTTTGCCTATGACCGGCGGCATAACCTTGCCGTGGTGGGTAGTTACGAATTGACACCCCGCTGGACGGTGGCCGGAAACTTCATTTTTTACACGGGAAGGCCCTACACGCTGCCAGTGGGGCGGGTAGAAGTAGGCGGGGGAAGTTCGCTCTACAATGACATCTACGCCGACTATTCAACCCGCAACAACGCCCGCCTGCGGCCTTACCACCGGCTGGATGTGAGCGCGACTTACAAACGGGCCAAGACCTGGTTCGGTCAGACCGGCACCTCAGAGTGGGTTTTCAGCGTGTATAACCTGTATAGCCGCTTGAATCCGTATTTCGTCTATGTCGCTGCCGATGACATCACCCGCCTACCCGTAGCCCGCGAAGTGTCGCTGTTACCCATTATTCCATCGGTCAGTTACCAAATTACGTTCTAACATGAGTTGCTACGTCCGTTCTTCATTCGCCACCGTCCTGCTTCTTATAGTATCTGGCCTGTTCGTGACCAGTTGCGAGAAAATCATTTCGGTACCCGTGCAACCCTACACGCCGTCGCTCTCTATCGAGTGTCTGCTGGTGCCGGGAGAGGTACCGACGCTGTACCTGAGCCGCTCCACCGCTTATTTTTCGAGCCAGATTACGCCCCAAGACTTGTTCGTTTCTGATGCGTCGGTAACGATAAAATCCGGTGACCGGACCGATATGCTGGTGCCGACGGTAGGCCGCGATTCGTTTCTGTGCCAGCCGACGTTTTTTTACCGGGGAAGTATCGTCAGTCAGCCAGAACAAACCTACACCCTGACGGTAACCGAAGGCGGGCGAACCTACACCGCCCAAACGACTATCACCCAACAGCAACCCACCATCGACAGCGTTGGCTACGTGCCGGTCTTTAAAGACATCTATGGTGAACACGAAGGCGTGGTGGTCAACTTCACCGACATTGCCGGGCAGGCTAACGCTTACCGCTACGAGATGCGCCGACAGATCGATAGCTCGGCCCGCAAAACCGAAAGTACCTACCGCAGCGAATGTAACGGGGCTAGTCTGTTCGGCGTAACGGAGGTGGGGAGGGCCATTTATTTCGATACCGGCACGGGCGACGGGCGGGCCAATTCGGTCACGGTCGAACCGACGTTCACGCACCACCGTGGTTCGACGGGCATAATCTATTTGCAGGCGATGGACCCCGCATCTGGCCGCTTTTACGACCAGTTGGACCGGCAGAAACTCGCCACCAGCAACCCCTTCATCGAACCCGTTTTCCTGACGTCAAACATCCCCGGCTGCATGGGTGTGTTCGGGCATTTCGTGCGCTCAAAGCCCATACCGTTCGTCTTCCCGGAGTAAGCAGCCGCTCCAGATGAAATCCAGCATTGACGGATAACTTTCAACTTATCCTGCATCAAAAACTCAAATGTTCATTCTAAACAAAATAGCGAATGGTTTCGCCAGATGGCTTTCGTCCGGTCTGCTTCTGCTGTTTGCAAGTCTATTCGTGCAGGCTCAAGTGGTCATCAGCGGCAAAGTGACCGACGCAGCCACCGGCGATGTCATCCCGTTTGCCAATATCATTCTGAAGGGTACACCCATCGGCACCGCTACTAATTTTGAGGGACTGTACTCAATCAAATCCATCACGCCGGGTGATTCAATCGTCGTGTCGTACCTCGGCTACCGCAACCGCGCCAAAGCCGTTGACAAAACCCAGCCCACGCAAACCATCAACGTACAACTCGAAAGTGGGTCGTATCAGTTAGCTGAAGTAGTGGTCCATGTGGGCGAGAATCCGGCGTTTCGGATTCTGCGCGAGGTGATGGCCCACAAACCGGAAAACAACAAAAACAAACTGACCGCCTACGAATACGAGAGCTACGTCAAAACCGAAATCGACGTGGATAATCTGTCCGACAAACTACATTCGCGGAAGGTGATTCAAAAGATGGCGGGCGTGATTGAGTCCATCCAGAAAGTGGTGGACGACGACGGGAAACCTATCCTGCCGGTCTTTATCTCCGAAGCCGTTTCCAGCGTCTATCACCGCCGGTCGCCCGATAAAATTAAGGAGTTGGTTCGCAAGTCGCAGGTGTCGGGCGTGGGCATTGGCGATAATAGCATCGTGCAGCAACTCGTTGGTTCGACCTTTCAGGAGTTCAACTTCTACGACAACTACCTTAGACTATTGGGCAAAGATTTCATCTCACCCATTGCCGACGGCGGGCGCGGCAGTTACGCCTACTTTTTGGCCGACAGTGGTTTGGTCAACAACGCGTGGTGCTACCGAATTGAGTTTGAGCCGAAGCGCAAAGCTGACCTCGCTTTTACCGGCACCGTCTGGATTGACAAAAAAACTTACGGCCTGGCGCAGATCGACGCGGCTATCGGCAAAACAGCCAACATTAATTTTATCGAAGGGGTGAAAATTCAGCAGGAGCTTGATTTCGTGGACAGCACCGTCTGGATGCCCGTGCGAAACCGAATCCTCATCGATATTGCCCAACTCAGCAAAAAGTCCGCCGGGATGCTGGCCAAGTTTTACACGTCCAATGACCATTTCATACTGAACAAACCCCGCGACCTTTCCTTCTATGATGAGCCGCTGACGATGGCCGACGACGTACATGAAACTACGCCGGACTACTGGCAAACCGCCCGGCACGACCCGCTGACGCCGGATGAGAAAAACGTGTATCGCATGATTGATTCGGTAAAGACCATTCCAGTCGTGAAAACGTACATTCAACTCGCCGATATTGCCATCAACGGCTATTTTAAGGCGGGCAAAATCGACATCGGGCCGTACCTCTACACCTACGCCCGCAACTCTTACGAAGGCAACCGATTCCGGTTGGGCGCACGGACAAACAATGATTTTAGTAAATGGCTAACGCTCAAAGGCTATCTGGCGTATGGTACGCGTGACAACCGCTTCAAGTACAGCGCGGAAGCCAGTGCTATTCTATCGCGCAAACGCTGGACCACCATCGGCTACCGGCGCACCTACGACGTGCAGCGATTGGGCGTGAACCCTGATGCCATTGGTGATACGTACTTAGCCGGTTCGTTGTTCCGGGCGTTTACGAGTTTTGGGCGGTTTCGGCAGCCGTACCTGCAAACCGAAGATTTGTTTTACCTAAACACTGAACTGGCTCCCGGTTTCACCCAGACCGTTGGCTATCGGAACCGGCAGTTCGACCCGCAATTTCCGTTTGCCTACGTGCTGAACGGGCCGGTCGTTGCTGACGAGAATAACCCGCTAACGGGCGTTTACGACACCTCCGAGCTACTCTACGAGTTCCGATACGCCCGGGGGCAGCGCACCCTGACCAACGCCCACAACCGGCGGGTTCGGCTGCGCCGGGCTTCGGCGTTTCCCATTATTTCGTTTAAATATGTGCTGGGCACCAAAGCGTTGGGGGGCGATCTTACTTACCACAAGTTTACATTGGGATTAAGCAATTCAGTGCGGGTGGGCGCGTCGGGGCGGCTCCGCACCGACCTGACGGCAGGGTATACACCTTCCGTTATTCCCTATCCGCTGCTGGAAGTACACCAGGGCAACCAGTCGTTTCTGTTTGTGCCGGGGGCCTATAATCTGATGAACTACTTCGAGTTTGTGAGCGATAAATACGTATCGCTGCGTTTCTATCACGATTTTGAGGGGCTGCTTTTCAACGGCCTGCCGCTGATTCGGCGTTTAAACTGGCGGGCGCACCTGACCGGCAACGTACTCTGGGGCAGCATCCGGCCCGAAAACCAGCGAATACTACCCAGTGAGAATTACCTCGGTCAGCCCGTCAGGCAGTTCGGGGCGTTGTCATTCAACCGGCCTTACGTGGAGGTGGGCTACGGTATCGACAATATCTTCCGGTGCATCAGCGTCACGGCCTTGCACCGGCTCAGTTACCGTGATAATCCCAACGTACAGCGGTTCGGGGTGAAAGTCAATTTCCAATTCGAATTGTAACTCAACGTTATGTCCTTTTTCAGTCGTTCATTCTTACTTGTTCTGTGCATTTTCAGTACATTAACTGCTTCGGCTCAATACGCCGAACTGTCAACCAACCCAGCCAGCCGGGCGCAGCTCGCTACCGCCGTCGAGCAGATTTACAACTTCCAGCCCGCTGCCGCCGAAACCACACTGGATGTGCTGAGCCGGGCTAATCCGAACCACCCGGTGCTGGATTTACTGCGGGCCGTAAATCTGTACTGGCAGTGGTATCCAGCCCGTAGTAGCAAGGTGCAGGAGCAGCGTATCCGGGCGTTGCTCAACAGGGCGTCCAAAGCATCGGAGAAATGGATAGCGGGCAATAAGGGCAGTAAAAACCCCGAAGCGATGTACGCGTATTTCTTCGCCGAGGCTTTACTGGCTAAGTTAGACAACTTCGCTCATGCCAGTATTGGAGCCGCCGGACATGCTAAAAACGCTTATCCATACATCAAACGCTGCACGGATTATCAGCAGCAGTACCCCGACTTTTACATGGTGTCGGGCCTGTTTAATTACTACCGCGAGGAATACCCGCAGATTCACCCGTTCTATAAAACGGTGGTGTGGCTGATGAAATCTGGAAATAAAGAATTGGGCATGAAGCAGCTGGGTATGGCCGCGCAACAGTCGCTGTTCTCTAAAGCAGAAGCCGGGTTTTACTTAGGCCACATCATGCTCGACTACGAAAAGAAACCACAGGCTGCCCTGCCCATTCTGCAAAAAACGGCAGCCACCTATCCTGACAACCTGTTTTTGAACGCCAAATATGCCGACGCACTGCTGGTAGCCAGCCATCCGGCACAGGCGTTGCCCATCATGGCCCGGTTACAAGCCAGCACCGACCCGGTTTACCGGCTGTTTGGCCAGCTTTATCAGGCACGTTATGACCTCCAGGCAGGTAAGCTGATCGAGGCCCAAACCGGCGCAATGGCGGTATTGCGGGCCAACCCAACCGACGAGACCCTAATGGCTTGGGCCAACGTGGTGCTGGCGCGAATTAGTGATCGGCAGGGGCAGACCAAACCGTCCCGCGCCTACTATAAAACCGCCATTGACCTCTCAGAATACCCGCTTCTTCGCGACGAAGCCAACGCGTATTTAGAGAGTCATTAAGCCATTCTGTTTACCTTTGCGGCATGAAAACGCGCTGGCAATTTTGGTTGTTACCCCTGCTGGCGGTTGGGTTGTTGCTCTTGATATTCGAGGTCAATACCGACGACATTATCAATACCTGGGGCGATGCCTACGATGCGTATCTGCCCCCGGCGTTTTCGGCAGATGGTAGTTTGCAAATCACCGTTTCGCCCGTTCAGCGCAAACCGACGGGCGCGTTACCGATGCCCGTTCGTTGGTTTCCGGCGCGTTTCGTCGCCGATCCATTTCCCGCGCCCAGTAGAAACCGGTTCGTTTTTCTACATCGAAAACGGATTCATCTGCGCTATTGTCAGTGGCTGATTTAGACGTTTAGTGTACTTTTCTCTCTCTTCTGACCGGGGCAGAGTGGTATGACTATGGTGTCTAAATCAATTTTCTGATGAAACAACTTTTATGGCTCTGCCTGCTGATAACGACATCAGCAGCCGGGCAAAACACTTTCTATGCTCTAATCGTAGATGCGGAATCCAACACGCCCCTGCCCGGCGCAACGGCGCAGATTCCCAGCCTGAAACGGTGAGCCAGTACCGATGCGAAAGGCTTGGTTCAACTCAATGGTATTCCCAATGATGAATTTGAGGTCGAATTTCGATTTATTGGGTACCGAACGGTTGAAAAGGAATACACCTTTCCCCGCCAGCGTGCCGACACCGTGCGAATTGCGCTAAGCCCGGCGGGCGAAGAACTCGGCGAAATAACTGTTTCGACTACCCGAAGCAGCCGCACCATCAGCGACATTCCAACGCGTATCGAAGTGATTTCGGCGGCTGAACTAGAAGAAAAAGTGACCGGACAGCCCAGCAACATTCGTACGCTGCTGACGGAAAGCACCGGCATTCAGACTCAGCAAACCTCGCCTACTTCGGCCAATGCCACCATCCGGATTCAGGGGCTGGACGGTCGTTACACGCAGTTGTTACAGGACGGCTTTCCACTCTATTCGGGTTTTGCCAGTGGCTTGAGCATTTTGCAAATTCCGCCCCTGAGCCTTCGCCGGGTGGAGGTAGTTAAAGGCTCGTCGTCCACGCTCTACGGGGGCGGGGCCATTGCGGGGCTGATTAACCTAGTAACCAAAGAGCCTGGCGAAGCGCGCGAACTCTCGTTTCTGGCCAATATCAACCAGACGCAGGCCCTCGACCTGAGCGGGTTTTACAGTCAGAAATACGGTAAAACGGGCCTGACGATGTACGTGGCACGCAACACCCAAGCGGCTTACGATGTGAATAAAGACGGTTTTTCGGACCTGCCGCAGTTCACCCGTTACACGGTCAATCCAAAGTTGTTTACGTATCTGAAGCCAGCCACAACGCTCAGTTTCGGTATCAACACCAGTGTTGAAAACCGGCTCGGTGGCGATATGCAGGTCATCGCCGATCATCCCGACACAACTCATCGCTATTTCGAGCGCAACAAAAGCGACCGCTTTTCCACCCAACTCCGGCTCGACAACACGCTGGCCAATGGCAACGTGCTAACCATCAAAAACAGCGTCGGGTATTTTGCCCGGACCCTGAGTCGCCCGGCCTATCAGTTTGGCGGGCATCAGGTGGCCAGTTTTTCGGAGGTGAGTTACGCCCGGCCCCATCCGGTGTTCGAGTGGGTGCTGGGTGCTAACCTGTGGACCGACCAGTTTACACAGCAAAAACCGGCCCTTACCCCCCTCGATTATAACCTAAATACGGTGGGCCTGTTCGCCCAGAGCAACTGGAAACCAATGCCCAAATTCGTGCTGGAAACGGGTCTGCGAACCGACTACATCAGCCGAAAAAGGCTGTTTGTGCTACCACGCATTTCGGCCCTATACAAATTTTCGCCCCACCTGACGGCGCGAGCCGGGGGCGGTTTGGGCTACAAAGCCCCCACGCCGTTTATCGAGCAGGCCGAAGAACTGGATTTTCAGAACGTGCATCCGGTTGATGCGGTGCGTATCAACAACGAAACCTCGCTGGGCGGCAATGTGGATATAACGTACCGAATGCTGCTGTTCGACGCGGTGAGCGTGTCTATCAATAAGCTTTTCTTTTATACCCGGCTCAACAATTCGCTGGTGCTGACTCCGACTTCGGCGGGCGATTATGTCTTTATGAATGTGGCTGGCAAACTCACTTCGCGGGGGCTGGAAACGAACCTCAAACTAACTTACGATGAGTTATCGGTTTATCTCGGCTACACCTTCATCGACGCGCAAACCCAGTACGATCCCAACACCGGCGAAGCCGCGCCAACGCAGCGGCAATATCCGTTCACGTCGCGTAACCGGCTGTATGCCACGATTCTGTACGAGCTTGACGAAAAACTGCGGCTCGGCTATGAACTGTTTTACGTGGGGCCACAAACCATTCGCAACGGTGCGCCCAAGCCCGGCTACTGGCTCATGGGCTTCTCGGCAGAACGGCGGTGGAAACGGTTCAGTCTGTTTGTCAATTTTGAAAATTTTACCGACACCCGCCAGAGTCGCTTTGAACCGAGTTACAGCGGCCCGGTTCAGAACCCGCAGTTTGCCGATATCTGGGCACCCACCGATGGGTTTATCTACAACGGCGGCTTTAAACTCAACCTCTAATTCCATCAAACTATGCAAACTGCTCAAAGCGATCCGGCTCTGCGCCGGGTCATCCGCATCGTCGTTCTCCTGAACGGAACCTATTTCGGGGTCGAGTTTATGGTGGCCCGGCTCATCGGCTCGGTGTCGTTGCTGGCCGACAGCATCGACTTTCTGGAAGATGCCGCCATCAATAGCCTGATTCTGCTGGCCCTCCGCTGGTCAGTGCAGCAACGGGCCCGCATCGGTATGGTGCTGGCCGGTATTTTGCTGGTGCCGGGTCTGGCTACACTCTGGACGGCCTGGCAAAAAATAAATGACCCGGTGGCCCCGGCGGTGCTGCCGCTGTTTTTGGCCGGGACGGGTGCGCTGATTGTTAATTTGACGTGTGCGTTTTTACTGGCCCGGTTTCGGCATCACAGCGGCAGTCTGACCAAAGCCGCTTTTTTGTCGGCCCGTAACGATGCCCTGGCCAACGTAGCCATTCTGGGAGCGGCTTTGGTTACGGCTTTTTACCCGTCGCCCTGGCCTGACCTCGTGGTGGGTCTGGGCATTGCACTGATGAACGCCGATGCCGCCAAAGAAGTCTGGCAGGCCGCCCGGCAGGAACACCGGCGGGCCGAACCGTAGCTACGGAGAGGTAACTTGTCAAACCTGTTGAAATACCCTCCTGCGCGACGAAGCCAATACGTATTTAGATAGTCACTGATGGAACAGACTGTCCAAAAAACGAACGGCCCGACGCTGGGTAGCGCGGGCCGTTCGTAAGATTACGACGAAAAATTAGAATTTCTCTTTGACGACTTTCCCGTCTTTCTTAACCTGGTCTTTCAAGAGTTTACCTTCTTTCTTCACCATCGCTTTGCGGTCTTCTTTAAGATCTTCTTTGTCGCCGTTCATCTTGTCAGCTTTGCGGGCGGCTTTATTCATCTTCAGGTCCGCTTTGTCAGCGACAACCTGCACTTTGGCTTCGGTTACGGCTGCTTTTTTTGCCATTTTGCCACTTTGAGCCTGGGCCAGAGATACGGTCAGAACCAGGGCCAGTGTTGCACAGGCAATCATTATATTTTTCATACGTATCGGTCTGCGTTGGAAAAGTTAAAGTATTTATACAGACCACGTTTTAAACTGATACTCTCAGTATTTGTTTGGCTATTTGTCGTTAAAAATCAATTAAATTAGCTGATATTCAGCTTACTATGCGCTGAATAACGTTGGACGGGGGGTAAATGTAGTTGGGCTGGGTCAGTTACGCAAAATACAACGTATAAAACAGCCCGAATGCTTTAAAAATACAAGACCGGGAGTGTACTCCGGCCGAGGCTGCGCAGAAAAGTGGCCCGGCTAACGGATTCGGTGGTTGATTGAGAACCCATAATTAATCTGTGACTATATGAAAAGCAAGCTGACTGACTCCTATCGAATCAGCCAGCTTGCTTTGGTTAAAAACTATACCGTGCTCCCAACTGCATTTGCCAGCGCGAAGCCAGCGGGTCGATGGAGTAGGGCGTTGGCGGGGCGGTCCAGGTAAAGGTAGGATAGCCACTGGCGGGGTTAGTAGAACGAGTCAGGCCAATAGAAGCCGTTGAGTTGAACGTATTGGGCGAGAAATAAAAATAACCCAGTTTTTTGTCCACTAGATTCAGCACATTGAAAATATCGTAACTTAACTGCAGCGTGTGCGAACCGCCGAGTTTGATTTCGTGCAACAGGCGCAGATCGGCCGTGTTGTTCCAGGGGGTGCGGGCCGCGTTACGCTCGGTGAAGTTACCCTTGCGGCTGCTGAGGTAGCGGTTGCTCTCCACAAAGCGCATGAAAGCCTGCGCCTGCACATCGGTCGGAAGCAGTTTCTGGGCTTCGGTCAGATCGCGTGGGATGTACGCCAGCGAGTTGGCCTGCGCCGACCCATCGACGGTGGTGTTTACGTAACCCCACGAAAAGGGCGTACCGGACTGAAGCGAGAAAAACAGCGTGAGCGTCGTGGCATTGCTCTTGCTCCAAATCTGGCGGTAATTAATAGTCCCTACAATCCGGTGGCGGATGTCGAAGTTCGAGTAGGCCAGTTGCGGGTTATTTGGCGAAAGTGACTGGTTCAACTGCCAATTCGATTCCATCGAGTTCCGGATGCCGTTGGTAATGTCAAACGCTTTGCCGTAGGTATAGGCGGCCGAGAAGCCGATGCCCGTCGGGAAATTCCGCTGAATCTGCGCCGTCAGGTTGTAGCGGTAGCCTTTGTTGGTATTCGAGAGCATGTACGCATTGGCAAAGTTGTTGTTGATGCGCTGGGCACCCGCCGTTCCCGTGCCAGACAGGTAGATTGGTTGTTGTTGCTGCGTGTCGTAGCTATAGTACCGCACGGCATCTTTGGTGTTGACCTGCTGAAACTGGAGGTCCTGAATTACTTTCGTGTACAGTCCTTCGAGGGTCAGCTTATAGCCGCCCACCGTGTAGTCGACCGCCACATTGCTGCGCCACATCTGGGGCATCTTGAAATTGTTGTCCACCAAATCGACCTGGGTGCGTTTTACACTTCCACCCAAAGCTGCGTTGGCCGGGTTCTGGTCGATGAGCACTCCGCCGTTGGACGTAAGCGGGTCGCCGGTAAGTTTGGTCGGGACGGTAGCATTATTGTTGTAGTCGTAGGCACCGTAGCCGACGCCGTTATTATAGTAGGCGTAGCCGAGCCAGGCAAACGGAATCCGGCCCGTAAATAAGCCCGAACCACCCCGGATAACCACACTGCGGTCCCCTTTCAGGTCAATATTAAAGCCAATTCGGGGCGACACCTGCACGTTGTTAAGGTACTTGTTGGTAATCTGGCTAAGGGATGTGTAGGTATAGGTTGTGCCGTAGTTGGGGTCGGCGGGCGAGCGGGTCGTCAGCGGACTCAGCGTGGGCTTGTTGGGCAGACCCGAATAATCCAGACGGATACCAGGCGAAACCTTAATGCGGTCCGTTAACTGAATGTCGTCCTGAATGTAGGCACTCAGCAAATTAACGTTAAAGTGCGCGTAAGGGTTATTAAATTGGTTGTCGAGATTGTTAGTCACGTCGGCAAAAGGGTAGTTTCCCCGCACCCTATTGGGCAGTTTAGCCAGAAAATCGGGTAGGCTGCGGTACAAAATCCGGCCATTGGGCGAGTTCACAAAGCCGTAGTCGATGGTATAAAATTCGTTGTGCGTACCAATCGTAAACGTGTTTTTGCCTTTGTAGAACGTGAAGTTATCGGTCAGCTCAAACGTCTTTTGTTTGAGGTTAAACACCGAGGCTTCGCGGTCGTTACCAAGAAAGATGGTGCCGCCGTTGTAGCCAATCTCGACTTGGGGAAAGGTGCGGACGTTGGCCAGCGTGTTCCGAAAATCGTGAATGGACGAGTAGCCCACAATCAGACTGTTGGACGCCCGCCCGCCAAACTGGCTTTTCAACTCGGCAACGGTGCTGGTCTGATTGTTTTTCTGCTTGAAATCGATACTGCCGAAGCGGAAGTTGGCCGCATCGCGCTCCAGGTTGGTGGCTTCCGAAAACACGGTATTGTTCCGAATCGACAACTGGTTTTTGGCGTTGATGTTCCAGTCGATCCGGTTGAAGAATTTCGTGCTTTTCGAGTAAATAGAATAATCACCGGATGCCCCCGCATCCAGCCCGTAGTTCGTTTTCACGAAATCGGCAATCTGCTGGGCAACGGCTGCATCCTTAATTAGCGATGAGGCCGTACCGGCCTGATACTGAATGGGATCCCGCCGGTTAGTGATTTCTTCGTTGGTGAAGAAAAACAGCTTGTCTTTTATAATTGGCAACCCAACGCGGACACCGGTCTGGTACTCATAGAACGTACCCGGCAGTTTGTCTTTGGCATCAGCCGCCCCGTTCCAGTTGCCCACCAGAGCCGCCGTGCGGCCAAAGCCATAAACCGAGCCGGTAACGGTGTTGGTGCCGGTGCGGGTAACGGCGTTGACCGAGCCACCCAGAAAGTTACCCAGTCGCACGTCGAACGGGGCCACGGCCACCTGCACGTCCTGAATGGCATCCAGGCTAATGGGGTTGGTACGGGTGCTGGAGCCGGGCTGTCCGGTGGTGCCGGTGGCCCCGCCCAGCGAGGGGCTAAACCCAATAGCGTCGTTGTTGATGGCCCCGTCGACGGTTACGTTGTTGTACCGAAAGTTGGTACCGGCAAACGAGTTGCTGTTATTGACCTGCGGAGAAAGCCGGGTTATGTCGGTCAGGCTGCGCGAGATGGTGGGCAGCCGCCGAATGGTTTCGCCCGTGAGGTTGATGCCCGCGCCTTCGCGCTCGCCCCCGCGTTCGCCTTTCACGACCACTTCGGTCAGGGTTTTGCTGGCATCACTGAGCCGCACGTTCAGGCTGGTTGTTTCGCCCAGTTGTAGGCTTAAGTCGGAGCGGGTTTCAGTGTTGAACCCCACATAGGTAACCGTAAGGGTGTAGGGTCCGCCCGCGTTCATGTTGTTGATGCGGTAGCGGCCATCGGTGTCGGTGGTGGTGGCGTATTGGGTACCAGTAGGCGTATAAACGGCCTGAACGGTGGCACCCGGCAATGCTCCTTGTTTATTGTCGGTGATGAGTCCGCTGATGGAACTGGTGGTGATTTGTGCCTGTACGCCAGCGGCAGTACATAGCAACAATAGGGTAGTAATAAGGCGCATAAAACGGTTGTGATGGTTTTGTATCGATTACAAAGGTCCGTTGGCCATATTACGTGAATGTTACCCCAGTATGAACACGCCCGGTTATTAATTAAAAGTCTATTAAACCTTGATTATAAAGTAATTAAGGAGTCATGGGGGAGTCGAAACAAAAAGAGTTGAACCTGCCATATTGTACAGATTCAGTCTATTTTTGTGGTGTCTGTTATGGGCTGAGTGCGGGTAGTTTTAGGTATCATCCCGCTGTTGATTTTCCATCAGATGGCCTTTTTTATGCTGTTCATTCTTCGCCTAGCACGCCGTAGTCAGTTTGCCGGTCTAGGCTTTCTTCTTGCGGTTTCGTTACTATCCGGCTGTAAATCCGCTCCCACTGACCCCTCACAGGGGGCTTTTCCCGCCGATGTGCAGGTGAAGCCACTGCCGGGCGCGCTCACTTTTTTTGCCTTTGGTGACTGGGGTATCTATGGCTTCGGTGATCAGGCCGCCGTGGCTGACCGGCTCGACCGCTATGCGCAGTACATCAAACCGGCATTCGTAACGCTTCTGGGCGATAATTTTTACCCGGCGGGCGTGGCCAGTACGACCGATGTCCACTGGAAAGCCTCGTTTAGCAACGTCTATAAGGGAAGTAATCTGCCCGATAAATTCTTTGCCGTACTGGGCAATCACGATTACCAGCAGAACACCCAGGCTGAGCTGGACTATGGTAAGCTGAATCCGCGCTGGGTCATGCCCGCCCGCTACTATACCGAAGTGTTTCCGATTGATGCGACGACGAAACTCAGAATGGTATTTCTGGATACCACGCCCTTCGGGGCCGAGTACCGCAGCCAACCCGGCACGTTTCCCGATGTTACGGCGCAAAACCCCGTCCGGCAGCTTGCCTGGGCGGACAGTGTACTAAGTAAGGCCACCGAACGCTGGGTGATTGTGGTGGGCCATCATCCGGTTTACTCGGTAGGGCAGGATCATGGCGGGCAATCCGAACTGGTCCAGCAACTCCAGCCGCTACTGGCTAAATACAAGGTGGCCCTGTACCTGGACGGTCATTCACACACGCTGCAATACCTGCGCCCGGTGGGGTCCGTGACCGACTATGTAGTGGCGGGCGGTGGGGGTGCACTGCTGGGTCCCCCACCGGTGCAAAATCCGGTAGCCCTGTTTGCCCAGAGCACGTATGGTTTCGCTATCGTATCGGCAAATGCCACCAACCTCGAGGTTTCGCTGGTCGATGAGCAGGGTAAACTATTGTACCAGATGCAACGGTAAGAACTGGTATACGACGAATCTTAACCTACAGGCAGTCGATGAAAAAAATCTTATTATTCCTGTTATGCCCTGTGTGGGCTTTAGCGCAGCCGGGTTCGCCTAGTTTCGACTTTGAAAAACTGGTTGATTTTATTCTCCCCGACCATTCGGATAAGGACGCTATTGTGCGCCATGATGGGTATACCCTCCGGTTTCAGGACGCGTACAAAGTAGCCGATTGGGTGGCTTATCCGCTTTTGCCTGAAGAAATCAATGGGCAGGCTGTACGGGAAGGGTCCACTTTTAAGCCAGATCCCGATGTACTAACCGGGTCGGCTTTACCCAACGACTATACATCATCGGGCTATGACCGGGGACATCTGGCACCTGCGGGCGATTTCCATTTCTCGAAATCAATGATGCAGCAAACATTTTTCATGTCGAACATGACCCCCCAACTCCCGGCTTTTAACCGGGGTATCTGGAAAGAGCTGGAAGCGCTGGTGCGGGGCTGGGGGATTCGAGATGGCGGACTCTACGTCGTGACCGGTCCGGTGCTGAAACCTGGCCTGCCTACCATTGGCCGTACCAATCAGGTCGCCGTGCCTGAACAGTTTTACAAGGTGATTCTTTACTGCCATGCCCCCGAAATTCGTATGATTGGTTTTCTGCTTCCAAACGAAGCCTCTCATGCGGCCTTATCAAGCTTTGTTGTTCCCGTTTACGAGATCGAAGGGTTGACGGGTATTGACTTTTTCCCGCTGATTCCAATTGATTTGCAGGATACGCTAAAGAAAACACCCCCTGATACGGCTATTAAACAGTGGTTCTTTTAAGTTTTACGGCTAATTAGCGTCTTATTTTCAAGAAGTACCCCTTTCGCGCGTGTTGGTGAATCATGTTCTGTGTTAGGTCTGTATCTGTTCCAACATAAACAGATGTTCCAGGATATGGTCCGACAGGCTCACCAAAATACCGTGCCCTTCCGCTATGTACTGGCCGACTCGTGGTACACTAATTCAGAAAATATCGACCTGGTGCCGGGCTCAAAGCATCACTACCTGGGAGCGGTCAAGTCCAACCTTGAGATAGCTCTCTCCAAACAAGACCGTGCAAACCGGTACGCCGGAGCGGGTAAGTTGGTGAACTGCTTTTACTGCCCACTGATGTGACTATAACTTACCAGCAACTCCTGACGACCTACCAAAAACGGTGGGGAATTGAGGAGCACCACAAATCGCTCAAACAAAATGCCTCATTGGAAAGGTCTCCCACACGCACCCATCGTACTCCGGCTCACCACCGCACGGATTTCCATGGTTTATGAAAGCACTGGCG
>JBBSTD010000088.1:0-26286 GCA_038236215.1 Cytophagales bacterium | reverse complement strand
GGCAGATTTCGCCATTGACAACCTGTTCTCAGCAGCCAGAGAATGCAGTTGACGATTTGCCTTAAATCGTGTTTACGCTTGCGTTTGAGGTCAAAAAAAGGCGAGATTGCGTTCCATTGTGGGTCGGTCAGTGGTTGCCACTGTTTGTTCATGGCTTTGTCGTTTAGTCACAACAAAGTTGGCACGACTCCCAACCTTTATCAATTCCCCAACACGCTCTAAGTATAAATCAGATATTAGTGTTTCAAAAGAACTAAAACAATCATATCTAAATATTCTCGACTGGCTTGTAAAGAAAGAATCTTCTGTTGCGTTTGCGATTCGTGAAACTGTGATATCTTTTTAGCTAGTTTATAAGAGCATTGAGTATCAGTTTAACGACATTCGTCCAGAAAAAGCCAGAAATGTGTCTAAATCGTGAACTACTAAACTGAACGGGTTTATTGAACGCTCAATAGGCCATTTTTTACACTCCCCTCTTATTCTGCCACCGTTCAGAAAAACGTCCAAATGATTTCCGGCCAAGACAAGTGGGAAGGGGGACTAACAATAGTTTCAAGCCCCTTTACCTTCTCCCAGAGCAATATCAGTCGGCTTCCTGCTCATTCACTGGCGGGTCAATACCTTCCTGTAACAAGCGAAGCAACTGACTATGCAGAAAACCGACAATCGGCACCGCCGTTTTCTGTTGCCAACTCACTTCCAGTGAACTTAGATAGGACAGTCTGTTGTCAAGATAAACCTGACTAAGCGGTAAGTGATGGTAATGCTGAATGTAGGTCATTAAGAGCCGGGCCATCGGGCCGTTGCCCGCCCCAAAGGGGTGTAGGGTTAACAACTGAAAGTGAGACTCGAAGCTTAGATCATAGAGTTGTCGGAGTGTCTTAAGCTGATTAATGCGGGTATTAACGCCTTTGAACAACTCATCCAAAGCTGCGGGGAGTTTATGGGCAGCTACCAACACGCGCCTGCCAGCCAGGACACTATCAATGCGGAGTTCTCCTGTACGGGTATCAAAACTGCTGAGTAGGGAGTGAGTCAGCTCTCCGGTGTGTCGCATAAGTGTAGCGGCAATGTCCTGGAGGGCAATCCGGTTTATAGGCTCCCTTTGGTAGGCCATGGCCAGAATTTGTTCCAAGGCTTGCTGATGGTCGATCATTCGCCATTGATCGGGGAAGGGTTTGCTTGGAATCGGTTGGCCATTTTGAATCAGAACCCGCGTTTGAGGCAGGTTTAGTGCGGAGCCTTCCAGGGCGATGGACTGGTAGGTAAGCCCAATTAACCCTTTGAGTCCTTTGTCATTGCCCTGGGAGGATGCCGTTCGATAGCGGTCCAGAAGGTGGGGCAGCGTGGCGTTGGTAGCACTCATAAGATTGAAAAGGCGCTTTCTTTCAGCCCATAAGTGTACTGAAAAAATCAGTAGCAAAAAAAGCCGCGTCCAAATTCAATGGACGCGGCTTTTTCATGCGGTTTAGTGTACTGCTACAATCACCCCATTTTGTTAGAAATGAGTGCCTCACAGATGTCATCTTTTATAGTTGCCAGTTTGAGGTGAAAATCAGATAACCCATCTCAATTTGAAATACCCAAAGGCATTATCTGGTAGTTTGAACAGAAACCTGGTTGATTAGCGCTCGAAACAGATCCAGTTCGGACGACCGATAGGGAGTCCGGTCCGGTCGGTACAAATCGTGCTGCCACACCGTCGGGTCAGGATCGCCGGGGCGGTGCCCCCACGGCAAATTGGTCTGGGTTTTGCCGTTGACGAATCCCCAGTGCAAACTGCCGATGTGCTGCTTCTTAAAATAAGGCAAAATCGTTTCGGGCACCGAATTTCGCGAGCGATTCAGCCACTCCGTGCAGATCAACGGCCGCTGCGCCTGACTCAGTTCGGTGACATACGCCATCAACTTGGGCAACTCATCGTAGCAGTGAAACGTAATGACGTCGGAGTTGGCTGCAATAAGGTCATTGAGTGCCGGATTGTTCTTTACCCACTGCCCAACCGTAATGGGCTGACTCGGATTGACAGTCCTCGCCCAGCCGAACACCTTGCGCAGCAGCGGCAAACTGGTTTTGCCCAGGCCACCGTTGGTCGGTTCGTTGTACAGGTCCCAGACCACGATACGGGGGTCGTCGCGAAACGTGGTCATCAGATCCGTGACGTATGTTTCTAATTGGGCATGATACGCCGGATCAGCCACCATGGTGTGCCCCGGACTTGGCGACCAGGCCCAGGCATACCAGCCTACCAGGGGTTCGGGCTGTTTTCCGATGTGTGGATTCATCACCGTGCCGAACACGCAGTCGTCGAAAAAGATGGGCATCACCCGGATGTGATTGCGCTGGCATATGGCTAGAAACTGAGCAAACGTTTTTTTGAAATAGGCCGGGTCGTCGGCATACACGGCATGTTGCAGAACAACCCGGACACAGTTGAAACCAGTTTGCGTGGCTAAAGCCAGTTCCTGTTGAATCAGGTCGGGCGAAAAGCTGGTTTTATCCCACATAGCCGTATAATTAATTGCGTTGGAAGGGATGTAATTGAAGCCGCAGAGCCAGGGTTGTTTTGCGTACCAGTCCATCGCCTGCCGGGATGTCCAGCGGGGCACGACCGGTTGCGCTACACTGAACCTGATTACGAATAGTAGTAACAGCAGTACTGTTTTTGTTCCTGTTCTCATGAGCGCATTTTGTGTTAGATTGAGGTGAGCATGGCTGTCGCTGCACCTTTTTACCGGCCCAGCGTCGCCCGAATTAGTTGACGGACTACTGCGATTTTTTGCCGGTAGCTGCCTTTATTTTGTTGACCTCATCCTGACTGAAGGGCGTTCCATCTTTCCGGAAAATGTCATGGAACCATAGCTCCGGTTCGTTCCCGGTGGGTATTGGGGTGTCCCATGCGAAAATGGTATTAGTCTTACCCGAAACGAAGCCCCAGTTAATCGCGCCAACATTCTCGGCCTTCAGCATGGGCATAATTGTCTGGAACAAACTACCGTTTCGGCGGGCCATGTATTCGGTGCAGATCAGGGGGCGGTTGAACACGCGCAGTTCGTCGATTCGCTTCTTGTGCTGATCGATGTATACGTAATTATGGTAGGTAATTACGTCTGAATTTTCTTCCTGAAATTTGTTAAGTTCTGCAAAACCATCATCCCAGTTCCAAACACCGGCACTAATCGGCTGCGACGGATTTATGGCCCGTGCCCACGTGAAAACATTTTTCAGCAGGGGTAAGCTTTTACTGAGATAACCACTGTTGCCGGGTTCGTTATAGAGGTCCCACAACAGAACGCGTTTGTCATTTTTGAACGTCGTCATCACGTCCTTTACGTACGATTCCAGCACATCCAGGCTGTCCGGATGATTCTGGATCATGGTGCCGGGGTCACGCACCCAGCCGCTGTTATGCACACCGGGCTTGGGGGCGGGTTGCGTGCCAGCGTGATACTCATCGTTCCAGCAATCATCAAAAAAGACCAGAACTGTTTTGATGCCGTGTTTATCCGCAATCTGGAGATACTGGGCAAGTCGCTTTTTAAACCCGGCTTTGTCGGTAGTCCAGGCTAGGTGGTGCAGGTAAACGCGCATCGCGTTAAGGCCCAGACCTTCGGCCCAGCCCAGTTCCTTGTCGATTGTTGCCGGGTCAAACGTTGCCGCCTGGAACATTTCCAACTGGTTAATAGCCGTGCTGGGCTGGAAGTTACTTCCCCGAACCCAGCCTTGCTGGTTATACCAGGCATTCGCTTTTTCGGGTGTCCATTGCTGGCTTCGGGCGCTTAGCCCTGAAAAGGTGAGCAATAAACAAATTGCAAAACGTACAATGATTTTCATCTGATTTTTCAAGCGGGGTTTGTTGAATAGGTAATCGATTTAAATTGTTTAGTTAGGTCCGTCAATGACTGTTCTACGCCCATGCGTTCCAGCGACGAAGCGCCTACGAAACCGTGGGCGGAGGTCCGTTCCAGCATTATACGGACATCGTCCGGGGTATTGATAGGGCCGCCGTGCGTCAGAAAAAAAGCGTCGGGATTGATCTCGCTGGCAGCATCAATTATTTTCTGGGTCCGCTCGATGGCCTCGTCTAGGGAGCAGGAAGCATCCACCACGCCAATGGAGCCCCCAACGGTGGTACCTACGTGGGCAATGATGGCATCGGCACCGGCTTCGGCCATTTGTCGGGCATCTTGGGGAGTGGCTACGTACACAATCGAAAACAGTTCCATTTTGCTGGCCAGCCGGATCATTTCTACCTCTTTATCAAAGCCCATGCCCGTTTCTTCCAGCACCTGTCGGAAGTGGCCATCCACAATCGAGTGCGTTGGGAAATTGTTTACCCCCGAGAAGCCCATCTCTTTTACTTTCAGCAGATGATGCCACATGCGTCGGCGCGGATCGGAGCCGTGTACCCCGCAGATTACCGGAATTTCTTCCACCACGGGCAGTACCTCAAACTCCCCGATCTCCATCGCTACGGCGTTGGCATCCCCGTAGGCCATCAGACCTGCCGTGGAGCCATGGCCCGACATCCGGAATCGACCAGAATTGTAGATGATCAGCAGGTCAGCCCCTCCTTTTTCGATGAACTTGGCGCTGATACCCGTGCCCGCCCCGGCGGCAATAATGGCTTTGTTCTGGTCCAGGGTGGCCCGCAGGCGGTCTCTTACTTCCTGCCGAGTGTAGGGGTTCCCTTTTCCCGTCCATGGATTTGGCATAGCTAATATATTTATTGGTTTTGCGGATTGTTGATTTTGGAATTGTTCGTCTCTATCAACTGAATCAGACGACTAACCAAGAGTTCGGCAAACACCTTATCGTTGATGTGCGCTTTCGATTCGATGACAGGTATGCGGTCAGACAGGCGGGCTTTTATGCTGTCAAACAACACGGTATCCAGGTCGGGTCGGTAGAAAATGCCCCCATCGGTATCAACCTGCGAAACGCCGTTCAGTGGCAAAACTACGTCAACAAGTCCAATTGACTGATTCAGTTTGTTCGCCAGCCGAAGGCCAAGTTCTCTATTTTCGGCTTCGTCGGTTCGCATGAGTGTAACGTCGGGTGCCCAACTGTACAGGTGGCGATTCTGGAAGCGGGTCGGTACGGTGTCGGGATGCCCAAAGTTAACCATGTCTAAACAACCTGGCACCACCACCGCCGGAATGCCCGTGTCCACGGATGCCATGAGCCGGTCGGGACCGGCACTACAAATGCCTTCGCAGAGGTCGTCGGCCAGTTCGGTCGTCGTTATATCCAGCACCGCATCGAATTGGCCCTCCCGAATCAGGCTTTCCATCGTTCTGCCGCCAATGCCGTTGGCATGAAACGCCAGTACTTCGTAGCCCCGGTCTTTCAGCAACTGCGTACACTGGTCAACGCAGGCAGTTGTGTTTCCAAACATACTCACTGCAATGCGCCCCACCGATTCCTGTACCGATGCGGGTTGAACATTCGCCATGGCGCAAATAGCCGCTGCGGCCTGTTCGATGAGTGGGGTAATAATGCTGTTAAGGTCGGCAATGTCCACCACCGAAGCCATCAGCGTGATGTCTTTGTGGCCCACACGCCGGGATAAATCTTTGGCCGCCAGCGTACTCAGGCAGAGTTTAGGCAGACCAAACGGAATTTCCTGCATGGCGGTCAGCGCAATAAATGTTCCGCCCCCGCCCCCCATGCCCACCGCACCCTTGATGCGACCTTCCCCGGCAAGATTCCGGGTAATGGCGGCTGCTCCCGCTCCCATCACTTCGATGGCCCGCCCCCGGTCCTGATTAGCCCGTAATTCGGCAATAGAACTGCCCGCTGCTCGTGCCACCGCGTCGGCTTCGTAATCGACCGGGAAGGCAGTCGTAGTTCCCAATGCGCCGGTATTGACGGTTATGACCTCCTCACCCCGCGCTAGAATGCAGTTCCTGAGGTGCGAGAAAACGGCTCCTTTCGTATCGAAACAGCCAATTAGCAGTATACAGCGGTTCATAGGTGGTTAAGAAACGCTTCTATTCACGAAAACAATTGTTTGTAAAAAGCCAGGCCCTCGCTGGCCAATTCGTCGGGGCTATTGGCGAGTGGTCGCCAGATTGACGCGGCTTTCGCCATTTCTTCGGAGGGTGCGCCGAAGGTTTCGATAACTACGGCCCCATTGTAGCCAATATCGGTTAGGGCGGCTTTGATGCCCGGCCAGTCCACGTTGCCGGTGCCGGGCGTGCCCCGGTCGCTTTCGTTGCCCTGTACGTGACAAAGAAGGTCTTTACCGATGGCCCGAATACTGGTGGCAATGTTTTTCTCTTCGATGTTATTGTGGAACGTATCGAGCGAGATTTTTAGCGACGGATGGCCCGCTTCGCGCACCAGCGACAGCGCCTGTTCTACCGTATTGATCATATCGGTTTCAAAACGGTTTAGCGGCTCTACGCCCACCAAAACCCCGCATTGCTGGGCGATTTTGCCCACTTCACGCATGTTTTCAATACACCAGTCGCGTTCCTGCTGTTTGCGTTCTGCCGATACAATCCGCGTTTTGCCCACCGCCGAATACACCGGTCCCGTAAAAATGGGGCTGTTCATATCCTGGGCAATGTGTAGGCAGTCCACAATGTAATCGACCCCATTTTTGCGGATGGCGGCATCGTCGCTGGAGAGGTCGCGATTGGGACCAAAGGCCCCGCTGATGGTGATGGTTAACCCCGTATCGCGGGCCAGTTTTTTCAGTCGTTGCCAGTCGATGAGGGTGCTATCTTCAACGGCTACTTCGATAATGTCGTAGCCCATATCGGCCACTTTAGGGAGTAGGTCGAAATCGGCAGTAGAGAAGGGAGATGTCCAGACGAACGTACTAACACCAAATTGAATCATGCTGTCAAATCTATTAGGAAGTGAGAGAATTAGTTGTGTCTTCGGTACATTTTGACAGGTTTTCGTGCGAATGTTGACAAGAGATAGTGAGAATAGTTTGGCTTCTACAAAAGATAACGGGAATCCTTTACATACCTGCCCGCAAAATACGCTTTCACTATCCCTTTAATCGGTGTCTACGACGATTAGTAATGATTGGGGAGATTCGCGCGTTAGCATAGCCAATCAAGGTTTAGTTTTACTCTTTTTTCAAGATTCCTTTCTCGACGCTATCATTTATTAATTGCTCTGCATAATCCCATATACGAGAAGAGCCTTGGTTAATAACCTGTTTTTTCTGATAAACCTTGTCAAAATTTATCCCAAACTCATTCCATGTACCACCGTTATTTGACACATTTTGAAGTAGCGGTTCTAACCGGTCCATCGCTCTGGCAAACTTAGCCTCATCAGTTTTTTGCTCTTCAAACTCTTCCCAAATGGCTATCAGTTCGCTGGCTTGACCATCAGGGAGCAATCCAAAGATTCGCTCCGCTGCTTTTCTTTCTTCCTCGGTGTTATTGTGGCTTTTCTGAGTGTCATAAATGAATGTATCTCCTGCATCAATTTCGACTATGTCGTGGATCAGAAGCATTTTTACAACTCTCAAAATGTCAATAGGAGAATCAGAATGTTCAGACAATATGATAGCCATCACCGCCAGATGCCAACTATGTTCAGCATCGTTTTCATTTCTATCGCTACTGAGTAGTTTGGTCTTACGTACAATGTATTTGAGTTTATCAATTTCCTTTATGAACTCTATCTACTTGAGTAATTGGTCAGGCTTCATATCGAATATTTTTAGGATAGGTAAGTTTCAACGTGCAATTCACAGCGTATGTGTAAATTCTCATCTTACGTTCAAATTCACACATGCGCTGTGAATTTGAACGAAAAAAAGTCTGGTGAGGAAAAAAAATCCTCACCAGAGCAGGTAGTACCAACCTATGATTAATGATTAATATTCTGGAATGGTGACGCGAACGCCCCCGTTCATGGCCGATTCGTGGGCGCAGATACCCGCCAGCGTATAGTTGGCGGCTAATTCGGCATCAACGGCGGAGTCCCGGCCTTCAATGATGGCGGCCATAAACTCCTGCACCAAGTGCGGATGTGAACCCCCGTGACCGGCTCCCTGCAAAAAAGAAACGTGGTTGGGGTCATCAATTTTTTCGCGTTTGGTAAAATGCTTGATGGGTTCAATCAACATCTCGTCGGTGTCGGGTACGTTGATACGCCGGGCATTTTCACCCCCGTCGAAGATGATGTGTTCTTCATCCTGAAGTTGTTCCCACTCGAACGACATTTTGGTGCCATAGACATCATAACTCTCTCGGTACTGCCGCACCACATCGAACAGCGACCGGGTTGCCTCGGCCACAACGTCGGAGTTTTTCAGGGTAAACGTAGCCGTTTCCACCGCGAATGGCGAATTGTACCGGCTGGCCAAATCAGCACTCAGCCGCCCGGAACCGTGGCAAACCACCGTTTCGGCTTTGGTGTTATTGATGCGCAGCAACGGCGAAATAGCGTGCGTGCCATTGAGCATCGGTGGGTACCCTTTCCAGTATTCGCCCCAGCCTTCCATGCTCATATCCTGAATATGCGACCCACGCACGAACTGAATCCGGCCCAGTTCACCGCTTTCGGCCAGTTTTAGACCATACAGAAATTCGCGGGTATAGAGAGCCGTTTCCATCATCATATAAACTTTCCCGGCTTTGCGTTTGGCTTCTACAATGGCTTTGCAGTCTTCTTTGGTCATGGCCATTGGAATGGTGCAGGCCGTATGCTTATCCGCATTCAGCGAGGCTACCGTCATCTTGGCGTGTTCGGGCACGGGCGTTACCACGTGAATGGCATCCACATCGGCGCGGCCCAGCACGTCGTCGAAGTTCTCAAAGCAGAGGTTGGGGTCAAGGTTGAATTTGGTCATCAGTTCGTCCCGCGTTTTCTGGCTGCGGGTGCAAATACCCACCGCTTCGATGTTAGGGTGCTGCTGATAAATGGGAATAAACTCTTTGCCGAAGCCCATGCCAACGATGACAACGGTTATTTTCTGGTCACTCATAAGGAAAAAGGGGAATTGGTTTATCAAAAAACTACCTCCGCGCCACCCATTTCACGGCATTACGCAACAGGGTTTGGTAATTGGCAATGTCGTGCGATTCGGCATCGTGACCCAGGGCTAAGCCCACAATGCGGGCTTTGGGATTTTTGACGATGAACACCGACGGAAAAATCTTGTCGGACCCCGTCACACTCGAACTCGCCAGCACTTCTACGCCCGGCCCGGTAGCATCGGGAATGTAGTAGTAGCGTTCATCTTTGAGGGTAAATTTTGGTTCTACGCCCTGCATAATCGGGTTTTTCGGCTCGTTGACCGTCACCTCAAACGGGCCGTATTTGTCGTGGCCGCGTGAGCCACCACTCACAATCTGCTGGTTATATTCCGGCCAGTCTTTCCAATTGTACCACATGGCGGCATGGGCAATCAGAAGGCCTTTGCCCGCGTTGGTAAAATCTACGACAGATTGGCGCACGGCGGGGTTGGTGAAGGCCCGGTTGTTGCTCAGGTACAGCACATCAGTCTGGGGCAGATATAGCGCAACGGAATCCGGATCGCCCACGTAGGTAACGGTGGCAAAACCATCGCGACTAAGCGTCTGGGCATCAACGTTTTTGTACCATTTATTGAAATCGTGTGAGGTGCCGCCCCCCACCATCAGGACGCGAATCGGCTTACCGGCTTTGGTTGTACCCGATGAGCTTGTTTTGCAATTAGTGAGTAACAGGGCGACTGCCGGGATCAGACACGCCAATAGAATAGGCCGGATTGAGGATTGAATTGGGATTTGTTTCATAGTCGTTATGGTTAGCGGCTGATGGTTGGGTTGTCGGCTTTTACGACCCGCATTACGCCCTGCATAATACGCCAGTGTCCGGGGAAGGTGCAAATAAACGGATAATCACCGGGTTTTGTGGGGGCGATGAACTCCAGCGTATAGGCTTCGCCGGGGTTGACTAATTTGGTAGAAGCCAGTATTTCGGGCATGGTGGGCACGTAGTTCTTCTCGGCAGACTTAGGGTCCTGCGCCATCAAATCGGCAGCTTTGCCCACTTTCTCAATGGTGCCGGTTTTGCAGATGACCAGGTTGTGCTGCATGATGTCGGGGTTTTCGAGCGTCAGTACAACGGGCAAACCGGCTTTCACGGTAATCATCTTGGTGTCGTACTTCATCTGCTCTTCTACTACTTTGATGGTCAGCACGGTTGCTTTGTCGGACAGGGCCGTTTTGTTGACCGGGACCTGACTATCGGCGGAGGGTTTACGTACTTCGAGGGTGGCGTTTTGCACGTTGCCCGCAAAATCGAAGGCGTTGGTGTAGGCACCCGTGTACTTGCCGATGGAGTTTTCGCCCTCTACATCCCGCTGCACCCGCACGGCATCCGCCAGCGGTTTGGTGAATAGCGAAGGGGCCTTATCTTTGGCTACTTGCTTGCCATCCACAAACAGAAACATATCGCCGTTGTTGGCCAACTGACTTTCAAACTCAAATTTTTCGGGCAGCGGTTCGATGGTACTGGCCGTATACACCTGACCATTTTGCTTCACCGCCATCGTCAGGTGGCCATCCTTGATATACACACCGTATCCGTTGGTCTGGTCGCCCTGCCCCACAATGAAGCCTTCGAGGTCGCGGTTGCCCTTGGCGATGCTGCCTTTCACGATGATTTCTTTGCCCGTCACGTCGGGGGGCAGCGTGATGTTGGCCCGCCGTTGCAGGGCATATACTTCCTTGTCGATACCAGCCAGCAACCGCTGACTCAGGCTTTTTTCGGACGCACCGGCCGTTGCCGGGTTTTTGGCGGCTTCGGCCATGAAACCATTTCGGTGGATGGCGGCAGCAGCAAACAGGGCGCGGGTCATCCACTCATCGGCTTCGTTTTCGGGTTGCATAGACGCACGGTACAGAGCCGCACCAACCTCGTCGGAAGCGGGCATCTGCACCGTAGCCAGCACAGCCGCCATCCTGACGTTCATGATGGGATCGTTGAGCAAACCCACTTTCTGAATCTGCTCCAGCGTCTGCCCGGTTTGGGGCAGCGTTTCGATAGCCGCTTTCCGTACGCCAGCCGCCGGGTTTGTAAGGGCCGCGCTCACCGCCCGCAGGGCTTCGGCATTGCTACCCGATAGTGCGCCTAAACCGTGCAGTGTCCAGATGGCGTGAACGGCGGGGCTGTTCAGGCCAATTTCGTCCACATCGGTTTTGGCAATAAGTCGGTACAGTTCGGGCAGCACGGCCTGATTTTTCGATTCCACCAGCAACCGCTGGGCGGTCATGCGCCAGAACATGTTGTCGCTTTGCAGGGCGGCAATCAGGCCCGCCGTATTGTCTTTTTTCAGCGTAAAGGGCTGATACGGTTTCGCTTTTTTGTAAACGACGCGGTAGATGCGGCCAAAATTCACGTCGCGCAGGGGGCTGCTGAACGCGTTGCCCTGACCGCGCGGCTGCTCCTCAAACGGCAGCACCATGCGTGACGGAGCCTGCCGCTCCACAAACACGTTATGCTGAATGATAAAGTTATACCAGTCGGCTATCCAAACGGCCCCGTCCGGCCCTACTTCGGCTTGTACCGGGCCAAACCACTCGTCGGAACCGGCCATGAAATTCCAGCCATCTTTCTCGGCAAAACCCGCTCCTTTGGGTTCAATGAGGGCGTTATGCACCACCCGCATGGTGGGTTCGCAGACAAACGCTATTTTATTCCAGTATGACTTTGGGAAACTTCGGGCGGTGTAGAAATGATGCCCGGCAGCGGCCGTAAATCCCCCCACTACGTCCACCTGACGCAGGTTTGGGGTCATGGAATGGGCATCGTAATGGCCGTCTATTTTCTGCACGGCCTGCACCGTAGCACCAGGCAAGTTGCGCTGCATGAACCGGGCGGGCATGGAGTAGTACGCGCTATGGGTGTTGTTGGCGGTGGAAATAAACACGTTGTTGTCTTCGGTCAGGCCCAGGCCCCAGGTGTTGTTGCTGGTATTGGCCAGAAAATCAACGCCCGTACCGTCGGGGTTGAGGTTGTAGACGCCCGTGCGGAAGTTCATGGCTTTTCCGTCCTTGGTAGTACCGCTGAAACCAGAGCCAACCACGCCCCAAATCTTGTTGTTGAAGCCGTAGAGTAGGTTCGACGGGCCAAAGTGGGTATCGTTTTTATCCCAGCCGGTCATGATGTTTTCGCGCACGTCGGCCTTGTCGTCGCCGTCGGTGTCTTTCAGGAAAACTAAGTACGGAGCCATCGCCACTACGATACCGCCATTGGCAAAAACCATGCTCGTCGGGATGTTCAGCTTATCGGCGAAAATGGTGAATTTATCCGCTTTGCCATCGCCATTGGTGTCTTCGCAGATTTTGATGCGGTCGTTGGCGGCCCCGTCCGTTTCCAGAAAGGTGTTCGGATAATCGACCGATTCGACAATCCAGAGCCGCCCCCGCTCGTCCCACGACATAGCAATGGGGTTCGTGATATCCGGTTCGGACGCGAAAAGCTGAATGTCGAAATCGACGGGAGCCTGCATCAGTTTCTGCGACTCGGCGGGTTTCAGAGCTTCCTGCATCTTGGGAACCATGTGCCGCTTGGTGTAGTCCGAAATAACGATGCCCGACGATTCGTAGATATCCACGTTGGGAATGTTCAGGCTAACAATCTGCTTTTGTACTTTATCACCAATCGCCCATTTTACGCCGTTGTTGACTAATTTCTCAAAACCGGGGTTGGTCCAGGTACTGTCGTTATGACCGTAGGCCGTGTAAAAAACGCGCCCTTTGCCCTGATTTCTAACCCAGGTGTACGGTTCAGCCCGGTCGCCTTCTTGCCGGGTCATCAACACGGCCATGTCGAGGTTGAGGTTCTGGTGGATGTAGGTTTCGTCCCACGAGGTCGTAAATTCCGGTACGCCCTGCATGACCGGGTGTTTGGGATTTACGATGGCGGCTTTGAACGAACCGATACCGTGCGATTTGAACTGCCCGCCAATCGTTTTGATGTACCACTCCGAGTTTTTAAAGCAGCCCGACGCTGAGTGCAGCGGAATCAGCCCCTTGCCGCTTTCGACGAACTCCCGCATTGCCTGTTCCTGTTCGGGGGCCAGATAATCGTGATTCGAGTAGATAACTAGCCCATCATACTTACTCAAATTTTCGGAGTTTAAGTCCTTTAAATCGGTGGTGTAGGTCAGGTTGATGCCTTCCTTAAAGAGCGAAATAGCCAGCCAGGGCGCGTATTTTCCTGAATCGTGGTGCTTACCCACGTTGCCCAGAAATAGGACTTCGCCCCGCCTGGCATTGGCGGCCGTCAATGCCGTACCGGATGAGCCTTTGCCGGTCTGATTTGTCTGCGTCTGCCGCGAACAGGCCAAACCAAGCAGCAACAAAAAGAAAATTGAAAGCGTAAAGCGTGTCATAAAAAGGTATTTTATTGAATTGAGTTTTTGCTAGGCTAAAACACGAATTGACCTGCCGAAGCAGCATGGCACTAATTCCTGACCCTTAAAATGACAGGAACAACGACTATTGTTTCAGCCAGATCTGCTGCGTGAAAGCTCCGTTTACGGCAGCATCCCACACTTCGACCCGTACCCAGGTTCTGTTTTTTAGGTTGGTCACAAACGTGTATGCTTTCTGGCCGAAGGGCAGCGTATTGGTCAGGTCGACACGTTCGCGGAAGACCTGCTTGCCATCGCCCGAAATAATCTCAGCGAAGGCGAGGGGATACGTCCAGTTCATGTCCAGCGTAACGGTCGCTTTGCCATCAGCGGGCAGCGTAAGGGTTTCGCCCGCACCTTTGCCGTTGACCGCAAAAGTGGGTAGCATAATTTCGCCCGTCGTAACGAAAAACTTACCCTGTCGCATCACATCCAGCACCGGTGCCCAACCCTCAGAAAATACCGGTAGTTTGTCGAGTTGCAGGTAGTTGACGTTCAGGTGGGCGTAGGTTTCGTTGGCCGGTTCCATCGAGAAAATGTCGGATTCGGCAATGACATGTTTTTTTAGACCCCAGTTGGCCATGTCGTCCATCAAATCCAGCACCCGCCGACTCAGGCGCGGCTCCGACAAATCAGCGGGGATATTTTTCCAGGCGGCCCCAAAGAAATGATTGGATTTATAAAAAGCCTCGTCTTTGTACGCATCCGGATAGCCCGTGGAGCCTTTGGTACGGGCGTGGGCGGTCCAGGCCAGCCCATTTTCGACTTCTAGCAACCGCAGCATATCGGCCTTATCGGCAATCCGATACACCTTACCATAACCCGACTCCGTGGTCACAAACGGCATTTCGGGTTGGCGCGACATAATCCAGTATACTGGTTTTGGGAAGAAATCGAGCCAGTGCCCACCGAAAAAGTTATTGGGTTCTTCGCCGGGCAGTAGCAGAAAAGCGTTGTCGGAGAAGCGTTGGCAAACCTCGTGCAGCGTTTTCAGTTCCCGCAGCCGCAAACTGTCGGGGCCTTTAGGATGGCCGGGCCCGTGAAACTCAGCCAGATGGACAATATTGACCCCCGAATTTTTGAACACCTTCACAAAGTTGGGCACTGCCGGAACGGGCTTCCCCGCCAGCACGACCTTCGACACAAACTCATTGTGAAAATGGCTCGACATGGTTTTGTAGCCTACCACCACCGGGTACTTATCATTGTGCGTAAACCGCTTTACCTCGGCCAGCGTTTGGGCGGGCGGGCCAGTGCTGAGCAGGCAGAAAAAGTTGAGCCGCTGCTGCGTACCGGGGGGCGCGTTGACCCAGGGAACCCACCGCCGGTCGCCCATCAAGTCCTGCCGGATGCCAATGCCAAAGTCAGCTACCAGGCTGCGGTAGCCGGTGCCGTACCACGTAAAATCGAGGTTAAAGGCTTCGTCCAGCGGGTAAAAATACTGGTGCGGGGCCGGAAAAACGGCGACGCTGCCGTTGACATTCGCACCAATGATAGTTCGGTATTTCACGGCCTGCGCCCGGTTGGGCTGTTTCATGTCGACGGGTAGCTGCTGCATCCGGTCGGTGGTGTCAGCCCAGTTGATTGTCGTCCAGCCGCTGCCGTGTTTGCCCACCAGACCCGCGTCGTAGAGGTAAGCCGTGGAGTCAACATTGGTAGCCATTACGGCGGCAATGTTAACCAATGGGCTACCCTGATAGACCGTAATTTCGACTGCGCCACGGAACGAAGCCGCCTGCACCTCGCCAATGCAGAGCACCGTTCGGGAACCCACGGTTTTTATGCTAGCACTGCGTTTAGTTAGTTCAACGGCGTAGGCTTTGGAGGGCAATCGGTTGGTTTTGTCGAAGAAAATGTTCCACCCATTCTGGGAAATAAGGTCCCGTTTGCCTACCGTCAGCACGAAGGCCGGGTCAACACCGGTAGCCAACTCACTAAACTGATTATTTTTGCCCAGTTGGACGTGGCTGAACAGGGGCTTGCCCGCTTCGAGACTGACCACTAGACGGCCCGTCTGATTGTTGGCAGCAGGCCAGCTAAGCACCAACTCACTACCCTGCTTTTTCACAGTAGTGAGGCTGTTTTTCTGGTACCCGGACAAGTCGACGGGGAGTTGCGCCCAGGCGGTAGTGCTGATTAGCCAAAGAAGATAAACGCGGAGTTTCATATAAAAATGGTCGGGCAGTCAGCTACGGGCATTACCCGGTCAGGACCAGAGCCGGGACCCTTTTCGTAGGTCTGATCCCGGCCCTGCCAGGAGTGTTAAAAAGTTAGCTTCTGGATGGGTGTATAAATCATATCCGAAACACCCGAAATTTTCAGGCCAATGCGGGCGTACACATAGCCCTGTGATGGTATGAGCGTCGGAACGTCAGCTATCAGGTTCACGCTGCTGATGTCTTTGACGTCGACTCCTACAAGGTCAGTCTTAGCGACGTTATTCCCCGCATCGACAAACTGCGTAGTGTTTACGTACAAAGAAACCCGCTCTACGGCTTTGCCATTAACCACGTCGGTGATTACTTTTTCAAGTTTCACACTGCCCGTCGCCTTCCGGCCACTCATCGTGAACTGAGCACTCCGCAGCATGTAGTAAGGCATTACTTCAATATCCATCGTCTGGCTGCCCTGGATGTTTATATTCAGGCTATCCGGCATGTTGGCGGCTGTTCGTTTCCAAAGAAACGGCCCCCGGCCATTGGGCACAATCAGTTTGTAGTTACCGTCGAACAGTAGTGATGAGAACGTACCGTCCTGACTTACGGGAACACGGATAGAACTCCTGTTACCGTAGGCGGCCTGCCACAACTCCAAGAAAACTGGAAAGTCAGTGACGTTATTCACATCCGTGATGTTGGCCGTTTGCACCAGAATGGGATCGCCTTTGTACACAACCCGACCGGAAAATGTTGATTTTGGCGGTGCAAAGTTGTCTTTATGGCAGGCCGTCAGCCCAATGGTCAACAGCATAAGTACTAAAGATAAAGAACGCATGGCTATGAGATGTTAAGAGAGTAACCGTCTGGGTTACTGGTTGGGATTTCTGAGAATGAGCGGATTGTTGTTGATTATCCCATCACTGATGCGGGAATAATAATTACCCAGCCGGAAATTATGACTTTGCGTAACCTGAGGCGACAACAACTTCCTAAATGCCCATTTGCCATCATTGGCTCCACCAGGATTATACACTAAGTAGGGCCACAGGCTATATACCCGGGTGCTTGGCTCGGTGGCAACGCCCGGTTTGGTAGTCAAATCGGAGTTGCTGCCATCCCACACGATGTGAGCAATGCGCCACCGCTTGTAGTCAAACAGTTCGTGTCCCTCGAAAGCCAGTTCTACTTTCCGTTCGTGTACAATCCGGTCGAAGGTAATATCGCTGGCGGTCAGCGGAATAGTTAGGCCGGCCCTCACCCGTACCTGGTTCATGTAAGTGGCCGCTAGGGCACCCTGACCCAGTTCAAAAGCCGCTTCGGCCGCGTTGAGCAACACTTCGCCGTAGCGGTAGCGGATAAACCAGACCTCACTCTGCGTACCAATCTGGCCGGAACCAACCGCCGGGTCATTGTACTTGCGCATATAGAAGCCGCCCTGCGCCGACCCGTCGTATTTGTCGATGGGACCGGATAAGCCCACCACTTTAACTTTTACGCCGTTGACATCCTTCAACTGCCCCAAGGCATTACCCGTCAGAATGCTGTTATCTTTCAGAATCAACCCAGCGTAGATGTCGATGGGCCGGTCTTTGAATGTAGCCCCCGGCACCAGCACCGTTCCCCGAAGCCGCGCATCCCGGCCCGCAAATAGGTCTTCGGGCTTATCGTAGTAGATGTAATTGTCTGGTATACCCTTGTTGATGGGCAGGGTCGCAAAGGTGTTGTCGAGTTTCTCGAACGACTGCACTAGGTTCAGCGATGGGTTCAGACGACCACCCCGCTCGCCTTCTTCGGTAATGGCCCGGGGCTGGTTGTCCAGCGCGAATCCCTGCATCTTACCGCTCTTTAGTTTGAAGTCCTCCACAAATATAGCTTCGGGGTTATTGGTCTTGTCCAGGAACAGGTACGCAAAATTGTCCGACAAATCGGGCCGCTTCATGTAGAGTGAGTACTGCCCGGAGGTAATCAATTCCTGAGCTGCTTTCAGGGCCGTTTGGTAGTAAGCCGTTGCTTTACTGACTGGAATGCCTACCTCACCGTTGGGCAGCGAAACCGTTGGGGTAGTCGCGCCGTATTTGGCAATGGAACCGGCGTACAAAGCGGCCCGCGCTTCGGTGGCCAGCGCTAATCCGTAAGTGGCCCGTGACTTCTCACCCGCGTTTTTGGGCAGGATAGTCTTGATGGCTTCCATCTCGCTAATCACGAAATCGTACACCTCCGATTCTTTGGCGCGGGGCTTCCGCAGGCTGGCTACATCGCCACTGTAATCATACGTCAGCGGTTCTGTAATGAGTGGTACTCCTCCCATCCGCTTGGCCAGTTCAAAATACGCGTTGGCCCGCAGATACCGGCCTTCGGCCACAAACTGAGCCTGATCGGCTGGGATAAGTTTGGTAGTAGCATTGACGCGCTGAATAAACAGGTTTATTTCGCGGATATAGCCATAATCCCAGTAGTTCCAGTCGTCGTAACTGTAATCCCTGAACTGGTGCCGTCCATAGTCGCCGGAGGCAAAAGCCTCATCGAAACCGGCGTACAAACCGAAGTTACTGGGTTTAACCAGGTCGGGAATCCGGTTGTACAAATCCGTAACAACGGACAGTACCAGCCGGGGGTCGCTGTACACATCGTCCAGCAGCAGAATGGTAGTAGGCTTTACGTCTAAGAAATCCCGGTCGCTGGTACACCCGTTGCCAAGTGCCAGTGCCCCAAGTAGCATTGCTATGTATTTTTTCATTGTTATGTCTTGAAAGAAGAATGCCTGATTTAGAAACTGAGGTTGAAACCCACGTTAACCAGTTTGTTTTGCGGATACTGCAACCCGTTCTCGTCCTGTACTTCGGGGTCCACACCGTAAGGACGGGCCCTGTCGATGGAGAACAAATTGTAGGTATTCACAAACACCCGCAGTTTCTGGATTTTGGCCCGGCTCGTCAAGGCGGCTGGCAGGGTGTAGCCCAGTTCGTTGGTGCGGTTCCGGAAGTAGGAAACGTTCACTAACCACCACGACGAATCTTTATTCAGATTGCTGTGGCCACCGTCATTGTAGCGCAGGGGAATCTGACTGCCTACTATCCAAGGACTGTCAGGATTGAGGGGGTCCTGCCGGTGTGAGCGGTCATCGAACAGGTAGTGGGGAACGTTACCCGTATTCTGGAACGCGTTTCGCTGCTCGAAACGCCGGTTGAATCCCATCATGCTACCGGCCGAGAAATCCATTGCCAAATCAAATCCTTTGTAGGCAATGGTGATGTTCAGACCACCCGACAGAATGGGCGTTTTGTTGATGGGGTAACCAATGGGACGCTCGTCGCGGTTGTTGATGATGCCGTCGCCGTTCTGATCCTTATAGATCAGGTCGCCGGGCAGCATCGTCTTATTCCCCTGTCCATCGTTGTTTACCGTATAATTACTGACCTCTTCCGTCGACTTAAACTGACCTATCACTTCGTAGCCCCAGAAAATGTCGCTCCACCGATTTGTGTTCGACTGACGGTATTCCAGCAGTGAATTCCCAAATCGCGGGTTGTATTGAAACACCGATCGGTTGCGGGCAAAGGAAACGTTACCGCCAATGGTAAACCGAATGCCGCTGGCGGTTCGGCCATTGTAGGCCAATGAACCTTCGCCACCCGATACGGCATCACGGTTTAAATTCTCCTGCGGTAAGGTATACCCTAATTCACTGGGGATAAATACATCACTTTTCACAGCGGGCAACCCATCCCGAACCCGCCGGAAGTAATCAGCAGAACCGGTAAGTCTACCGCCAAACATCGAGAAGTCGAAGCCAATATCCGTAACCTTAGCAGTTAGCCACGAAAGCCGGTCATTAGCAACCCCTCGGTCACGGGCGGCTACCGTGGTAGCACCGGATATGATACCGATACCAGAGTTATATGAATAGCCGGGTGTGTAGGCGAAGGGATCAAGCGGTTGGTTGGGATCATTATTGAAGAAGATGTTATCATCGCCCAACTGCCCGTACGAAGCCCGCAGTTTGAAATCGGTCAGCACATGACTGCCGTTCATGAACGACTTGAAAAAGTTTTCTTCCGAAATACGCCACCCAGCCGAAATGGACGGGAACGTACCCCAGCGCCGGCTGGGCGAGAATTTCCATGAGGCATCCCGTCGGGCCGCCACTTCCAGAAAGTATCGGTCGGCATAGCTGTAGTTGATACGCCCCACGTAGCCAACCCGTGCCTGGCTATTATCCCTGTCATCATATCGGTCGGCATCCGCAAACTGAACAACGGGCAGTACGTTCGTTTTGGGTACCGAGTGAAAGAACACGTCTCGTTCGCGCCGGGATAGCCGCTCGTTCAGGGCCAGTAAGTTTATGGTGTGCTTACCGAAGGTGCGGGTGTAGTTCAATTGAATCTGACTGACCGTTTCATCAATTTTGTTAGTACCCCGTTCCCGATATGGGTTTGAACTACCCCCCGTTTTGTTATACACATCGGACGTCGGGTTGTAGGTGTACGTATCGTAGGTGTATTCAAAAATATCCCGCTGCAAATCCCGGAACATATACGAATACAACCCTTTCAGTACCAGCCCTTTGATGGGCGTTTCGTACTGACCCGTTATCTGGGGCGTAACAGAGTTGATGCGCTCCTTAAAAAAGCCTGACCGCTTATAGTTCAAGAAGCCCCAGTTAGAAGCTGGATTACTAATGGTGTTCAGGTAATCTGGGTTGTCGTTGGCGAAGGGCCGTTCGCTGGGGCGATTACGTAAAATGGCGAATTTGGGAGCAAAGTAGTCATCGCCACCCGGTACACCCGGGTTTTCGCGGTTTTCCTGCCGCCCGCTGATAGTCAGGCCAACTCTGAAGCGGTCTGAAACTTTCACGTCAATGTTCGACTGAATGTTAGTTCGGTTGAAGAAGAATTCCCGACCCAACACCGAATTCTGATCCAGCCGGTTGACTGAGATGTAATAATTGATCCGGTCCGAACCACCACTGGCGTTGATGTTTACGTTTGACTGGGGCGAATTTTTCTGAACGATGTAATTATACCAGTCAAAGCTCTGGTAGCCATATTCGGTACCCGCTTTGTACTTGTCCAATTCGGCCTGGGTGTAGGAGGTTGTGCCGCTTTTGTTAACTTCGGCTTCGGCCTTCCCCAGGTTCCAGTCGTAGGCGTTCAGCACTGTTGGAAAGCGCATCCAGTTTTGTACACCGTAATACGCATCCACGTTAATGGTACTTTTTTGGCCAATGGTACCCCGCTTGGTGGTAACGATAATAACCCCGTTAGCCGCCCGTGACCCATAAATAGAGGCCGACGCGTCTTTGAGTACCGTAATCGTTTCTACGTCGTTGGGCGCAATATTGTCGAACTGAGATTTGTCTTTGGGCACCCCGTCAATAATGAACAGCGGATTACCGCCCATGTTCCGAATCTGGATATTGGCAGCCGCGCCGGGCCGTCCGTCGGGCTGACGGAACTGCACCCCCGGAATTTTACCGGCCAGCATACCCGTAACGGTCGATGCGTGTACGCGCCCTACATCGCGGGCTGTAACGGCCGAAATAGCCCCCGTCAGGGATTCTTTTTTCTGCGTACCGTACCCTACAACAACAACTTCGTTGAGGCCGGTAGCATCTGGATCAACAGTAGCATCAATTATGGACTGGTTGCCGATGGGTATCTCCTTAGCCAAATACCCAATGAATGAAAAAACCAGGGTACCACTGGCCTGCGCTTCGGGTACCGCGAGCGAATAGCGGCCGTCGCCATTGGTTGTGGTACCATTCTGAGTGCCTTTAAGAAGTACGGTGGCACCAGGCAATGGTTCTCCTTTGTCGCCGGTTACTTTACCGGTTATGGTTCGCTGCTGGGCCAGCGCGGGAATTCCCGCCAGCATCAGCACCAGCCAAATTACGCGGATAAACTGATTTTGGTAGACGTTTTTTGAGTCCATAGATGTACTTTTATTTATATGGTGATTAGGAATGATTCGTACTAGAAAGATGAGTCTGTCACGTGTTACGATAGGCCCACATTGGTATAATTCAAGGGAATGATTTTACAATTTTAAGAAGTAGTGAACGGGATAATCATTACTTTTGTCCATAAAAACAGCACATACGTACAATTTTAGTCGCTTATCTGCCCTGCTGGACTTATGTACGAAAAGGGCGACATTTTGTGCACCCCATGAGAAAAACGGCACAGCCAACCTTTGTTAGGTTTATATTAAAACATATCTTACTGATATCCAGTACCTTATATCTTACAATCGGTTCGGTTGCTGCCCAGCTATTTAATTTTAACGCCCTCACCTCCGACGACGGGCTAGCGCACAACACAGTATTCAGCATCACGCAGGACCACAAAGGCTTTATGTGGTTCGGCACGCGGGCTGGTCTGAGTCGGTACGACAGTCAGCACATTAAAAATTACTACTTCAGTATCAAAAGTCCGCGTCAGGAAACCAACCTGATAAATTGTGTGTATGCCGTTGGAGAAAACTTGTGGGTGGGTACGCCGATGGGTCTGTTCCGGTATATTTTTGCCCAAGACCGGTTTGTTCAAATACCCCTTGGCAGGGAGCCAGCTTTTGTATCGGGTATTAAAAAGATGTCAAACGGCGAGTTATGGGTGAACAGCAGAAATGGCATCTACCGGATAAAACCGGACGGGCGGGTGAAACATATATTGCCCCGGCAGAATATACACTCCTCCTGCGAATTCAGGACGGGAACGTTTCTGATTGTGGAGTACAACAAACCCCGGATTATCAATGCCGACGGGGAAACCATACTTGAGCTGACCATTGAGGACTATGGGCGGGAAAAAGGGCGAGGTATTCTGGAGTATGGCATGTACAAAGACCGGCGGGGGGGGATCTGGCTGCGAACTAACCGGGGTCTACTCCAGTTGGACGAAAAGACCATGGCTTTTCGCCCAGTCGCCTGGTTCGATGAACTCACAAAGTTCAAAACCTGGGTTACCCGCACCATGACTGAGGATAAGGCAGGCAATATGTGGGTGGGCAGCGAATCAGGTGCCGTAGTTATCGACAGTAACCGGCAAACGGCGCACTGGTACGACAAATCCTTCACTACATCGCCTTACGCTATTAACGACCGGGCCGTTTATTCTTCATATGTAAGCCGGGATGGCACCATCTGGATAGGTACTTACTTTGGGGGGGTAAACTACGCCCGGCCCACTGGCATATCGTTCAATCACCTTCTCCCAGCTCCGGGTGGGGAGAGTATTGCCGGCAACGCCGTTAGTCAGCTCGCTATCGATAGCAGGCACCGGGTCTGGATGGCAACGGAGGATGCCGGGGTAACGGTACTTGACCCGGCAACGGGTCGATACACGTACTACAACCACTCTAATGGCTTGAGTGACAACAATATTCACTCCCTGTGGATGGAAGAGTCTCCGGTGGCCTGGGTCGGTACCCTGTGGGGCGGTCTGAACCGGATTGACCTCGTTACGGGAGCCATAACGGTTTTTCGGAGCAAATCGGGCGACTCGACATCGCTCTCCAACAACGCCGTTCACACCATATTCCGGGATCGGTTAAACACATTGTGGGTGGGCACGATTGACGGACTGAACATCCTGAACGAAAAAACCGGGCATTTTCGGCTGTTCAAACCGGAGGTGCTGGGCCGCACATTTGTCTATGAAGTACGGGAAGATACGGCTGGGCAACTCTGGATTGCCACCCATTCCGAGGGTATCTACCGGTACGACCGACAATCAGAGAAACTAACGCATTATGCGGCAGGGAATACCCCCGTCATTCAGAGCGACCAGATTATCAGTATTTACGAAGATGCTAAGAAAAATGTCTGGTTTGGGACCATCAACGGGGGCGTGTGCGTGTGGAGTGGTGCGCTGAAAAAGTTCGTTTCCTCACCGGTCAACGCGCAGTTACCCAGCCCAACGGTGTACGGAATTCTGGAAGATAACCAGGGTACGTACTGGTTTTCGACCAACCAGGGGCTGCTGTCCTTTAATCCGGTCCAGAAAACCTATCGTCTTTTTGACAAAACCAACGGACTGCCCGCCACCCAGTTCAATTTCAAATCATCCCTCAAAGATAAGCGAGGAATTCTTTACTTCGGCAGCGTGGATGGCCTGTGTTATTTCGACCCGGATGTGATTAAAAAACGGGTTTTCGACCCACCCGTTTACTTTACCGATTTGAAACTGTTCAACAAATCGGTAAAGCCCGATGGCGAATCGGTTCTGACCAAGCACATCGACGAAACGGATAGGCTAACCGTCAATCACGCTCAGAATGTTATTACGCTGGATTTTGTAGCTATCAACTACCTCTCCAAAAGTACCAATTATTACACATACTACCTGGAAGGGTTTGAGCCGACGTGGAATCCAAAAACTAGTGTCAATACCCGCACGTACACTAATCTTTCACCGGGTACGTACACCTTTCACGTCCGGTCGTTTCGCTCGAACGGAGCTTTGTCTACCGCCGAACGAACCCTTCTGCTCACCGTCCGGGCTCCCTTATGGCTAACTCCATACGCCTACTTTGTTTATATACTGCTGGGCGTATTGGCTCTGCTGCTGTACCGCCGGTTCATTACTTTTTTGAACCAGCAGAAGGTAGCGGTGCAGATGGAGCGGATAGAGCGGGAAAAAAGCGAAGAACTGAATCAACAGAAACTAAACTTCTTCACCTTCCTTTCCAACGAGTTCAAAACGCCTATTACGCTGATTATGGCCGAGATTGATGAACTGATTCACTCCAACCGGGCCTGGCAGGCCGACTCAGCTACTAACTATGGGGTAATCCGCAAGAATGCCAAACGGCTACATACGCTCATCGACCAGATTACCGAACTCCGAAAAACGGGGCACGAGCCCCAGAAAGTACATCTGACTGAAACCGACATTATTGCCTTTGTAAAAGAAACCATGCAGGGATTCGCACCCCTCCTTCAGGCCCGGCACATTGCCCGGCGGCTCACCTTTTCCGACCCGTATATGATGGCCTCCTTCGACGCGGGTAAGCTGGAAATGGTTATTGGCAACCTGCTCTTTTTTCTGACGAACGAACTGACCGAAGGAAACGAACTTCACCTGGACGTAACCCTGGGAAAAATTACTGGTCAGTCGGCGCATTACCTGACCTTGCTGTTTGGACTGACCGAACAGCCGGTCTTGTTCGAACAGTTGAGAGTCAGCTTTCGAACGGCTGGACAGCATGGGGAACTCTTCAGTCAGAACGACTCGTCCAACGTCGGCCTGCTGCTCACGTTCAGCCTGCTGCGGCAGATGCCCAATGCTGTACTGTTTGTGGAAGAAAAGGAAAAGCTGGCCCTCACTATCCAGTTCCCAATTCAAAAAAGTCCGGTGAGCAAACTTCCTGCCGCCAACAGCAAAGCGCAGACCCTAGCTACGCAGGTTATCGACCTGGTCGATGCAATCCCACCCAACCGCGAAACTACAGGCTACGAATCGGCTGAAACGCTGGTTACCGACCGGCCTACTATCCTCATCATCGACAAGAGCAAGGACCTGGCTCATTTTCTGAAACGCCATTTTGCCGAAAACTACCGCGTTATATTACCTGGTACGTTTGCTGAAGTGCTGACTAGGGCGCAGGCTATCCTGCCCGAACTCATTTTGTGCGGGAGCGACATTGCGGATGCCAGTCATCAAAACTTGTGCACGGCTCTCAAATCGAACCCATTGACCCAGACCATTCCCATTATTCTGCTGCTGAATGACGATGACGAAAAAACTATCATTGCTGGTCTCAACAGCGGAGCCGATGGCTACATAAGTAAGCCCTTCAACCTGAAAGAACTGGACCTGCTGATTGTGAACCAGCTTAGATCAGTATCCGCGCTGAAAAACAAACTGATTAGTGGGTTGGCAGGTTCGGTGCTGTCGAGACTACCGCAGCACAACCGGGAGCAGGAGTTTGTGCTGCGCTTTCACGCCCTGGTCAGTCAGCATTACAAAGACCGGGAACTTACCGCCGATGCCCTGGCTCAGATGATGCATTGCAGCCGGTCACAACTGCACGCAAAAATCAAGACCCTGACCAACTTCAGCCCCAAAGAATATCTGAACAACTACCGGTTAAACCTGTCCCGTCAGCTACTGGAACAGGGCCTATCGGTGGCCGACGCTGCCTTCGAGACCGGCTACGGCAATCCCGATTACTTTGGCCGGGCTTTCAAAAAGAAATTTGGAATTACACCAGCCAAGCAAAACAAGTAGTTAAGTCTACCCATTAGTGGATGTTACATCAACTAGACTCTGAGCCGCTTGTAGCTAGTTTTCGGGCGTGATGGCACCGGTTTAACCATGATTATTTCCGCTCAATTGTCAGCGAGAAATTAGTTAAGATATGTCGGTAATACCTGGTCTAAACCGACTGGATTCCTGTGATAATGACTACTACATGGCCACATTCATTAGACACTTAAATCCATAAATGGCCTTTTCTGGGTCGATTGGCTAGTATCTATATGGAAACAGTTCAAGCTCAACTGGCTAAGAACGATAGATGATAACAAGATCGACCCGCATGTAGATAGGTTCAACTTAGCCGAATAAGAGCTGTTGACTGAGCTGATTAAATCATCCTTTGCTGGTTACATACCATCTGAAATACCCGCTGTTAAGCAGTTTTAATCCTTTCGTTGAGAAACCGTTTGCGAGGTGTTTCTATCACCCGATTTTAATATCTGTCCAACTCAATCAGTCGCATACGTAGCTACCTCTTCTTAGG
>JBBSTD010000087.1:0-26390 GCA_038236215.1 Cytophagales bacterium | reverse complement strand
TGATGTGCCGGGCAAGCTCATCGGTTTCAACTAATAGTGGGTGGCGTGGCTGAGTCAACGCGGTTTCCAGATCGGCAATGGTATCTTTAAAAAGCAGGTTCACCGGTATTTCGTGCGATTCCAGTTTGCTCTTTATATACATCAGCGACGGACGAACCGTGCCTGATGCTGCCAACTCATTGTACTGGCTTTTGGCGGCTATAAAACTTTCATTACTGTTTCCGAACGAAACAACGCGCTCCGGCAACGGATTAGCTTTTCGATAGGCTAATTGAGCATCCAGTTCCACCATCATCCGTTTCAGCCGAAAGGTGTCCTTTCCCGTACGTATCCGTTCCCGAAGTGATTGTCGAATCAGGTAGGTAAGTGAATTAGTTAGATTGAGGCCAATTTCGGCCATCTGCTTAAAGATAAGCGATGAAGGCGACATGCCCGGAATCGTGTTTGGGTCGTGTAGCAATACATCACCTGCTGCGGTCAGAAACCCATCGATTCGGGCGTATACGTTGATTCCTAACCGTGTAAAAACTTCAGCCACGGCCAATTGAATCTTACGGTTATTCTCCAGACTTGTTTCAACCGGAATCCGTTTTTTTGTGGTGTCGAGTTTATACTTCGAGTCGAAATCGAAACTTGTTACGTTGTAAATTTCCGTTGGGGGGAGCGCAAGGGCAATCTGGTCGTCGTCCTGAATAACGCCACAGGAGAACTCCTGCCCACTAATGAATTCCTCAAAGAGTACTTCATCCTCGGCATTAACAGAACTGAGCGTCAGCGAGTGACCGAACGACTCAATCAATGAATCGAACTTTTCGAGCAGCTCTTTGGGATGAGTAAGCACCTCACCGGTTTGCTCAACAACGACCGGGAAACTAATGCCGGAGTCGAGGCTGACCATTTTTTGCGCCAGTTCATGCTTGTGTTCGGGTGATAGAATAGCCCATTCACTCAGTTGGCTCCAACCATCGGGTCGGGCCTCGTTCGGCTGAACACTTGTTGTGAAAAAACACTGTTCAACTGACCGGCAAAACTGATTCAGGTTGGCCTCCCGCACAATGGCTACGCCGATGGAAGATCCCTGATGCGGAGCTTTTACCACAATAGGTAAGCCCAGATGCTCCGTGAGAGACTGGAAAAACTGCGCCTTATCTGTCTGCTCATAGGCATCGCGACTGATGGTTGCCGTTTTCTTCTGCTGCCCATTTGCCAGCGCAATCAGTTCATTTTGCAGGATTTTGTTGATACCCACCGCCGACCCGGCCAGACCCGGCCCGGTATAAGGCATTTTATACCATTCCAGCAATCCCTGAATAGCTCCATCTTCGCAATCAGGGCCGTGCATCGCCAGAAAAGCCAAATCAAAATGGTTCCTGAATTGTTCGGGTCGGAGTTCGGGTAATGTGGCATCCAGCACTCCTTCCGCTAGTGATTCATCGTACACGGAAAACCCGGATTCGTCCTGCGGTAATATATCCCGCAGTGAATTCACCCGTAGAAAATCGGGGGTAACGAGCCGAAATCGTCCCCGCCCATCAACAAAAACCAGTACCGTCTCGAACAAACCCTTATCCAGATTGGCTAGGGCCGTACGCCCCCCTGCAAATGATACTTCGCGTTCCCGCGCCGGTCCACCAAAAAAAATGCCTATTCTCACGAAATTGATAGCTATTGGAAGGTGCAAAGAAACACAAAAAAGCCGCCTGGTTTGAATTAGGTGACCTAAACGAGATTAATAAATTGCTCACATGGCCATTGCCAGACCCGGCTAACAGCTGAATTGATACGTAGTGGTAGTTCAGGTTCGAGGTTACCAGTACTAAACGCAATGTCATTTTTGTGACTCTGGTACATTTATTACCATTCACCGCCTTTTTTTACCATTTGTCCTCAAAATTTATTTTTATCGACAAAGTACCTTGCATCACATAGTACCTTACTGTACATTTGTCTTAAGAAACTCACGAAATTCTTTATACACCAATGAATATCGAAAACGCTCAGGTGCAAATGCGGAAAGGCATTCTGGAGTTCTGCATTCTGCACATCATATCGCGGGGCGAAATCTATGCCTCCGATATGCTCGACGAGCTAACCTCCGCCCGAATTATGGTTGTGGAGGGTACATTGTACCCGCTGCTAACCCGATTGAAAAATGCCGGTCTCCTCGATTACAAATGGGTAGAGTCTACCTCCGGGCCACCACGTAAGTACTATATTCTGACCGACCTGGGGCAAAATTCCTTGGAATCGCTCAACGAAACCTGGCAGGAACTGGCCGAATCGGTCAATACGATTATCAACAAGTTAGATAAACATACCAAAATAGCCAACGGCGCCGTGTCTGTTTCGCCTTCGCCCGATTCCACGGCACCATCTGCCAACACTTAACCTATTCTCTTCCCACAACCGAACCGTCGGACTGCAATGAAAAAGACTATAAGTATCAATATCAGTGGCGTCATTTTCCACATCGAAGAAGATGGCTACGACAAACTGAGAAATTACCTGACTACCGTGCAGCAGTATTTCTCGACCTACGAAGACAGTCAGGAAATCGTTACGGACATTGAAAACCGCATTGCCGAAAAACTCTTGGCCAAACTGAAAGCAGCCGAAAAACAGGTTGTTTCCCTCGAAGATGTGAATGAACTAACGGCCGCTATGGGTACCGTGGCCGATTTTGAAGCCGTTGAAGAAGAGGAAATACTGGTAACGAGTGGCGGGCGCTACTCCGCAACGGGTACAGGCTCTGTGCCTGGGGCAGGGAGAACGGGACGCAATGCGGCCAGTAACCCTACGCCTTACGCCCCAGGACATGCGCTCGAACCACGACGACTGGTTCGCGATTTACGCCGGAAAACCCTCGGGGGAGTGTGTGCCGGACTGGCCCATTATTTCAATATGGACGTGGTGTGGGTACGACTCATTTTTGTGGCTCTGTTTGTTGGTTTACCCGCCTTTAGTGGGGCCACGAATGGACCAGATGGTTTCTTTGGTGGTCTGAGCGGTTTCACCTTCGTCGTGTACATTGCCATGTGGATTGCCCTGCCGGGTGTGATGACCATTGAAGACGACAAAACCGTAAAAAAGTTTTTTCGTAATCCAGAAGATAAAGTATTGGGTGGGGTTGCATCAGGTATAGCGGCTTATTTTGGGGTCGATAGGGGCATAATCCGGTTGCTGTTTGTGCTGGGGATTGTCTTTTTTGGGGTGGGTTTTCTGCTCTATATCGTCCTCTGGATGATTGCACCCCAGGCCAATACCCTGACCGAGAAAATGGAAATGCAGGGGCAGCCCATCACGCTTTCCAATATCGAGCAAAGCATCAAGCAAAACTTAAATATCAACGACCATCCAAACAGCGAAAACACGTTGACCCGTATTTTGCTGTTTCCTTTCCGGGCTATTGCTACCGTCATAGGGGGGCTTGGCAGTGCGCTGGGACCACTGCTGAATGGCGTTGTATCAATAATCCGGGTTTTTGCGGGTGTCATGCTGCTGGTGGTTGCCTTTGCACTAATGGTAGCTTGTCTGGCTGTACTGGGAGCCTTCATCGGCTTCGAATCGGGGGCGCATTTAGGCAATCTACCCATCGGCATGATTCGGGATGATGTCTCGGCCCCTATGATGCTGTCGGCTTTTCTGGCGGGTTTTATCCCCGCTTTCGGCCTGGCTATTCTGGGCGTTATGCTCATCACGATGCGGAATGTGCTGAGCAGCCGCACGGCCCTTACCCTGGGTGCGGTGTGGCTCGTGAGTCTGGTCGTATTTGGTGGAACCGTTACGCCACTCATTGGTAGTTTTCAGCGCCGGGGTACTGTAGAGGAAACGAAGGTACTGAACGTGTCGGCAGCCGTTCCCACCTTTGCGATGAACAATGTGGAGAATGATGATAACTGGCGGCCATCCATCGACCTGAAAGGCTACGATGGCCCGACGATAAACCTCGTTCAGGACTTCCGGGCGCAGGGCCGTAACCGGGCCGAAGCGCAGGAAAATGCCCGCCAGATAAAGTACGTATACACCGTAAAAGACTCGACAATTCGTTTCGATGAAACGATGGAACTGGTACCTGACGCCCATTTCCGGGCGCAGGACCTGGATATGGACCTGTTAATACCGTACGAAAAACCGTTTCGGATGACGGAGGAGTTTGCCCGGTTTATTCGGAATGAATTCGGCGGGAAAGAAATTGACCGGATGAGTACCAGTCTCTGGAAATTTACGAAAGCAGACGGCCTGGTTTGTATCAACTATCCCCGCGAAAAGGACCGCAACGGCAATGACGAAGATAATGACGTAACCGATCTGACCGACGAGGTACAAAGTGCCGTATCGAACGAACTCGGTGACGATTTCGACCGGGTCAGCGACCACACCCGCCAGTTCAATATCACCGATTTCTCGAAGGTAGACGTGTCGGGTGCGTTTGTCGTGCGTTTCCGTAAGGGCGACACGTACAAAGTAGTTGCCGATGGTCGTGAGGAAGATATGAGTGATATGGATGTTCGGGTAAACGGCAGCACGCTCGAAGTGAAAATTGACCGTCGGGGTGGTTTGTTTGACTGGGGTAACCGCAAACGCGTTGGCCTGACCATTACCGTTCCTAAAATCAACGAATTGAGAATGTCCGGCGCATCGAAAGCCAGCCTGGCCGGTTTTGGTAAGTACGATGAGTTGACCATCGACATGAGCGGTGCCTGTCGCACGGTATTCGACGGCGATGTCGATAAACTAAACATCGAATTGTCGGGTGCGTCGAACATCAACCTTCGGGGACATGCCCGCCAGTTGGAAGCCGACCTGGGTGGAGCCAGTAAAATTGAAGCGGTTAACATGCGGGTAGAGAATGCATCGGTCGATGCGGGTGGCGCCAGCCGCGCTGAATTTGGCCAGGTAAACTCGCTGGATTCCAAAACATCGGGTGCCAGCAAAGTAACACGCAGTAATAATGAATAAATTTTTGTAAATCATTCATTATCACTCTATCGACTTGGTCATCATTTTGCCCCCTGTCGGAAGCTTTTTTTACGTTCAGCGGTTATAGGTTTAGGGAGTCGTTACGAACAACGACTCCCTAAACCTATAACTGACTGACTACTATGAACATTGGCGATAAAGTCCGGTTGTTACGGGCGAAAGAACAGGGCGTTGTGTCACGGTTTTTACCCGGCGACATGATTGAGATTGAAATTGAAGATGGCTTTCGTATTCCGGTAATGCGCTCGGAATTGGTATCCGTTTCTCCCCTCGAAGCCGAGCGACTGCTCAAAACCAACACGTTTGCCCCCCAGAAAACGGTGGCTCCAGCGGCCCCCGCTATTCTGTCGAATCAGGGTATCTATCTGGCGTTTGTACCCGTCAATGATCGGGAATATACATTGCACCTTGTCAATAATACGGACTGGGAGTTTGCGTATGCGCTGGGTGAGGAGTCGGCCGCACCGACGGGCGGTGTCCAGTTTCGCGGATTGCACGGTGGGCTCCTGAAACCGAAGTCGCAGCAGAAAATGAATGACCTGTATGCGCACGCTAAGTTTGAGGACTGGCCAACCTTTGTGGTGCAGGGACTTTGGTTCCGGGCTGGTAAATCGTCGTTACGACCACCGCTGATAAAGCGTTTCAAGGCGCGGGCTACCACGTTTTTTAAGCAGAAAACGACGTTGCCGGTCCTGAACCAGCCCGGTTTTCAGACCCAGCTGGATGAAGACGCCAATGTGTCCGGCAAACCCGGTGAAGGGAACAGTCAGCAGCAGGCTGTGAGTGCTACGCCCGCCCAGTCGAAGATGACTACGATTCGCCCCGACGAGCTGAAAGCGGAGATGCTCAAACCCAAGTCCGGCCCGATGGGTGTTTCAATTGAGCGGCCAACGTCCGTTATCGACTTGCACATCGAGGAACTGCTTCCCAACGGCCCCGGAAACCGCACACCCGCAGACCTGTTGAAACTCCAGCTCGATACCTTCGAGCGGTCACTCGAAAATGCCGTTGCCAGCGGCATGAGCGATGTAACGTTTATTCATGGTATTGGTAGTGGTGCCTTACGGTCGGAGTTGCACCGGCGACTGGGACAGCACCCCAACGTTAAATTCTTTGAAGACGCTCAGAAACAGAAGTTTGGCTATGGTGCCACCAAGGTTACAATTAAATAGTGGCCCTGACCCGGCGGCCGGATACAGCCTGATACGCCATTGTTTGGTCGTGTTGTGCTTCCTAGTCTTTGCCTGTCAGCCGTCAGGTGACCGCTTAGACACTAAAGCTCCCAAAGAGTCCTATAACACGACCGAAATGGAAGTTCGTAACGAACGCTTTTTATCCACTGTTCATGTTCCCGTTTCCATTGCGATGGATGATGTGGAACGGCAAATAAACGCCCAGGTAAACGGACTTATCTACGAAGATAACAAGCTTGACGATGACCAGTTCATGGTTAGGGTCTGGAAGCGCAGCAACCTGCTCGTAACGGCGCAGGACAGTCTGCTGCACTTTGTCGTTCCCCTAAAAATATGGGCTAAAGCGGGTATATCGGTACTGGGATTTACGCAGTACAAAGAAACAGAGTTCGAGATCGATTTGCGGTTCAAAACCAGTCTTAACCTTGACCCCGACTGGTCCGTTAATACCCAGACCCAGGCCGATGGCTACAGTTGGGTTCGTCGGCCAACGGTGAGTTTTGTCGGCTTTGCTATTCCGGTTACTAACATTGTGAGCAAGTTGGTTGATAAGAATCTGGGGAGCATATCCAAAACCATCGACCAGCAGGTACGCCGAAATGTTGACCTCCGCACGCCAGTGCTGAACGCCTGGAATACACTGCGCGAACCACGGCTGATTTCAGAACAGTACCGCACGTATTTACAGGTTGTCCCGAAGCGCATGCTCATCACTCCGCTACGGTTTGAGGGGCGCGTAATCCGGGCCACTATCGGTATTGAAGGGCATATGCTAACCACTACGGGCAACAAACCCGTTGTGCCGCCCGCTGTATCTCTGCCCGACCTGACGGTAGTGCCCCAGGTGAAGGATGATTTTCAGATTGGCCTGCTCAGCGAAGCCAGCTACCCCGAAGCAGCTAAACTCGTAGCCGACGAGTTTGTCGGGAAGTCGTTTTCATTCAGTGATAACCGCTATTCAATTACCATCACCAGCATGGATATGTACGGGCAAAACGACCATCTGATTATCAAGGCCGGACTAAAAGGTACGGTCAATGGCGACATCTACCTCCGGGGCCGACCATATTATGACCCAACGGATCAGACTATTTCCCTGAAAGACCTGGAGTATGATCTGGATACCAAAAGCGTGCTGCAACGGTCGGCAAGCTGGCTATTGAAAGGCACCTTTGCCCGAACCCTACAAAAAGAGCTGACCATTCCGGTTGGCTCCCAGATAGCCGATATGCAAAAACTGTTGCAGGAGCAGCTCAGGAACAAGCAGATTGCCAAAGGAATAACCATTAACGGGCACATTGATGAAATTCGACCCGACCAGGTGTACCTGACCCCAACTTCCCTGCTGGCCGTCGTGAATGCCCGTGGGCGTATCAATGTAAAAGTGGAGGGACTTTAAGGGCTGTTGCGCGTAGTCATTTTATGAATACGTATAGTCCGTTGGTGGGCATTCAGTAGTACCTTTGTCATCTCCAACCAACTCAGGCTGGCTTATCGCGTATCGCTTTGGCGGTATGAGGAAAGTCCGGGCAGCGCAGAGCACCCTACTTCCTAACGGGAAGGCGGATGGCTGGGAACGGCCATTCGACAGACAGGGCAACAGAAAATATACCGCCCTGCTGTAAGCGGGGTAAGGGCGAACCGGTGGGGTAAGAGCCTACCGCTCATTGGGTGACCAGTGGGGCATGGTAACCCTTAGGGGCTGAAAGACCAAATAAGCGTCGGACGTGGGGCGGCTCGTTTCCGTTCCGGGTAACCGGATGTCGACGCGGGTAGGTCGAACGAGGTGTCGGGTGACCGGCATCCCAGATAAATGATAGGCCAGTCTGCCGGGCCGTTTAGGCGACAGGGCGGGAGGACAGAACCCGGCTTATAGGTCTGAGTTAGTTGGAGATTTTTTACGAGTAGGAGCGAAGGCAGGATTTAAAAGAAGCTCGTCAGTTAACTGACGAGCTTCTTCGCTGTAGCGAGTAACTCGCTTACATGTAAATGATGCTGGGAGGTGCAGCCGTGAGCGTTTGAAAATTGTCGGCCGACTGGGTTTTTAAATTATAGCGAGTCCAAAAGTGTCACTTGGGCAGAAAACCGTATTTTTGCGCCCACGTATGAATACTACACAAGCACCCCGTACCGACGGACCGCCAGCCGCCGGCTTCCCGGCAACAACACTGCAGGATATTATCGCCCACGCCAAGGAATATGGCTTTGTATTCCCATCCTCAGAAATCTATGATGGGTTGCAGGCCGTGTACGACTACGGTCAGAATGGCGTCGAACTAAAGAACAACCTCAAAGCACTATGGTGGAAAGCCATGACCCAACTGCACGATTCGGTAGTTGGTATTGATGCCTCCATCTTTATGCACCCGCTAACCTGGAAAGCCTCGGGGCACGTTGACTCCTTCAACGACCCGATGATTGATAACCGGGACTCCAAAAAACGGTATCGGGCGGATCAACTCCTCGAACTGAAGGCCGAAGCGTACGCCAATGCGGGCGACGAAGCGAAAAGCACGGCACTTTTGCAGGAAATGGGCCGTTTGCTGGGTGATAACGACCTTGAAGGGGTTCGAAACCTGATTATAGCCGAAGGCATCAAAGACCCCGTGTCAGGTACGGATAACTGGACCGAAGTGCGGCAGTTTAACCTGATGTTTTCCACGCAGGTAGGATCGCTGGCCGAAGATTCCAGCTTGATTTACCTTCGCCCCGAAACGGCGCAGGGTATTTTCGTGAACTTCCTGAACGTGCAGAAAACGGGCCGGATGAAGATTCCGTTCGGGATTGCCCAGATTGGGAAAGCCTTCCGGAATGAAATAGTGGCTCGGCAGTTTACGTTCCGGATGCGCGAGTTTGAACAGATGGAAATGCAGTTTTTTGTGCGCCCCGGCACCGAAATAGCCTGGTACGAAACATGGCGTGATACCCGGATGAAGTTCCATCAGGCAGTGGGTCTGCCCGCCGAAAAGCTTAAATTTCACATCCACGAAAAACTGGCGCACTACGCCAATGCCGCCGTGGATATCGAATACAAGTTTCCGTTCGGTTTCCGCGAAATGGAAGGCATCCACTCCCGTACGGACTTCGATCTGAAAGCCCACCAGGAACTGAGTCGCAAAAAGCAACAGTATTTCGACAATGACATTGACGAAACGACCGGAAAGCCCTTCGGTAACTACGTTCCGTATGTGGTGGAAACATCCGTTGGGGCCGACCGGCTGTTTCTGGCGGTACTCTGTAACGCCTTTACGAAAGAAACCGTTGGCGAGGGCGATCAGCAGAAAGAACGGACGTATCTGAAACTCCATCCGGCACTGGCTCCCATCAAAGCGGCCATATTTCCCCTTGTTCGGAAGGACGGCCTGCCCGAAAAAGCGGAAGAAATCATGAAGAGTCTCCGGTTTGAATTCCGGGTCATTATGGAAGAGCGCGATGCTATTGGCAAGCGGTATACCCGGCAGGATTTGATCGGTACACCTTTCTGCATCGCCGTTGATTATCAGACTTTAGAAGACAATACGGTGACTGTCCGCCACCGTGATACCACGGAACAAACCCGCATGCCCATTAGCGAACTGAAAGCCTACATCGGGCAGGAAGTTTCGATGGAGCGATTACTGGAGAAAATGTAAACTGTTGATTTATTCGCATACGCAAAAGCCCCGGGAGTTTCCTTCCGGGGCTTTTGCGTATGCGAATAAATCACGCCGACGTTTTTGTTCGCCGTTCAGAATGGCCTGTACCTGCTAAATGATCTGCGGAGCCTTCGCAAGTCCACGCCGGGGTGATTCGAGCAATTGGGCCGCTAATTCGGTCATGTTCGTACAGGGTATGTACCAACTATACGAAAAAGCGAGGGTAACTACACCTCGCCCATCAGCATCAGGGCACCCACCGTCACGTTCGATGTTTCGTCGATTAGAATGGCACCACCCGTAGTCCGGTTTTTGGGATAGGGGTCAAAACTGATGGACTGGGCCGTCCGCAGGACTACTTTGGCCATGTCGTTCAATTTCAGGTTATCAACGTCTTCAATCTGTTCGTAGGTTTCTATATTGAGTTGATACGCAATCTCCCGCACGGAACAGCGCGTTCGGAACGTGCCAACCTGCAAAATATATTTGCTCCCGGCTTTCAGTTCTTTCGTATCCATCCAGCACAGCATGGCTTCCACAGTCTGGCTGGTTACCGGCAACCGTTCAGAGCGGACAATGAGGTCACCCCGACTAATGTCAATATCCGTAGCCAGGTGCAGGATAACCGATTGGGGCGTTACGGCTTCATCCAGGTGCTTCTCCGCTACTTCAATCGCATCGATGGTTGAGGTGGCGCCGGAAGGAAGTACAGTTATCGCGTCCCCCTTACGGAAAATGCCGCTGGTAATTTTACCCGCGTAACCCCGGTAATCGGGCAATTCAGCCGTTTGTGGACGGATGACATACTGCACTGGAAAGCGAGACGGATGATGGTCCCGTGGTTCGCCGTCGGCTTCATCATCTATGGCGACCGTTTCCAAATGGTCGAGCAGCGTCGGGCCTTCGTACCAGGGCATCGACGTTGACCGGTCTACCACGTTGTCGCCCTTGAGCGCACTCATGGGAATGTAGGTTACCTGATGCGCGTTCAGCTTCCGGGCCAGGTCGGCGTAGTGAATGCAGATGTCCGAATAGATATCCTGCGAATACCCAACCAAATCCATTTTATTGATCGCGACCACCAGGTGAGGGATGCCCAGCAACGAGGCAATGAGCGAGTGCCGACGGGTTTGTTCCACCACGCCGTGCCGCGCATCGACCAGCACAATAGCCAGTTGACAGTTACTAGCACCCGTTACCATATTTCGGGTATACTGAATGTGTCCCGGCGCATCCACAATGATGAACTTCCGCTGTGGGGTCTGAAAATAGCGGTAGGCTACATCAATCGTGATTCCCTGCTCCCGTTCGGAGCGCAGACCATCGGTGAGGAGTGCCAAGTCGATACTGCCGAGCGACCCGTCGTCACGGTTGCGGCTTTTACTGGCGCGCTCAATGGCTTCGAGCTGGTCGGTCAGGATGGATTTGGAATCGTAAAGAAGCCGCCCGATGAGCGTACTTTTGCCGTCGTCTACCGACCCGGCGGTTATAAATCTAAGAAGGTCCATTTTCAAAAGAGTGAAAAAGTGAAAGGGCGAAAGAGTGGCTGATGTGTTTCATTACTCTCTCGTTCTTTCGCTTATCAAAAATACCCGCCTTTTTTGCGGTCTTCCATAGCGGCTTCGCTGAGTTGATCGTCCATGCGGGTTTCGCCCCGTTCGGAGATGCGCGTCGCCTGAATTTCGGCAATAACACTATCTAATGTGGCTGCCTGCGATTCCGATGCGGCTGTGCAGGAGATATCGCCCACGGTACGGAACCGTACGTTACGCCGTACAATCTGATCGTCGGCTTCGGGTTTGATAACGCCCCCGGCCGTGGCCATCAACTTACCGTCACGAATGAGTAACTCGCGTTCGTGCGCGAAATAGATGCTGGGCAACTCGATTTTCTCCCGCCGGATGTAGTTCCATACGTCCAGTTCGGTCCAGTTCGAGATGGGGAATACACGGACGTTTTCGCCCTTGTGAATCCGGCCGTTGTAGAGGTTCCAGAGTTCGGGGCGCTGGCGTTTTGGGTCCCATGAGCCAAATTCGTCGCGCACGGAAAAAACACGCTCTTTGGCCCGCGCTTTTTCTTCATCCCGACGGGCACCACCAATACAGGCATCGAACTCCCATTCTTCAATGGTTTCCAGCAGCGTGAACGTTTGTAGTCCGTTGCGGGTGGCATTTCGGCCGGTCGGTTCTTTTAGTCCCTGGCGTTTGATCGTATTTTCCACATGACGAACGATTAGTTTCTCGCCGATCTGAGCCGCCAGTTTATCCCGATAATTGAGTACTTCCTGGAAGTTATGACCCGTGTCGATATGAACGAGTGGAAAAGGGAGTTTACCCGGCCGGAATGCTTTCAGGGCCAGATGCACTAACGTAATGGAATCCTTGCCACCCGAAAACAGCAGCGCAGGTCGCTCAAATTGCCCGGCTACCTCCCGCATGATGTGGATGGATTCGGATTCGAGTTGGTCTAAATAATCCATGATTAACGAGTGAATGAGCGAAACTGGGCCGCCGGAGCGGAGCGAACGAGCGAATTGTCGAGCTATTACTGGTTCACTATTTCGCTCTTTGTTACGGTTTAAATGCTTCTTCGTGGGTGTGCAATCCACACTCTTTTTTGGAATTGTCTTCCCACCACCAGCGTCCCGCGCGGAAATCCTCGCCCGGTTGAATGGCGCGGGTGCAGGGCTGGCAACCGATGCTAACGAACCCCTTGTCGTGGAGTGGGTTGTAAGGCACGTTATTATCTTTTACATACTGTTTTACTTCGGCAAAGGTCCAATCCATCAACGGGTGGAATTTGTAGAGTGAATGCGCTTCATCCCACTCCAGTTGGGGCATTGACTGGCGGTTGACCGACTGCTCGGCGCGAATGCCCGTAACCCAGATTTTCTGCCCGTTCAACGCCCGATTTAGTGGTACTACCTTACGAATACCGCAGCATTCTTTTCGATTCTCGACCGATTCATAAAAACTGTATGGGCCTTTGGTACTCATCAACTGCTCAACGGCACCGGCGTTGGGAAAGTAGGTTTCAATGGTTGCGCCGTAGCGGTCATTGGTTTTTTTCCAGACCGAGTACGTCTCCGAAAACATCCGACCCGTATCAAGGGTAAAAATGCGGATGGGGATGTTATTCGATAAAATAAGGTCGGTAATTACCTGATCTTCGTAGCCCAGACTGGTCGAAAAAACGACCTCGCCGGGGAATAGGTCGGCCAGCGTCCGTAGGGCTTCAATATTGCTCAGACCGTGCAGCTTTTTGGTTAGGCTTTCGAGCGTGTGTGAGGTTGGTTCTGCTATCATTATTCGTATCACGGGTTTTAACCCGTTTTTATTCGCGTAGTGTTACGGGTTAAAACCCGTGATACCTTCTTATTTCAACTCTACCACTTTACCCGTCTTAGCTGACTGACGGGCGGCATCCAGGATTTCCATGGTGATAAGATTATTCTCCAGTGACGTCAGCTCATCGGGTTTGGTTTCTCCCCGAATCAAGCGGGCGAAGTAGGCAAATGGATCGGGGGCGGTTGCTTCGGTTTGCGGGGCTTCCATCGCTTTTTCACTTTTCTCGCCTTTGAGCCGAACCAGCATTTTCGTGCCGTCTATCGTTTTGACGTAGCCCGTCTGGCCATAGACTTCCATGTCTTTCCGGCTGAATGGCCAGTTCCAGGAAGCCTGAATGATCGTCTGTGTTTTAGGATAAGTTACGATGATGGTGGCTTCGTCATCTACTTTGGGATAAATGTCGGGCTTAATTCGTTGGGTAACCGCCATGACCGACGTAGGCCGCTGGTTGTGCATCAGCCAGGTAGACAGATTAGCACCGTAACAACCGAAGTCAAACAAAGCACCAGCCCCGTTGGTGACAGGATCGGTTAGCCAGCCGAAGAATTCCTTGCTGACACCAATTTCTTTGGGTCCCTCGTGGCCATCGTGTACAACAATTTTACGCAGGTCGCCGATGGCTTTATCGGTATTGGCAATGGTGTACGCCCGGTGATTGCTGCCGTACCAGGTCGTTTCATAATTGGTTAGCAGTTGAATATTGTTTTTCCGGGCCAGAGCTGCCATCTGCTTGGCATCTGCGTACGAAGTAGCCAGCGGTTTTTCTACCATCACATGGATACCACGCGGGGCGCAGGCTTCCACCGTTTTCTTATGATCTACAATGGGCCCAAAATCCGTTACCGCTTCGGGCTTCGATTTGTCGAGCATGTCGGCGATAGTCGGGTAAACTAGACTCATGGGGAAGCCGTATCGTTTGGCAAGCCGTTCGGCCACTTCGCGGTTCGGCTCCACAATACCCACAATCTCGATGTCAGTCTGATTGGGTTGTTTATAGGCCTTATTCAGAATACCACCGATATGGTCGTGAATCATGCCTACCACCCCCACACGGAGTGGTTTTTTTGGAACCACCTGCCCGGTTACTAACTGGGTGGTCAGGAGAAGGGAAGTGAGAAACAGAATGCTTTTATTCATAGTTGGTAAATTATACTACCTGTTCTTTCACTACCTCGGCCGACTTTTCTATCGCCTGCGAAAAATCCTGAATTAAGTCCTCAATCGCTTCCAGACCCACCGAAATTCGGATCAACCCTGGTGTAATTCCCAGCGCGGCTTTCTCGTTGGGTTTGAGTTTGGCGTGGGTCGTGGTGTTTGGGTTGGTGACGATGGTGCGGGTGTCACCCAGGTTAGAGGAAAGACTCGGAATGGTGAGGGCATCGAAAAAAGCTTTCACCCGTTCGAAACCGCCAGCCAGTTCAATGGTGACGACAGCACCACCCGCGCTCATCTGCCGTTTGGCTAGTTCGTACTGCGGATGGGAGGGAAGGAATGGGTATAATGTCCGTTCTACATCGGGGTGGTTTTCCAGCGCTTCGGCCAGTTGCAGGGCGTTGCGGCAGTGCCGTTCCATCCGTAAATCCAGCGTTTCCAGACTTTTGGATAGCACCCACGCATTAAAAGGAGACAGCGACGGTCCCGTGTGCCGGGCAAAGAACCGGATTGGCTGAATCAAATCGGCTCGGCCCACAACGATCCCGCCCAGAACCCGCCCCTGACCATCCATGTATTTCGTGGCCGAATGCACCGATAAGTCAGCGCCGAAATCAATGGGCGTTTGCAGAATGGGCGTGGCAAAGCAGTTGTCAACGTTCAGGATAAAGCCGTATTTGGCTTTCAGCCGGGCCAGCATCACCAGGTCAACCAGTTCAAGGCCGGGATTGGACGGCGTTTCCAGATATACCATACGCGTATTGGGCTGCATAACCGCTTCCCACTCGGCTTCCGAAGCCGAAGCATCCACGTAAGTATGCGTGATGCCCCACTTGCTCAGAATCTGGGTGATAACCTGATGCGCCGACCCAAACAGCGCCCGGCAGGCCACAATATGGTCGCCGGATTTCAGCAGAGCTGCCATGCTGGCAAATACAGCCGCCATTCCTGTTCCGGTCGCAATGCCTTCTTCGGCATTTTCCAGCATACACACTTTGTCGACAAACTCTGTGACGTTGGGGTTCGAGAAACGGGAGTAAATATTGCCCTCTTCGCTCTCCTCAAACAACGCTTTGCCCTGCTCGGCACTCTCGAATGTAAAACTCGATGTCAGGTACAGCGGTACAGAGTGTTCTCGATTCTGCGATTGTTTCGCCTGCGTACGTATGGCTTTTGTCTGTTTTTTCATCAGGTAAAATGATAAAAGATAGTTGAGGAAAGGCCGAAGTCTTATGCCTCTCTTCTTTTACCCTGTGTCTAAAAGAATAAAATAATTTTTCGCAAACTTACGATGATAACCACAATTCCGACCAGAATCATCATGGTTTTAACGGGTAGCTTCTGCGCCAGGTGGGCCGCTATCGGGGCGGCAATCATACCGCCCAGAATCAAACCCAGAATAACCATACCGTAGTTTCCCAAGCCTACGTAAAAGGCAAAAACAACCGACGAAGCGAACGAAACGAAGAACTCGGCTAGGTTGACCGACCCAATCGTGTAGCGCGGATGCCGACCAGCGGCTATCAGGGTGGAGTTAACAATCGGCCCCCAGCCACCGCCCCCGATGGCATCGACAAAACCGCCAAACCACGCCAGCAGTCCGATGCGTTTGATAGGGCGTTTCTTCGGCTTTTTGACCAACGCCTTCTTCAAAATCAGGATACCAAGAATGGCTGTGTAGACGGAGATGCCGGGAGTTAAGTACTTCGCCACCACATCCAGCGTAGCCAACTGAGTAAGTAAATAGGCCCCTAAAGCCGCGCCGACAACGCCTGGAATCAGGACAACCTTAAATAGGCGGCTGTTGACGTTCCCAAATTTAAGGTGCATATACCCCGACACGCCCGAGGTGAAAATCTCGGAACTGTGTACACTGGCCGTAGCAAAAACCGGGCTGATACCTACACTGGTCAGGAAGGTAGTGGCCGTAACGCCATAGGCCATTCCTAACGCCCCATCAATCATCTGGGCAACGAATCCGGCCAGAATGAAATAGAAAATTTCGGGCGTAAGGTCGATGGAACTGGCCAGGAGCGTTAGCCGGTCCAGCGTAAAGTAGCTGAACAGCAGGTGACCAACAACCATCAGAGACAGGGCCGAAAAAACATAGATGGCTATTTCCGTCCAGTTACGTCGCCGAAGGAGTGGCTGTGATGTGTTCGTCTGAATAGTAGCCGATGGAAAGGCGGCACGCAGGGCTTCAGCCTGCTGCACCGCGTTCTCTCCCTTTATATTGATCGTTAGTCCGTTAAGGTCAAATACGGGTGTTGCCGGCATTGTGGGATCTACGATTGAATCGGAAACTGAAGTGGCTGCCTGTGATTGCATACAGTATAAAGCCTATCGAGTTAATAGATTAATTGTTTTGTGAAAAACGGCACATCAATGTGCCGCGTGTTGCCTTCTTACTTAGACCCGTAACGCCAGTAGAAGCATAAAGGTGCGCCAAAGGTAAGGCATACAGACGAAAAGTAAAAGGCTGTGCTAGATGAAAACATACAGACCATGTAGTACGGGCATCCGTACACAGGAAGGATGGGTACTCGCCATGTAAGTCAGGAGTCAGTAACCCGTTCGTTATACGTTAAAAACGAATGGGTCGTTGCGCACTTTGTAATCGGCTATCTTTCTCTACGTAGCGGGATGAAAACGACCTTCCCAGCCGCCGGAAAGGTCGTTTCTGCGATGGGTTGGCCGTAACGCTGGTAAAAGTGGGTTACCTGTTCGGGTGTTTGTAAACCGGGATACAGGTTGATACCGGCGAAGTTATTTTTCTGTAGGAACGCATCCAGAAATTGCCAGTTAGCTTCGGTAAAAACGTAGCCGGGAGCCAGTAGCCGGGGCCAGCCATCGCGAAGAAAGGGGTGAATCTGAGTAGGGTGCAATCGTCCGAAGTACTGCCCAACCCCGCTTTTGTCGTAAAATCGACGGAAGGTAAAGACGGCATTTTGCTGTTTATAATACGGACAAAGACCTTCCTGCATACCTACGCCATTGGCCCCAACAGTGCAAAAAGGCCAGTCGAGGACCGCCACACCCGGCTGTTTTCGAACAACAGCGCAATACGCCAGGACACTATCCGATGCCGTGCTCACCGACCCGGTGAGTCGGCTGGAATAGCCCACGTACCATTCCATTCCCATCAGGCAGAGCAGTAAACCACCAATGATTTTGCCCGGTAGTTGGCGGGGCCACCGAACGGACAGGGCAAGCAGGCCCAGCAGTACCGGATAAATCAGGCTCGCCCGTCCACCGTGCCGATTGAAACTAAACCAAGGGAAAATTTTCAGTGTGGGAAGTAGTACCGGGTGATACAGCAGACACAAAACGAACAGCAGCACAACGGGTAACCAGATGGCTATCCGTTTGCGGTTTTGCCACCAGCCGATACCCGCCAGCAAAGTCAGGTACAAGCCCGGACTACCCTGCCCATGACTCTCGAAGGTATCGCGCAGAAAAGGCAGGTAGTCAAAATCAAACGTGTGAAGACCCGGCAGATACGGAATAAATAACCGAAGTGGGTGCGACCAGGCCCGTAGTTCCGGTACCACGCTAAAGTCGAATGACCAGGCCGTGAACGCAATTTGTAACGTCAGCGGCAGGTAGAGGTAAATACTGACCAGCAACATCAGCAACCAGAACAGAACTACCTTTCGCTGATGCGTAAACTGTTCCCGAACGTAGTCGCTCATTAACGTGAGCCACTGTCTGAAATCTGGAAATTGGCGGTACAGTACGAACGCCAGAATGGGGACGGTTAGCGTCGTGAAACTCAGCGCAAAACCAGCTACATAGGCCAATTCCTGACTCAATACCTGGACGTGCAGCCACATCCAGAACAGGACGTAAGCGAGTGAGAGGGGCTTTTTCGCTACCACATCGTACAAAAGTCGGTACGTAGCCACAATGCACAGGATTGTCCAGTGGGCTACGCAGACGTTCATGTGAACCGGAAACTTAAACAGGGCGTAAAAATTGAAAATCGAGACGACAAGGCCCAGCGCGAAAGCCTTCGGCAGACCAAACCTTGATTGCAACAGCAAAAACGTCCCAACCGCTGCTACGACCAGACTGTACACGTAATAGTATTGCAAATAAGGGCCGGGACCACCATACAACCAATAGCAGAGACTGTACCAGTAATCACGCTCGAAGCCCCAATCCAGAAAGACCTGGTTGGTGCCATACGGATAAAACGTCTGCGTGTTTATGAGGTTGAGATGGGGAAACGGCCAGAACGACAGGTTCTTGTAAAAAAAATAGCCAACGTATTCAAACTGGTCGGTGTCACCACCATCGGAGAGGGGGTGGCTAAAATCACCGATGACCCGGATGCAAAGCCATGCCGTCAACAAACCCAGGCCTACGGCCCAAAACCATACAGACCTCCCTCCAGATACAGTCTGCCGGTTAATGGGGGAAAACGGGGTAGGCGGGTACGCTTGTTTCATTCGTGTGTTTGGACAATCATGGGCTGGCCGATAGGCAAAAGTCTTTGTAAACGGCTATTTTTGCAAGAAAATGAGTAACGCGGCTGGAAAGCCGCCGTAAACAAAGCGAATTAAGCGGCTTTTCAGCCGCGTACCATCATGGCCGACTATAATCACCGCGAAACCGAACAGAAGTGGCAACGGTTCTGGGACGAACACAATACCTACAAACCCGAGGAACTGACCAGCAAACCCAAGTATTACGTACTCGATATGTTTCCCTATCCGTCGGGGGCGGGGCTGCACGTTGGGCACCCACTGGGGTATATTGCGTCGGATATTGTGTCGCGCTACAAGCGGCTGAAAGGTTATAACGTCTTGCATCCAATGGGATTCGATTCATTCGGATTACCCGCCGAGCAGTACGCCATCCAGACGGGGCAGCACCCGGCCGTCACGACCGAAGCGAATCTGACGCGCTACATTGAGCAACTGAAAAACATTGGCTTCAGCTACGACTGGTCGCGGGAAGTGCGCACGTCTGATTCATCATATTACAAGTGGACGCAGTGGATTTTCATGGAGTTGTTCAACTCATGGTACAACAGAGACACCAATCGGGCTGAATCTATTGACACGCTGCTGAATAAGTTTGCCATGAACGGCACGACCGACGTAAACGCAGTTTGTGATGAGGACGTCGCGTCTTTCACGGCGGCCGAATGGAACGCACTGTCGAAGACGGAATCCTACGCCATCACGCTCAAGTACCGCCTGACGTACCTGGCCAACGCGGTCGTGAACTGGTGCCCGGCCCTAGGTACAGTACTGGCGAATGACGAGGTGAAAGATGGGGTATCGGAGCGGGGCGGTTACCCCGTTGAGCAGAAACTGATGCGCCAGTGGATGATGCGCATCACCGCCTACGCCGACCGGTTGCTAACGGGCCTGAATACTATCGACTGGACTGAATCCCTGAAAGAGCAACAGCGCAACTGGATTGGTAAATCGATTGGAGCGAGTGTTAAGTTCCCGCTTGCAACAGACAATAACCAGTTCATTGACGTATTCACCACGCGTGTCGATACAATTTATGGGGTTACGTTTATGGTGCTGGCTCCTGAGCACGAACTGGCGGTTCAACTGACCACGCCGGAGCAAAAGGAAGCGGTGCAGGCCTACGTAAACGCGGCTAAACTGCGTTCTGAACGCGACCGGATGGCCGATACCAAAGCCGTTTCGGGGGTGTTTACAGGGAGTTACTGCCTCAATCCACTCAACGGCGAACGCGTCCCTATCTTCCTGGCCGATTACGTGCTGGCGGGTTACGGAACGGGTGCCGTAATGGCCGTTCCTTCCGGTGATCAGCGTGACTGGAACTTCGCCAAACACTTCGATTTGCCCATTATTCCCATTCTGGATGCGCAGAAGGACATCGACCAGCAGGCCGATAACACGAAAGAGGGGCGTTACATTAACTCCGGTATCATCAACGGCATGACGTATCAGCAGGCCACTCCGGCGTTGATTTCGTGGCTGGAAGATGGTAAGCTGGGACAGGGGAAAATCAACTTCCGGATGCGCGATGCGGTCTTTAGTCGCCAACGTTACTGGGGTGAACCCGTACCGGTATATTTTAAAGACAGTGGCAACGGCCAACTGCTCCCGTACCTGATTGACGAAAGCGACCTGCCGTTAGAATTACCTACCGTCGACAAATACCTGCCCACCGAAACTGGCGAGCCACCACTGGGCCGGGCCGAGGGCTGGAAATACAAGGGCGATTTTGACTATGAACTGAGCACCATGCCGGGTTGGGCGGGGTCATCCTGGTACTGGTATCGGTACATGGACCCGAACAACGAGGGCGTTTTCGCCAGCAAAGAAGCCATCGACTACTGGCAGAATGTAGACCTGTACATCGGCGGTACCGAACACGCTACGGGCCACCTACTGTATAGCCGTTTCTGGAATAAATTCCTCTACGACCGTCAGTATGTGCCGCAGGATGAGCCATTCAAAAAGCTCATCAATCAGGGCATGATTCAGGGGCGGAGCAATTTTGTGTATCGGGTAAAGACCACTTTGATAAAACCTTTTGAACAATCCCAGTATCCACCGCTTCCCGTAAGTTCAAATGAAGATGACCTTGACATGATTTCAGGCCATCCTGAAAGTATCAGTGTATTTTTCTCTAAAAATGTGATTGATGGGATAGAGAATGATAATGCAGAAATGATAGATTACGCTCAAAAAACGTTGAACAATATTCTTTCTAAATATGAAAGAATAGACGGAAGAAGACATAATCTTCTCATTAGAAGGTTTCTTTTATATACTCCCCTACACGTTGATGTCAACATCGTGGAGAACGATATACTTGGTCTCGACACCTTCAAAAAATCCCGCCCGGATCTAACGGAAAATGCGGAGTTCATTCCTGAACCAGACGGCCGTTATATAGTTGGGGCTGAGGTCGAGAAAATGTCGAAGTCGAAGTTCAACGTCGTTAATCCGGACGACATTGTGGAGCGGTACGGGGCCGATGTACTGCGCCTGTACGAAATGTTTCTGGGGCCGCTGGAACAGGCGAAACCCTGGAATACTAACGGCATCGACGGCGTATATCGCTTTATCCGCAAGTTCTGGCGGTTGTTTTACAAAGACAATGCAACCGGTAAGAGTCAATGGATAGTTACCGATGAGCAACCCACCCCCGCTGAGTTGAAAGTATTGCACAAAGCTATTCAGAAGACGGAGAGCGATATTGATGCCTACTCGTTCAACACGTCGGTTAGTTCCTTCATGATTTGTGTCAACGAACTGAGTACGCTGAATTGCCACAAGCGGGCCGTGTTGCAGGATTTAGTGCTCATTTTGTCACCTTACGCGCCCCACATTACGGAAGAACTCTGGGCGGCACTGGGCCATGAGCCGGGCAGTCTGTCGAAGGCGGAGTTTCCCGTGTTCAACCCGGCTTATCTGGTTGAGGATGCGTTCGAGTACCCCATTCAGATTAACGGCAAAGTACGTACCACCATCAGCTTCGCCATCGACCGTGCCGCTACCGATATAGAACGGGAAGTACTGGCCGACGAAGTTGTACAGAAATGGCTGGAAGGCAAGACCCCGAAGAAGGTGGTCGTGGTGCCAAAACGCATTGTGAACGTCGTAATTTAAGAATGGTTGGAACAAAAAAAGTGGGGTCGGTTTCTCAAACCCGACCCCACTTTTTTGTCATTCCGACCGCAGGGAGGAATCTCAAGCGTCAGTACAATAGAGATTCCTCCCTGCGGTCGGAATGACAAAAAATACACAATGATATAAAAATAGAATGACTCAAATAAACCTACAAGATGGCCAGTTCCAACTGCTGAACCGCCAGTTCATCCCGTACCTGAGCGGTCAGGGTGAGGGAGTGCTTTCGGGCCTGATGATCGAAGATAGGGGCCGAAATAATTAGCTCGTCAGCCTGCGTCTGCTCAATGATACTGGCCAGACTCCGCTGAATCGTTTCGGGCGAACCAACCGCCGAACAACGAAAGACCGACTCGATACCGGACAGTTCATAGTCAGGCCAGCGGTCTGTCAGGTCATCGACGGGTGGTTGCATTTGCCTCGCCTGTCCGCGCCGGATGTACAGGAACTGTTGCTGTACCGATGTGAACAACCGCTGTGCTTCCTGGTCAGTATCGGCCGCTATAACGTTGGCGGCTACCATGGCGTAGGGCTTGGCCAGCGTGGCCGACGGTTTGAACTGCGTCCGGTAGACGTGCAGGGCCCGCATCAGTTCGGCCGGGGCAAAATGCGAGGCAAACGTGTAAGGTAAGCCCAGTATAGCCGCCAGCTGTGCCCCAAACGTGCTTGAACCCAGTATCCAGATGGGTACGTTAAGCCCCGCGCCCGGCACGGCCTGCACAAACTGGTTGGTATCACCGTCGGGCTGAAAGTACTGCTGTAATTCTACCACATCCTGCGGAAAGGTATCGGGTCCCGTACCATTCCGGCGCAGCGCCCGGGCCGTTGCCTGGTCGGAACCCGGTGCCCGGCCCAGCCCCAGATCAATGCGGCCGGGATAGAGGGATTCCAGCGTACCAAACTGTTCGGCTATGACCAGCGGGGAGTGATTCGGCAGCATAATGCCACCGGAGCCAACCCGAATCGTTTTGGTGCCACCTGCTACATAGCCAATAACGACCGACGTAGCCGCACTGGCCACACCCGGCATGTTGTGATGCTCAGCCAGCCAGTACCGGTTATAGTTCAGCTGTTCAGCATGTTGCGCCAGATTGAGGGTATTATGAAATGCCTGCGCGGCTGTATTGCCCGCGATAATCGGCGATAAATCCAGAATTGAAAAGGGAATCATGGGACGTTGTATTCGTTGTTGCCTTATTTTTGATTCGCCCTGGCCAAATTGGCTAGGGCCTGGAAGAATTTCTTCCTAAACGTAAACACGGATCAGCGATGGCCCATACGGGGCAGAACTAATCCTATAGTCACATTTTACTAACAAATTGATTTGTCGGAACGGTTCCTGATGACCAGTTGCACCCTTTCAGGTCAGCGTCAACCGTCAGATTTTCAGATTATATGACTTACAAACAAGTACTTATTCTCGGTCTTTGCTTCGGCCTGTTAACCTGTTCGCCCAAAACTGCTACCAATAGGTCGACGGGAAAAGCAACGGACTTTTTCTCCTATCAGCCGAATCGGCTACCGCTCATATCGGTCCATCGGGGTGGGGGAGATTTGCCGGGCTACCCCGAAAACTGCATCGAATCGTTTGCCTACGTAGCCAAACAGGTCGGAACCCCGGCGCACCCGGTTGTAATAGAGTGCGATATCGACCTGACGAAAGACAGCCTGATGGTGATGATGCACGACGCCACCCTCGACCGAACCACCACCGGCTCGGATAAACTCATCGACAAAACCTACGCCGAACTGGCCCTAATCCGGCTGGAAGATAATCAGGGAAATGTAACCCCTTATAAAATACCGACGCTGGAGGAAGTCCTGCGATGGGGTAAAAACAGGGCTACATTCACCCTCGATGTGAAGCGTAACGTGTCCTTTGCCAAAGTGGTGGACATGGTGCGTAAAACCGGCGCGGGCGCGTATGCTGCCATAATCACTTACAATGCAAAAGATGCCGCCCTGGTCCACCAACTCGACCCAACCCTGATGATTTCCGTTACCATCCGGAATCAGGCTGAGTACGGCCGGCTGCGTGAACTGGGCGTGCCCGACAACCGGATGCTGGCCTTCGTGGGCGTTACCGAACCACCCATGGAGTTATACCAGTTCCTGCATCAGAAAGGTATCGCCTGCATTCTGGGCACCCTCGGCAACCTGGATAAACAGGCAGCCGCCAAAGGCGATCAGGTGTACGAAAAGTTCGTTGAAAATGGAGCCGATATCATGAGTACCGACCGGCCGCTGGAAATGGCGAAGGTCATTTACAAATAAGATTGATGGCGCGAAATTATTGGTGGATACCGGTACGAACCCTTCGATGCCAGTAAGCATCTGCCGCTGCACGTATCGCAGGATCTTGATTGCTAAATGGTCCGTGCAAACCAATTATTATCCTTTGAAAACAGGTTAACACGGTTGTTTAGGAATAGTATATGCGGTAATAATCAGTAATAATAACGGGTATTCACGTAGTTAGCCAAATATGTCTTACTTTGACGGCTTAACCACTTCATTCCGTGACTGACGTTATTTTTATTCTCTTCGTTCTTTGTCTGAATGTCCTTATCTGCGAATGGCTGAGTAAAAAGCCCGGTTTCAGCCACATTGGTACGGCGTTGTTAGTCATCATTCTAACTGCCATCGAAGCCAATTTCGGCCTCATCCCAACCACAGCAACACCCGTTTACGATAGTATTTTTGATTACGTCGCCCCGTTTTCCCTGTTTCTGTTACTGCTCAACGTCAACCTGAAAGACCTTCGTCAGGCCGGTTTGCCTATGCTGACGATGTTTCTGGTCGGCGCTCTGGGAACGGTTATCGGCGTTTTCGTGAGCGTATGGGTGTTTGCTGCCCCGCAAACCGTTGGAAAACTGTACTACGCACTGGCTGGCATGTTCACGGGAACGTACATAGGCGGGGGAATTAATTTTCATGCGGTAGCCCTGCATTATGGGGTATCGAAAGCGGGAAATCTGTTCGTTGCAGCTACGGCCGCCGACAATATCATGTCGGCCCTGTGGATGGTGGCAACGCTGGCCCTGCCCCGCTTCCTCCAGCGTCGTTTCCCGCATCGGCACACAACAACGCAGCTACCCACTGACAATCGGGTAGACCCAACTGCGTCTGACGCAATTGGGGATGCTTTTTCGGATAAAGAAACGGTAGAACCGAAGGATATGGCCGTTCTGCTGGCGTTGGGTTTCGGGGCCATTTTCCTGTCGAAGCAACTGGCAGCGTTCGTGCCGGTTATTCCGTTTGTCCTGATTCTGACCACGCTGGCCCTGGTTCTGGCGCAATTTCGGATTGTTAATAAATTGCGTGGTTTACGGGTAATCGGGCTGTTCGGAATCTATATTTTTCTGGCTGTGATTGGGGCTTACTGCGATGTCGCCACGTTACTAAAGGATGGACAACTGGCCATTGTCCTGTTCGGGATGATTGTGCTGCTGGTGCTGATTCACGCGGTAATTCTATACAGTGCGGGAGCCTTTTTTCGGCACGATTGGGACGTTATCTCTATTGCTTCGCAGGCCAATGTGGGTGGGGCCACATCCGCCCTGGCATTGGCCCGCAGCCTGAACCGCCCTGATTTGCAACTGCCTGCCGTGCTGGTGGGCTCACTGGGTAATGCTATCGGGAGTTACCTGGGCATACTGGTTGCGGAGGTGTTACGGTAAGAGAAAATGGCTGTCAGAGCAGAAAACGAACTTCGGCCAGTTCGCGGCCTACCTGTTGAATGCCCGTCAAAATTCGCTGCGTTTGGCGGGGAGATGGTTTTTTGATGCCGTTGATGTATTGAGCCAATAGACTCTGATTCATGCCTATCCGCTCTGATAAGGCTTTAGCATTAATTACTTTATAAAAACTGAAGAACTGCGGTAGATCGAGCGTTATCGTCAAATCTTGTTCCGTTATTACTTTTCCCCGTTCCTCAAAAAACAGGTTGAGAGCTTCCATTATGTTGACTTTGAGTTCGTCCAGTGAACTGCCAACCGTATATACCGGATATTTTTCAGCATAAGCCGAAAAGCCGGTTTTTGTTCTCTCAACAATCAGGTCAATTTTCATTTTTTCGGCTTTAGCTTAAACCTGCGTCTTTTTTAATCTTCTTTTCCAGCCCTTTACCTACTTCGTGGCTGCCATGAAAGGGACATACTAACTGGCCTTGTTTGGTTGGGTGCTCCATAATCATATGGCTCCCCGTTTGCCTGACTACAAACCAGCCGTCTTTTTTTAGTAACCGCACCAGCTCGCTGGATTTCATGAAGTAAAGGTAATTAATTTATTACTTTTCTATAATTTTATTCTATTCTTAGCTTGACTTTAGCCTTTTGAAAGAAGCCCGCTGGGGCTTTGGTAGGTAGATTTGGGTCGCCAAACTTAGGTCTATATGCCCCAGCCTCCCAGCGAGTTTCTAACCGTAATATTACGGCACGGGCCGCCCCGCCTACG
>JBBSTD010000086.1:0-27725 GCA_038236215.1 Cytophagales bacterium | reverse complement strand
TCCAAGTCCGGTGTTTGGGTAAGGAGTTGAAAAAATGTGGTAGTTTTAACCGGGCAAGCAGGAGTAGTCATAATTTTGTAGTCTAAGCAACCACAAAAGTAGGGCTAATCACTACTTGCCCGTTTTATAAGAAAGCCCTGGTTAAGAATATGACTGCAAATCGTTAAAAAGTTTACAATAAACAAAATAATTAATGTTTCGACACGAAGGAAAAGGCAGAACGTATATTCACAATTTAAGATTAGCCTCAATTCTTTCGTTTGTCGCTGGCCTGGTAAATATCACGGGTATCTTATCGGTAAAAATCCTCACTACTAATGTTACGGGACATTTTGCATTTTTTTCAGAAGACCTGTCGAATGGAAGTTATCGAATAGCAACGGGATATTTATTTTTCATTTTTTCATTTCTACTTGGTGCTTTTGTGTCAAACATTTTAATAGAAATATTTTCAAGAATTAATCCTCAAATTTCATATACATTTCCAATTGTAACTGAAATTATTATCTTATTCGTTGTTGGCTTGTTTGACAGTAATTCAACGTTGCCTAATTCTAATGGTCAACTAATTGCTTGTTCATTACTATTTGCTATGGGATTGCAAAATTCACTAGTTACAAAAGTGTCTCATTCTGTTGTAAGAACAACTCATTTAACAGGTCTGTTTACTGACTTAGGAATTGAACTTTCGCAATTATTTTTTTATCGAGAGTCGTCTGAAATTAAACAACTAGCTAAAAGTATCTATTTAAAACTGGCAATTATTTGTTGTTTCTTTTTTGGTTGCCTTATAGGTGGATTTATTTATCGAATGTTTGAGTTAAGAACACTGCAAATTGCTTCTTTTTTTCTGCTTATCGCTTTGTTCTACGATAACCTTCGCTTTCATTATTACAGCATAAGACGCAAAATACAGTCTCGGTAGCTTTCCCCCAACATAGTTGCCATCAACACCCAACTACACGAAAGTTTTTCGGTCCACTATTGTGGTCGTATTTTCTTTATTCAACTACTCTACTTGCTTGAAATAGTGTACGTTTAGGCTAAAAATTTGTGCTGCTCTTTACTGTGCAAAGCAAGGCTCTATCTGACTCTGCCGCACGTCCAGCCAGATTCCTTCCCCTTGACCACACGTAGCGAACGTTCAGGGGATTACCTCACTCGGCTAGAATACTGTATAGCTCCCGATTCAGGTAGTAATGATTCCCACCCACCACCGTTCGCTCCAGAATGCTCAACCCGACTAAACGGTTCAAATAATCGCGGGCTTCGACACTAAGGCAAGCTAACATTAAAAAGAAGACACTTTAAGGTTAGCTTGCCTTAATGACATCAATGCTGCCAGCGAATCCGGTTGTCTTCCAGCGGAACGGCGATGCCTTCGTAGTGGGGCAGGATGCGGGCGGTGAAATCGCTGGCCGGGCGGTGGGTCGTCACCACGGCGGTATATACGTAGTTGCTTTCATTGTTGTTGGCGGGGTCTGTTTCCATCGGGATGCATACGGGCGTTTCGCCATTGATGCCCGCAGCATATAGCTCCACCACAACCTGATCGGGCGTTAGGGTACCCAGCATGACGGGGACACGAAACAGGTAGCCGTTCGCTATATTTTCCGTCGTTACGTCGCCAAATTCCAGCGTATCCCATTCATTGCCAATGGCTTGCCGCAGCTTTATGATACTGACGCCAGCCGCGCCTTTGTCGGCGGCCCGTTTCACATAGCGGGTAGCCGCAGGCAGGTAATACGTCTCGGTATATTCCCGGACGGTCCGGTTGGCCGAAAACTGGGGCGTTAGCGTGGCCATGCTTTTGCGCATCCGCTCGACCCAGCGAACGGGGATACTACGCTGATCCCGGTTATAAAACTCAGGCACGATCTGCTTTTCCAGCAGGTCATACAGCGCGTTGGCCTCGGTGGCATCCCAGGCGGGGTCGTTGCCGTGTTCCCGAATGTCGCCCAGTGCCCACCCCACGTCGGGCGTGTAGGCTTCGGCCCACCAGCCATCCAGCTCCGATACGTTGAGGCCGCCATTCACCAGCACCTTCATGCCACTGGTGCCGCAGGCTTCCCACGGACGACGGGGCGTGTTGACCCACACGTCGGCTCCCTGCACCAGGTGTTCGGCCAGCAGCATATCGTAATCGCTCAGAAAGACGACGTGCTGATACAGGTTGTGTTGCTCAATGAACTGCACCCACTGCTGAATCAGCGCCTTACCCGACTCATCGAACGGCGGGGCTTTACCGGCAATCACCAGTTGAACGGGCTGTTCGTGGTTGGTGAGGATACGGATAAATCGTTCGGGGTCATGAAGCAACAGATTAGGCCGTTTGTATTCGACAAACCGGCGGGCAAATCCCAGCGTCAGCGTGTTGGGATCAAATACTTTGGTGGCCATATCGACCAGTCCGGGTGGGTGACCGGAAACCAGAAATTGCCGTTCCAGCCTCTTCCGGGTGTAGTCGACCAGATCATGACGGCAACTGGTGCGAAGTTGCCACAGGGCTTCGTCCGACACCTTGCTGATGTTGTCGCCCACGGCATCCAACCCACCCCGCCAGCGGTTTTTGCCGCAGGCTTCCGTCCAGATCTGGTCGGCGGCTTCGGCATCCCAACTGGGCATGTGAACCCCGTTGGTGACGTACCCAACCGGCACCTCGTCGGTTGGCCAGCGCGGGAACAGGTCGTTGAACAACTGCCTGCTCACCACCCCGTGCAACCGACTAACGCCATTAACGGCCCCGCTACCCCGAATGGCGAGGTAAGCCATGTTGAAACTCTCGGATGTATTCGTTGGGCTTTGGCGACCCAGGGCCATCAGCATCTCGAACTCGATTTTCAGCTCATTGCGGGCATAATCACCCAGAAACTGGTTCATCAGGGCCGGGTTGAAATGGTCGAAACCGGCCGCCACGGCGGTATGGGTCGTAAACAGATTGCCGGTTCGGGTAATGGTCAGGGCCGCGTCGAACGGGAGTCCGGTTTCCTGCATCAGCGTACGGGTTCGCTCCAGCACCAGGAACGCGGCATGGCCTTCGTTCATGTGGCACACTTCCGGCTTGATGCCGAGGGCCATCAGCAGTTTCCAGCCGCCAATGCCCAGAATGATTTCCTGCTGGATGCGAAGCTCTGAGCCACCGCCGTAGAGTTCGGTCGTGATGCCGCGATGGGTGGGCAAATTAGCGGCATCGTTGCTGTCGAGCAGGTACAGTTTTACCCCACCCACCTGCACCTGCCAGGTACGCAGCCAAACGGTAAAACCCGATAGGGTGATGGGCAACCGTAACCACTCGCCGTTGGGCAGGCGCAGGGGCGAGATGGGCAACTGACCCGGATCGTTGTAGGGGAACAGCGCCTGTTGCGCGCCCTGCCGGTCGATTTCCTGCCGAAAATAACCCTCCTGGTACAGCAACCCGACGGCCACCACGGGTACGCCTAGGTCACTCGCCGATTTTAACTGGTCGCCCGCTACATTACCCAGCCCACCCACGTAAATCGGCAACGCTTCGCTGAGCATATACTCCATGCTGAAATAGGCCACGCAGGTCAGGGGCGCGTTGGGGTGGCTTTGCTGAAACCACTTTGTGTCCGTTGCCGTGCGTTGTTTGACTGCCATCAACGCGTCCATTTTTCCGCGAAAGGCTTTGTCGGTTAATTTCTGCTCCAGCACCTCCCGCGAAACGGTCTGCAAAATAATCCAGGGGTTGTGGGTACGATCCCACAGTTCCGGGTCGAGTTGCTCCCACAAGTCATCGGCCGCGTGATTCCACGACCACTGCACGTCGAGGGCCAGTTCGGTCAGGGTTTCGATCCCGTCGGCATTGGTGGGTAATAGCCCGTATAGTTGATTGGGGATGGGTTTTGCTTTTTTCATACGTCAGGATTTTGGGTTGAGTTGAGGGGTTGTCAGAGCAGCATCGACAATTTCCTGAGCCTGCGCCAGAATTTTACTGAGGTGATCACGGCCCAGAAAACTCTCGCCGTAAATTTTGTAGATGGCTTCGGTACCGGAGGGTCGGGCGGCAAACCACCCGTTTTTGGTCGCCACTTTCAGTCCGCCAATGGGTGCCCCGTTGCCGGGTGCGTGGGTCAGTATCGTGTCGATTTGCTCGCCAGCCAGTTCGGTTGTCGTAACCTGACTGGCGGTGAGGGCCTGTAGCTTTCTTTTCTGTTCGGGCGTGGCCGGGGCTTCCTTCAGGTCATAGACTGGCTCGCCTAATTCCTGAGTAAGTTCCTGATAGCGTTCGCCGGGGTCTTTACCCAGGCGGGCGGTCATTTCAGCCGACAGCAGGGCGGGAATAAAGCCATCTTTATCGGTAGTCCAGACGTGGCCGTTGAACCGCAAAAACGACGCTCCGGCACTCTCTTCACCCGCAAAACCCAGCGAGCCATCGAGCAAACCATCGGCAAACCACTTGAAGCCAACGGGCGTTTCGTACAGATCGCGGCCCAGTTTGGCCGCTACCCGCGCTAGCAACTGACTCGTAACGACTGTCTTGCCGACCATAGCCCGTTTGGGCCAGTCGGGGCGATGCCGAAACAGGTAGTCGATGCAGACGGAGAGGTAATGATTGGGCGGCATCAGGCCGTTGCTTTTGGTGACGATGCCGTGCCGGTCGTGGTCCGTATCGCAGGCAAAGGCGATATCGAACGTGTCCTTTAACCCGATCAGGCTTTGCATGGCGTAGGCCGATGACGGGTCCATCCGAATCTGCCCGTCCCAGTCCACCGTCATAAACCGAAAAGTCGGATCAACGGCCTTGTTGACGACCGTGAGGTTGAGTTTGTAGTGGTCCGCGATTGGCTCCCAGTAATGCACCCCCGCCCCGCCGAGCGGATCGACCCCCATCCGGATGTTGCTGCTTCGGATAACGTCCATATCGACTACGTGCTTAAGATCATCGATGTAGGTGTTGAGGTAATCGTAGAGGTGGGTCGTGGACGCTTTCAGTGCGCTGGCCAGCGGCATCCGTTTCACACCGGTCAGGCCGTGGTCGAGCAAGTCATTGGCCTGGTTTTCAATCCAGTGCGTCACCACAGTGTCGGCCCCTCCGCCGTGGGGTGGATTATATTTAAAGCCGCCATTGTGGGGCGGGTTGTGCGATGGCGTAATGACAATACCGTCGGCCAGTCCGGTTTTGCGGCTTTTATTATGCCGGAGAATCGCGTGGGAAATGACTGGCGTGGGGGTGTATTCGTCCGTTTTGGCCAGCATCACCTCAACGCCATTAGCCGCCAGTACTTCGAGCGCGGTAGCGTGGGCAGGCACCGACAGCGCGTGGGTATCCATGCCCAGAAATAGTGGCCCGTCAATCCGGTTCGCTTTTCGATACTGACAAATGCTTTGCGCAATGGCCAGGATATGCGCTTCATTGAACGACCGGGTCAGGGATGAGCCCCGGTGGCCCGACGTACCAAAGGCTACCCGTTGCGCCGGTACGTTCGGGTCTGGCGTGTCCGAGTAATAGGCCGTAATCAGCGCGGGAATATTGACCAGACTATCTGGCGGAGCCGGTTTCCCGGCCGACGGGCTTATGTTCACGGTCGTTGAGAAAAATAGTTTCGGCGTGTTGCCCCTTTGTTGGGCATCCTGGTCAGGTACGTTCTCCGCGATACTTCCCCTGACGGGCGGTTCGGTTGCAGCTTGCCCGATAAGCCAGTGCCTGTTGCGCGGCTTCCGCGTTGGCATCCTGCCCTTTCCAGAGATCGAGGGCGGGCTGCTGAATGGCTCGGGCAAACGAAAAGGTCAGCGGCCAGGGTAATTTTCCGGCAAATTGCTTGTGCATAGCGTTCAGGTGGCTGGTGGCCTGTTCGGGGGATTGCCCACCCGACAAAAAGGCGATGCCCGCCACCGCCGGGGGCACGCTGCGCAGTAAACACGTCACGGTTGCGTCGGCCACCTGCTCGATGGTATTTTGTTCGGGGCAGTCTTTACCCGCCAGCACCATATTCGGTTTCAGCAGCAGGCCTTCCAGCCTGACCCGCTGGGTGTATAGATGGGTGAAGAGCATAGTCAGCACCCGCTGCGTCACGGCGAAGCACCAGTCCAGGGTATGGTCGCCGTCCATCAGCACTTCCGGCTCCACAATGGGCACTAGGCCAACCTCCTGACACAGAGCCGCGTAGCGGGCCAGGTTGTGCATATTGGCGTCGAGACAACCTGCTGACGGTAATTGCTCAGGGCCAATGGTACCAATGGTAATAACTGCCCGCCACTTGGCAAACCGCGCGCCCAACTGTTTATACTCGGTCAGGCGTTCGCGTAGGCCATCCAGTCCTTCGGTTATTTTCTCCTCCGGGAAACCGGCCAGTGGCTTGGCCCCCATGTCGACTTTTATCCCCGGAATAATACCGGCCTGCTTCAGCGTATCGACAAACGACATACCCGCTTTGGTCTGCTGCCGGATGGTTTCGTCGTACAAAATGGCTCCGCTGATGCTCTCACTCAGGCGGGGCGTTGTAATCAGCAGTTCCCGATACGCCCGCCGGGCTTCTACCGTCTGCGGAATGCCTTCGGGGGCAAATCGCTTGTTGGCGGTGGGCGTACTTTCGTCCATCGCCAGTAGTCCTTTGTCATCCGCCATCAGGGCCTGGGCGGTTTTAATGAGTTCGTTCATATCGCTTACGCCGTCCATGTCCAGTCGCGAATCTCGGGCATATCCTGCCCGTTTGTGGTGATGTAGTGCTTATGTTCGATGAGTTTATCTTTCAGCAGCTGCTTCAGGTACGCCCCCCGATTACCCAGTTTGGGCACCCGGTCAATGACATCCATCACCAGGTGAAAGCGATCCAGATCGTTGAGCACCGTCATGTCGAAGGCGGTGGTAATGGTCCCTTCTTCCTTGTAGCCCCGCACGTGGATATTGCTGTTGTTGGTGCGGTTGTAGGTGAGCCGGTGGATGAGCCAGGGGTAGCCGTGAAACGCAAAAATTACCGGCTTGTCTTTGGTGAACAGCGAATCGTAATCGGCGTCGTTCAGGCCGTGGGGGTGTTCGGTGTGGTGCTCCAGTTTCAGCAGATCGACCACGTTGACGACCCGAATTTTTAGCTCGGGTAAATGCTCCCGCAGAATGGATACGGCGGCCAGCGTTTCCAGCGTCGGCACGTCGCCACAACAGGCCATCACCGCATCCGGCTCCGCGCCTTCGTCGTTACTCGCCCAGGTCCAGATCCCGATTCCTTTGGTACAATGCAGCATAGCGGCTTCCATAGGCAGCCATTGCGGAGCCGGGTGCTTACCCGCCACAATCACGTTGACATAGTTGCGGGAGCGCAGGCAGTGGTCCATCACCGACAGCAGGCAATTGGCATCGGGTGGCAGATACACCCGCACAATACTGGCTTTTTTGTTAATTACGTGGTCCATAAAGCCGGGGTCCTGGTGGGTAAACCCATTGTGATCCTGCCGCCATACGGTAGAGGTGAGCAGGTAATTCAGCGAGGCAATGTCGGCACGCCAGGGTAGTTCGGCGCAGGTTTTCAGCCATGTAGCGTGGTGATTGAACATCGAATCGACGATGTGGATGAAGGCTTCGTAGCTGTTGAACAGGCCGTGCCGACCGGTGAGCAGATAGCCTTCCAGCCAGCCTTCGCACTGGTGTTCGCTGAGCATTTCCATCACGCTGCCCGACGGCGCCAGAAACTCATCATTCACCGCCACTTCGGTATCCCACTGCCGGTTGGTGGCTTCGAAAACGGCTCCCAACTGGTTGGAGAGCGTTTCGTCGGGCCCGAATACCCGGAAATTGCGCGGGGCCTGATTCATCCGAATCACATCGCGCAGGAATTCGCCGACGGTATGCGTATCGCTGGCCTCAGCCGCACCGGGGGCCGGTACACTGACGGCATACTCGCAAAATTCAGGCAGATGCAGTCCTTTGAGCAACAGCCCACCGTTGGCCTGTGGATTGGCGCCCATACGCCGGGTACCGACGGGTGCCAGCGCGGCCAGTTCGGGTATGAGCCGTCCCTGTTCATCAAAGAGTTCCTCGGGTTTGTAGCTCCGCAGCCAACTTTCCAGTTGGGTCAGATGTGCCGGGGGCGTCGTTGCCGACACGGCCAGCGGCACCTGGTGGGACCGGAACGTGCCTTCATTGGGCACACCGTCTACCTCTTTGGGCCCCGTCCAGCCCTTCGGTGATTTCAGGACAATCATTGGCCAGCGCGGGCGCGTCGCATCGCCCAATGGTTTACGAGCCTGCTGCTGAATAAGTTTGATTTGCTGAATAGTTTCGTCCAGAGCCGCAGCCATGAGTTGGTGCATCACTTCCGGCTCGTCGCCTTCCACAAAATAGGGCGTCCAGCCGTAGCCGCGCAGCAACTGGTCCAATTCCTCGTGGCTGATGCGGGCCAGTACCGTGGGGTTGGAAATTTTATAACCATTCAGGTGAAGAATGGGCAGCACCACACCGTCGGTCTGTGGATTCAGGAATTTGTTGGAGTGCCAGGCTGTAGCCAGCGGACCAGTTTCCGCTTCCCCATCGCCGATGACACAAGCCACGATTAAGTTGGGGTTGTCGAAAACGGCCCCGAAAGCATGACTTAGCGAGTAGCCCAGTTCGCCCCCCTCGTGAATCGAGCCGGGCGTTTGGGGTGAGGCATGGCTGGAAATGCCACCGGGGAAGGAAAACTGGGTAAACAGTTTTTTCAGCCCAGCCTCGTCGGCACTGATGTTCGGATACACTTCGCTGTACGTGCCCTCCAGGTAGGTGTTGGCCACCACCGCCGGACCGCCATGACCGGGGCCGGAGATGTAAATCATGTCCAGATTCCACTTTTTGATAATCCGGTTCAGGTGGGCATAGATAAAATTCTGGCCGGGCGTGGTACCCCAGTGGCCCAGCAGCATATGCTTGACGTGCTCCAGCCGGAGTGGTTCGCGCAATAGCGGATTATCGTGCAGGTAAATCTGACCGACGGACAGGTAGTTAGCGGCCCGCCAGTAGGCGTTGATGCGCTGATAGTCTTCGGGGGATAATGGGCTGTACGTTTTTCCGTTTGTTTGCGGGGGCATTATGTCTATTGCTTCCATGTTCTTTCGATGTTTTTGGTTAATTGCTGTATTCGGTATTCGCTTCCATCAGTCGGCCGACTGATTGGGCAATCATTTTCTCTTCATCAGTCGGGATGACCCGCACCGTAACCCGGCTCGCATCGGTTGAAATCACGGTCGCACTGGCCGCATTTCGTTGGTTATCCAGGTCGATACCCAGAAAGGCCAGTCCCTGACAGATACGTGCCCTGACTTCGGGGGCGTGTTCCCCGATTCCGCCCGAAAAAACGAGCGTGTCAAGCCCGCCCAGCACGGCCGCATAAGCCCCGATGTACTTTTTGATCTGATAACAGAATAGGTCAACGGCCTCAGCCGCCCGGATATCGTTGGCTTGTTGGGCGAGCAAAACCTGCATATCCGAACTGGTTTCCGAAATGCCCAGCAGACCCGATTCGTGATTGATGAGGTGGTTAAATTGGGTGGGCGTCAATGTCTCCGTTTGCATCAGGTACCACGCCACACCCGGATCGAGGTCGCCCGTTCGGGTGCTCATCGGCACCCCACCGGTGGGTGTAAACCCCATACTCGTATCCATACTTTTGCCGTTCTGAACGGCCGCCAAACTTGCCCCACTGCCCAGATGGGCCAGAATAACCCGCCCGTGCGCAATCTCGTCGCCAGCCAGCCGGGCGAGCTCTTCCAGCAGATAGGCATAGGACAGGCCATGAAACCCATAGCGCCGGATGCCTTTCGCATCGAACCGCCGGGGAATGGGCAGTAACTGGGCCACGCGTGGCATAGTGCGGTGAAAAGCCGTGTCGAAACAGGCTATCTGAGGCAGTTTCGGGTGCCGCTTCTGAATGATGTCGATCAGCTTGATTTCGGCGGGCAGGTGATCGGGATCATAGGCACTGATCCGTCGAAGTTCGGCGATCAGTTTGGGGGTAATCCGTTCGGGCTCGGTATGCTCCATGCCGTGTACGACCCGGTGGCCCACGGCGTTGATACGGTTGAAAATCGGTTGTTTTTCGAGCCAGTCAATCAGCGAATTCGCTGCCGACGCAAAATCATGGGCATCTACCGGTATGGCGTCTGGCTCGCGGGTAACCGCGTCGGTGAACGTTAATTTGGTATTCGCCTGGCCAATCCGGTCGATGTGGCCCGAGAGTTTCCTGGTCAGCGACTTCCCTCCTCCATAGATCGCAAACTTGATGCTCGATGAGCCGCCGTTAATTGTAAGAATATATTGATTCTTTTGGCTCATGTCAACATGGTATGGTTGTCAGGAATTAAACCAACCGAAGCCAGTTTGGCGCAGGTAGAGGTATAATCGACATGGCAAATTCCCTGAATACCCAGTCCTTCGGCCACGCTCACAAACATGGGTTGATCGTCGATGTATAGCACCTGTCCGGGAGGGACTTGGGCAATGTCGAGCGCGATCCGGAAGATGTCGGCGTCGGGTTTTCGGAAATGGACGAAGGAAGATGAAATGAAGAAGTCCACAAATTCCGTTAACCAGAAGGTCTCAATCCGGTGCGCATTCAGTTCCCGGCCTTCATTGCTCACCACCGCTATTTTCAGCAGATAGGTTTCTTTTAGCTGTTTAATCAGGTCAATCATATCCGGGTACGGCCGAGACTGCGCAAACATAAAATCCCGGAAGGTGTCCATCGTAAACGACCGGGATTCGTAGAAGACGACCCGGCTGAGGTACTCTTTCAGGGTGAGTTTGCCCACCTCATAGGTGTCGAACGTCAGGTGGTGCCGCTCTTCCAGTTCCGCCAGATTCAGACCGAACGTCTCAGCCGCCAGTTTACGGGATTCGTGCCCCCAGCCATTGGTCAGCACGACGCCACCAATGTCGACAAAGAGGGTTGTGATTGCCAGTTCTCGTGCTGGCTGCTGGTTTACTTTCATCGTATGTTCTCTCTGATTGTGGTTTTTCAGAATCAGCTGATATCAGTCACAAACCTCGGTAACCTGCTATGGGCAGCCAATGACGAACATCAGGTCTGGATGTGATGCTTTACCGGAAGCGACTTTGATCTGGCTCGTAATTCGTCAGCTCTATTCAGTAACTGATGTTACGCTTTCCGTTGGCTGAAGCCAACGGCAATAAACAAAAAGTCCCGCCGGGACTTCACAACTGTTGCCGTTGGCTTCAGCCAACGGAAGGCTGGCAATACATAAACCCGGCAACTGTCATGCCCGTCGGTGACCGCTATCATAGGGGCGCACAGCCGACTGGTTTACCTTTGAGTCATTACCTGTATAGAATCACCAGCCTGACCTATGTATGACCATCGCTTTCTTTAGCTGCCAACCTTACGAACAACCTTTCCTGGAAGCTGCCAATAGCAATCACCGGCATCAGCTCACGTTTCTGCCCCAGACGCTTACGCCGGAAACCGTTTCGCTGGCAGCCGGGCATCAGGCGGTGTGCGTTTTTGTGAATGATCACCTCACGCGTCCTACTTTACAGGCACTGGCTGGTCAGGGAATCCGGGTCGTGGCGCTGCGGTGTACGGGCTATAATCAGGTTGATCTGGGAACGGCCAAAGAGCTGGGGATTCGTATTTTACGCGTACCCACGTACTCGCCCCATTCCGTTGCTGAACACGCGGTAGCACTGCTAATGACGCTAAACCGGAAGACGCACCTGGCTCACCAGCGGACCAGCCAGAATAATTTTACGCTCGATGGCCTGATGGGATTTGATGTCTATGGGAAGCGGATTGGGGTAATTGGTACCGGAAAAATCGGTCAGGCCTTTGCCCGCATCATGCTCGGTTTTGGTTGCCGGGTGCTGGCCTATGACAAGGTAAAATCGGCGGTTTTGCAGGAACTTGGCGTGGAGTATCTGCCGATAGATGAGTTACTGTCCGAAGCGGATGTTATCTCCCTGCACTGTCCGCTCACGCCCGAAACGCACCATTTGATGGATGCTGCCGCGCTGGCCCAAATGAAACCCGGCGCCTACCTGATCAACACCAGTCGGGGTGGTTTGCTAGATACGCCCGCCATTCTGTCGGCGTTGGATAGTGGCCACCTGGGGGCACTGGGTATAGATGTGTACGAACTGGAAGATGAATTCTTCTTCAGTGACTGGTCTGATAAACCAATGCCGGATACCGACCTGAATACGCTGACGCACTCCCCAAATGTACTGGTCACGTCACATCAGGGGTTTCTCACCCACGAAGCGATGGAGCAGATTGCTCACACAACGCTCAATAACCTGACATACCTGGAGCAGGAACGCCTGCCCGCCGATGCCGTTGTGGTGGGGTGACGATGGCGCGGGCAGCGGAAAGCCTGATAAGAAGCACCCGTCCGACTGACCCTTATCATAGTTCCCCGGCGAATAATCGCTCAGCTTTACAGACTCCAACACAGCAGCACGGATTCAGGCAACTACCGCCTTGTTCATTCGCTTGTTTACGAAATAAACTATGGTACATAAAAGTCAACTGGAATGGGCTACTGACGAATTTACCTTGCCCTGTCAGGCTACCCAGGATACGGTCTGGGTGAGTGATCCCGCTGATCATAGCAGGACCGAAACCGGCCCGATTCATCAGGGCGAAACCATCTGGGTACACCATGAACTGTTCGGTAGTGGCCCGACCTGGGAGCCAGCCCGGCTAAAGGATAACACCTGTTGCTTTGTTCAGCCCCATCATTTTGGCCAGAAGGTTCCCTCAACCACTCCTCCCCATTCCGTTTCTCTTTAGCGTACGTCCACCCATGCCGTACGTAGACTGTTAGCCCCATCCAACGCATTTTCCCAGGCATCCAGAAGGCTTCTCCGCAATGAGTAGCCTTCTGGTCGTACACTGAATGGTTACTTACCCATCGCCGTGCTCCGTTACCTATTCTCGTTTCTGTTGTTATTGCACGGACTCATTCATTTACTGGGTTTCCTGAGTCAGTGGCATATGGCTACTATCCCTCAGATGACGGACAAAACGCTGATTCCAGTTTCGGAAAGTACGTCTAAACTGCTCGGATTGTGCTGGTTGCTGGCTTGCTTAGGATTCGGGCTGGCACTGGTCGCCTATGGGCTCCGCCACGACTGGTGGATGGCAGTTGCACTCGGCAGTATTGTCCTCTCGCAGGCACTCATCATCCTGCACTGGCCCGACGCCAAAGCGGGCACCGTTGCCAATGTACTTATTGCGGTGGTAGTGGCCCTAACGTATGCCCGGCTCCAATTCGCGCAACAGGCAGATACCGACGCCCGGAAACTGCTGCACCAATCACCCTTGGATAAAACGCTGGTTACGCCCGATAGACTGGCCGGATTACCAACACCGGTTCGTCAGTGGCTGATGGCATCGGGCGTCGTAGGGAAAGAACAGGTGCATACGGTTCGGTTGCGGCAACGGGGTCTGATGCGTACCAGCCCCACCGGGGCGTGGATGCCCGTTGAGGCCGTACAGTATTATGGCGTCGATGTGCCGGGCTTCGTCTGGGATGCCAACGTACAGATGATGGGGTTTCTACCGCTGATTGGTCACGACTCGTACGCCGAAGGCAAGGGCCGGATGCTCATCAAAGCTTTGTCGGTCGTATCCGTTGTCGATGCTGCGGATGCGAAAATTAATCTGGGAGCCATGCTGCGCTACCTGAGCGAGATGTGTTTTTTTCCTTCCGCCATGCTTAGCCCATACATTACCTGGCAGGCCATCGACGACAGTCATGCGCAGGCGACAATGACCGACGGGGGACTGACGGCAACGGCGGTGTTTTCGTTCGATGCCCGGCACCGGTTAACGGGGTGTACCGCCAAACGGTATTATGGTGGCGGAAAGGAGGGTAAACTGGAAACCTGGTACAGACCCATACGCGCCTGGAAACAGATGCAGGGCGTACTGATTCCGGTAAAAGGGGATGTGATCTGGAAACTTCCCACGGGTGATTTTACCTATTTCCAGTGGGAGATTACGGACATCGACTACAATAGGCCTATACTTTATTGACAGCGAAGCTGTGTAAACGTTAGGGAATTTGATTGAATGACGCGGCTTTTGTATCCCGGACGTAGACGTTCAAGATACAAAAGCCGCCAAACAGGGGCCCATTTGAACGTTTAGGCAGCTTCAGCTTTTTAGCGTAAACAATCAGCTTATGAATCTATCCAATAGGCTATAGTTGCTCCTCTCCCCATTAAAACGTGTACCGCAGCGTGGTGCCGTATGTTCTGGGATCGCCTACAATACCAGCATAATGGCCGGCATTTCCGGGAGCCGCCAGTAACTGCTCGTAATAGTTTGTGTTGAACAGGTTTCTACCCCAGATAAAAATCGAAATTCCATTGGAAGCTCTAAAACCAATCCGGCCGTTTACCAGCGAGTAGCCATCGATGTTCAAATAGGCAGACGGTGATGGACTCGACGAAAATGACGAGCGATAGAAGCCATCTGCCGCTGCAAAGTAATTTCCGTTTAAACCGATGAACTGTCCACCAGCGATTACCTCGCCACCTACTGAACCCGACCATGTTGAAATACCGGGCAACACCCCGCCCGAAATATCTTTGAAGGCCTGTTCCCCTCCCGTTTCTTCGAGCGGCACCGGCGCATTTTTGAATGATACGTACTTGCCATCCGTGTAGGCAACGGCTGCGTTCAGGGTTAACCGATTGGCTACCCGTACATTTCCGTCTACCTCAATCCCCATAACCCGCACTTTCTCCGCATTGGCCAGGTAGCCTCTGTTCACGCCTGGCTCCGGCGTTTGAACCTGTGTCTGAAAGTCTCTGATTTCTGTGTTATAAACGACCAGATTCAGGGTAGCGTTGGGGGATGGTTTTGTTTTCAGACCAAATTCGATGTGGTTCACCGACTCGGGCTTTACTCTGGCCAGGTCAAGTAATACCTGCCCATTGTCCGTTGGTAATCCGCCAATGTTAATCCCAACGGGTTTGTAGCTTCTGGCATAGGTTCCGAAGGCGTTGATTGCACGCCCAGCTCTATACTGCAGGGTAATCTGTCCGGATAAATTATCGGCTGATAGGTCGGTTTCGAACGCCTGATTCGTATAAACTGCGTTTTTCAGGGCGAGTAAAGCGGGGTCGGTTGTTTGTAGACCCCCGTAGGTTTCGCGTTTATAGCTGGCTGCCTTCCTGTCGTAATTATACCGTAAACCGGGTAAAACGTGGATTTTGTCGGTTACAGCCCAGTCAAGTTGTCCGAAAACCGCTAAGCCTGTACTCTGGATTCTATTAGTTGTGCGGATGCCGAAGTTATCGAATAGACCGGGCGTTTTCCAGAGGGGGCTGGTGGAACTTTGGGCAAAACGCCATTGGGCAGAGCCGCTCTCTTCTGTTTGTACGGGGTCAGATTGTAGATCCTGCCAAAGACCGAATAAGCCAGCAACACCGCTTAATTGGGATGAAATTTTGCCGGAGTATCGTATTTCCTGCGACCACTGATCATGAACCGAGTTGCCTGATGAAAGTGTAAAGACGGGTAAACCGATATAGTCGCGGTCATTCAGCGGAGTCCATTGCCAGTGACGCCAGGCCGTTGTAGCGGTTAGCGTACCGTTCCCCAGTTTAATGTCTGCATTCAGTGATAGGCCGCCAAGGTTATTATCGGCTTTTGAGGGCGTATCCAGGTCAACGATCCGTTCGAAAGCACTTGAATAAGGGAGTTTGTAGTTTAAATCGGCAATGATAGCATCGAATTGGCGATAGGCTGCTCGTTTGGTGGGCACAACACCGGCTACCGGATACCCATACCCACTCGGTTTTTGCGCAGATACATCGCCAATCAACGTAATCCTGACATTGTCGCTGGGGGTATACAGGAATTGCGCCCGCACACCACTGTTGTTGAGGTCATTAATTGGAAGTTGGGTATGTACGTTGTAAAAGATTCCGTTCCGTTGGGTACCCGTAAACGACACCCTGGCGGCCAGTTTCTTACTCAGTGGCCCCGTGAGTGACGCTTTAGCCTGGATGTAGCCATAATTGCCATAACTCAGTTCAAAACTTCCACCGGGGGTGAAACCGGCCGGGCGCGTTGTGATGTTGAAGGCCCCCGCCGTTGTATTTTTACCATACAGCGTTCCCTGAGGGCCTCTCAACACTTCTACCTGTTCAATATCGATGAAATCGAGCGCTGTTGCAGCTGGACGGGCGTAGTAAACGCCATCTACATAAAATCCGACCCCCGGATCAATACCATCGTTTGTCAATCCATACGTAGAGCCTATGCCACGAATATTAAGCGTTGTGTTTCGGGGATTGGACGAATATAACTGCACGGAAGGCACTAGTTCTTTCAATCGGTTCACGTTGAAGGCGCCAGCATCTTCAGCACGGCTGCCACTTATCACCGAGATGGGGATGGGGACATCCTGCGCCGATTCCTGACGACGCCGGGAAGTGATGACGACATCGGATAGCTGATTCGATCCCTCGTCTAGTTTGATTTCTATGGTATCCGTATTTACGACAACTTCTTTTGTCTGATAACCCACAAAGGATGCAACAACCACGAAGGGAAGTTTTTGACCAGTGAGTAGCTTGAACTCTCCGTCGGCATTGGTTGGACCGCCGTTGGTTGTTCCTTTAATGATTACTGTTGCGCCAATCAATAGCTCATTCGTGCGGGCATCAATAACTTTTCCTGATACGCTGGCATTGATTATAGGGGCATTTTGAGCGGATAAAAGTACGGGACTACTAATTCCCGCCAGTAAAAAAGCGGCCTTTAAAATTCGTTTCATTTTTAACTGTGTCTGGTAGTACTCGTGCGTAATACTGCTTCGTATTGCGTTTTTTTTAATTCTCCCTATTCTCCCGGTTGTAGATAGACTATTAGTACTTAAAGTCTATTGGTTAAATAGGTTTTACAAAACAGCAGTATACGTTCGACACTTCCAAACAAAAAATGAAGAATTCAGTCAGATGGTTAATTCATCCTATCTAAAGTCTATTTCATCTGTCAATAAGACAAATTAAAGAAACTGAAAGGGGGAAGGGGCTAGGCTCGCAGGGGCTTTACGTGAATGGATGGAATCCCTATTTAGGGGTAGAAGGCCCAAGTTTCGACCAGCTTAAATACGATTTTTAAAACCCCTACGAGAGTAGTGAAGGGGAGGGAGTAAAAGTCACGTGTGGTGACAGGGCCTGTTTTCTTCACCTGCCGGTACGGGCAGACTGAGTCCGGAGATTACCCGCGCACCATCAGACAATGGCTAACAGCGGAATATCCGTTAACCGGGCTATGCGCTGCGTTTCACCATCCACAAAAATCTGCCGGAACCAGTTATGCGCCTGCGGTAACATCATAATCAGGTCCGCTTTGTTCCGGTGGGCAAACGTCAGGAGCAGGTCATAAACCTCTGAACCGGGCAGGATGGTTAGCGTATGCGGGACGGTCGCCATCAGATGGCGGATATGCTCGGCCCGATGTTGAACCTCCGTATCCGACGGATTATCGTGAATACAAAGCACATCGACCGCGCAGCCAAACTGCCTGGCAAAGTTGAGGGTCGTATCGAAGACAACAGCATCGGGTGGGAGATCGAGGTCAATGCCCAGTACGACATTATTAATGGCGGAATACTCCGTCGATGGTGGAACGAGCAGCAACGGGACGTGGGTCTTGGGCACCATGTCGGAGGCTACGCTTCCCATTATCTGGGCACTTTGCGGGGCTGACCCAACGGTAGACATAACCAGCAGATCGACATGCTCAGCCTGGGCGGTCTCCAGAATGGCGGGTATGGGATGCCCCTGACGGGTCAGGCAACGAATCGCCACCTCACTGCCGTAACGTCCATGCAGCTCACTGGCCAGGTGTTTTAGTGCCCGCTGGCTGTCGTCGTGCATGGCATCAGCGCTGAGCGAAAAATCACCGCCTGTTTCAGCGGGATTCAGCGGCCAGAAATGGAACACATTGATCAGGAGCAAATCAGCCTGTTGGGCGTGGGCGAGTTGTATCGCAAAATGGGCGGCCTGATTTCCATTCGGTGTAAGATCGGTGGCAACAGCAATCGTTTTCATGTACGTAGATGTTTTGGCGGTTGTTTAGCAAAAATAGGTTGTTTGTACAGGCTGGAACATGACCATGGTCAGGCCCGGAACTGATTGATTTGTAGTGACCAACTGATTACTATCAGGCGTTTGCAAACTGCCAGACCGCACCTTTGTAGAAGGAGCAATTCACCTGTTCAACCACTTTAATTCCATGCGCTACGTTCTGCTCTATTCGCTTTTGTTCCTGCTATCGATCAACGTCGATGCGCAATCGACTACCAACTGGGAACGGCTGAGTAACTATGCCCAGTCGATTGGGGCCGTTGATGCGTCCATGAGTAAATTGTGTCCCAACCCGGACACAATCTGCCTGACGCGCTATTTTACGGAGGTCGTTTACGGCCACACACCCACTCACATGAGCTATCAGGGCGTACCGCAGCAACTCGATACCACTCGAATCAACCGACTCGTGTACCAGTTTATGGCGGGAGCCGAGTGGGGTTCGCTGTTGGATTCACTGGAATCGCACGACCGGAAGTACCGTCAGTTAACCGCTTACTGCATGCGCTGTCTGGTTGATGATTACATGGGCGATTCGCTGACCATCGAACAGGTGCAGGAAACACTGAATACTTACCGCTGGCTCAACCGCTTTTCCTCCGACAAACGCATTCTGATCAATATTCCCTCGGCCACGTTGCGGGTTGTTGACCGGCAGGGGAATACCCTGCTCAGCAGCCGGATTATTCTGGGCAAACCAGACACCCCAACCCCGAATTTTACGGCTTTTGTGCCCAGCGTGGTCGTTTACCCCTACTGGAACGTGCCCCGCTCCATCATGGTCCGGGAGTTACTGCCCAAAATCCGGCGAAACCCGGCGGCTACGCTGGACGCCATGAACCTACAGGTGATCGACGCCAAGGGGCAGGTTGTTGCCCCCGAACGGGTAAACTGGGCAGCAACCATACAATCATTTCCGTACCGACTTCGGCAATCGACGGGCTGTGATAACGCGCTGGGTCTACTGAAGTTCAACGTGACCAGCCCGTACGACATTTACCTGCACGACACTAATGCCCGGCAGCTTTTTGCGCGGGAGGAGCGATTTTTAAGCCATGGCTGCATTCGGGTCGAAAAGCCCACTGAACTGGCGAACCTGCTGCTTGGCTACACCCGCTTTACCGATGACTACCTGACGACTTGCCCCGTAAACGGCAGCCCCAAAACGGTAGCACTGCCTAAAAAGATACCCATTTTGATTACCTACAACGTACTGGATATCGACGATGCCGGTGCCATACAGGTCTATCGGGAAATATATAGCCGGTGGCAGACGAAATTATAATTACCCACTTTATCATGATGACGGACGCCAATCCTATCCAACAGGCCCGTACCCACCGGTACTACCAACACAAGGGACTCACGGCAGCCGAAGCCCGGCAACGCCTGATCGACAACGGGCCCAATGTCCTGGAAACAGTTCAGCCGGAAAGCTGGACTGTTTTGCTGCTACGCCAGTTTAAAAGCCTGCTCGTTGGGGTGCTGGCGGTGGCGGCCGGGCTGTCATTCGCCCTGGGCGACTCAGGAGACGGGTATGCGATTCTAGTCGTGCTGGCCATCAACACGGGGATCGGCTTCGTGCTGGAATGGAACGCGCGTCAGTCGATGCAGGCCCTGCGTCACCTGGACACGGCTCAGGCCCGCGTCATGCGCGACGGGCAGGTGCAGGCAATTTCGTCGGAGGCTGTCACCCCCGGCGACCTGTTGCTGGTAGAAGCCGGTGAGCTGGTGGTGGCGGATGCCGAATTGATGGATGTTCACCAACTGGAGGTGGACGAGTCTACACTGACGGGCGAGTCGCTGCCGGTCAGAAAAACGATTGAACCCACCGCACCCGATGCCCCGTTGGGCGATCAGCACAACCGGCTTTTTAAGGGGACGGCCATTACCGCCGGAACGGGGCGAGCCATCGTAACCGCCGTTGGCCGGAATACCCAGCTCGGTAAAATCAGCCAACTGGTCGGGCAGGCCCAGCCCGGCATAACGCCCCTGCAAGAGAAACTAAATGGCCTCTCAAAGATACTCATCGGTATTACGCTCGCTCTGTCTGCCCTGTTTGTCGTGCTGGGCCTGTTTCGGGGCGACCCCACGGTGCTTCTGGTCGAGACAGCCATTGCGCTGGCCATTGCCGCCATTCCGGAAGGGATGGCGGTGGTTGCTACCATTGCGTTGGCTTATGGGATGATGCGGCTGGCCAAGCACAAGGTGCTGGTCAAACGGCTTTCGGCGGTCAGTACCCTGGGGGAAACCAACATTATCTTCACCGATAAAACGGGGACGCTGACCGAAAACCGAATTGAGGTCTTTAGCCTGCAATTGCCGGGCGAAGAGTTCGATACATACGTCGAAGTAAAAGCGGCCATACAGCCGCCCTCCCTGGTAATTGCTGGGGGAGAATCCACTTTGTCGGCGACAGATTCCTTTTCCCGATTGGTTCAACTGGGGGTACTGTGCAATAACGCGGAAGTCACACTGGAAGGTGATGCCTACCGGGAACTGGGCGATCCGATTGAAGTCGCCCTGCTCAAGTTAGCCATCAGTGACAGACAACAGCCGGGGCACCTTCGTTCCGCCTGCCCGCGCCTGGCCGAGCAGGCGTTTAGTGCCGACACCCGCCGGATGGCGACGCTGCACCAAAGCGAAACCGGGTACTTCGTTGCCGTCAAGGGAGCATTGGCCGAGCTGATTCTCCACTGCCCGGCACTGACCGTCGAGCAACGTACCCGGCAGCAGCACCGGGCCGAAGCGATGGCGAAAAAGGGCCTGCGAACGCTGGCGTTCGCCTACCAGGAGTTGACGGAGAGACCCGACGACACCACTTTCGCCGATGGCGACCTGACGTTTGCGGGTCTGATCGGTTTTCTGGACCCACCCCGGCTGACTATTATCCCCTCCCTGAAAGCGTGCCGAAAGGCGGGCATCCGGGTGGTGATGGTCACCGGCGATCACCCGACCACCGCACTCACCATTGCCCATCAGGTACAGCTCGTCGAGCCGGATGATACGCTGACGATGACGGGAAAACAACTCAAACCCGCCGACCAGCTCACCCCCACCGAACGCGACCAGCTACTGGAATGCCGGGTATTCGCCCGCGTCAGTCCAGCCCAGAAACTGTCCCTGATTGATTTTTACCAGCAACAGAACAACGTAGTCGGGATGATTGGCGACGGTGTCAATGATGCCCCGGCGTTGAAAAAGGCAGACATTGGCATTGCCATGGGGTTACGGGGTACGCAGGTAGCTGCCGAAGCGGCTGATCTGGTGCTTAAAGACGATTCATTTGCGTCGGTGGTGCGGGCTATTGGGCAGGGGCGGGTGATTTTTGAGAACATCCACAAGTTTGTGGTCTTTTTGTTATCCTGCAATCTGAGCGAGATTTTTGTGGTGGCCCTGGCCGGGCTGATCGGGTTGGGAAATCCGCTTTTACCCCTGCAAATCTTATTTGTCAACATCATTACGGACGTATTTCCGGCACTGGCCCTAGGCGTTGGCCGCGAAAATGGCGTGTTGATGCAACGTCCTCCCCGTACGCCCAACAGTCCATTACTCAGCCGGTCCGACTGGCGCCGGGTGGTCTTTTATGCGGTTGTCATCACCATCGCGGTATTGGGAGTTTATGCCTATGCGCGCTGGCAGTGGGGCTACACGGCGGCTCAGTGCAGTACGCTGGCGTTTTACTCGCTGTGCTGGACGCAGTTGCTCCACGTTTTTAACCTGTATTCGGGCAAAAAAGCATCGCTGTTTACCAACGAAATTACCCGTAACAAGTACGTCTGGATGGCCCTGTTGCTGTGCGTGGGGCTGTTACTACTCACGTATTACGTACCGTTTCTCCACCTGGCGCTGTCTCTACAGCCAATTGACGGAAAGGCACTGCTATTGCTCATTGGATCGGGGATTTTCCCTGTCGTAGTGGTGTGGGTCAGCCGACAGCTTCGGGCGATTCGGCAAGCCTGACGGTACACTTTTCCGCGTTCTTTAGACTATTCAACGCAGGACTAATCGGCGGACGGGCGGGGCTGAATGCCAAACGTAGTGAATAACAAAAAATAACTAATGACCAGGCTCATCTTTATCAAAATCAGCCACACGGCGATTTGGGTATTCTTCAATGTAGTTATTTTCTATCTGTTCTACGCGGGTATCACCAACACGATTGACGTATGGGTGTGGGTTTGCGTGGGTCTTGTCCTGACGGAAGGCATCGTTTTAATCGCGTTCAACTGGACATGCCCTCTGACGTTGATGGCACGAACGTATTCAGACGCTACCAACGATAATTTCGATATCTACTTACCCAATTGGTTAGCCAGGTACACCAAACTAATTTACACCACGCTGTTCGGCCTCGCTAGTAGTTTATTGATCTACCGCTTGCTGATGGCCTGATAGTAATCCGACGAATTTTCGGGCTACGGGAAGCCTGACGAACATCACAACGACATACAGAACGACATAAGATTTATGGGCCTGAAAACAGCACGAAATATCCTTCCCGGCTTACTTTTCTTTCTTGGCCTGGGTGCCCTGGGCGGAGGGGGTATCCTAATCGTTTCACCCAGCGGTAAACTGATGGGGATGCCGTTGTCGATACTTCGGTTCTCACCATTCGACAGCTTTCTCATCCCCGGCCTGATCTTGTTTTCGTTGCTTGGGATAGCTCCCTGTCTGGTTGGGTATGGGTTACTGAAAAAACGGGACAGCCTATTGGCGGAGCGGTTCAACATGTTCAGCGATATGCACTGGCCCTGGACCTATTGCCTGTACTGCGCCTTTACGCTTATCTTCTGGCTGCAAATCGAAATGATGTTCCTCCAGGCAGTGCACTGGCTGCATAGTTTCTATATGTTTTTTGCGGTCATTCTTATCATTTGTGCCCTGCTGCCTCAGGTACGTAATTTATACAGGAAGCAAGCGATACCTGATGATAATCAGGGTGTTCACTATCCATCGTCATAGGTAAGGACGTGCTGAATCTGTTGCTTTGTAGTACCCAAAACACTACTCTCATGATCGTCACACTCACGCTTAACCCGGCAGTAGATATCAGTTTAACGGTTGACCGATTGACGCCTGAGCATCGACTGCGTTGTTCCCAACCCTGCCGGGATGCAGGAGGAGGGGGAATCAATGTTTCCAGAGCCATTCAACGCCTAAATGGCCAATCGATGGCACTATTCACCTCTGGTGGGACAACGGGCCTTACGTTGCAGAACTTAATGGAAACCGCCGGTATCCCCTTCCAGATTATCGGTATTGCGGAGCCAATCCGGGAAAGTTTCTCGATTACAGAAACGATAGCCGGTCAGCAATTTCGACTCTGCACGCCCGGCCCGACACTCAGCCCCGGCGAAGCGGCTGCCTGTTTGGCCAGCCTGGAAACGCTATCTACCCCCATTGACTACCTGGTTGTTAGCGGCAGCCTTCCTCTGGGTCTACCAACCGATTTCTACGCGCAGATCGCCCGAATTGCCAATACCAGGCAATTTCGGCTGATTCTTGATACGGCTGGAGAACCCCTGCGGGCCGCCCTGGATGAAGGGGTATTTATGATTAAGCCAAATCTGGGTGAACTGGCAGAGTTAGCGGGCGTGGAAAAACTCGAAACGGAGCACATTGGTGAGATAGCACTGGAGCTGATTCACCAGAACAAGTGCGAGGTCGTCGTCGTTTCGCTGGGAGCACGGGGGGCCATGCTGGTCACGGCTGATGGGCAGGACTACGTGCAGGCACCACCCGTAAAGCAAATCAGTACGGCCTACACCGGCGACAGCCTGGTAGGGGGGATGGTCCATGCGCTCTCGAAGGGGCAATCCTATGCCGATATGATTCGCCTGGGTGTCGCCTGTGGTACTGCGGCCACCATGACCAGCACCGAACTTTTCAATGCCGCCGATGTCGATCCGTTAGTGGAGTGGCTCAACCACCAGCGTCAGCTTCAGCCTGCATAATACATCCTAAGGCTTGGGATTCAATAAGGGCTTATGCCGGATTGATAATGAAACACCCAAAGAAGCTTCCATACAGATAATGTCCAGCCGGGCGTCCATCTGTATGGAAGCTTCTTTGGGTGGCCCCAACACCTACCCATCTGGACAGGTCAACGGAAAGTACTATCTTTTTCGGCTTGTGGCAAGCGTTTCGTCGCAGTAGTTGTCAGCCAATAAAATGCGTGAACTTTTAGCCTTTCCCCTGAACTCAAACAGGAATGTACTGTGTTAAATATGGGAATATCGATAATTGCCGATATGCTTGCGCCATGACTCAGGTAGACGTTATCAAAGCACTGTCAAACAAAACCCGGTTACAAATACTGACCTGGCTCAAAGAACCGGAAACGCACTTTCCTGTGCAGGATTTTGGCGAATTGAAGGAGGCTGGCCTATGCGTGGGACAAATTCAAGCCAAGTGCGGGCTCAATCAATCGACCGTTTCGGAGTATTTATCCCTGCTTCAACGGGTGGGGCTGGTGACGGCCACCCGCATTGGTCAGTGGACGTACTATAAACGGAACGACGAAGGGATTAACGCCTTCAAACAATTCATTCAGCAGGACATATAGGGAAACGGAAGCAGGCGGCTATTTTTTTGCTACCGCATATCGGCATTTTTCGATTTTCCAATGAACAGATCATCAACAGTAAAACGTACCAAACACGCGTAAATGACCATGCAGGAAAATCCATTATTTAAGCCATTTCAGCTCAAATCACTGAATTTGAGAAATCGAATTGTGATGGCGCCCATGACCCGTTCGTTTTCACCGAATGGCATTCCCGGTGCTGATGTCGCCGAGTATTACCGCAAACGAGCCGCTGCCGAAGTCGGCCTGATTCTTTCTGAGGGTACCGTAATCGACCGTGTTGCGTCATCCAACGACCCTAACATCCCCCATTTTTATGGACAAAAAGCGCTGGCTGGGTGGCAGCAGGTAATTTCCGACGTACACCGTGCCGGTGGGCAGATGGGGCCCCAGATCTGGCACATGGGGGTGATGACTACCCATCAGTCGGGGTGGTTACCGTCAGGTCCGTTTGAAGGACCATCCGGTTTGCTGAAGCCCGACCTGGTCAATGGCCAACCCATGACTGAATCGGACATCGCCGATACAATTGCGGCTTACGGTCAGGCGGCTGCCGATGCCAAACGTCTCGGGTTCGATTGTGTCGAAATTCATGGCGCCCATAGCTACCTGATTGACCAGTTTTTCTGGGATGGCACTAACAGCCGGACGGATAAATACGGCGGCAAAACGCTGGCTGAGCGCAATCGCTTTGCGCTGGAGGTTGTGCAGGAAGTAAGACGGCAAGTGGGCGACGATTTTGCGGTTATTCTTCGCTTATCGCAGTGGAAAACCCAGGATTATACGTACAAACTAGCGAAGACACCCCAGGAAATGGAAGACTGGCTTCAGCCATTGGCCGATGCTGGCGTGGATATTTTCCACTGTTCGCAGCGTCGTTTCGGGGACGCCGAATTTGATGGGTCTGACCTGAATTTTGCCGGATGGGCCAAAAAAGTAACCGGCAAAGCCACCATCACCGTGGGCTCGATAGGGCTGAACGGGGAGTTTCTGGCCTCCTTCCGGGGTGAAGGCGCACAACACTCGTCCCTCGACGAGTTACTTCGCCGGTTTGACCGGGGTGACTTCGATCTGGCAGCCGTGGGTAGACCCTTGCTGGCCGATCCACAATGGGTACAGAAAATCCACGAGAATCGAACGGATGAAATGAAAGGATTTACTGTAGGTGCATTAGCCGAATTGGTGTAAGGCTGCGCTTAAAATCAGATCAGAAGAAAAGGACTTGTCGTGCTTTTATTTTTGATTAACCAACAGCACCACAAGTCCTTTTCGAATCGTACGGCACGGGCAAATTGCCTGTATAGCGTTAGCAAAGTCGCTACCTGATTTGAACGGGCTGATCAGTGGCTGTTCAGGATAACCAGCCACTGATCATGAAGCGCTTTGCCCTTTTCCAGGGAAGATTGCAATCCACGAGAAATTTGATCGTTTCTGGCTCGTAAGGCAAGTATCTTGTTCTTTAGAGAAAGGCAATTAGCCGTAAACCGCTGATGAACCTGCGTGTTGTAGTCTATGTCGAACTGAGTCATTGAAGCGGCAGCTTAGAAAGCAAGACAGGGGCGGAGAAGGGTTCAGGATGTATTGGCTAAAGAACTAACTTTATTATAAAGAGATTTACTAATAAGTAGTTGATAATAAGGGTGTTAGTGTAGTGTGTAGCTGGCTAAGTAGGTTATTCCCAAACACAAAATCAACATCAAGCCTGATTAAAGGCCGGACAGTACTTTCGCAGGTTCCATACCCAGTGTCTCTTTGGCATTGTCGACTTCATCGGCTGTGCCATGGGCAATCAGTACGAATTTGCCCGCTTTAACCTCTGTTTCGTACTGGATTATACTGTCTTTGGGGATACCCACGCTTACCAAAGCAGCGCCCAGCGCGCTCAGACCACCTACTGCCACGGCTCCTTCAAGCCCGGCAACGAGCGATGCGACAAAGGGACCGGCAATCAGCAGGGGGCCAATACCCGGAATTACAAAAAAAGCCGAGCCAAAGAGCAGGCCCCATATACCACCCCAGAACGCACCCTGTCCACCCCATTTCTTCATGCGGTCGCCGATGTTGAAATAACCGACAACGTTTTCATCCGTATGGTAGTCTTTTCCAATAATCGACAGTTTATTCATGCTATAACCTGCCTTCTGGAGTTTCGTAATGGCTTTTTCTGCCAACTCGTGGCTTTCGTACACCGCAACGGCACAATCCTGATTTTTCATAACGCTGAGTAAGTAATTCGGTTTACAAGACTTTTTTAACGTTGGCTACATCTCTTTTTACCCGGTCTTTCACGAGCCGCTTATCGACTTTCCGGATTGCTTTTCGGTCAGCCTTCACACCTTGTTTATCGTAATTGTATTTATCGTTGGCTTTCCGGTCCCGCAGTTTATTCAGGTGGACCTTATCAGCCGCTACGGCATTTTGGGCCTTAACAACAGCCTCTTCTTTACGTGCTTTTCTGACCTCTTTAGCATCCTGGGCAACTACCCCAGACACACTCAGGAGGACGAGAGCCACGCCTGTAACCCATGATTTGTACATGATAAAGTTGTTGAAGGGTAGTGCCAGATACCGGGAGCAAGCGTCTGAGTTCTAACACTACTGGCAGGATAAATGAGAATAAATCGGGAGGATTTTCCTCCCGATTTTTGTTAGGCGGCTATATAATCGTATTCGATAACCAGTTCGTTATCAACCGACCAAACTCCTGGTGCATTCCAGGCTAAGCGACTCGCTTCGTTTCGCTGATAGACGGAATCAACGATGCCCGTGAGCGTCACCCGATTACCCACCACCTTAACATGAATATCCTGATTGTTTATGGACCAGTTCCGTAACAGAGCTTGTTCGATGGCCTCTTTTTCAATCGCGTCCTTCACTTCCGGTTTGATGGTGATGCCATTGGTCACGCCTTTTACACCCGCCAGATTTTTCACCGCATTTTTGGTGGCTTCTTTCTGGGCCTGGGTATCGGGCTGGCTATGCGGGGCGGGGCGGTGCTGGACGGTACTGAAATTGCCGCCCTGCTCATCAGCCGAAGCAGTAACCTGCTCAAAGTGAGCGATGTAATTCTGTCATTAAACGTTT